>CAZYKP010000023.1:0-95348 GCA_964648025.1 uncultured Pirellulales bacterium | reverse complement strand
GTGTTATCTGCAAGCGTCCAGGTCCCATCCCCGTTGTTGGTCGCTGCATACGTTTTGCCATCGACAATGACGGTGACTGTGGCACCAGTATCATCCACGGTCCCGGTCAGTTCTGGGGTGTTATCGTTGGTGGAGAGGGGATCAACAGCGACCACCGGCGCCGTCGCGTCGACGATCAATTCATCTGAAGTACTATCACTGGCGGAATTCCCGGCAGCGTCGGAGGCGATCACCGCAACATCAAAGGTGCCATTGTTCAGAGCGGGACTGATGGTGTTATCAGCAAGCGTCCACGTCCCGTTCCCGTTGTTGGTCGCTGTATAAGTATTGCCTGCGACAGTCACGCTGATGGTGGCCGCCGGATCATCAACCGTCCCGGTCAGCTGCGGGGTGGAGTCCGTTGTGGCCAGGCTGTCGACGGTCACCACAGGCGGTGTGGTATCCAGCGTCAACTCGTCCACAGTCCCATCGGTGCCAACATTCCCTGCGGCATCCGAGGCAGTGACAGCCACATCAAAGGTGCCATCGACCAAGGCAGGCGAAATCACATCATCCTCAAGAGTCCACGTCCCATCCCCATTGTTGAACGCTGGATAGGTCGTGCCAGCAACAGTCACGCTGATGATGGCGGTCGTATCATCAACCGTTCCGTTCAGCTTCGGCGTACTGTCGTCCGTCGAGAGGAAATCCACAGTCACCACCGGCGCAACGGTGTCAACGATCAGCTCGTCGGCAGAGCTGTCGCTGGCCACGTTTCCCGCTGCATCAGTCGCTGTCACCGCGACATCAAAAGTACCATCGGCCAGAGCTGGTGAGATCGTATTATCCGCAAGCGTCCACGTCCCATCCCCATTGTTAGTCGCTGTGTAGGTATTGCCCCCGACACTCACGCTCAGTGTGGCAGTGACATCGTCCACCGTCCCAGTCAATTGAGGTCTGGAGTCAGCCGTCAACAGGGTGTCGACTGTCACAGTGGGAGGTGTCCCATCCACCGTGAGCTCATCGCTGGTACTATCGCCGCCAACATTGCCAGCAGTATCAGTGGCAGTCACCGACACGTTGTAAGTCCCATCAACCAACGGAGGAACAATGGTATTATCCGGAAGAGTCCAAGTTCCCACCCCAGAATTGATGGCAGCATAAGTATTGCCATCAACTGTGACACTCACTGCGGCGGTGGGGTCGTTGACTGTCCCCACCAGCATCGGAGTCGCATCGGTGGTGGCCAGTGGAAAGACCGTCACCGACGGCGGCGTTCGGTCGACGGTCAACTCGTCTGTGGTGGTATCGCTGCGGGAGTTGCCCAAGCCATCGGTCGCTGTCACTTGAACGTCAAAGACGCTCTCCCCGAGAGGCGGCACAATCGTGTTATCTGGAAGGATCCAAGTGCCGTCGCCGTTGTTGGTGGCCGTATAGGTATTGCCCCCAAGGGTGACACGGACTGTCGCATTGCTATCGTTGACCGTGCCGGTCAACTCAGGGGTGTTGTCATTGGTCAGCAGGGCATCAACACTGACCGTTGGGCCAGGATCCACCGTGACCATGCCAGACTGAAAGACAACTTGTTCCCCGAGATCAGTCTCAAAATCATTGCCGTTGCCGTCAAAAAACGCCACCGAGCTCACACTAAAGGTCAAGTCTTGGTCAGCCCCCGGGGCAAGCTCAAAGACCAGCTGAAACAGCCCTGCCCCGTCAAAAAGCGGATCAGCAGCATTAATCCCTGGCAAAAAGTCCTGAACATCGAGAGGGCTGGGCAGCGGCGGTCCCGGTAAGACTGGAATCTCAGTGGGATCGGCCGGATTGAACAACGCATCCGAATCAACCGGACGAACATCTAAGAACGTGACCCCAGCTCCTGGACTAGCCTGAAGGTCTTCAACATTCCAGGAAGCAACATTGCCAGAGGAACCTCCTGTCAACTGGACGCGGAAATCCACAGTTGCGGTGGTCGGATTGACCGGGTCGACCGGATTGATGATGGTGACATCGTCAAAGGTCACCGTGAGGGCCAATAACGCTCGGTCTTCCAATGGCTCAACACAAAGATCCGTTGATGGTCGAACCCGACGGGTTGCTCGGCGTCGGGAATCTGTCAACAAACGACGCAAGGTGTCGGTCAAAGACGGCATCGGAGTTCCTCAAGGGGTCTCAAGTCGCGGATGGAGATCCTGCCCTTGGCCTCATCCGAGAGCGAATGTCTGGATTCGGATGAACACCCTCCCAAAACAATCTCGGTTTGGGGAGTTGCTCTCCAGCGGGGGTTGGCCAAGGCAAGCAGGAAGTGCTCAATCAGGTCCAGTCAAAAAAGTCTGGTCCAAAAAGTCTGGTCCAAAAAGTTTGGGCAACAAGGTTGGGTCAGCGAGGTTTCGTGGATGAAATCTGATCAGTTCTGGTTTGCTGGGAAGGGTAGGGGTTTCTCACAACACTCATGACTCGGGAGGAAAGGTGGAGGCAGTCCGCCAAAGCCAGCAAGGCACATCCGAATGCAACGAGATTTCCTAGACAGTCTGCTCATCAGGACTTCGCAGGCCGAATCGCTACCGTCGAGCCGCCGATGCCCTCAGACCTCAACGCAGACCAAGTCACAATACCATAACCAAGCCGAGGATCGGTCCATCAGTCAGCAAAATTTTGCTCAAGCCGCAGAAGAGATTCTCACCCACCAGGTTCTTACTTCCAAGTGCCCCTGCAAAGCCACATTCCCAACCACCCACCACCCACATGAACTTGGGATGTGACCAAACTCAACTCAGAATCACCAACTTAGCTCAGGCCTTAGCAATTTGATTTCAAAAAATACGCTTATAAAAATTATCAATAGCAAAAACCTTCCGATCTTTTCGGCAACCTGCACCCTCAGCTCCGAGAACCACTTGTCGCTCTCGGCACAGTTGCGGTGCCCCTCTGAGAGCCGGAAAGGTCCTCGCCGGAACAAAACTCTCGTTCAAGAACTGTTCATACAAAAACAAGCCTTGAACTCAGGTCATCGAGAGGAACCAGTTGGAACTCTGCAGAAGGTTGTCCAGCAACAGACCAAGGGACGCTCAGCGGCGATCTGAGCAGCCCCGCCATCGCCTCTGGTGGGATTGAAAAGGTGATACCCCCCCAAAAAGGCAGTGCCAAAAGTCCCTTAACAAGCTTCAGCTTCCCACAAGACAAGACACAAAAGAACTGTCGGCAGCCCAGACAGGACCTCACTCAACTCCGACCGAAGTGCTCTTTTGCTTGCCAATCTCAACCGCTGCAGATTGTGGCTAAGGCTCACTCCCCTCGAGACCGGAAAGTGCCACTGCAACAACCTCCGAGGGCAAGCAAGGTCTCAGGGGACACAAGGTCTCAGGGGCCACAAGGTCTCAGGGGCCACGTCCGGGCCAATTCAACCAAAACATCCTCGCTTAGGCCCAGCAAGGTGACGTCTTCGATGACACCCAACACAGATTGGGTAGGATGACTTGATCGGATGGGGGGAGAGCTGACACCAGACGATTTGATCTGAAGAAGATTCCGCGGGGTGTTGCAGAACTTTTGGGCTTGACAGAACTCTCGTTCGTCCCTTGGCCAAGTGACCGCAGCAACGAAGCCGCTGATACGGATTTGCGGCATCGTTGCCGCAAAGACAAGAGGACCAGAACCTCGAAACCTCAGAGAAAAGCAGATCCGCCGCTGTCCGAATCACAGCTGGCGTCCTTGCAAGGCCCGAAGAATGCAGACTGCCAGAAAACCAGACTGCCAGAAAACCAGATTGCCAGAAAACCAGATTGCCAGAAAACCAGATTGCCAGAAAAGAGGGGCCTGCGGAGTGAGCCGGGAGTTAGCGAGTATACTCCAGCACAATGGAGGGACCGTGCAAAATCATGTCTCCGTCGTCGACGATCCGGTCGCCTGCAGCCGTTCGCGTCCCCAACAGCAGGGCGCTATCCAGCGTGCTGAATTGATCAGGCGCTAAGGCCAAACTACTGATCAGCATCGCCTGATATCCAAGTCGCAGCTGCAAATTGTTCCTCAGCTGTTTCCGGGCGAAGATCCCAATCTCAATATGGCTTGCCAAGACAAGGTCGTCACCGTTGACCACAACCGGCTCCAGCGGCGGAAGACCAGTCGCCCCCCGATCAACGGAGTTGGTCGTTCTCTGATCGACAAAGTTGAGATACGTCCCCACGCGAGCTTCCGCCCCCAGTGTCAGCCCAACCGAAGGGGATGCTTCTGTTTGGACGCCAAGTTGAAAGCCGACCAGGTGGTTATGGGCCGAAGCAATGGTTCGTTCGATCTGATCGAACAGCGGGGCGGCATTCGGTTCGCGGCCAATGAGCGAGGCGGTTTCGTCAATGTGGATGTAGCGGAAGCCCACCAAGCCGGTGACGGGCGTGCCAGAGAGGTAAACTTGGCGACGGAGGTTCAGCTCCAAATTGTGCAGTTCTGATTCGTAAGCAAAGGTATAGCTCAGTGCAAACTGCCCTGAGAGTCCGGTGTTGAGCACCCCATTGAAAAACGGCGAAAACAGAAAGACCGTCTGTCCACCCCCAATGATGTTGCCAGCCCCGTCAGAATTGACCAACCTCGCTGTCTCGCCCCACTCCTGAAGTCCATAATACACAGCCTCGGCCGACCAACCGCAGTCCAACTCCTGCACCAGACCTACGCGGAGCCCAGCCTCCAAGTTGAACTCGATACTCTCGGTCGTTAGTTCCCCAACCAGAATCGGTGTGGTGGCAGGGTCCATCACTTCTTGCCCAAGCGAGAGAAACTCACTCTCACTCCTTTGTAGAAACAGCAAACCCAACTCAAATCGCCTCCGACCACACCCTGACCAAAAATCACAAACCTCTCCCTGATGCCCCCCCAACTCAATCTGGTGGAAGTTTGGAGCAGCCTTGAGGCCGCCGCTCAGAGTCTGCAGACTTCCCTCCTCCGGAAGCAAGGGAGGAAGCAAGTCTCTGGCGATGGCGTCAGCTCCACTGCCAGACAAAGCCTCCGCCGAGTCTTGAGCCAGGGCATCTCCATGCATCTGCTCGGCCTGTTCCACCAGCCTAGGGTCTACCAAGGAATCCAAAGGCTGCCGGCGGACCGTCAACCGTGCGATCTCTCCCTCCGACACGGGGGACGCCCGTTGTGCTGGTGGGGCAGTCCTAGAAACCGCACGCTGAGGAAACTCCAAGGCTCGAACCGGGGTCCCCGGTAGCTGAGCAGGCTCCAGCTGTGGGATTCGGCCCGACGGAGGAGACTGCTGGGGAGCCAGACTCTGTGCAGCAGATCCGGGTGCAGCAGATCCGAAAGCAGGACGCCCAACTTGGATTTCTCGCGGACTAGGAGTCCGGAAAGAACGGTTTTGGGTTGGCGACTCGTATCCTACCGCCGGATCGTTGGCGACAGGAGGCCACCGAAGATCCGTCGGGGGAGGTAATAGCAACACCCCGGCTGGCCCTGGCGGAGGAACAGCAGCAGGGGCCTTTGCAGCCGGAGGAACAGTTGGGGAAGGAGCTGGACGCGGTGGCGGCGGAGGCGGACTTAACACTGTCGCCGAGGCGACCACCGTGACCCCGCGGGTCAGACGCGGATCAATCAGATCGACCCCCCGATCGTCGTGACTCACCACTGGGTCGCCCGTCGTCTGGACTACCGGTGCCACGGCCGCAGTGGCGCTGCGTGCCTTGACGCCAGGCGTAGGGCCCCTCTGCCTGGAAGCGGGTGAAGGCCGATCTTCAGAGACGAATTCGGCAGGCTGGCCCAGCGCAGCAGAGCTCAACAGCAGAACCAACACCACCCCCTGGACCTGAGAGGGCAGGAGCCAGCGGAGAGGGTTGGGTGCTGGTGGGTGTTGGTGGAACATAGCAATGCTCGAGGTGGAGGGTTGTGGGAAGGTATCGGTCGTTCCCTCGAGCAAAGTTCAGCGAACTTGCCAACAAGTCTGTCCTTTCCAGCAGGTCCTTTCCAGCGTGGCCATCCTCGAGTAGCCATTCCAGGTAGTCTGCCCTGGGGCCGCAGACGAGCGGGCAGTCCCGGCGAGCAAGGATGCTGCTGCGCGGACCGCTCATTTCTGAGCATCTACCGACTCGACGGAGGTTTGCAGGACGTCTGAACGCCAGGCGCGATAGAGGCTCTGCAGTTGGGCGACCTTCTCTGGTTTCGAGGCGGCCAAGTTTTTGGTCTCGCTGATGTCTTGGCTCAGATCGACCAGAAAGAGCGAGTCCTCTGCCTTGAGGGTCTGGGCACCTGAAGTGGTGTCCACTGGATTGCCCAGCAACTTCCAATCGCCTTGACGCACGGCCCAACGTCGGCGTTTGGGCGGCCCACCGGATTCCCAACAGAACCAGGGATGCGGACTCCGGGCGTTGGCCTTACGGAGAACAGGCAGGAGGGACTTTCCGTCGATCTGGTGCTTGACGCTGGGAAGCCGGCAGAGCTCCAAAACCGTTGGAAACCAGTCACAAGCTGTCGCGAATTGGTCTCGAACTTCTCCTTGGGGAAGCTGTCCCGGCCAACTGATCATCGCCGGGACGCGGATGCCACCCTCAAAGAGGCTAAACTTCGCGCCACGGTAGGGCCCTGCACTTCCGCCGCCACCAAAGGTGCGAATCTCGGTTGAATGACCATGATCGGACTGGAAAATGACAAGGGTGTGCTGGCGAAGTTTGAGTGCATCAAGCTTGGCCAGCACCTGTCCGATTTTGTCATCGGTGGTTGAGACGAAGGCTGCATATTTATTTCGCGGGCTGGGGAGATTCTGATAGTGCTGACGCCATTTTGCTTCTCCCTGCAAGGGATAATGCGGGGTGTTGAAGGCCAGATAGAGGAAGAAAGGTTGATGCTGATTGGTTTCTAGGAACGCGCAGGCCTCTTGGACCATCAGATCTGGGAAATACTCCCCATCGCGCCAAATTTCTCTTCCATTTTTCCAAAGGTCGTGTCGGTTTGGGCCTTGCCAGTAAAAGAAGTGCGAATAGTTATCAATGCAGCCGCCCATGTGCCCGAATGTCACGTCAAAACCCTGAGCTTGCGGCATCATCTGCGGGATGTAACCTAAGTGCCATTTCCCAATGTGACCGGTGGCGTAACCCGCCTGCTGCAGGAGTTCGGCCAGAGTGATCTGCTCGGTGGGCAGTCCCCGATGGCTGCCCCGCTGACTGCTGGCATTACCGGCTAGCCCAGCTCTTTGAGGGACTCGACCAGTCAGCAATGCCGCCCGGCTTGGCGAGCAAACAGGGGCAGCGGAATAAAACTGCGTGAAGCGAACTCCTTTCTTGGCAAGCGCGTCCAAGTGCGGCGTGGTCAGATCCTCAGCCCCATAACAATGCAGATCGACTGAGCCCTGGTCATCAGTATAAATGATGATCACATTTGGCCGTCGGCTCTCCTCTGCTTGGACCGGCCAGCTCAGCAAGCTCTCAGCACACCCGAAGAGCACCAGCAGACTCAAGCTCAGCACCCGATCCTGCTGAATGCCCCAACCTGGAGCCTGCCGATGCGGACTCTGCCCAGACCCAACCTGCCCCTGCCCAGAACCAGCCTGCCCAGAGAGAATCTGCATTGGCCACCTGCGGCCATCAGGAGGCGAACTGTTGATTGCTGATGAGTTTCTTGAGAGAGTCAAGGCAGATACCATCTGAAAGGTTTGTCTAGGGCTGACCGGGCTCTTGGTGGACGTTGATCGACCCTTGGTGCAGAGGGTTGCTTCTATTGATGCTCTGAAAGGGGTTGAACGAGGCCAGCTGCCAGCTGTTGATCGACCAGTCTCTCCGCTGCGTCGGGCGAGGCCGGACGAGCCAAGCTTTTCCTCAACCTCAGTCAGGGCTTTTCTGTGCCTGAGAGGCTGAGAATGTTCCCAGGGCGTACCAGTGCAAGAATTGGTGACCAAGAACGACTTCTTCATCAGTACGGAGTTTGAAAGTGGACTTGGCGGATTTTGCTGTTGGAGTCTTCTTGCTGGGAATCTCAGACCGGCGTTTGGAAGCCCCCTTCAGAGGCGGATAGGCTGGCTTGCCGGGGCAAGAGTTGTGGCAAACGGCCGACGGTTCGAACGAATGTTGTGGGTTCGTTTGGGGAGGATCGGGCTTATTGCAAGCGGATCATCAGATCCCCGGCGTCGACTTGAGTGCCGGCTGGGGTCAAGATTTCGGCCACCTGGCCGTCGATTTCGGCAAAGACGGTCGTTTCCATCTTCATCGCTTCCAGTGTTGCCATCTTCTGTCCGGCGGTGACCTTATCGCCAACGACCACAGCAACCTGGGCCACCATTCCGGGCATGGGGGCGGCTGTCTGCTTGGAGTCGCTCGGGTCTGCCTTGACTCGCACAGAGAGAGACGATTCCAGGGAGGCATCTTGGACGGTGACATTACGAGGCTGGCCGTTGAGCTCGAAAAAGACCGTTCGGCGGCCTTCGGAATCAGGGTCCCCAACGGTGATGAATTTGATGATCAGACGCTTGCCTGTTTCGATATCCACGGCCACTTCTTCTCCTGGTTCTTGGCCGTAGAAAAACATCCGTGTTGGCATCACACTGGTATCATCGTAGGCAATCTGATGTTCGCAGAACTCACGGAAAACCTTGGGATACAATAGATAGGTGACCACCTCCTGGCGGCTCGGCTTGCGTCCCAAAAAGCCTTCGACTTCCTCGGTGGTTGCCTCCAGGTCAGCCGGGGGCATGGTATCGCCTGGTCGACCTTGAAGCGGTTGTTCCTCACGCAGGATTTTCGTTTGGATCTCTTGCGGGAAGCCATCAGGGGGTAAGCCCATCCGCCCAGCCATGAGATCGACCACGCTGGCCGGGAAGGCCAAATTCCGTTCACTGGCCAAGAGCTGGTCGATGGTGAGGTTATTCTGCACCAAGAACAAAGCCATATCGCCCACGGCTTTTGAAGTCGGGGTGACCTTGACGATATCGCCAAAGGCGACATTGACCTCGGCGTATCGCTGGCAGACCTCTTCCCACCGGTCGGCCAATCCGACCTGAGCGGCTTGTTGAAAGAGATTGGTGACCTGTCCGCCTGGCATCTCGTGATAGTAGACCTCGGCGGTGCTGGCCTTCTGGCCGCTCTCAAAGGGAGCATAGAATTCTCGAGTGGCCTGCCAGTAACGTTCCAAGGGCCGGAGGTGAGCCGGATCCAGTTCACTCTCTCTTGGGGTAAACCGCAGCGCCTCCACCAAGGAATTGAGATTGGGCTGAGATGTCAGCCCGCTCAGGGGAGCCATGGCAGCATCAGCAATATCCAGATCCACTTCGGCAGCCTGCAGCACCGCAGCTGCCTGGAGCCCAGCTGTATCATGAGTGTGAAAGTGAATCGGCAGTCCCACCTCCTGACGTAACGCCTGCACGAGCTTCCGCGCAGCATAAGGCTTGCAGAGTCCAGCCATATCCTTGATCGCCAGCAGGTGCACGCCCATCTTCTCCAACTGCTTGGCCATGTTGACGTAATAGTTCAGGTCATACTTTGGGCGAGCGGGATTCAGCAAGTCGCCGGTGTAGCAAATCGCAGCCTCACACAGTTTGCCGGTCGCCAGCACGGCATCGATGGCCACCCGCATGTTGTCGAGGTTGTTCAGCGCGTCGAAGATTCGAAACAGATCCAAACCAGCCTGAGCTGTTTCCTCGACGCAGGCTCGGACGACGTTGTCTGGATAGTTGGCGTAGCCGACGGCATTGGACGCCCGCAGCAGCATTTGAAAGAGGATATTTGGGATCCGCTCTCGCAATTGGGTCAGGCGTCGCCAGGGAGATTCCTTTAGAAACCGCATGGAGGTGTCAAAGGTCGCCCCACCCCACATCTCCAGGGAGAACATCTGTGGCAGCAACCGTGCATAAGCTTCGGCGATCTCGAGCAAATCGTAGGTGCGAAAGCGTGTGGCCAGCAGGGATTGATGGGCATCCCGCATGGTCGTATCAGTCAACAGCAGGGGCTGGTGCGATCTGATCCATTGGCAGAATTTCTCAGCTCCCAGCTGTAAGAATTTTTGCCTGAGGCCCTCGGGCACAGGCCCGCTGCGATCCAGCTGGGGCAGGGGTGCCGGGTCGCGTCGGACTTGAGTCGCCTGAGTGCCCTTGGTCAGGGGGTGGCCATTGACGATCACCTCGCCTAGGTAACGGAAGAGTTTGGTGGCTCGATCGCGTCTGGGGGCAAAGGTGAACAACTCCGGGCTCTCATCGAGAAACCTCGTTGTATAGCCACCGGCTTGAAACTTCGGATGCCGAATGAGGTTCAGCAAAAAAGGGATGTTCGTTTTCACGCCCCGGATGCGAAATTCCATCAGGCAGCGTTCCATGCGATGGGCCGCATCAGTGAAGTCCCGTCCCCAAGCGGTCACCTTCACCAAGAGGGAATCATAATAAGGGGTCACAACCGCCCCAGAAAACGCGCTGCCTGCATCCAAACGGATCCCCATCCCACTGGCAGAACGGTAGTGCTCAATGTGCCCATAATCGGGGCGAAATCCGCCTTCTGGGTCCTCCGTGGTCACGCGTGCTTGAATAGCACTGCCCCAAGTGCGGATCGCTGATTGATCAGCCAAGTTGATGGCCGGGTCCGAGAGCAGTCCTCCCTGAGCGACCAGGATCTGGCTGCGGACGATATCCACACCGGTGACCGCCTCAGTGACGGTATGTTCAACCTGAATTCGCGGATTGACTTCGATGAAGTAAAACTCGCCTGTCTCGTCATCGACGAGAAATTCAACTGTTCCGGCATTGAAGTAGTTGACCGCCTGGCCTATGGCCACCGCCGCTTGGCAGATGCGGTCCCTCAGATCTGCAGCAAGTTGGGGTCCTGGGGCGATTTCCACAACCTTCTGATGGCGTCTTTGCAGCGAGCAGTCACGCTCATACAGGTGGACCAAATTGCCCTCTTGGTCCCCGAGGATCTGGACCTCGATGTGACGGGGCCGTTGGATAAACTTCTCCAAAAACACATCGCGGCTGCCAAAGGCCGTCAGCGATTCCCGTTGGGCTTGTTCCAGATTGGCAGCGAGCTCCCCTGGCTGCTGAACTAATCGCATCCCCCGTCCGCCGCCGCCCTTTGAAGCCTTCAGTAAGACCGGATAGCCCAGCTCTTCAGCCAACGGGCCGGCTTGGGCCACATCGGTCAAAGGCTCCCGGCTGCCCGGCAGAATCGGCACACCGGCCTGCTGGGCGATGTTCCTGGCGGCGATTTTGTCACCCAGGTTCTCCAAGATCTCGACCGAAGGCCCCACAAAAATGATTCCGGCTTGCTGGCAGGCCCGAGCTAACTCAGGGTTCTCCGAGAGAAAGCCATAACCAGGGTGGATCGCCTCAACCCCGTGATCTCGAGCGACTTGAATCAGCCCAGGGATATCCAGGTAAGCGCGAATAGGCTCGCCAGGCTGGCCCAGTTGGTAGGCCTCATCAGCCTTGAACCGGTGAAGTGCATACCGATCCTCATGGGAATGGACAGCCACGGTGCGGATGCCCAATTCCGTGGCCGAGCGAAACACCCGAATGGCAATTTCACTCCGGTTAGCCACCAACAGCTTGGTAATCGCCTTCTTGATCATGATGTACTCTCACAAGTGATGCCGCCCGAGACCACTTTGCCGCCTGTCAAATCCGTGGCCTGCCAGGGGTTGTGACTGACAAGCTCCTACTGTTGGCTTGGACCAACGTCGCTGGAGAACCCTGCCCAGCCATTCAAGCATTTACCTAAAGCAACTAGCTAATAGTTTGTCAACCACGCAGAAACCCAAGGTTGTCCCCAGAGGATTGCCGGAAATAGGACCGTTGTAACCCCGCTGCCGGTGTCTTTGAACCCTTTGGTCCTTGCCAGCGAGGCCCCCAGAGACTCCCAGGAAGGCCGGGAGAGTGCGCCAGCGAAGAGGCATGTGGCTTCACGCAGGGGGTCACCTGAGGCGGGGGGCGTGGATTCTCCTGAAGCAACCCAGTGCCCGAACTTGTGTGCCCGAACTTGTGTGGTCCAACTTTGAAAACGGTTTGATCGCAGGCATGGCAACCTTGTCAACCAAGGTGCATCCACATCGGTTTGGCATGGCGAATACCTAAGAGACAGCAGTGGAGGTCTCTGGAACTGAAGTGTTAGGGTATGTCAAAGTGCCGATCAGGCTTGAGCTTTCGGGCTAGGACGCATTGACACCCCTAACTGGCGAACGTACCGTCGAGCCATCCTTGGAGCTAGCTCCCGTCTCGACGGCCGACCGCAAAACCCCGTCAGACCACTATTCCCTGCGTCATGTCGCAAGAATCTTCTGCCGAATCTGGTTCGAAAACTGCCGGGGAGTCCTCAGATCCTCCGTTGACTGAGACAGACATTGCTTCTAGCACTCCCAAGGCGGATTTGAATCAGACGGATCAGAACTCATCAGAGCAACACTCCGCGGAGGTCGCCTCTGATCTGCCTGAACACGCCGCACAAGCTGGTCGAGCCACGCAAACTGGCTCGCCTGCATCACGCGGAGGGTCTCAGGCACAAAATCCGTCGGTTCCCTTGCTGCCACGTGTGGCAACAGGAGATCCGACCGCTGTGCAGGAGTGCATCACTCGGTATGGAGGACTCGTGTGGTCTCTCGCTCGTCGGCTGTCGCCCACCGAGGCCGATGCCGAGGATGCCACTCAAGAGATTTTTCTCGATCTGTGGCAAAGTGCGGGTCGTTTTGACCAAACAGTTGCGGCTGAGACCACCTTTGTCGCGATGATCGCCCGACGACGCCTGATCGACCGGAGTCGGAAGGCTGGCCGCCGGCCAGATCTTCAACAACTTCCAGAGACCCTCCCTAACCCGCAGGAAGAAGGAGGGCCGGAGCGGATCGAATTAGAGGACGAGGCCTCTCGGGTCGCAGCTGCCATGACACGCCTGCGGCCTGAACAGCAACGGGTGCTGAAGATGTCGATTTACCAAGGACTTTCACACGATCAGATCGCTCAGGCATTGGAGATGCCCCTTGGCACTGTCAAGACCCATGCTCGCCGGGGACTGATCAAGCTTCGTGACTTACTTAAAGGGTCTGCTGCCGACGAGGTGGCGTTATGACTGAATCCACTTCCGACAATCAAGCTGAGCGGCCGGAGGTGCCTGAACGGCCGGAGGTGCCTGAACGGCCGGAGGTGCCTGAACGGCCGGAGGTGCCTGAGCGAGTTGAGGAGCTGCTGGCCGATGAGGCGCTTTTCTCCCTGACCGAAGATGAGGCCCGGGAACTGGATCGTTTGCTGGCAGAGAATCCTCTCGCTCCTGCTCATCGAGACAGTTTTGCCCTGACAGCCGCAGCTGTTGATTTGGCCTGCGGTCATGGTTCTCAAGAGCCGTTACCAGAAAGGATGCGTGGCCGATTGTGCGAGGCTGCCTTCCAGCACGTCTGCAGCGTTTGGCCTCACCTTCCGGAACCTGCGATCATCGCGGATCAGTCTGCTGCTGACGCTCAGACAATTCAGCCAACCCAACCCAGCGCGGCAACTTCCTCCAGCCCTTCTCCAACCAAGCCAGCGGTGACTAGCTCGGTGACCAAGAAAGGTTTCTTGCGGGAAGGCGGGTCAGACAAGGCAGATCATGCTCGGCAGCCCGAAAGGCCTGTTCAGCTGAGTGAGGACCAACATTTTTCGAAGGGTCGAGGAACCTTCTCGCCAGCCGTAGGGGCCTTGGGTTGGATTGCTGCAGCGGTACTCTTCATGAGACTGCTTTTGCCACTCTCGACGCCTGAGGAAGTCGGAGAGCCGCTTGCCAAACAAGTCGCTGTTCTTCGCCAAGATCCCGGATCCGTGGTTTGGACCTGGGCTGATCCTGCCGATCAAGACAAAGCCGGAGAGATCGTTTGGAACCAGGATCAACAAGCCGGCTTCATGGTTTTCACGGGTTTAGCTCAGCTGCCCCAAGACAAGGCTTACCAGTTGTGGATCTTTGACCAGAGACGAAGTCAGCAGTTTCCAGTTGATGGAGGGGTTTTTCGGGTCTCTAGAGGTTCCGGAACGATTATTCAGCAAGTCCATGCCAAGTTGCCGGTTTTCAAGCCGGTCTTGTTTGCCGTGACCGTCGAAGATCAAGCAGGAGTCGTTGTATCCTCCCGAGACCAGGTTGTTGCTCTTGCTCAACCTCCTACTCAAGATGACGCAGACGAGACCCAGGCACAGAACCAAACAGCTGCCCTGGGAAGCTCATCTCTGCGAGATCAGCCTCTTACGGATTGCCAGGAGCCGACGCCTCGATATGCTCCTCTTGCCCTCAGACGCCAGTCCGACCGGAGCACCAGTCGCTAAAGCACAGTCACCTGAAACCTGCCTAACTGACAAATCCTTGGCATTCAAGGGCAGATAATGGAGTAAATACGCTCCGACCTTTCGGTGCCATTACGTGTTCAGGTGTCTCGCAACCATCACTCGTCACACAATGTCGAGTGCCTTGGTGGCTTGGATTTTGGCAGTCGGTTTGACGTGAATCCCTGGCTTCAACGAGAATCTGACTCCCCAATGATCAGGCTACTGACAGTTCGAGGCTGTTGATCGCTAAGGACTGCCCGAGCGTTCTCTGCTCCTGGCAAACTGTGCTCATGTCAGAGATCGCTGGGGAGAGCCCCGATTCGCCGCAAGTTCCATCCACATCGCGTGTTCTTGCTTCTGCTTTTGCGGATCGTACAATACGCCGATATAGGACATAAAGGCGTTACAATTTTTGCTCGTGCTGCATCAACACAATCTCTTGAGCAGATTGGCCTTGTTGGTGGACCTCAACCCGCAATCCAGGCTGTTGTCCATCGGTTTGCGTGAAGCCCAGTTGGTCTTCCGTCCTTGGCACTCAAGCTCAAAATTGCATGATCCGTCTGCGGAGGAACCTCAAGTCGTCGGAGCGGTCCTGTGTGCCAGATGACTCAACCTGACCAACTGTCCAATCCGGCTCGCTTTCCCCAAACCGCCTGTCATCGGCGGTTTCTGTCTCGCCTGCGTCTCCGAGAACAGTACCCTACCCTATCGCGGGGGGACACTGGCTGCGCAACTCCCGTTCGGGTATCCCGGATCTGCAGGGTTTGACGGCGTGCTGGCAGGAACCAAACGGTTTGAGTGACAACTGCCGATTATGTGGCCAAGGCAGTTCAATCGCTCAGACAGTTCCAGCCTGAGGACAGTTCCGGCCTGAGGACAGTTCCGTCGCAAAAGCGGTTCGGTCGCACAGAGAGCCCTGCAGCTCAGGCCGTCCGACACCAAGGCAGTCAGCCCGCCAAGGCGGTGACCGTGCCAAGGCAGTGACCGTGCCAAGGCAGTAACCGTGCCAAGGCAGTAACCGTGCCAAGGCAGTGACCGTGCCAAGGCAGCGACCATGCCGGGACAGCGACCGTGCCGGGGCAGTGACCGTGCCGGGGCAGACTTGGCCAAGTGAGACAGACAGAGTCGCAATGTGGCTGGGATAGCTATACAGCTGGGGCAATCTCGAAGACTCCGCATTCACACTGGTGCCGCGTTCCCTTCTTCCTGCTTTGCCCAACAGGGCTTTGGAGCGACCTGATGTCGAACCAATTGAGCATAGAGCAAGTCGCCCAGATGTTGGGTGTCGACTCTGATGCCATCCGCGCCGCCTGTGAACAGAATCCCTCACTGGCCCAGCAGCACGAAGGGCAGTGGTCAGTCCCGTTGGATTCTCTCTCGCGGATTGCGAAGGCTGTCGGAGAAGCTACCCCTGATTTAAGCGGCTGGCATGCAGCCGACGGAGGGGCAAGTTCGGGAGTTGACCTCTATTTAGGACCCGCGGAGGCCGATGTTGAGCAATTTGGTTCCGGAGGCGGCGGGGTCTTGGGTGATGAGCTGGAGGACTCCAACCAGAATATGCCCACGATCATGGGTTTTTCCGGAGATCTGGCTGGCCGGGATCCTGGCGGGCCCATCCCCGTGGGCAGTCCCGATGAGGAAACCGCCGACTTCGAGGACTCCTCCTTCGGGGAGCCGTCTTCGGCAGACCCTGGGGTCCTGGGTGACGACCTGGAAGGGTCCAGCGGCAACATGCCCACCCTGATGGGCCCCTCTGGCAGTGCCGCTGGAGATCTGGCTGGAACGGGACCGGTCTCCCTGAGCGGCGACCCTGATGAAGAGGCCACCGATCTGGGTGGCGCAGCTGTGCTCAGCGGAGAACTGGAAGGCAGCGGCAACATGCCCACCCTGATGGGCCCCTCTGGAGATCTGTCTGGCGGTTTCCCTGACAGCGGTCCCGTACCTCTGGGTGATGCCAACGAGCAATCTAGTCAGGCTCCCGGCAGAGAGGTTCCCGGCGGCGGCGCGGTCTTGGGTGATGAGCTGGAGGACTCCAGCCGGAATATGCCCACGATCATGGGTTTTTCCGGAGATCTGGCTGGCCGGGATCCTGGCGGGCCCATCCCCGTGGGCAGTCCCGATGAGGAAACCGCCGACTTCGAGGACTCCTCCTTCGGGGAGCCGTCTTCGGCAGACCCTGGGGTCCTGGGTGACGACCTGGAAGGGTCCAGCGGCAACATGCCCACCCTGATGGGCCCCTCTGGCAGTGCCGCCGGAGATCTGGCTGGCGGTTTCCCTGACAATGGTCCTGTGCCTCTGGGTGATGCCAACGAGCACTCTCCTGATTTTCAAGCTGGCGCAGTCCTCGGGAACGATCTGGAGGGAACCGGCGGGAATATGCCCACCCTGATGGGGTCCTCTGATGATCTCGCCGGCAGCGAACCTGTGACACTGGGTGGGGCTGAATCACCGAGCGAGCACGGCGGCAGCTCCGTCTTCGGGGATGACCTAGAAGCTCCTGGTGGTGGCATGCAAACACTGCTTGGTGCTTCTGATGAGATGGCCAATACAGAACCGGTTTCCTTGGGCGGGACCGATGAGGAACCGGCTGATTACGACGGCGGTTCGGTCTTCGGCGATGATTGGGAAGGCCCCGGTGGAAACATGCCAACACTGGTTGGTTCCTCCGACGATCTCCTTGGCGAACCGATCTCCCTAGGAGGATCCGACTTGCAAACCGGTGAGTCGAGTGGTTCACCTGGGTCGGGCAGTTCCGGTGAGGCTGGCGGGGCTGCTGTGCTCGGTGATGAACTGGAGGGCCCCAGCGGAAATATGCAAACGGTGATGGGCTCGGCAGACGACTTCACTAACGGTGGTGTTGAGATCTCCCTGGGAAGCCACACCGAAGGGCGTGTCTTGGGGGATCACCTCGAAGGCACACCAGGCGACATGCAAACGATAATGGGACCTGGCACAGGTTCCTCAGGAGGGGCTGCCGCCGACGGGGTCGAAATCTCTCTGGGGCATCCCGAGGAGGAAGCTGAAGGAGCGCTCTCCGAGGACGAGCACGAGGGAGCAACCGGTGGGATGCCGACGGTTTTGGGGACTGTGGAGGATCTTGGCGAGCACCAAGTCTCTGGGCCCACACGTGTGGAGGCCGGTTACCAGCTCGGAGAAGAGGACGAGGAAGAAGGCGATTTCGCGGTCCTCGGTGACGAATTGGAGGGCCCAGGTGGTGGCGACATGCAAACCATCAAAGGATCCTCCGACCAACTTGACGAAGAGGTGCGAATCTCCACACCGCAGGAACCCACCGACTCCGACTTGGTCAGCGAAGACGTGGCCATCATCCGAACCGATGACGGCAGTTCCGAAACTCACACAGGAATCGGGCCTGCCGCTGAGATGGTCTCGGTCCGCGGTTCCGGCGAAGAGGATGAACACATCATCATCGGCTTTCCTCCGGGAAGCTCCGACGGTGGCACAGCCCAAACAGTCATCGGCTTGCCCGACACCACCGATGACTCGGGAGAGCCTGTTACGGTCAGTCCCGGCATGGGCAGCTCCGGCGGCGATATTCGTATGTCCACCGGCGCCGACCAGAGCGATGAAAGCGACGTCCGGCTGGTCCCCGATGCCGCCAGCGACAGCGATGTCACCTTTGCGGAATTCAACGACGCCCCGCGGCTGTCCGAAGTCGATCTGAGAGAGGACGACGATTTTTCCGAAAGCTCCGTTGGTCCTTACGATCAGTTCGCTCCCCGCCTCCCCAGCGAGGAAGAAGGGAGCCGTCTGCCCGAGGAATCCGACCTCACAATCAACCTGGAAGGTCCCGGCTTATCCGCCGCAGGACCCAACCGACCCCAGGCCCCCGACCTGGCTGGTCCCAACTTGCCCAACCCCGAAGATTGGCCAAGGCCTGAAGCAGACCTTGACCTCTTAGCCCAAGAAGCCGGCTTCCCCCAAAACACTCAGGCGACCAGCCAAGGGACGGGTGCCTTGGACGACGACCTGGAAATCCCCGAGGAGGGGCTTGCAGGATCGACTGGGTCGACTGGGACGACGGGGCCCTACCCGAAAGGCTCCCAAGCCGCTGGGTTCGAATTGGATCGGCCCGATTTCGATGTCGACGAGTACGCCGACACCGAGCTGTTGGATCTCAACTTCGTTGATTCCCAACCCGTTGAATCCGAACTCGCGGAGACGGACGCCCCGCCCCGACAAGCGAGGAGTCCGGAGATTGCACAATCGGAGGCTAACGACGTGGATTTCCCAGACCCCGAGTCCGACGACACCGAACTGTTCTCCCTGGACCCTTCCCAGCCAAAGGAGGGAGAGAGAGACCAGAAGGACTCGTCGTCCCCAGAAGATCTCTTGGGCCTCCCGGACGATGACCTCTTGAGTCCGCACGGGGGGTCGCAAAGCACACCCAAGTCCCCACCACCTTCTGATATTGATAGTCTAGGCACAAGCGATCTGGACGTCCTTGCTCCCAGTAGCATGAACGTTGGCTCGTCTTCGGTGATCAGTGGGGCCGGACCCGGCTCCGATCCTTCCGAACCTGGAGGCTCGGAGCTTTCCGGTGGTGTTGCCATCGGCGACAGTGGGGTCCTCATGGGCAGCCTGATGTCCTTGGAAGACGAGGCTGGGGATGAGACCGACGAGTCCACCAGCTTGGTGCAAGTGGAAGGCGAGGAAGCCGACGAATTCGTCCTCGAAGAAGCTGCCCAATCCCCTGCAGGCGGGGGAAGCGATGTCACCCTTAATGCCGGCGACAGTGGCATCGGCATCGCTTCCAGCGGGCTCGGGCCGGCCGACAGCGGCATCGCCCTTGAGCAACTGGGGATTGTTGAGGACATCGGCGAGGGCGACGAAAGCGCCTTCATGCTCGAGCCAGCCGACGAGGAGGCCGACTCCGAGACCAGCGGCAGCGGCTCGCAGTTGATCATGCTGGATGAGCCCGAGGCCGAACTCGACGAGGCTGGGCCGACATTGCTCAGCCCCGAAGGAGACGAGGGCTTGCTCCAACCCGCAGGAGTCGCTGCCTCGGGCGCCGGCTTTGACGCCGGCGAAGCGATGGCCTCGGCTTTTCAGCAAGCCCCCACTTCAGCAGCTTACGGCCAAGCACCCGGCGGACCTCAAGGCTACGCACCGGCTGGCGCCTACCAGCAACCCGCAGCCATGATGCCAGGGATCCCACAAACTGTTCCAGTGACTGTCGATATCCCCTTTGGCCCCCTGGAACTGGTGACCCTCATTTTCTGCCTTCTGGTGCTGGGCTTGGGAGGACTGATGATGTTCGACCTGGTCGCCAATATGTGGGGCTGGCAGTCCATCTCCAGTACCAGCAAAAGCATCATGGACGCAGTCATCGATACCGTAAACTACTAAAGAGAATAGTTCAGAAAAGCCAGCAACTCAGAACCGCTAGCAACTCCCAGGCCTCAAGGCTGACAACCCCCCTACCGGGATGACCGCTTGGCAGCACTGGTTGAAAGACTCAGCCGATGCGACGATTCTCTGCGGTTCTTGGGCAAGTTTCTGACCAAGACAGACTCGGCCAAGACAGACTCGGCCAAGACAGACCGGTTCAAGACCACCGCTGGGAGACGATTGTCAGGTGAACTGACCGAGACGGTCGCAGGGCAGTCAACAAGTGTAGGGTCTGGAGGCGTGGGTGGTATCTCGAGCTCTCTGACGCAGGTGACCAGAGAAGCGGGAGAGAAACCCGGAGCGTTCCCCAAAAGTGGGTCCGTCATCGGCCTCACATCCTGATTTGCTAAATGGTGAGCTCAGGTGAGCTCACTGGTTGAGTCCGAGACCGCCGTCAGACTTTGGCCATTGTTGTTCAACCAAGACCGTGATGGCGGAGAGGCCCCTCATCGTTGCCAACCTGTTGGTTCACGAATCTGCCGGTTTCAGTGCACTGTTGGTTCAAGTGCGGTTTTTGGTCAGGTGCACTGCTGTTGATCGAACAGGCGGATCACCCTCAAGCGGCTTGACCCCTGAAACTCCCGAGTGTTGAGAGTCTTGGTTGTTGCTACAACCATCGTTCGGGGGCCACGAGATCCAATCAGTTAAGCCGACCCTGACTTTGAGATATGCGAGCTGAGGAAACTGGACATGCCGGCAACAGCTGGGGATGCGGAAAAAACCATTGAGCTGGCCAAGGCGGCAACTCAGGCCAACCGAGCCACTCCAAGCCGTCAAGGAAACCTCATTCGCCTCCAACCGTCTGATGGCAAGGATATCCTGGTCTCTGCGGACTTACACGGCCATTTCGAAAACTTCGACCACATCCTGGCGGTCGCTGATTTGGAGAACCACCCTCAACGGCATTTGATCCTTCAGGAGGTCTGCCATGGGGGACCAACTTACAACGGCACAACCGCCTGCAAGTCTCATCGCATGCTCGAAGCGGTCACAGCGCTGAAGGTCCGTTACCCAGACCGTGTGCACTTCATCCTGAGCAATCACGAACTGGCCGAGGCCACAGCTTACCCCATCACCAAAGACGGTAAGATGTTGGGCTTGATCTTTCGGATGGGCCTGACCGAAGCCTACGGAGATGACGCTGATCGAGTTCACGACGCCCTCTCGGAGTTCATTACCAGTTGCCCTCTGGGCGTTTGGTTGCCCGGCGACATTCTGGTCACTCACTCCGCCCCGGAATCGGTCGATTTTGAGGGCTTTGACAACGACGTGTTCGAGAGACCCCTGCAGGATTACGACTTCAACGAGGACGGCGAGGTCTTCCGCTTGGTCTGGGGACGTGACTACCGAGACATCAACGCGGATGCCTTTGCCGATGCCGTGGGAGCCCAGATGTTCATCCATGGGCACACTCCGTGCGAGCTTGGCTACGACGCACCCAACTCCCGTCAGCTCATCCTCGACTGCTCCGCTCGACCTGCCGCGATTGCTCTTCTCCCTCTTCGCGGTTCCCTGACTCAGCAAGACCTGATCTCTCTTATTCAGGTGTGGTGAACTGCCCTCAAGGCAGCGCACAAAACCGTCCGCTCCAAGCCCGTTGATCCTGCCAATGGGGACCAGTCTTGCTCAACGGTCAAGAACCATCCTCATCAGCACTGCCAAAACGCTGACAGAAAATGCTAGCTTGGGATCTCTTCTAACCGTCACTGGTCAAAAGCAGGCATTCATCAATGAGTTCCTACTGAAAATGCAGAAAATCTTGGCTCGTGCGGTTGGTGCAACGGCTGCGAAATCACCGGTTATTGTTCCGTTGCACCGTCTTGGACGAGCAAAAATTTTCCCCAGCAGCAGTAGTCCACGCTTGACCAGGACACGCGTTGCTTGTCCAGAGTTGTTTGTGGTTTCATCCGAGGTCGACCAGTGGAAGGAGACACCTGTGGTTCTTAATGAGAAGCAGCAACAGCTCTGCAGTCAGAGCACCTGGGACTTTTCCGATCTCAAGGCATTGTTTTTGAATTGCACACTCAAGCGATCTCCGGAACTCTCGCATACACAAGGGCTGATCCGCATTTCCCAGGCCATCATGCAGGCAAACGGTGTGACCGTGGAGGTTCTGCGGCCGATCGACTATCAGATTGCCACCGGCGTCTGGCCGGATATGACCGAACACGGCTGGGAGAAGGACGACTGGCCACAGATCTACCAAAAGGTGCAGTCCGCCGAGATCCTTGTGCTCACCTCGCCGATCTGGTTGGGTGAGAAATCGTCTGTCTGCACGCAAGTGATCGAGCGGCTCTATGCCAATTCTCATATTCTCAACGATCGTGGCCAGTATGCTTACTACGGCAAGGTCGGGGGTTGCCTGATTACTGGAAATGAAGATGGTGCCAAGCACTGCTCGATGAATATCCTTTACTCACTCCAGCATCTCGGCTACGTCATCCCGCCCCAAGCCGATGCTGCTTGGTTGGGTGAAGCTGGACCGGGCCCGTCTTATCTGGATGAGGGGTCCGGAGGTCCAGAAAATGACTTCACCAACCGAAACACCACCTTTATGACCTGGAACCTGTTACACATGGCTCGCATGATCAAAGACGCTGGCGGCCTGCCTGCCCACGGCAACCAGCGATCTGCTTGGGAGGCAGGATGTCGTTTTGACTATCCGAATCCTGACTACCGCTAAGTGACTGTCTGAAAAGTATCCCGGCACACCGAGGATTCGTTGCATCAAGACTCATTACTTACTGAGAACAGGGAAAAACTTGGCTCGTGCGGTTGGTGCAACGGCTGCGAAATCACCGGTTCTTGTGCCGTTGCAGTGTCTTGGACGAGCAAGAGTTTTCCCCAACAGCAGTAGCCACCGGCGGTTGTGCCTCCGCCACGATTTCGGACAGACTCGCAGACGACACCGCAGGGTTGGAGTAGGCAGAGAAGGACGCCTCTGGTGCAGATTCTCGAGAACGCCTGAGGGCTATTTGGGTTTGGTCTTCTGTCCGCGGCGTGCTCGGGTATGTTTATTGGCCACGGCCAGCTCGGTGGCCACCCCTTCGTCTCCTTGTTGCTTCATCCAGCCGGCGAGCTGTTTTTGCAATCGAGCAATCTGCTCAGCTTGGCGGGGATCCTTAGCTAAGTTCTTCAGCTCCCACGGATCACTCTGCAAATCGTACAACTCCACTGGCGGTCTGCGCAAGTAACGGTTGACCAGCTTGGCAGCGGCAGGATCGTGCTGGGCCTTTTGCACCCAGGACTTCCAGAAGTTGGCTCGGTCGTCAACGATCAGGGTGTTTTGGAAGGTCGCCTCCGGCATGAGGTTGACAATCAGTTTCCATCGTCCATCACAAATGCTGCGTACCGGGTAGGGCTTGCCAGCGATGATGCCCTGGGTGGTATGGACTCCATAAGTCCAATCAGCATGACGGTCCGTTTGGCCACGCAGGACACTCAGAAAACTTCGCCCATCAAAACCCCTCCCTCCGTCCGCAGCGCCAGCCCGGCCGGTGTCAATGGCAGCAGGATCGCCGCCGGCAGCCTCAATCAGCGTGGGAACAACATCCACATAACGGATCATCGCGTCGCTGGTGGTCTTCGGCTTGACGACGCCCGGCCAACGCACCAAGAAGGCCGTCTGCAATCCGCGCTGGTAGCAGGTCCATTTGCCGAAGGGCCACTGGGCCCCTTGCTCGCTGGTGAAGAGCACCAGAGTATCGTCTTGATGTCCGGTTTGATCCAAGGCCCGCAGGACTTCTCCGACTTGCCGATCAAGATCTTGGACGTCAGTCAAGTAGTTGGCCAAGGCTGCCCGAGTCTGCGGGGTATCGACCGAATCCGGGGGCAATCGAAGTTTCTCAGGATCGATATCATCAGCGGGCAACCAGGGCAGGTGTGGCTGTTTGGAGGCGTACACCAGACAAAACGGCTGCTGGGAGCTCGCCAGAAAACCTTTCACGTTGGTGACCTTCTCAAACGGGAAAGACTCCGGGGGCCCGAAGTGCTTCTTGCCATGCAGCCCCACGCGGTATCCCAACGCCCTCAAATGGTGCACAATACTCCTGGTGCCGGCTTTGACTTGGCTATGGTTTGGGTAGGCCCCGTTGCGAACCGGAAACAACCCTGTATAGAGCTGTCCGCGTGTGGGAGCACACATCGCCGTGGCCGTGTAAGCCTGAGTGAAGCGAATGCCCTCTTGGGCAAGGCGATCAATCTGGGGCGTTTGCACGTTGCTCGACCCGCAGCAACTCAGATCAAACCAACAGAGATCATCCGCCAAGAGAATCAGAATGTTGGGCTGGGACGCCAGCTGTGCTCTTTCTGCTTGGGATCTTTCTGCTTGGGATCTTTCTGCTTGGGATCTTTCTGCTTGTAAGCCCTCTTCTTGCGATCCTCCGGCCAGTAGGACCCCCGGCCAAGAGAGCCAAAAGAACACGGCAAGCAATAACACGAGCACGCGGATGATCATAAAACCCTTTCGCTCAATCGGTGTCTTTGCGCGGCATTCTGTGAAGCAAGTGACTGCCCGGGCGGACCAGTCAACAGCTTGAAATCGTAGTCGAATTGTTGATTATGCGGTCTTGATGGGGTGGCAGGCAACAGGACTCGAAACAACCGGAGAAACGCCTTGCCGTGCAACAGCTCAACTCTGTCTGGTCGATTCGCCGAATTGAGTTTGCGGAATTGGATCGTTTTGCAGGACCAGAGGGCGTTTGCGGGACCAGAGGGCGTTTGCAAGATGATCGAGTTGGCTTGCAGTCCTACCGATGTGAAGATTCAGGGAGCCCAGGATTCCCGCGAACAGGATTCCCGCGAAATCGTGGCTCCAGGTGACGTTTTGGGCAACTTTGGAAGCTTGGTGGAAGCTCTGATTGATTCCAATCGATCTGACCCAGCCTACGTTGGATCGGAGAAAGTCGAACAAGCCGAGTCCTTCCCCAGCCTCAATCGGTGCAAACAATGGAGTTTTCAGCATGCAACCAAGCAAACAAGTTCTTTCCGTAATGATCGTCCTGGCGGTGTCGGCCAGTTGCCTGGGTTTCTTACTTGGGCAAGGGACCACTCAGCCGATCACATTGGCCTCCGAGCAAGCAGGTGGATCGCCTTCTCCGGCGGCCGACCAAGCCCGACGGGTCAGAGACGATGAACCGACCGCTGAGACCAAGTTGCTGGATACCGCGACGATCATGAAGCTCAAGCTTCAAGCCACACAGGGGCTGCTCTCGGGAATCGCCACCGAGGACTTCCAGCAGGTCGCCCAGGCGGGACAGCAACTCCTTCAATTGAGCAGCCAATCCAATTGGCAGGTGCTCCAAACGCTTGAATACAACAAGCGAAGCGCTGCCTTCCGCAAACAGGTTGCCGCAGTCATCCAGGATGCCAAGGCCAAAGATGTCGAACGACTGCTGGCAAGCTATGCCAAACTGACGCGCAACTGCGTCGAGTGCCACCAGTATCTCCGCTCAGCAGATCGCTAGTACCAGATCGCTAGTACCATATCACTAGTACCGGGCTGCTCGCGGAAGATGCTCCAGGTCTTGCAGGAAAAGACCTTTTTCGTGTCGACTGGGAAACGTAGGGCTCAACACGCTTGCCTCGGGCTTGTCCAATGATCCGGCCGAATCGGACGCTGATGCAACATCAGCGTCCAAGCGAAAACCTCCTGCGTCTCCTGATCAACCGAACGGCCGGGTCACACAGGCGTCCCCGGGTGTGTTCGGGGATGCTGGCAGGTCGAAGGCCTCGGTCATGCGGACAGCCTGGGGCAATCCGGTGGGAAGCTGGTGAACATCCGGGTGGAAGGAGTGTGCGACGATCTCCAGTGCGTCGACCAACCGGGGTCCGGGCCGACTGAGATAGGCGTTCCCGTCGAGGAGGTACACACGGTTCTTTTGCATAGCAGGCAAAGTCCTCCACAGCGGGTGTGCCAACAAAGGCCTCACATCTTGAAGGGTACGCTGGACATCTTGCCCGCAACAAGCCACTAGCAGCACATCCGGCTGGGCTGAGTGGACTTCCTGCCAGGTGATCCTCCGAGAGCGGCGGCCAGGCTGGCTGAGGGCCTCCTGGCCACCGGCCAGTTGCACGATCTGCGGAGTCCAGTGCCCACAACTGAAGGGAGGATCGAGCCATTCCAGAACGACGACCCTCAGAGCCTTGCGACCTTCGTTGAGCGACTGAGTCCGCCTCAACACTTGGCTGATCCGCTGTTGCAAGCCGGCGATCACCTCCTCCCCCCAAGCCAACCCGGTCGTCTGGGCGATCTGTCGCAGACCAGCCAACATGTCCTCCAGACTGCTCACGTGCAAATTGAGGATGCAGACATCACCCTCAAGCTGGCTCACCGCTTGCTGAACTTGCCGTTGATCCACCGCACAGACATCGCACAAACTCTGAGTCACGATCAACGTTGGACGCAACTGTTGAAGTAACTCCATGTTCAGTTGGTACAATGCGGAACTTTCCCCAGCCGTTGCGGCTTGTTGCCGCACCAGCTGATCAATCACGGAACTCGGGGCATCTGCAGGAATTCGCGAAGAGGTCACTGCAGGCAGATCTTTGATCCCCGGCGGCCAATCGCACTCGTGGCTAACACCGACGAGGCGGTCTTGGAGCTTCAACAAAGCCAACATCTCGGTCGCTGCTGGCAACAGGGAAACAATTCTCATCACCACCTCCCCGAACCGCTGGCTTGGCGGCTGTGTCAAAATCAGCCGGTCCCCCAAACGGTCTTCTGAAAATCTTCCCAGCTCCAGGGCGGTTCACCCTTTGTGTCACGGCCCCGGCTGGGTATTCTGACGTCCTCTCCGATTCAGACACATGGGGCAACCATGTCATCTCCCAAAAACCACCAAGAGGTCGTCCGGCCTTCTCATCACGCTCGTCGTTTGCCGGCTGCCGAGGCAGCTGATCGGGCTGACCCCCCAAAAACTGCAACCCAAAACCAAAACGCTTTCTCAAGTCCTGGTTCTTCTGAGGGGAAATCGGATGAGTCAGGCGGTCGTCCCAAAGGGGCTGTTGGTGCTCTCGGTGGTGACCCCGGGCCGGATCATGCTGCCGAGAAAAGTGGCCCTCAGATGACCAACTGGACGCTTTTTCTCCGCTTGTTGCGGTTGAGTTGGGTTCATCGTTGGGGCTGTCTGAAGGTGTTGTTTTGGCAGATCGTCTTCGTCGGGGCCAGTCTCGCTGTTCTGGCTTTGACAGGTCTTGGTATCGATGTCATTCGCCATGCAGCCGACCCGAGCAGTCCACCCCCGCAGTGGCCACTGGGTTGGCAGCCGCCCTCGAGTTGGTCGCCCTGGCTGACGATCAATTATGTGGCCTTGAGCGTGTTGGCTTTGGCCTTCCTGCGGGGGGTGGTCAATCACCTCAACATCATCGCCGGGGCCCGCTTGATTCATACTGATGTGATCGCTTCGTTAAGACGGCAAGTCTATGACCGTCTTCAGCAACTGAGCTTTCGCTTCTTCGACAGCCACAACAGCGGGTCGGTGATCAACCGGGTGACCGTGGATGTCGCGGCGCTGCGTCAGTTCATCGACGGGGTTCTCTTGCAACTGACGCTGGTGATTTGCTCGCTGGCGTTTTATTTAGCTTACATGCTCTCCATTGACCCGCTGCTGACAGTCGCTTGTCTGGCGACCACACCGCTGCTCTGGACGGCCTCGGCCTTATTCACTCGGATTGTCCGGCCTGCTTATGACCGGAATCGGGAGTTGGTGGATCAGATGGTCTTGCGTCTGAGCGAGGGTGTGCTTGGAGTCCAGGTGGTCAAAGGTTTTGCTCGGGAACAAGTGGAAATCGATCGCTTCCGAGAGGCCAGTGGGGAAGTCCGAGACCAGATGAAATGGATTTTTTGGCGTGTCTCGATTTATACTCCGGTGGTGAGTTTTCTCACGCAGTTCAACCTGTTCGTGCTGTTGGTCTACGGAGGGTGGTTGGTCATGAACAACCAACTGGCCTTGGGGACCGGTTTGGTGGTCTTTGCCGGTCTTCTGCAACAGTTTTCTGCCCAGGTGACCAATGTGGCCGGGATCGCCAACAGTGTCCAGCAAAGCCTCTCCGGCGCCCGTCGGGTCTTTGAGGTGTTGGATCGTCCGGTGGAGATTCAGTCAGCCCCGCATGCCCAACCGCTCCCCCAAACCGAAGGACGAGTGGAACTGCAGAATGTGAGCTTCGGTTACGATGCCGATCATCCTGTTCTCAACGACGTTTCACTGAGGGTGGAGCCTGGTCAGTGTGTGGCCATCCTAGGAGCTACCGGCGCCGGCAAAAGCACCCTGCTGAGTTTGCTTCCGCGATTTTATGACCCCAGCGAAGGTTGTGTTCTCTTGGACGGGCACGACGTCCGCGATTTGCAGCTGGAGGGTCTCCGCCGGCACATCGGAATCGTCTTTCAAGAGAGCTTTCTCTTTAGCAACACCGTTCGGGCCAATATTGCCTTTGGGCATCCAGAAGCAGACGATCAGCAGATCCAACGAGCCGCCCAAACCGCAGCTGCACATCACTTTATCGAAGAACTGCCTGACGGCTACGACACGGTCTTGGGTGAGTTTGGTGTCGACCTCTCAGGAGGCCAGCGGCAACGGTTGGCCATCGCCCGTGCGATCCTGTTAGAACCAAAGATCCTGTTATTGGATGATCCCACCGCCGCGATTGACCCAGAAACCGAAGAGGAGATCCTGGAATCCATGGAACGGGCGATGCAAGGCCGCACCACGTTTGTGGTAGCGCATCGCTTAAGCACGCTCAGACGTGCCGATTGGGTGATTGTCTTGGAGAAAGGGCGGATTGTCCAGCAGGGTCGTCACGCTGAGCTGTTCTCTCAAGCAGGCCACTACCGCAGAGCAGCTCTCTTGCAGGCTGGCTTGCTCTCCGATGCTGAGGATTATGAGGCGGATGCTTTGCTAAAAGGGAGGTTGACCGGATCTCACCTCTCGGGGTGACGGAGACCCTCACGGAATCGTGTCAAGACCAAGAGCATCCGCACTCAATCGCCGAAGGTCCTTTGGCATCCACCTAAAATCCTCCATAGAGCATCTGCAGGCACGAGCGTTTCGGTTTTCTTCTGGAACGGCTGCGACATGAGTGGTTCTTCTGCTGTTGCGGCGTTGGGGACGAGCAAGAATTTTCCCCAAGAGCAGTAGTTGGACTGTCCCAGATGTGGCCATTGCCCACCCAGATGTTGTTGCATGAAACTGTTGAGGGCCCTCCAGGTTGGGCCTCTGCCACAACCTGGAAGGGTCGAGGTAGGGCCCGAATCCTCACAGCCTCGCCAAATACCTCACCGCGTTGATCAATCACAGTTCACTTTCTGCGTTGAGGTCATCAGGGTTCGGTCTGGGTAGTTCCATCCCACTGGGCCTGTCTCGCGTTGTGGGACTCCAGACCAGGCTCGGCCCTGCGGGGTTGATTGGACTAAGATTTGCTTGAATAAGATTTGATTTGCCAGGCTGCGGCCCTGCCGTGATGTGTACTCCGGCAGGGCAGTCCGGCCAACTTTCAACTTGAACGTCCGATGGATTATCTACAGATCACCATATTGAGCGTTGTGCAGGGACTGACCGAGTTCTTGCCGATCAGTTCTAGCGGGCACCTCGTGATCGCTGAGGAGTTTCTCGGTTTAGGAGAGGATTCTCGGGGTGCTCGTCTGCAGGTCAACATCGTCTTGCACGTTGGCACATTGTTATCGGTTCTGGTGTTTTACTGGCATCGCGTGTGGCGTCTGCTGGGAGAAGACTGGCGGATCATCCCCAAATTGATCGTAGGAACGATCCCCGCCGCGGTGATCGGCTTGCCGCTGAAAGAGTACGCTGAGGGTGTTTTGGAAAGTCCAATGCTCGCTGGTGCCATGCTGCCCTTAACAGGTGTTCTGCTTCTGCTGGCGGTGCGTTTGCCTTCGGGGCAAAAGACACCAGCGGATTTAAGCTATTCGGCGGTGGTGTTGATCGGGATCTTTCAAGCCTTCGCGTTGCTCCCGGGGATCTCACGAAGCGGCTCAACGATTTTCGCTGGTTTGCTCGTTGGCCTGAGCCGTCGGGAGGCAGCGACTTTTGCTTTCTTGCTGGCCATTCCAGCTATCGGAGGAGCTGGATTGATTGAAGGCTTGAAGCTGGCCAAAGACGCCTCCGGGGGCCCTCCACTGGCCGCTCTGCTCTTGGGAGCTGCTCTCTCCTTTGCGGTCGGATTGTTTGCTTTGTGGTGGCTGATCACCCTCTTGGAACGCGGCCGCTGGCACTATTTTGCCTTTTGGGTGATCCCTCTGGGCTTGGGAGTGCTCGTTTGGCAACTGGCGGTTGTTTCTTGATTCTTCGAGAGATTTCCGACACTCTTGAGGATCTCCAGACAGCCCCGACCGAAGATCGACGCCCGCCCTCGGACGAGGACTTCCCTGAGGCTTCGGAGTAGACCGTACCTGCGCATACTCACCCGACGGCGCCGTTCTTCCGTCTCACGATGTTTGGGAATCTCACATCAGCGAATTGATTCTCCTGAAGGGATGATCATACCACCTCCCAGGAGTTCGCATGACCGTTGACCTTGGGATCAACCTCACCGACTAAGAGTCGGTCGCTCGTGCCGGTCCGTTTCCTTCGAAGTTCTGTCTCAACTCATCAATCTGGCTTCGTGCAGCTGGATTCGGGCAGCTGGATTCGGGCAGCTGGCTTCGGGCAGCTGGATTCGGGCGGCCTCATCGACGAACCTCATGGATTTGCCTGCTTTGTCCTGGTGGCCAGCCACTGGCCTATCGTGTTCTCTGGCCGAAGAGCGTGTTTTGAGACAGAGCCCTCAGGTCCTTCGACGATTGCATCTGTGATTCTCTCACAACTGAAGATCTTCGTTGCTCAGCCAAGCTTATGATGAGAGATGGGCACTCAGGCACATGATCTTTGCTGAGAGTTTCGTCGGAAAGATCCCCGTTCTGCGGCCAAGCTGCGGCTGGTCTTTGGTTCAGCATGTGAAGTTCCTGTGATCAGTTGGGCGGGACGGCTTGTTTTTTGAGACAGCGGTCTCTACAGGTGGCATCACCCCAGGTGGTTCTGCCCCGACATCTCGTAGAGGAGACCCAAGCGAAGCGGTTACGCTTTGTCGCCGCAGGACCTACTGTGGAGTTTTTCAGTTGACAACGAATTTTTACGCGATAATGTCTGCCTCCATGCGACAACACATACGCTCCAGCTCGACGCTTGCGTCGGCAGGTCCGCCCACCAAGCGTGGGGTCTTTCAGAACCGGGTGATCTGGAGCGTTCCAACCCCGACGCCGATGTGAACAAACAGCGGTCTCACTCAACCTATGTGCACCCAACAACGACCCCAACAATCCGTTGTGGTCTCGCTTTGCTTGCGGGAATCCGCTTCTTCAGGTTGCTCAGCGACTCGCCAGCGGTCCACGGCAGCAAGTTCCCTTGGGGAGTGTCGGCTTTCACCCTGTCAGCCGAGAACCTGTGAACTTGTGCCCTGGGCACTTATGCCAGGGCCAGACTCCTTTTGGACCGCAGCGTCCTGTGGCCTCCCCGGGAGAGTTCAACGGCCATGGCCTGGTTGGCCAAGCTTTGCAAAGGCCTAACCCGTTCCAACACAAGAGGCCAGCCTGGATTGTCGCTGGCCAGGGTCTCTCGGGCTGGCCTCGCTGCCACTGGCAATCTCTGCTGGCTGCTGATGGAAGCCAGTCTTTGTGCGAGGCCTTCAGACGGACCGGTAAGGTCCGTCGTTCATCAGACACGCTCTCGGGCGGATGCACCCAAGCGGCCATTGAGGACGGCCGTCTGCATCGCTCATGGATGTTCACAGCGCAGGGTGAGTGGCGCAGATCCACACCAACGGCTTGACTGCCGGACTGCTTTTGCCACCCTGAGGTAGCATCCGCCCGAGAGTTGGTCTATAGTCCGCCAGAACTCCAGCTGGTGGGGTCGATCCAGGCGGCTACCTTTGGCCAGCAAACCCTCGCTGTGCCTGAGCACAAGTCGAGTCAGCCCCCAGCCAGGCTTTCTGAGAACTGGGCTTTCTGAAGACCAGGCTTTCTGCTGACCAGGCTTTCTGAGAACTGGGCTTTCTGAGAACTGGGCTTTCTGAGAACTGGGCTTTCTGAAAACTGGGCTGCCTGAGGCAATGATGGAATCCGATGCCGGTGAGGCCTGACTGCATGAGGCCGAAGGACCTTCACCGGCAACTTGAGGACTCCAGTCACCTCAACTCGGCAGCGAAGGGTTACTCCGAGACCTGCGACCGACCCAGCGATGACAAACACAGAAAGAGCCTAACAAACCCAACAGCTCACTCGACTCAGCCCAAGACATCCAGCTCCACTGACTTTGCCAGCATGGCTGAATTCCGCTGACCGATTTCATTGAGCCGTGCCTCAGCAAGTGCGAAACAACTTGAGCAACTCCAACCTGAGCAATCAAAAATGAGCATCTACTGATTCCCTGAAAAGCCTTCGACCAAGCGGGGAATCAGTAAACGGGTCCACCAACACGGTGAAACGTTCCCTCTACGGGGCGTTCCCGGCTATCAGGCATTCCGCCCAATCCGCCTGGGGAGCTGAGCGGACGTGTCGTCAGGGAGGACGACGGTGAACACCTTTAAAACGATTCTGGCAATCGCCGCCTTGCTCACCTCCGGTTATGCGGTGTACATCACCGTAACCGGGAACTCTTCATCAACGAGCGGTGAGCCATCTCACTCTCACTCAGCCTCCGACAAAGTCGGCGACGCACCTTTGTGGAACAGCCTTCCGCCGGAAGATGGCGGTGGAGCCAGTGGAGACCAACTGGCCCGGGCTGCTCAGAGCGAGCGACCTGGGACGACAACCTTAGCTGCCGGACGAGAAGGCGATCCCCCACCAAGTCATCTGGCTCACCCAGGCTCCCCCAACTTCGATCAGTCTCCAACCCAAGGTCTTCGTTCCTTGCCTCCGCCTAGGCCTGCTTCAGAATTGGCCCCAGGCACTCTCTCAAGAAATGAACCCTCGCCACCTCAATCCTTCCTACAGAATCCAGCTGCCCAACAAAATCCAGCTGCCCAACAGAATCCGGCTGCCCAACAAAATCCAGCTGCCCAACAAAATCTGGGTGCTTGGGGAGATGAGGCACTCTCGGCTCCTCCCTTTGCAGAACCGTCTTCCACCCGCATACCTTTTGTGCAAGCCTGGCAAAAGGCCCAAGAACTCTACTGGCAACGTCGGCATGCGGAGTGCTTGGAATTGCTTTCACTGTATTATGACTGGGATGGCCAGCAGAGGTTACCAGAAGATCAGTACCAAGCTTTGGTGAAAAGTCTGGACTGGCTGGCGGCCAAGGTGATCTATTCTCCTGAGTCCTGGCTTCCCCAAAGCGAATACCAAGTCCAACCAGGAGACCAGTTGCACCAGATAGCAGATCGAAACTCCGTTTCTGCCCGACTGCTCGCCAAAATCAATGAGCTGGGACCTTCTCCCCAACTGATGCCCGGTGACCGGCTCAAAGTCGTTCGCGGGCCTTTTCAAGCTGTCGTGGATATCCCCAAACTTCGTCTGACCCTACGGCTGGGAAACAGCTACGCAGGCCGCTTTGTCGTCGGAGTCGGCCAGCCTCCTCCCCCGGGCCAGTGGACCGTCTTGGAAAAGATCCGCAATCCTCTCTACCGCGGACGCCAAGGGACCCTTGGGCGAGATGACCCGCAAAACCCTTACGGAGAACAGCTGCTCACACTCGGTCAAGACTATGGCATCCACGGAACCGCTGATCCCAATTTGGTCGGGGTCTTTGGTGGGCTCGGTTGCATTCGATTGAAATCCGTTGACATCGACAATGTCTTCGATATTTTGTCCCCCCGTTCGTCGGTGACCATTGTTGGTGAACCGCCCTCGACCCAGCCGCCTCATTCTTTCCCCGCAGGGATTTCGCCCCAGGGATTTCCACCTCAAGGGTTTCCGCGTCGGGAGCCAGGCCCGGCCGAGCGACCCGTGGCAACCCGCCCCCCCAACACGCGTTCTCGCTAAGAACCCCTTCGGCCAGCCATGACTGAGGTTGAGGACAATCTTGGCTCGTCCGGCACAGCGGAAAGGCTGGTCGATCAACAGCTGGAAAAGCACTGGTCGGCGGCTGCTTTGGGTCTCAAACGACAGCCGATGATGCTCTCGAAGAGTCTCCAACCGAGGACAGAAGCCCGGACGGATTTGCTTCTTGCGTTGTTGATGATTCCCTCATTGCCAAGACTTGCAGTGATCTGATGTACGACCGAGCCGCGTTGATTGCGTTATTGGAGGAAAAGGCGCTTCGCCGAGGTCAGTTTACCCTCGCCTCGGGAAAGCAGAGCAGCTACTACCTCGATGGCAAGCAAGTCACCCTTCACCACCAGGGGGCCGTTCTCGTGGCCCAGGGTATTCTCGACCTCTTAAGCAGCTCTTGGCCCCAAGGAATCGGCGGCTTAGCAATCGGAGCTGACCCCATCACAGCCGCAGTGGTCACAATGGCAGGGCTTCAAGGGACCCCGCTGGTGGGATGCTTAATCCGGAAAGAACCCAAAGGGCATGGAACCAATCGTTACGTCGAAGGGCCTGTCGTCCCCGGAATGGAGGTGGTCGTTGTCGAAGATGTCGTCACCACGGGGGCCTCTGCTCTCACCGCTTGTTCCCGCCTAGAAGAGTTCGGCTGTCGCGTCCGCCGGGTGGTGACCATCGTGGACCGACTGGAAGGCGGAGAAGAGGCGATCACCGCTCAGGGCTATCAGCTCCAGAGTTTGCTGACGATCCGAGATTTTGGCCTGGAGCCACCCTCAGCTTGAAGGATCTCAGAAAATCTTCTGCAGCATCCCGCTGCAATCCTCGTACGGCCCCGCCTCCTGGGACCTTTCCTGGTGATAATAGAGAGACTCACCTGGCCTGCGACTGACAGCCATCAAGGTGGAGCAGACTGTGCCATAGCCAGCCTGCTGAACCCGAAAGATCGGCGGCTCACCTGGCCAACCCGATCGGAGTTGGCAGAGCTGCCGGCCCAAAGTCAGAAAACCGCTCAGTCCTGGTTGGGCTGGTCTGCCCTGTCGATACAAACTCTTCACTCGCTTCAGACGGGCGTCTTGGTCATCATCGAGGTCTCCTTCATTGGTCAGCACATGAATTCCTGGCTCCAGAAGCAATCGCTCTGGCTGAGGTCCTCCGTGGATGACCCAAGCGGTTGATGGATCAAGACACAGGTAGTTCGACCCCGCGTACAACCCGCTGCGAAGGCTTTGCAGGGCCTGGTTGGCTGCCGCAGCGGCATCGCGGCACTCCAGCAACTCGCGAGCTAACAACCCTCGACTTCTTGAATGCCGCCCAGGCCGGGGGTCATGCCGATTCGTCACCGCCACGACTAAGCAATGTTGATTGATCCCCAGCCAAGTCCCTCCAGCGAGAGCGTCAACTCCGCAGAGCACCCTGGGTGGGCCTGGCTGTGGAGCTGGTGGCCGGCTGGGGCGGGCCAGCTCTTCTTCCCGGTTGGCTGCCAGCATAATCGGCAGCTCCGCATTGGGATCAAACTCAAAGAAGACCAAACACACAGCGCTCTCCACTGCAAATGTCAGCAACAGCTCGTCAGCGTTTCCCCGATGACTGAAAAGTTGGTGCCTGTCCGAAGCTGCCTGCCCCTCGGTGGGTTCTTGCTCAAGGCAATGCCCAAAGAAAGTTTGCCCAAAGTCGGTTTGCCCAAAGAAAGTTTGCCCACACCAGGCGCCCCGAGAAGGGGTTGCCGAGCCTGCTATCACTCCGTAGCCTCAAGCACCAAAAGGTCGTTGAGGCCTTCTGAAATCTCCACCGCTGCCGACTGAGACAGTCTGACGCAGCCCTGCCGACGATCCTGGCGTCCTCGATTCTCCGCATGTCCACCAATCCTTCAGAAACCTCCCCCCGCGGCCACTCTCCTCACCAATTTGCCGATGTTCCCTGTGATGAATCGATCCACCCCAAGCCCCAACATGCCCCACCCGTTCACGCCGACCAAACCCCAGCTGACCCAATCCAACAACCAGACCCCCCAGAATCAACCAGCACACAGTCAACTGGCACAGAACCAACCGGCCCAGAGTCTGCTAACCCAGAGCCGAGCAGTTCAGAATTGAGCAGCTCAGACCCAAGCGGCTCAAGCGCTTTGGTGCGTATCGCTATTTTTGGGGCCGGGGCCGTCAGCGACTATCACCATGTTCCTGGAATTCGTCTGGACGGCCGTGCTGAGTTGGTGGCTGTTTGTGATGCCAACGCAGAACTGCTGGAACAACGAAAACATGATTGGGATCTGGATTGGGTCAGCGAAGACTATCGGGAATTATGCAACTCGCCGGACATCGATGCCTGCATCATCGCCACTCCCAACGATTTGCATCGACCGATGGCCTTGGCGGCTGTTCAGGCGGGCAAACACGTGATGTGTGAGAAGCCTTTGGGGCTTCACACCGAAGAAGTTCAGCAGATGTACACCGCCGCCCGAGACGCTCAAGTGGTGCACATGACCGCTTTCACTTACCGCTTTGCCCCGGCAATGCGTTATTTGCGTCAGATGCTACGAGCCGGGTCACTGGGCGAGCCACGACACTTTCGCAGCCAGCGTTTTTTGGACTGGCCCGAGACAAGCTGGGGATGGCGACAATACCGCAATCGTGCTGGGGCTGGTGACCTCTTCGACATGACAATCCATCGAATCGACCTGGGCTTGGATTTGATGGGACCAATCCGCTCGCTCTGCGGCAGCGTGGCGAGATTTTGTCCTCGCGACCGCCTCCCCAATGGTATTCCCTGTGACCCCTCGGATGTCGATGACTGGTCCGCCTTGATTGCGGAATTCGAATCGGGTGCGACAGGAGTCTGGGAAGGAACAACCTTGGCTCGAGGTTACACTCAGTCCGGCTTTGGGCATGAATGGGCGGAGGTCAACGGATCTGAGGGAACAGCCGTTTATCGCTTGCATGATCCCCACGTGGTCCTCATCGGCCGGACCGGCCATGACCTGGCTCCGGTGCCGGTTCCCGAAGAGTTTTTGCGACCGCCCGGCAGCCCACGTGATCCCCATCAAGGCACGCCTGCGGTGGTCTTTCGTTATGATCTTGTCTGGGAGTTTGTCTCGGCGATTGTCCAAAGGCGTGCGGCGGTACCCAGCTTTTACGATGGGCTGGCCGCTCAAGTGGTTGCCGATGCCGTCTTGGTCAGCCAGGCAGAGCGGCGTTGGGTCGACCTCCAACTCCCAGAACGCTGAGTTCCCTCCAAGCCCCAAGATCTCCCAAGTCCAAGATCTCCCAAGCCCCAAGATCTCCCAAGCCCAACGGATTCCTCAAGCCCAACGGATTCCTCAAGCCCAACGGATTCCTCAAGCCCAAGATTCCTGAACCAGAGCCCTCCACCCCAAAAGCCCTCAAGTTAAGGTTTTTGAGAGCTGATCAACGGGGGCCTTGGGGGGCGGAGGCTCCCCAGGCTCTCCTAATCGGGTCAAACGGACCTTTTCCCGGACAATCCCAAAAGCAGCGGAAGGATCTGGGATTCTGCCGAGCACGGATGCCCTGTTGTCCCAGACGGTGGTGAGCTATACTTCTCGCCGGTCTCGGTCCCAAGAACGTGTGGATGCTTATGCCCAGTCCGGCGACTCCACCAGCTTCAGCGTCTACAGCATCGGCGGGATCTCCGCCTGTGGCCAAACCCTCGGTTCCTGAGGAACCGAAAACGCTGGAGCTTGGAACGATGGAATCTGGAACGATGGAATCCGGAGCAATCCCTGGCGCTGACCAACTCCACACCAACTCCTGCGATTCTGTGGGAGGCTCGCCACAACCTCAGCCAGCCGAGGAATACGGCCAATCCGGACGCAGTCCGTTGCGGTCCCTCTTAGGCGTGGAGGTGATCGGCACTGGTAGCTACACACCTGAGACAGTCGTCACCAATGAGGACCTCTCTCGCCGGCTGGGATTTGACCCTGATTGGATCATCCAGCGAACCGGCATTCGAGAACGGCGGTTTTGCCCTGAGGGAGTGGCTACCAGCGACTTGGCCACCGAAGCCGCTCGTCGCTGCCTAGAAGCCGCCGGGGTGCAACCTTCGGAAGTGGACTTGCTGGTTGTCGGGACATTCACACCAGATATGCCCTGTCCCTCAACGGCTTGCTTGGTCCAAGACCGCCTGGGCATTCGTGCCCCAGCAATGGACCTGCACGCGGCCTGTGCTGGATTCATCTACGCCCTGATTACCGGCGCTCAGTTTGTCGCCACCGGGACCAGCCAGCGTGCCCTGGTCATCGGAGCTGATTGCAATTCTCGCATCATCAACCCCCGTGACCTCCGCACCTACCCGCTCTTTGGCGACGGTGCCGGTGCTGTGCTGCTGGCCCCGGGAAACGCGACTCAAGGGCTCACCTGTTACACCTTGGGAAGCGACGGGAGTGGGGCCAAGTTGCTCATGCGTCAGATGGGGGGCACGCGGATGCCACCGACCTCAACACTGCTGGATGAGGATCTGCACTATTTGCAAATGGACGGCCGGGCGGTCTTCAAATGGGCGGTTCGCTTGCTCGGTGACACGGTGGAGGACGTTCTACGTCCGGCTGGTCTGACTGCAGGGGATATTGATCTGTTTGTCGCTCATCAGGCCAATCTGCGGATTATCAACGCCGCAGCGGATCTGTTGGGGTTGACTCCTGAACAGGTCTTCATCAACGTTGATCGCTACGGCAACACCTCAGGGGCAAGCATCCCCCTAGCTCTGGACGAGGCCTGGCGAGAAGGTCGGATCAATCGGGGCGATCATTTGGTGATCTGCGGGTTTGGGGCAGGCCTTGCTTGGGGCACAGCTCTGTTTCGTTGGTAAGCACTCCCTTGACTGGGTTTGAGAGAAGGAGTCGACCCATCGATTTCGGTCTGTCCTTGTTTGTGATGACCAAAGGGGCGGTCAGCGGCACCAACGCAAGCCCAGATTGCCAGTTGTTCCGCGGGTTAGTCGTTCCTCGGGTTAGTCGTTCCTCGAGTTAGTCGTTCCGCAGGTTAGTCGTTCCTCGGGTTAGTCGTTCCGCGGGGACGTCGTCGAAGGCTTTTCAGGGAATCAACAGGACAACCGCAAGTCTTCCCGCCTCTTCGAATTTCCGCCCTCTGCTGTGTTTTCATCATCAGGGCAGTTCTGCCGCCTCGGTGATCTTTGCCACCTCTGAAGATCATTGCTTGAGAAGTGCACCGACGCTGCCGGACCAGCGTCCGAACACCGCTGAGGTTCTCTCAGCGAAGGATTCCCGCTGATGCGGAACTCCTCCGAGGCACCAACCGGCCGAGGTCGGCAGCTCGCTGAGGACAATTCCCCGACTCGAACACTCCTTGCACCTACTTTCCTGACGCTCACACAGGTTGGGACAGCCCAGAACCCTTGCCGGGAACACAGCTGCGCGGGAGACTCACGATTCCGGATGTGGGATGGACAGATCCGAAGGTGACCCCAGGGTGACCAGGGAGCTGATCTGCCCCCAGACAAAAATCATCACACGGAATCGGCCGGAATCGCTTATGAGCACTGCTGCCAAACTGACCCCCCGCAGCGAAGTAACCCTCGAGGATACCTGGGATCTGTCCAGCCTCTTTGCCAACGACCAAGAATGGAGGTCGAGCCTGGCCGAGTGGGAAAACCAGATTGATCAATACAGTAGCTACCAAGGGACGCTGGCAAAAGGTACTGCTCAACTGAAAGGGTTGTTGGATTTCGATGAGGAGTTTTCCAAGCAAGGAGAGCGATTGGGCGCGTACGCGTCGCTTCGGCTGAGCGAGGATGTCTCGGCAGCCGCTGCTCAGGAGATGTGGGCACGCATCCAAAATGCTTACAGTCGGGCGGGGCAGGCAGGCAGTTTCATCCGCCCGGAGATCATGGCCATCCCCGATGAGCTGATTCAGGGCTACCTGCTCTCGGAGGACTTAGCGCCTTACCGAGTGATGCTAGAGCGGATCCTTCGTGATAAGCCGCACACGCTCTCGGCCTCAGAAGAACGCTTGATGGCCATGCAGGCTGTCTTTGCCAGCACGCCTGAGAATGTCTTTGGGCAACTGACCAACTCCGAGCTCAAGTTCGGCAAGATCACCAACGGCGAAGGGGCGACCGTTGAGTTAACCCACGCCACCTACGACGCCTTGATGCGCGATAGCAGCCGCAACGTCCGCCAGACGGCTTTCCATCAATACTACCAACAATTTGACAACTACAAGAACACCATCGCTGCCTCGCTGGCCGGCAGCATCCACCACGATGTCTTCCAGGCCCGCGCCCGAGAGTATCCTTCCGCTCGGGAGATGGCGCTGTTCGCTGATAACGTCCCCCTGAGCGTCTACGACAATCTCATCAATAGTGTCCACAAACGTCTGCCGGCAGTCTATCACTATTTTGATGTCCGCCGCAGGGCAATGGGCTTGGATAAGATTCACTTCTACGATGTCTATGTTCCTATCCTGTCCGAGGTAAAAAAGCGGCACACTTGGGACCAAGCCGTCGATGTTGTGCTCAAAAGCCTGGAACCGATGGGGACGGAATATTGCCAAGTCTTGGAATCAGGATTGCGAGGGCGATGGTGTGACCGCTACGAAAACCAAGGAAAACGATCCGGCGCCTTCAGCAACGGAACCTTCAGTGGCGACCCCTATATCTTGATGAACTATCAAGAAGATGTTTTGGAGCATGTCTTTACCCTCACCCATGAGGCAGGACACTCCATGCACTCTTATTACTCCGCCCGCTCACAGCCATTCACTTATTATAACTACACAATATTCGTAGCTGAAGTAGCCAGCACATTTAATGAACAGCTTCTTGGTCGCCTACTTCAGCGTCAGGCCGCCGACGACCGAGAAAGGGCCTACCTGATCAATCGGGAGATCGACAGCATTCGTGGCACGCTCATCCGGCAAACGATGTTTGCTGAGTTCGAGAAGCTCGCCCATGAAATGGCTGAAAACGACGAACCGTTAACCGTTGAAGCGTTCCGAAGCGTCTACCAGGGTCTTTTGCAGAAGTACTTTGGCCCCGAGTTCGCCTTGGATGAGCAACTCCAGCTGGAGTGCCTGCGGATCCCCCACTTCTACCGCGCGTTTTACGTCTACAAATACGCTACGGGGCTTTCCGCGGCGATGGCGCTGAGCGAACGAGTGCTCTCCGGTGGGCAGGCCGAACTCAACGATTACCTGACCTTCTTGAAAGGGGGATGCTCGAAGTGGCCCTTGGATCTGCTACGTGATGCTGGAGTCGACCTGGAGCAACCCACAGCCGTCGATGCGGCACTCAGTCGTTTCGAGGAGTTGGTCAAGGAGTTGGATTCCCTGCTGCCGGCAATTCGATCCTGAAACATTTTCGCGGTTCCTATCCAAGGGAAAACAGTCCTGCTTTCGGCTTGCAGGGGGGTGAGCGTTAGGGGAAATGTCGGCCTTTGGGATTGTTCCGTTCGATTCATGAGCGAAAAAAATGAGCTTAAGGTGCTGCACGCTCTGGCCACGCCCAACGGCAGAGAGCAGCACAATTGGCATCCTCGAGCAGCGGTTTCTTTACGAACCAACTGGCCAGCGTCCCTCGAGGACGGCAGCCACCTCGGCCGTGTAAGTGTCGACTCCGCCGTGAAGGATGCCAGGCAATAAATCCCCGAAGGCGTTGACCTCAAACACAACCTGTTGGCGTAAGTTGGGCTGAAGGCAAACATCCAGCCCACAGTGCAAGCTGCGAGGAAAGACCGCAGCCGCCTGAGAACAGAATTCTTGGAGTGTCTGCCAGCGTTGATCCCCCAGACGATCCTGCAAAGCGGCGAGATCTCCGCGGCGGTTTCCCAAGTGCAGGTTGGTCATCGGGCTTCGACTGGCACGCACAACGCTGTGCTGTGGGGTTCCCGCAATACACACCACCCGCAGATCGAACCCCAGACCGTCTTGCGCGGCTTTGGAGACCCACCGTTGAGCGATAGCTCCTTGTCGGGCGAGTTCATCGATGAGCAGGGCCACTTGCTTTTCATCGTGGTATTCTCGCAGCCGCAGGCAGTTGAAGAGCCGCACGGAACCTGAGCCAGGAGGGCTGTTGGCCGCCGGGGCCATCAGCTCGGCGGTGGTGATGGCGACTTGGCCGCGGGAGTGGGTGGTGAGGGCAACAATCCCCGAAGCCGAGGAACTGTGTCGCAGTTTGACGAAGACGCTTCGCATTCGCGTCTGAACCATTCGCTGACGCAAATGCTCGTAAGAGTGGATCGCACCAAGCGACTGGGGGACGGGAACGCCGGCAGCCTGCAACTGTTGGTCGGTCAGTTGCTTGTCGAACATCACAGCGACTTCCTCAGGGTCTGCCGTCAGACGCCCGCCGGGAACAGCCGCCACCTGGGAGGCGATGCAGCGAATCGCTTGGCAAAAGCCGAGATATCGCTGGTAGGGATAAAGGATCTGGCCGAATTCGGGCTCAAACTCGGCGGCGACTTCGGCAGGCAAGCACGGCACGCCTGCCTCGGCGGCGGCCTCGGCGCCCCAAATCCATAACAATCGCTCAACCGCAACGTTCTCGCCGGGCGATTCCAACCGCACAATTGCCCCAGGGGAAATCACCTCGGCCAGGCGATCTGGACCTTCCAAGAACCATTGGTAGGAAATCACCACCGGCTCACCTTGGCCGTGATACTCCAGAGCCTGGCGAAAGTATCTGATCCTTCGATTTTCGGGATTGCCGATGACCACCCACTTGGACATAAGACTTGACTGGCCCGTTCTTACTCACTGACTTCCACATAACGAAAGTCTTTTTCGTCCTCGGGATAGTAACCCTCAGCACGGTCTCCGATGTCGACCTGCAGAGGTCACGCCGCAAGCCGCTGAATGACCGGGTCGCTGTGACAGTGGCTGAAGCTGCAGTCCCTCGCCTCCGCGAACAACAAAGTGGGAAAGGCGGGGATAAGCAGCCAGTACCGGCCCAACGTTACCTTGTCGAATCCAAGAGATTTCCCACTCCTCACCGGTGATATCGCCTAGGAAGAGAGCCTCCAGGGCAGTGAGCCAGCTGGAGGCCTCGATGAGCTGCTGATTCAACTCCTCACCGTCACCTCCTCGTTCCGACCAAAGGTTGCCCGTACCGATGACCAACGCCCGGAGTTGGCAAGACTGAGGGTCATCCAGCAGGCGAGCCCAGAGATCCACGAATTCGGTACCGTCGGGGAGGTCAGAGACTCGGTAGGCAGTGCCGGAAGGATCAGCCAGGCCTTCATCAAGATCAAACTCTTGGACCGGAAAGCCCGCGAATTCCTGGATGTGTTCGTCAATGGCCATGAGGGTTCCTGCGGACAAAGAGCGAGGTGCTCAGTCTCACCTTCAGGGGTCTCACTTTGAGTATCGCTACTCGCTGACTTCGATGTAGCGGAATTCGCCGTCGTCTTCCCCTCGTTCGCCGATTTCCACCTCGATGGGCAGTTCGGCAAGGCGTTTCAAGAGAGGGTCACTGAGGAAATGCTGGCCGACGACGAGGCGTTTCAGGTGATGAAGGCTTTCGCAGCCCAGAATCGCCTCGGCTGCCTGGTCGCCAAAGGTGCCCATGGAGAGGTCAAGCTCTTCCAGTTGAGTCATCACCTGGCTGCGGGCAATGTGCTCGGCGAGTTCGTCAGTATACTGACTGTTCTTGGGAGCGAGGCGTCGCAGTTTGGGAAAGGCATTTCCGTTGAGGATCGGTTCCCAATCCTCGGCGGTGCTGTTGGCACCGTAACTCTCATCTCCGGTCCAGATTTCCAGATCAGTCAGTTCGGGCAGATCCGCAGCGGCAATCTGTTGGACGACAGACCGATCCAGGCCGCCTGTTTGGACGCAGAGGGACCGCAGGTTCTTGTGGGACAGTGGCTGGAAGGCCAATCCGTTGCCCCCGCGAATAGCAAAGTGAGTCAGACCGGGATAGGCCGTCAGAAGTGGTCCGACGTTTCCATGTTCCAGCCAAGAGATCTCACATTCCTCGAAAGTGACCTCGGCAAAGAACAGAGCAGTCAGGGAGGGCAATCGTCCGGCCGCATCAACGAGCTGTTGGGCCAACTCTTCGGTCGTGTCCCCACTTCCCATCTCATCACTCCAGGCGCCGATCACCAGGGCGCGAAGCTGGCCGCATTGGGGATCGTCTAGCAGACGAGACCAGAGTTCCGCATAATTGGGCTCCTCGTCGTAATCCTGCCGCAAGCGGTAGGCTGTGCCAGCCGGGTCAGACAAACCCTCCTGAGGATCGAAGTCCTGAATGGGAAAGCCGGCGAACTCCTCGGTGAGTTCTGCAATGGTCATGAGCGACTCCATCAAGTGCTTGAGAAAAGAATGGTTGAAGTTGTCTGTGGATCGTTCGGATAGCAGCCGACCAAAGGGGACCACCTAGCCGGAGTAGCCAGAGGTTGTCCAGGATGCAGCACTTTGAGAAGAGCTCGTCTTTGGCAACTACTCGCTGGCCTGGACATATCGATAGTCGTCTTCGTATTCCTGCGACTGAACTTCGCTCAGATCGACTGTGAGCGGTAACTGCTGCAATTGCTCGATCATTGACTCAGACAAAAAATGGTGATGCAAATCGAGCTTCTTGAGCTGCTTGATGCGAGCGCTCTCAAGAAGAAACTGGGCGCCCTGGTCGCCCAAAGTGCCACCGGAGAAATCAAGAGTCTCCAGACGATCCAGAATCGGGGCATCGGCGGCCGCTTCGGCTAACTCATCGGCAAACTCGCAGTTGGCCAACCCCAGGTAGGTGAGCTTGGGAAACAGCTCTCCGGAGAGCAATGGCTGGAGGTCGTCCAGAGTTGCGGTCCTTCCGTAGCCTTCCTCGCCCAGCCAGAGTTCCAGATGCCGCAGTTTCGGAAGCTTGGCCTGGCACACTTGCTGGACGACTTCGCTCTCCAAGCCGCCGGTGATGACCACCAGCCGCTGCAGGGTCGCATGGTCCAGTTGTCCTAAGGATAAATCCCATCCCCCGTAGACGTAAAAGTTTTTCAGCTGGGGATAAGCCGACCAGAGTGGGGAGACATCGCTCTGCTGCAGATCGGAGATCATCGACTCCTCGTAGAGGACGTTGCCGAGAAAGATCGATTCCAGGGCGGTCAACCGCCCTGCGGCAGCGACGAGCCGTTCGACCACCAGACGACTGCTGACGTCGAACATCTCGTCGTCCCATCGGCCAATAATCAGCGCCTTGAGGCGGTCAGACTGTGGGTCATCGAGAAACCGCTCCCAGAGTTCCACAAACCGCGGTTCTTCATCATACTCTTGCCGGACTCGGTAAGCGGTCCCTTCGGGATCAGCGATCCCCGTATCCGGATCAAATTCCTCGACAGGCAGGCCCACAAACTCCGTCAGCAGTTCATAGTACTCCAAAGTTGTTCCCTCCTGAGATGGAATGCCGGTTACAAAAATTCTGCTGCCTCTGACTAGAACCTCACTTTCAGATTCCCTACTACGCTTGGGGAAAACTCTTGCTCATTCACAACGCCCAAACGGCACAATCGCCACTGACAGTCTGTCCGAAAAGCACCGGAATCCACCTGGATCGTGTTGCACCATGACTTGGGCTCCACAACACAGTGGATTGCCGGATGCTTTTCGGAGAGTCTCTGAGTTCGCAGCCATTGCAGAAGCCGGATGATCCAAGGTTTTCCCCAAACTCAACAAGTCGCGACCAAGGTCGGCAGCCCCTGTGGGGTCAGCCAAACCTTCTCATGAATGAAATTCTTAAATGGGAACCTCAGCGATATCCTGCAGATGATTTCTGGTCGGCATTGGTTTTCCCAAAAATTGGTTAAGTTCCGAGGTGAATGGTTTCAGCTCAATTTTCCAAGTAGGTGATTGCCAACTCCGGTCGGGCCTGTTTCAGTCGTAGGATGGTTGTGGAGGTCACACTGGTCTCGCTGAGGTTGAGGCGGGTCAAGCCAGGCAAATCGGTGATGTGTCTCAAGCCAGCCTCTGTCACCTCGGTCCGGCCGAGACTGAGGGACTGCAGGGAATGCAGCGCCGCCAGATGAGCCAGGCCCTGGTCGGTGACCTTGGTGCCCCACAACTGCAAGTTCTCAAGTTCGGTCAGTTCGCCCAGCGGTGGAAGCCCCGTGTCGGTGATCTCCTGATTGTTGCTCAGATTCAGGGAACGAAGATGCGGCAGCAAAGCGATATGTTTGGTTGCTTCATTGCCGATCTGTGTGGAGGGAAGCCAAAGTTCGGTCAGCCAAGGCATTGATGTTAAAGGTCTTAACGTCTGATCGACCACGCCAGTGCCGCCCAGGCGTAGCTCCCGCAACGCCGTCATATGGGTCAGGCACTCCAGTCCCGATTTCTTCAGCTGCGTGCGTGAGAGGTTCAAATTGTAAAGGGTTAACTCCCCAGGCAACCGCTCCAGCCCCGCCTGACTCACCCTCGTTCCGGCGAGATTGAGGACTCGAATTCCATCTACTTGCGTAAACAACCCCATGTCGTCATTGGAGGCCTTGTTGGCCTTGACCAGTTCCGGCATCCCTCGTCGCCAGTCGATGCGAAAGCGGTGCGTTTTCACGAGTTCGGCAGCAGGACCGAGCCATTGGTCTTGGTGGGTCTTCAGCAGATCCACTTCTCGTTCCCTGAGGACCTGCTGGTGTGGGGAGTCTGCCGGAAGTTTGGCCAAATGACACTGCACCCGGATGAACTCGGCCCGAGGTCCTTGGCCGTTCTGGTCCAGCCAATCAGCATAAACCAAACGGGCCTGATCATCGTCTGGATTGGCCAACACCGCATGGTGGAATTCGTTGCCGTCGATCATAATTGGCCATTCCAGCAAACGAGGATCATCCCAAGAAGGTCAATAACACGTTGTTCTCATCAGATGGACCGAGGCCGCCAGCATCTCCGCCAAACCGCCAAGAGAAGAAGCACCTCACCCCGTTGATCTTGGAGGCCAACAATCTACAGCGGAGATACTTCAGCCTCCAGAGCATTCGCTGATTGATGCCTGCTCAAGAGATGGGTTGCTCTGTCATGGTTGAGTTTTGAGGGTTTCAGGTTATTGACCAAGCCCTGAGGCAAGAACGAACGAATCCGTTCAAACGTTCACTCGCTTTATCACAGAAAAAACCTGCCAAAAAACATAAATACTTGTCGGCAAACAAGAATCCTGGAGCCGATCCAGCAGCGTGTTTCCGTGATGGGAGCGTGCGGATTATGGGAGCGTGCGGATTATGGGAGCGTGCGGATTATGGGAGCGTGCGGATTATGGGAGCGTGCAGGATATTGGGAAGAGCTCTTTGGTGGCACGGCTGCTCTCTGTCGTCGGACCTTGCGGGAGTGCAAGGAGCCATATGGGCTGACTGGCCTTGAGTTTCGATCTACCTGGGAGGAAGGCATGATGGCCGAAGCTGAGCAGCCCCAGTTCAGCCAACACTTGCTTGAACTCAACCAGCGATTGCTGGACTGCATCGCCCAAGCGGATTGGGCCACCTACCAGCAGCTCTGCGACCCAACGTTATCGGCCTTTGAGCCTGAGGCCGCTGGTGCCTTGGTGGAGGGGTTGGAGTTCCATCGTCAGTATTTCACTCTCGGTCCCGCCAAAGAACCCCAGGCCACCACCATGGCCTCGCCGCAAGTACGCCTGCTGGGTGACGACGTGGCGGTGATCACCTACATCCGTTTGAACCAACGGCTGGATCCTGATGGCCAACCGCTGACCATCCCCACTGAGGAGACTCGCATCTGGCATCGCCAACCCGACGGAAACTGGCGGCACGTCCACTTCCATCGCTCCGCGGCGGGACCGGTTTGGAAAGCTAATCGCTAAGGCCAATGCTTGGAATCATTGGACTGAACTCTCACAGTCTGTCCGAAAAGCACCGGAATCCACCTAGATCGTGTTGCATCATGACTTTGGCTCCACAACACAGTGGATTGCCGGATGCTTCTCGGAGAGTCTCTCAGTCGCAGGAACGAGACGGTCAGCAAGACGGCGTGTGTGGAGGCAGGAGTTTCTGAATACGAAAAAGCCGCAGCCGAATCTTGGGAGAATCCCGGCTGCGGCACCACAAGTTTTCAGGAAAGGATCAAGGGGGCCATTGGGGCTAACTTAAGGTTTTAGCGATTTTTTCTCCGCCAGAGGAAGCCACGTTGGGCAGCCTCCCTGCGAAGCAAAGACAGATGAATCAGTCGTCCGGATTCGCCTGAGGTATCGACTTCCTGAATGGCCTGGCCGAGGTAATCGGCCGTCTCCAGATCGACCAGCCTTAGATCGCCGACCAGTTGCCGCTTTTGAGTGCGTTGTTGCTCGTTGAGCACGCCTTCGATCAGGGACTCGGCATATTCGTACTCTTTCTCTTCGAGTTCGGCGACCGCCTCAGCCAAGGCCTCCAGGGTGTCCACTTCGCCCAAGAGCATCGTGTCCATCTGAGCGTGGTCGACACCTCCGACTTCTTGCTGTCGGATGATCGCCTCCGACCCGTAGCAATCTCGGATCAGCGGCTCCCAGCTCTGGGCAAAGGCCAGCGGGTTGGCGGCGATCTCCACTCCGGCGACTTGGCCGTTGATCAACACAATCGCCCCACGCTGGTGCGGGACCAACTCAAACTCAGCCAAGAACAACTCCAATTGCTGGCGGAAGTTGTCAAAGAAGGTCGCCAAAAAATTTCCTGGGATCTTCAGCGAGGTATTGAACTTGGAGAGTTCGTCCCAAAGGGTCGCGTAGTCCTGGCGATCCCGCTGCCGGAATGCCGCCAAACGAAGCCGCGCCGGTAACATGCGGAAATCACGTCGGCCGCTCATCTCCTTGCGCATATGTCCGGCTTGGCTGCTCTGCACGCAAAAGGCATTGACCTCTTGCACAGAACCGCCCTTGATCAAGGCCATGCCTGGAATCGCCCGGTCCTGGGCTTTTTCCTTGGTCACCAGTGTCGTGCCAGGTGGAACAATCGTCGGGTGCTCGCTGGCAGAACCCAGCGTCAGCCGGTCGTACGCTCGGTCGGCCTCCAGGTACACATCGGCCACGGTGCCGATGTTGTTGTACTCGTCTTGCTGTCCAACCAGCGGCACGACCGTCATGTTAGCCACCGACTGAGGCTGGCAGGCGACGCATCCGCGTAGCAAGTCGCGCAGCACGGTAGTCTCCTTCCTTCAAAGCAGTCTCCAAACGGTCGAATACCGGATCCAACAACCGCACATCAGCAGCTGCCTGACCCAACAACGTGATCATCGGAAGCTGGTCAACATCCGAGAGCCCGAAAGTCGGCACCGACTCTCCTAACTGCCGAACCCCAGCGTTTCCCCTTCCGAAAACTTCTCCGCCAACTGCACTCTGGTCAGCAGCGCCAGCTAAGAAACTTAAGGGATCGGCTTGGGTGAGAGTCTCTCGAGCGGTGACCGGGTTGAGATGCAAGAAGCGAATCCTGCTTGCTTGCACCGCCTTGGTTGCCAGAATCTGGGCGACGCTTCCGGCGCGGACGTTTTCGTAACCGTCGGACAACAGGATCACCAGCTCCGGTCGCCTCAAGAGGGCCTCAACGAGAGGACGCCGGAGATCCGTCGCCCCTTCCGCCTTGAGAAAACCATCCTCAGGCTCCGGTCCAACATAATGCATCGAGACATCAGCACTGGGGGCCACTTTCAGGACCTCCCAAACCGAGGCGATCATTGCCAACGGCTGGAAGCGTCGCTCGGCCGATCCCAACGCGCTGACGCTGTTATCCACCACCACAGCCACCTGAGCAGGCAGGCTTAACTGCCCGGCAAGCGGTCGCGCTCGTTCGTCCAGGGCCGCACGCACTCCCGGCCGATCAGCTGGCACGCGGTACGCATGCATCACCAGCTCAAAAACGCTGAACTTGCGGAAGTCGACAGCAGCATCCTGCGTGACCTTCCGAGCACGAAGCGATTCCTTCCGAGTGATCGTCCCTTTGGTCTGGGGATCGTCCTGAGCGAGGTTACTCTGGCGACCTGCGAACTCCTTGGTGAATTGCTCGACGGTCTTGCTGTGACTGTTGATGGCGATATCGCGAGCGATATCAAAGGGGAGGTCAAACACACAGGCATACTCTTTCTTGGCCAGCAACCGGCTACGCAGACGAGGATGATGCTGGACATTCTGCGGCCGAGTGATCTTGCCAAAGATCCATTGGTGCAGTTCTGCACGGGCGGGGTCATCTCCCTCGGGAATATGGCAGTGCCGCAACAGGGTGCGGAACTTATCCCGGTACTTGATGACCCGATAGTCATCGGCAAACTGCTCCCACAACAGCCTCCCCAACCGACGAGTACGGGCGTTGTTGACCTTCTTCTGTCGGAGCGTGGCAAATAAGTTCAACACGCGATTGAATGGCAGCATCTCCACGACAAACCGCAGAATATGGGCCTCCAAAGCCGGATCGGTCGTCTCGGCGCCTGTTGCCAAGAGGTTCTCCAAGACCAACTGCTTGCTGCGGTCGGTCAGGGGCAGGGCGGCCGAGAGGGCGTAGCGTCGGCGGTCCTCCCACAACAGGCCATTGTGGACCAAAGCCAGGGCTGACTCCTGATCGCCTTTGGTGTTGTAGAAGGTCGCCTGGCCGGTACCGGTGCAGGCCACAGTTAGGTACTGAACCAACGCGTTCGCCATCAGACTCCCTCCTGTGAGTGCCTGAGTTACAAACTCAAAATCAGAGACATCAAAGCGTCTCAACGGCCGTCAACCCATCTTGAGGGCTCAGGCCATCGATCTTCTCATGAGGAACATCAACCCTTTGGCCCTACCCCAAAAGTTCAGCCCCGCAGAGGCCAGAGACTCTCCACGAGGCTGCCATGGGAAGCAAAGGGGAAAGTAAGCAACGGTGTTGCGAAAGGACGGGACTCGAACCCGCACAGTCGGTCTGGAAAACCGATGTCCAGCCAATGGGACAACCCTAAACCGCTACAAAAAGTCCCCTCTGTTTTGTGAGCCGGCGATCATCGCGCCAGCCTTGTGTTCAGTTGCTGAGCCCTCAAATCACCAGCTCCTACAGTGATGAGCTAGTTCAAGGAGAGCTCCCAACGCAAGCGACTCGGAACCGCTGTGAGTTCACTGGGGATTGACCACTTCCTGGAAAACTGAGAGGAAAGCCAGCTACGGTTGTCAGTCACTCCTGCCGATCTCCCAAATTGATCTACTCCTCCGATCAAGAAAGCGGAGGAGGCGGGATTCGAACCCGCAACCTGCAGATTGATGCGTTCCCTGAACCGCAACAAAAGTCCTCTCGAAACTCGTACGCTTTGGAATTTGCACGCTTTGGCATTTGCACGCTTCGGAATTTGCACGCTTCGGAATTTGCACGCTTCGGAATTCGTAGGCTGATGGATTATGAGAAAGTTACGCAAGTCCTAAGAAAACAATGAGAGGAAAGGTGCCAACAGTTATCGCTTCGCGTCCCCGCCGGTTGATTGCCGTGGGTAAGGGGCGGGGGTGGGAGTCGAACCCACAAGTCCTCACGGACCCAGATTAACAGTCTGGTTGCTAACCCTGAACTGCGGACAAAAAGTCCTCTCAAGGAGCAGGTATCGGAGTTGCACCGATGACCAAAGAGGCTCACAAGGATTGCGTCTCTCTTTGGTTGCTGACCTGACCTGCCGCTTGGCCGACAAGTTTTGAAAGAAGGTGTTCGTATCGAGGGCGACAAGTGCTGAATTAAGACACCACCTCCGTGAGCAGGAACGTCAAACACAGTGTTGTGATGCAAACACCGGACTCCAACCGGAACCCCCATTCATCTGGGAGCCTTTCCACTGTGCCGGACGAGCCAAGATTTTCCTCCACCTCAGTCGGCGAACTTGGCTCAGAACTGCGTTGCAAAGTCCCCCTCACGCTGCTGGCGTCAAAAACTCGCCATTGTCCGAGTCTTACTGGTGCCAAAATCTTGCCAGTGCCAGAATCTTGCCAGTGCCAGAATCTTGCCAGTGCCAGAATCTTGCTGGTCTGAGCGTCTTGCTGGTCTGAGCGTCTTGCTGGTCTCAGCATCTTGCTCATGTCAGGACTTGGGTAGCGGTCGTTCCTGCTTCAGAGGCTGAAACACCCCACAGTCCCGCCTGAATCACTAGCCCTCTCAGTTGCAGCGACTTAACAAACAGGACACCCGAATCACCGGCAGGTTCGGCCAGGACAGCCAAAAGTTCTTCTGCCTCCAGCTCCCCAGTCAGCAGGGCAAACGGCAAAAGCCCACCCGGAGGGTCAACGCGGGTCCGGTGTGAGCACTTTTGCCAGAAACAACCCGGTTGCAAGTCCAGGCCAGCTTCACGACCCGCTCAGCCTCGCTAGTCAGCTCACACCAAATGTTCTATAGTCAGGGCTATCCTCTTCCACCATAGAGCTGGTTTCTCGCCCGAGGGCATCTCAACCGACCTGACCTGCCTCCCCCTTTTTGGAGGTAGCGTGCACCGGTCCAATCGGGAATGCCGATCAACTTGGCGGGTCAACCGGCAACGGACCCTCTGATGTGAGACGTTTATGGCACGCAAAACCGCGAACCGTCTCGAGTTGCGGCGCGCTGCTGAGGCCGCTGAGGCCCGCGAGGCCGATGGGCAAGAGTCCGGCAGCGACGAATCACCCACCACAACAACCAAGACGACAAAAACCGCCACCAAACGAAAGCGAGCAACCACCAAAGAAGTCCGAAAGAAAGCTTTCTGGGCGGTTTTCAATAATAAAGGAATCTCGGTGGCCGAGTTTGACTATTCCGACAAGGCCGCCGCTGAACAAAAAGCCCAAGACTTGAGCAATGGCCAAGAAACACCACACTTTGTGCAACTGCTCAAAAAAGATATCCCTAGCTAACTGGTAATTCCCAGCAAGCCCACCTGAGGCCAATCCAGCATCCCAACAGCTCGGCCCCCTGCTGTCACTTAGGGCAGCAGGGGGTTTTTGTTCTCACGGACTGCGGTGCCGTTTCACCGCCAGGAGGGAGGCCATCTAAAGCCAGGCCAACACTCTCAAGAGTCCCCCAGCCACCGCGTCAGCTCTCGGGAGGCCGGTTTGCTCACTGTGTGTTGGCTTGGCTTGCAATGACAGCTAACCTAAAACCTGGCACGTTGGGCAAGGCTGCTCGCCTTGTGGTCTCCCGTTGGGCTTTGCGGGCAAGAATACCAAGCAACAAACCAACAATGCCAAGGTGAACGTTTGTTAACAAAAACTTGTCAGCTCGGCAGTTGCGAGGTCATTGCGGTCCCCGCCGGCCAGGTCAGCGTTGGCTCTCAGCATGTGTTTTTGGCCGGACCAGTATCAACACAGGTTTGATTTGGCAAAGCCCAGAGCAGTCCTCTGCCCCCCATTCTTGGCTTGTTGAAACCAACAACATCGAGGCGACCAAGCAAACCAATTCAGGTGCAAACGAATTGTGCTGCTGGGATTTCCCGTTTGCTCCCTGTGTGCAGAAAAGGACCAAACCCAGAGCGGTGCAACCTGCCGCAGCGCCACGCCAGCAGCGACACGCCAGCAAACGACCGCCCAATGAACAACAGGCCGGAAAGTGACCGGCCAGACAGTAACCGGCCAGGAAGTGAACGGCTTGTCAGCAACTGACCGTCGTCGGCCGACTGCCAGCCAACAATTTTGGGCCTTTTCCAGTAGACCGGGTGCCGGAGTTCCCGTTTTTCGTGTGTGGGACTGTAGATGAATCGACCTGATGACAAGCCCACCAACCATGTGGGCCATTCGCAACGCTCTCCCGCTGTCGAACGGACTCCCGCTGATGCTACTGAGAGCCAGCCGATTCTTGGGGACGAAACGATCCAGTGGATCGGGCGTCTGCAAAGCGATGCCGAACGGGCTTTGGGAGAATCGTTCAACCAATATCGGGACCGGTTGTGGCGTGTCGTCGCCTACCGAGTCGATCCCCGTTTGCGAGGCCGGGTGGATCCTGAGGATGTTTTGCAGGAGTCGTATTTGGCCGCCCAAAAACGACTCAACCACTATCTGGCTCACCCAAACGGATCCTGGTTTATCTGGTTGAGGCTGATCGTCCTGCAAACATTAACGGATGTCCATCGAAGACATCTGGGAGCACAGATGCGAGATGCAGGACGTGACATCTCCATCGACATGCCCGCCTCGGGAGTTGGCAACGACTCGCTCTCCAGCAGCGGGGCTTTGGCCGGCCGACTGTTGGGCCATCTGAGCTCTCCCAGTCATGCGGCGCTGAAAACAGAACTTTCTGAACAACTCCGGCAAGCTCTCGACCAAATGAGCGAGCTGGACCGTGAGGTCATTGCCCTGAGACACTTCGAGGAACTGACCAACAGCGAGGTCGCCGAAGTGCTGCAAATCCAACCCAAGGCAGCGAGCATTCGCTACGTCCGGGCGATCGCCCGACTCAAGAACGTCCTCGAACGCATTCCCGGATTCTTTGATTCGTAACACCAGAACCTGAGGCCCAACCTGTCGGGCCCTCAACAGTTCCATGCAACAACATCTGGGTGGGCCAATGGCCACATCTAGGACAGTCCAACGACTGAGGTAGAGGAAAATCTTGGCTCGTCCGGCACAGCGGAAAGGCTGCCAGATCAACAGCTGCCAAATCACTGGTCGTTCCGGCGGCTCGCGTGGTTCAGCCGAGTAAGACTTTTCCGAAGGTCGCAGTCGAAGAGTCCCTCAAGGGAGTCAGCGCCTATTCCTCCCAAAAGTGCTGGTATGGTCTCACAAAGATCCTTTCTCACCGGAATTTCCTCATTTCAGAACGTTCATGACACGTAAGCGTCAAATTGTAAGTCAACGATCTTGCCCTATACTCTTGGAAAAGTTTTGCTGGTCGTTTTGCTGGTCTACTGGTTCCCTGAAAAGTCTCCGACGAAGCAGACACCTTTCGTCCGGCAATCCGGGTTTCCGTTGGTCGCCCCTAAGTCGGAGACTTATCTGAAGTTCGGTAAAACGCGGGAACTACTGGAATCACCACTGCTCTGGCTGCCTTTCCATCAAACCAGACGAGCCAAGATTTTCTCCACCATACAGTAAGAGTAATCATACCTAAAGATTTCCCGTACCTTCCAACAGCAATCCTTCCTGAGCGAGGCATCGTGGCGATGGCCGGCGAGGGTGATCACGATGCGGCGTTATTAGAAGAATTGGTCGCCCAGTTTCTCGATCGCCATCGCCGCGGACAGTATCCACGTATCGAAGAATACTCCATCCAGTACCCTCACCTCGCCCTGCAGATCCAAGAGCTATTCCCAACGATCGCCGCCCTGGAAGGACTCAAGCTCAACCCCGATCCGCTCTCGGCCAACCACCAGGCCATCTCCAGCACAAGCCACCCCACAGGATCGAACCTCAACCCGCCCCAACGCCTGGGTGACTTCCGGATCCTCAGCGAGATCGGCCGGGGGGGAATGGGCGTTGTCTACTTAGCTGACCAGCAATCGCTTGGTCGGAAAGTCGCCCTCAAGATCTTACCTGGGCAAGCCAACGACATCTTTGTGCGGCGCTTCGAACGGGAGGCCAGAACGGCCGCTCGTCTCCACCACACCAACATTGTGCCGATCTTCGGAGTCGGCCATGATCAAGGGTGCCATTACTATGTGATGCAGTGGATCCAGGGGGCGAGCCTGTCTGCAGTGATCGACTGCCTCCAGGCCGAAGCAAGACTGCAGCAATCGCCTCACCGAAGATCCTCTGGTCCGAAGTCCTCTGGTCTGAAATCTTCTGGTCTGAAATCTTCTGGTCAAACATCCTCCGATCGGGAGTCGTCGACTCAGCACTCTTCTGACTCGAAATCATCGCGTCGTGCTCGCCCGGGGGCATTTGTCTCCAATGATCTTGCTCAAGAAATCGCTTACTGGTTTGTGACGGGCTATTTTGGCGGTATGGTCGTTCCCGGAATCAACCTGCAGGGGATCTCCGGCAGTCGTGCCAGCGAGAATCCCGGAGGTTTGTTCGACGGGGACTCCGGTGGAGGTGAGCAGGGCAACGATATCGGCCAAGGCCACTACCAGATAGGACGGAGGCTCTGGACTTCCGATTACTTTCGCAGTGTCGCCGAGATCGGCCGGCAGGCCGCCGATGCTCTGCAGTACGCGCATGCTCAAGGAACGCTCCATCGAGATATCAAGCCAGCGAATCTGTTGTTGGACCCGAGGGGAACTCTGTTTGTTTCGGACTTTGGTCTGGCACGAGCTGTTGATCCCGATCAGTCGACGCTGCTGACCCGCACCGGACAAATCGTTGGAACCTTGCGTTATGCCGCCCCAGAGCAACTCCGAGGGCAACCGGATCCACGCAGCGACATCTACAGCCTGGGGCTGACCCTCTACGAGTTGCTCACGCTTCAACCGGCCTATCACGCACCTAGCCAACAGGAGCTGTTACAGCGAATCACTCAGGGGGATTTGACCAAACCAAGCCGCCTCGTGCCGCAGCTTCCTGCAGAGTTGGAGACAATTGTCTTAAAAGCCACCGCCCACGATCCCAACCAACGGTACCAATCAGCCAAGCAGATGCAGCAGGAGTTGGCTGGATTCCTCTCCCAGGGTCCTCACCAAGCTGATGCCAGTCTTGCCAAGCGATCTTCCTGGCAAGCTTGGTACCGTGGGCCTTATATGGCCACACTTGGTGCTGTGTTGCTTTGCTTGCTGCTTGTTGCCTGCGTGATGGCCGGGGTCGGATACCTCCGGCTCAACGCAGCCTTGCAGCAAGAAGAACATAGATTCATCCAGGCTGCCAAGTTTCGGCATCGGGCTGATGAGTTATTCCAGCAACTGGCCGCACAAGTCGTCCCTGAGCCGTTAGGCTCTGCCCCACAGCTGATCACTCAAGATCGCCGCGGCCAGTGGCACGTCGTCCCAGCTGGCCCGATTCTTTCCTCAGCCCAAATCCGGCTGCTCGGCCAGCTCAAACTCTACTGCCAACAAGTCGCCAACCTGCCGGGCGACCACCTGCCCCAACGGGTCCATGCTGCCCAGGCACGTCGCCAAGAGGCGAATCTCCATCACTCTCTTGGCAACTACCAGCAGGCGGTCGACTGCTACCGGCTGGCCATTGATGAGCAACGCCTGATCGTCGAAAAGCTGCAACAGCACCCTCAGGCAGCTCAGCAGCTCACTTGGATCAATCCCCCTCAGCTCCGTTTGGACCTTGCACGGACCTTCCAACAAAGCGGACTCACTAAGGAAGCCCTCAGCCAACACCAGCACGCTCAACAAGCCTACTCAAAGGCGATCGACTGGTTACTGCTTGCAGCCCGAGCAACACACAACCCCCGACAGGCAGCTGAAGACCTGGAAGATCTGGATCACGAGAAACACTCAGGCCTGGTCCGCCTGCTGACGGAAAGGTTTCCCATCGATCAGTTGCCACCGGAAGGACAGATCGAGCTGGCGCGGATTTGCTTTCTGTTGGGACGAAGGCACCCTCAGGTTGCCAACCCAAACTCCCCAAACCAGAGGCACCTGGCCAATCGAGTCGCTGGTTCGTCTCGGCAAACAAGCGGATCCCTCAGAGCAGGCCAGGCCATCTGTTTGGAGATTGCTGTGAGAATCCTGACTCAGCAACACTTGGTTCCTCAGGAAGCTCCCCACCAAATACGCCTGCTGGCTCTCTGTCTGAGGGAACTGCCAGTGGACTACTCGGTCGGCCTGGACGAAGAAAAGCGGCCAGTGCGGATCCTCCGGGACGCTCCAGTTGGCCATCTTCAGCCTCGTCAGGCAGCTCTTTGGTGGCTCGGCGAACTCCAGAAAACCCATCCCAGGGTGCCCGACTACCAACATGATCTCGCCATGACCCTAGGCCGCTTGACCGAGCCGGCACCAGGAGACCTCGGCCTTGCGGAACTTCGAAAAGCCATGGCCTTAGCAACAGGATTGGTCCAGAAGCACCCTCAATCTCCTGCTTACCAAATGACTTTAGCGCATTTGCACTATAGAAATGCTTGGACGCTCAGCTCCGAGGGCTGGGACCAAGACGCAGTTGGCCAATTGCAGGAAGGCCTTGAGTTGCTCGAACATCTCTCTGACCAGTTTCCGCACGCCACCGCGTGTGCTGCCTGGAGCGGTTGGTTTGCGGCGAAGTTGAGCCAGCTTCGCCCAGACGGACCGCCACCCCAGGAGCTGATTCGTGTGCTCAAAAGACTCAAACACGCCGCCCCCACCCATCCTCACCAGAACTACCTCCAAGCCACTTTGGAGAACTTGCTTTTTCACCTTGAAGACCGAACCGACCCATCACCTCGAAGCGGCAAAACCCAGCTCGAACAACTTATCCAACAACTTCGCTTGAAGCCCCCGGGCACGCCACGACCAAAGCCACGTGAGGATCCAAGCGGCGACAATCGACGACCCATGAAGCAACCGCCGAACAAACGATCCCGCAAGAAGTCAACCAAGAAGTGACTCCCCAAAGCAGACGATTGACTGAATCTTCATCAAGAAGCCGCTGAGGCCTCTCGGTGCCGCCCTCGGCAAGTCATGGCTCGCTCAGGCAAGAGCGTGGATCCCGAAGTGGTGGTGCTCGTGTGCTCGTACTAGCGTTGCCCAGGCAAGCGTTGCCCGGGCGAGCATAGCGTTGTATGGTAGGTGGCACTTAGTCTCTTCTTTACTAAGCTCAGAGAAGTGTTCGACCCAGGGCTTTCCGTCTGCCCTTGTTTGTGATGACCTCAAGAGGGGCAACCTGAGGCTGACCGAAAGCCCGCCCCGCCGGAGGAAAGGTGCCCGCTTCGTCGAAGACTTTTCAGGGAATCAGTAATAGGGATCGCGCGGATTGTCAGCTTGCGGAAGATCCGTCTGGTTGGTCGCTTCTTGGCAGAGCTGCCGCGGGTTTGCTTGCCCTCAACTTCGCCTCCTGACAACTGCCGGTGGGGCTTCTTGGCTTTGTGGACCGAGATGGGCTTGGTGGTTTCAGAATTCGAGACCGCTGACCGGTTTCTCACCAGTAAAGATTTTCCCAACCGACCAGAGGCTTCCCTGAGGGGCAGTATCCAAGGGTGTTGACGTGTACGAAGAGCGTGAGCTGATCCTAACAGGTGGAGAGTCCAACAACGAACGTTTTACCTACCGGTTGCTCAGACCAGATCCTCTCCAACCAGGTCAGAGCTATCCGGTGATTCTCTTCTTGCACGGAGCCGGAGAACGAGGAAACGACAACATCAAGCAACTGCGGTATTTCCCAGATCAAATGGCAGAGCCCGAGATGCGTCAAGGCTTCGCTTGCTTTGTGGTCGCACCTCAATGCCGCAACGATTGCAAATGGGTCAACTCCGACTGGAGAAAGAAACAATCGGACCCTCTGGCCCCGCAGCCCTCTGAACAACTGCAAATGGCAGTGCAGGCTTTGCAGGAGGTGCTTGCTGAGTTTCCGGTAGATCGGTCGCGAATCTACCTCACCGGCATTTCGATGGGCGGTTATGGTTGTTGGGAACTGGCTTGCCGTCATCCCGATTGGTTTGCCGCAGTGGCCCCGATTTGCGGGGGCGGTGACGAGGCCTGCGCCAAATCCCTGGTGGATATCCCCATCTGGGCCTTTCACGGTGATAAGGATCCGGTGGTTCCTCCCGTCCGTTCTCGGTCGATGATCGAAGCCATCCAACAAGCTGGGGGGCAGCCGCGTTACAGCGAGCTCAAAGGGGTAGGGCATCGGAGTTGGTCATTCGCTTACAGCCGAGAAAGTGGTCTGATCCCCTGGATGTTCCGGCAGCAAAAATCTCACCCCACTCATCAGGAAGCTAACAAAGAGTTAGTTCCTCACACGAGACCGGAACACACTGGCTCTGAACACACTGATCCGAGCTCGAAAAGCGACTGCCAATCATGAACAAGAGTCATGCCTACTGACCTTTGGAGAAGTTTTCGACCCAGGGCTTTCCATCTGCCCTTGTTTGTGATGACCTCAAAGGGGGCAGCCTGAGGCACCACCGGAAGCCCGGATTGCCGGACCAAAGGTGCCCGCTTCGTCGAAGACTTTTCAGGGAATCAGGAACAATCGGCCGACGATTTCAACAACGTCTCCCACATGGGCTGGGTAAGGACCCAAGGAGCTTGAGGCAGCTGGGCCAGGTCAAACGCTTCCAAGAGTTCTGAAGCCCGGATTGGCCTTGTTGAAGATTGCCAACCACAGGACCAGGCGAGCAGCCCAATCAGCCTTTCGGGGGGAACTTTGGCCGCTCGCAGCACAGACAAGCGCGAATCGCCATGGCGTTTGGCTAAGCGTCGGCCATCGGGTCCCACCACCAGTGGCACATGGGCAAATCCTGGTGGATTCCAGTCAAAAGCCTGATAGAGATTGATCTGCCGCATAGCACTGGGGATGAGGTCGTCACCGCGAAACACCTCGGTGACTCCCATGCTATGGTCATCCACAACAACGGCCAGTTGGTAAGCTGGTGTGCCGTCGCTTTTGGCCACAACGAAATCGCCCAGTTCTTGGCGGACAACACAATGCTGCCAGCCGGCAATCCGATCAGAAAAACTCACGAGCTGATCGCTTGAGCGGAACCTCCAACTAAAAGACCCCTCGCCCAATCCCGCCGCGTCAGCTGCTCGACGCCCGGCACAGGTCCCCGCATAAATGGGGCCCTCTTGGCCCACATGCGGTGCGCTGGCTGCTCCGAGCACATCGGAACGGCTACAAGTGCAGGGGTAAACCAATTCCGCCTGGCGGAGGTACTCAAGAGCCTGCTGGTAGCGATGATGTCGCTGAGTCTGGATGTAAGGCGCGTGATCGCCTCCGACATCCGGTCCCTCATCCCAATCTAGCCCCAGCCAGCGGAGATCCTCCAGGGCTTGTTCCACCGCCCAGCTTTTGACTCGCGGGCTGTCGATATCCTCAACCCGGAGGATGACACGCCCACCCCGGCTGCGAACACTCAACCATGCCAGCAGATAAGTTCGCGCGTTGCCAAGGTGCTGAGCGCCCGTCGGCGAGGGGGCCAACCGTCCGACGACGCGGGCCTGACGGGTCGCAGGTGAGCGAAACTGCTCCATCAGAAAATACCGGTTCCATCAGAAAATACCGGTTCCATCAGAAAATACCGGATTAGAGCTGGGCTTTCCCGGTAGCCATCAAGGCTGAAGAGAGCTTCTCACTTGGGTGCCATCTGCCCTGAGGATAGCCAGAGGTCCAGCGGAAGCATGCCCAGCCAGGACGATTTGCCGTCGATACCTCCAGAATCATTCCAGGGTTCAAGAGCCTCCTCTGGCACGTTGGTAAGTTGCAATGATGGTTGTATTGGTTACCGAACTTTCAAAGTACCTTTGTTTGATGATGAGATAGCCTTCGTCAGAGAAGAAGGCCTTCATGGAATCCTCGTCAGCAAAAGAGATCGTAAAGACACGATTGATCGGTGCTGGAGTTTCCGAGCGAAGCACCTCAGAAACTCGAAAATCGTAGCCAAATCCTCCACCATGGCTCGCCAAGATCGGCAGCATCTCATCTCGGTACAATTGGTAGCCGGCATCATCAACGACATTCAAACCAACAACCATTTCCACAGCCATGGCATTGGCCCCTCGTTGGCATCGGGCACGCACAGCTCAAGAAACAACAACTCAGCAAAACCAAAATTTCGAAAAACACAACCAGCGCTCGCTCCACAGCGAGAGGATTTTTCAGGACCATTCCCAACTTGAGGAAAGTGTACGTTGGTGATCCTTGCTGGATAGTCGTCAAGCGGCATCCACCAACAGCACGGGTGTTTCACGGTGCGATTGATTGTCCGCTCGTCCAGCCTCAGAGTCCACTCGAGGGGACGACAGGCTTGCGGAGGATTGACAGAGATTGCCAACTGCCACGCGGCTTAAGCCAAGGCGTCGACATCCTCAGCAAGAGGAGATCGCCCCACCCCGCACGTTGCTGGGGGTCACCAGTGACCGGATGACCAGTGGAGCATCACCTGGGAACTGCGTAACCCGCAGCCGAAGAGGCGGCAGACCAAGAACCCTGACCGCTCGCGTCTGGGTGCGTTCGGTGCGTTCCCTGGGCGGCCGAGGATGGGGCAACTGTGCTCCAACTGACAGGGTGATGGAAGACAGCATTCTGGGGTGGGCTCGGCAGTGCGCCGGATGCATATCTGACTCGGCCGTGCTTGTTCTGGCCCCAAGTTGCCTGATTCGGGAGTGGCCCGCGGGTTGCCGCTGGGCTGGGGCTCGGAGCCGGGAGGGCTGGCCTGCTCAGTTTCGACGCACCAGAGGTCGGCGAGGGAGTGGGCGAAGACTTCCGAGGGGACCTGGAGTTCGCCCAGGGGTTTTCGTGAAACGCTTGGGGACGACTCAGCCCGCCGACGGCTTGCAGAACGGGGTCGGTGGTGGCATCGTCGAAGTGACCGACTGGATTCCCGGATTCCGAGGGAAGGTCAAAGCCTGCCCCAAGGTCCGCGGGAACCGGAGCCTGCTCGGTCGCCTCAGCTGGGAGGCCGCCCAGCGGATCGCTGAATGGGTCGGTCAGGGCGTCGGTCCAAGCATCGGCGAAAGGATCGGCCTCTGCCAGGTGAAAATCCTCCGGCTGAGGCGCCCGGAGTGCCGTAACCCTCCCTGGCCGTGCCGAGCCACGCAGTCCACTGGCTGTTGCTGCAGGCCATCCATCCCGTTGCCCAAAGGAGACTGGAGTGCTCTGGCCCTCGCCGATGTTGGTGGCAAGCTCAACACCTTCGACAGGTCGGGCCTCCGCAACTTCCGATCCAACATCCCCTCGGTCAGCAAGCACCCCCTGTCTCGCCGGTGGCCTCCCTTGCCGATCTGGGGCGCGTTTACCAGTTGGAGGGTGCGGGACCACCTCCGTGACCGACCCTTCCACGACAGGGCCTGTGATGATCGGCTTGGCATGAGCCGGACCAGGGACTCCCGGCCGAGGAGCTGTTGTTCGCGGGTCCGTTGGTTTCGGGTCCGTTGGTTTTGGTGCAGCTGGTCGGGGTGCAGGGGCACCTGGGGCTCTTGGAGCAGGAGAAACTGGCGGACTAGCAGGGCCCGACCGACCAGATGACCTCACCGAACTGGGCGAAGCCGTCTGGAGGATCTTGGGAGAGCGGCCACGCTGCCGGGCAGGATGAGTCACCGGAGACGAGTTCGTCGCGGGAGCTGCCATGGTTGGAGCTGCCATGGTTGGAGCTGCGTTGGTGGAGCCTGCAATATTGGAGCCTGCAATATTGGAGCCTGCAATGGCCGGGCTTGACCCAGTTGGAGCTTGCTGATCGAGAATCGGCCTGATGGGGGTCGTCTGCCCGGGTCTGACCTCAGGAGCAACATGTTGTGCTGAGTCGTCGGGGAACATCACTGGGGTGGATTGGCCTTCCAGGTATTGTCCAGGGCCGATCGGACTTGGGCGGCGTCTGTCGACGGTGGCATCGGGGTCAAGTTCTTGATCCGAAGGTTGACCTTCCGTTTCTAAGGGTGTGTCGGTCGGCCCGTCCTCCTGATTAGGTTCTTCCTTGCTCTCTTGGTCTTCTCGTTCCGCTTCGGCGTCTAACTCGGGGGCGATCGCTGGGGTGGGGCCGGTGGTGGCCTGAGATTTCCCGTCCAGGGTGAACTGATTCTCTGGCCCAGCACTGACCACCCCGGGCGACGAGAAGTGCGGGATGAGGTAATCGATCTTGATGGGTTTGAGGCGACGGGCGATCTCAGCGACATCCTTGATGGACTTATCAGGCCAGTGGGTCTCGGCCAGGAAGACGCCGTCGTATTCCAGCAGGGTGCCTTTTTCCAGCTGAAGGTTTTTGAGGGCGAGGTTGTATTCGATCAGAGTTCGGTAGTAAGCACTATCGGCATCGGCCAGTCGTCGCTGAGCATCCAGCAGGAGGTCCAGGGTGGCCAGACCAGCATCATAGGCCACTTCGACGGCATTCAACTGCACCGCTGCAGCGACCCGCCGGTTGAAGTTGGTTTGGCTGACCACATAGGCGCGATCCGCCTCGGCCACGGCCGTGGCGAGGTCATGAGAAACCTGGAGTTCCTGGTCATGCAGAACGGCTTTTTCGCGAGTGAGATTCCACTCGGCCTGACGCACAGCTGCCCATCCTTGACGGAAGCCCAAGGGCAGCGAGAACTCCACGCCCAACTGCCACTCCTGAAAATTCCCACCGGTGAGGGTGTTGTAGGCGTTGTCGAAGAGCTCCTGGTCACTGCTGGGATCCAATAGCTTTGAGCCAAAGCCACGCCAGCGATAGAGGGCCACACCATCCAAGGTGGGCAACGTGAAGTTCTTGGTGGCAATCAGCTCCAACTCGCGTTGCTTGATCAACCACTTCTGCCGACGGATCTCCACCCGGTGGACCAAGGCCTCTGGCAAGATTTCCTCCCAACAGAAGACGACCTGGGCAGCGGTTGGCTCGGTGGTCGGGCGGAGGAGATCGCAGTCGGTCGCGGGCAACCCCAGCAGGAATCGCAACCGTCGCTCGCTCGCGTAGACGCCCCCGACACCTTGGAGGACACCGCCGGTTGAGCCGTTGCCGCTGACGGTCCCACGTCCGGGGAATCCAGCCAGGGCGTTCTGGACTTGGGCCTGGAACAAGAAGTACTGCTCGCGGGCCTGGGCCTCCTGATCGAGCTCGCCGCCCTCTCGGCCTTCTTCGAACAGAGTGCTGACCCGCCGCCAGGTCTCCAGAGCCGCGTCACGTCCCTTCAGGCGAGCATCCAGGTCTCGGTAGGCAAAGTAGAGGTCCCAGTAAGCGTTTTCCACATCGCTGACGAGGTTTCTCACGCCGGTTTCAAAGTCGGCCAAACTGATATCATGATTGACACGAGCCAACAGCACACCGGTGGTTCCCAAAAAGCCGGGCGTCGCTCCTGGGCCGGCGATGCGATTGAAGGCCAGACCGCCACCCTGCAAAAACGGATGGCGAGTCTCCACTTCGTAGAGGGTCTCCCAGGCGCTGGGAAAGAGCTGGTTGGCCTGGTTGCTGAATTCGTAGTTGAGTAAGTGCCGGGCCTGGAAGGTGGTGCCGGTAGCTGTTGTTTTGGTCAGCTCAGATTCAAAATTGAAGGTATCCTGCCGAACCAGGTTGGCTCCACCACCGAGAAAGAAGTTGTTGACCGGCCGGTCGTTATAAGCCCAGAACATACTGTTGCTAAACTGAGCGTCGAAAGCGCTGAGGGCCCCTTCCACACCCAAGCGTGGATCCGCTTCCCGGATCGCAGGCTCATAAACGGTTTGGATCACCCCGGGATTGCCCAGCACTGTGCCGTTGAGGTTCCTCATCACCCGGCTGTTTTTCAGGGCCAGCTGGATAGCTGTCTGCAGGTCGATCGGCCGGTATTGCAGAGGCTCGTTGGAACTGAGCATCCGCGGGGGAGGCGCATAGGCGGCTGGGTTGGCGTGGGTGCACACCTCGGGATATTCAATTTCTGTGGCGACCGTGCGGTAATGCTCGACGTGCTTGGCGTGTTGCGGTTGCGCAACGGCGAATTCAGGCTGCTTTTGCAGTTGGCAACCGAATCCGCCTGCGAGCAAACAGCTCACAGTGGCCACGCCAAAGGCGACGGTCAGGAGGGGCCTGATCATCGAGATAACATCCTTGTGCGATGGGCGGTGGTTGAACCTGCCAGGGCCGCCGACCTCGGGGGGCCTGCGAAATTTGGAGCGTCTGCACATTCAAAACAGTTCGGTGAAGTGGGTGAGTGACGCATCCTTGAAATCCGGCGCTATCCCGGAGGTTTGTTCCGGTATCGGCTAATAAGCAGTTCAACCAAAAGGGAATTTTCTCACGCCGGGTTGTCCGGCTTGGAAACATGATTTGGGTGGCTCTCACATTGCCGGTCCTGTTGGGGGAGCCTCATCCGAAAACGACCCCTGATGACCAGCGAACACTCCCGCAGCCTGCACTCAAACGGTCCACCCTCAAGCGGTCCACACTCAGGCGGCCCACACTCAGGCGGTCCGCTTGGGCTACGGACTCCCCAAGAAGGCACCTGGTCACCAGCCCACTCAGGCCAGCCCTATTCCATAAACCAGTTCCAGATCCTCAAGCGGCTGCCCAAGGGGCCTTCTCTCCGCCCCGATCTCGAGAAGAGACTTCAGTTGATCTTTAGCGAGTTGATCGCGAGTTGAGCATCAGCAACATCGGGTCGAGCCAGCCCTCAGCGGCCTCCCGCCTTGAGCAGTTTGTCCTTCAGAGTTCTTTCCCAAAAACCACCCCACGGAGACCGTCGTTGGAGGGTGCGGATCGAACAGCGCGAGCTTTCGAGCCAGTCGGTTGCTGAGAAACGACCTCCAGAGGGCGGCGAACTCGCCGCACCAGAAGAAACCCTGAAAATCATAGGTTCTGCCACAAGCAGTCACCCCCGGAGGATGAGCGCAAAGGCTCAAGGGTGGCACAAAGGCTATCGGTCAGCCAACGGCGGAAGCCCGAGTAATTTCTACAGTCGAGGCAGAAGAACCTCATGTTGAGCAAAAAGTCAGTTGGGTCTGCCGGCAAAAATCGTTCACAGGGCCTTTCCAATTGGTGTTCTTTGGCGTTGGGTAGCCGACAGCTTTCACTTCTCTCAGCCTCCAGGATCACGCGGCTTTCCAGCATCACGAGATTGGGCAAGATCGCGTTGGATTTGGATGGTGAGCCCGCAGCAACCACCGAGGATGAGAAATCAAGACAAGTCCGTCCTATTGGCAGGCTCGACATCCAGCAGCCTGAGAGAAACCCGCAGCCGTTTCTCGGTTGCTTGGTTTCTCGGTTGGCTGGGTCACTCGGCGTGGCTGGGTTTTTGGTTTGGCTGTGAGTTCACCGGAGATCTCAGGGGGTCTTCTGGCCAGAGCGGTTACGGGCGTTGAGTGGTTTCTGGAAGTGGATCGGCCGTCACAGTCCTTGCTGCCTGCAGGTCGCTTCGTTAGTCTACTGCTGTTCTTACCCCACTTCCCAAAGGAGTCACCAATGTCAGAGAACCCTACCGAGAAGCCCCTTGAGGGCGGACAGCGTCCCCAACCAACAGCTGGCGCGGGTCAGCCACAACAGCAACAGATGCAGTTGGACGAAAGCCACGCGGCGGTTGCTTATGCGAACTTCTGCCGAGTCATCGGCACGCCGGAGGAGGTTATCTTCGATTTTGCCCTCAATACACAAACAGGGCAGGCACCGACCCATCCTATTCCGGTCAGTCAACGGTTGATCCTCAACTACTACACGGCCAAACGGATGCTCGGTGCCTTGCACATGACCATCCAGCGTCACGAGCAAGCCTTTGGGGTGTTGGAAACCGATCTGAACAAACGAATTAAGAGGCCTGGCGGCTAGTCGCTCTGGCTGCAGCAGTTGAACTCCGACAACCCCCGCGGCCAGACTCAAACAGGTCTTTTGGCACTTCCCAGTTTCGTTTGGCCAGGCATCCGTGCATCGGCTTGTCGCACCAACGCACAGCCCGCCGCCCCCTCCTCCAGGGAGCGGCGGGCTGTGCGTTTTGGCCCCAGCAAGATCAGCTCTTGAGAGAATCGCCGTCTCATCCTCCCCAACGATGCCCCTTGAGCCGGCATTTGACGAAGGAGCCGGCATTTGACGAAGGAGCCGGCATTTGACGAAGGAGCCGGCGTTTGACGAAGAGCCTGGTCGACAGAGACGATCCATCGCGCCCCGCAAAGATCAACCTCGAAGCCCAATCCCCCAGTCACCAGGAATTGCCTAAACATAAACATCGAGCTGAGCGATGGATTGGAGCTGGGGTCTGGTCGTTCAGGGTCATCTGTGGTAATTTGCTGGAGAGTGTGTCGACATCCCCGGCTCAACACGAGCCCTGCAAACAAGACTCCTGACCTCCTTGATTTGGTTGCGCCGGGAATGTGGCCACACCTCCCAAACTCACCAAACCGTCTCCCTCAAACTGGCCCCTCGCCGGCACGGCTCAGCAACGGTGAGTGATAGTTTTCGCAAATCCAACACTTGGTGTCCCCAAGACGGTACAATCAGCCCGTCCGGCAGGGTGTCCTTGCATCCCAAAACAGCTATTCTCAACTGAGTGACTGTCCGAAAAGTGTCCCGGCACAACGAGAATTCGTTGCACCAAAACTCGTTAACCACAAGCGGTTGTGCCTCCGCCACAATTTCGGACAGACTCTGAGAACCGATTTTCCGAGAGACGGATTTCCAAGAGGAAGTGACATCTGTCGGCAAACCCCGGAGCTCTCAGTTTGTGGCCCTGTTGGCCTCAACACGCTGTTGGCCCAACACACCGGTGACCTGAGACGCTGTTGGCGACAACCGGCCAGCAAGAGACACCCGTGCACCTGCAGGTTCTGAGGTTGGGGTTTGGAAAAGGATTGCGAGGTTCTTTGGGCTGGTCAGACTGAGGCAACCGTAACAATCTTGACCGAGTTGTTGTGGTCTGAGGGCAGTTGTGGCGGTTGTAGCTTGGTTGTTGGTCGGGCTCTGGTGCTGGCGACCTGCCACCGCAAAGCAAGTGATCGTCCTGATGGACTCAGCTGGCCTGATCCCGACCCAACAGCCAACGGAGCTCAGAGAGCCGGACTGATCTTCTGGGTCTGAAATCACTGAGACTTGATATCGCCCCTGGTTGTGAGAAACACCGATGAGCACGGGAGCCCCCACTGTCGACCGTGAAGCCAGCGAGAAGGCTTGGGAGGAAATCCGCCAACTCATTGACGAGTTGGCTCGGATGGCCAAGTCCGATGTTCCTCCTGCGGAGTTCTACACGGGTCTGTTGGATCGAGTGGTCGCGGCGTTGGCGGCGGTGGGAGGTGCTGTGTGGGTCCGTGAGGGAGGTCAGGGACCGCTGCAGCTGCAATATCAAATCAACCTGGATCAGACCGGCCTTGCCGGCTCAGAAGAGAACCGGCAGCGGCATCGTCAACTGCTCATCTGGATGCTGGAAAAAGGCGAGAGCACCTATATTCCGCCTCATGCGGGCCTGACCGAGGATGGCCCTGAGGTCAACCCCAGCGACTTCCTCCTGCTGGTCGCCCCGCTGGTGGTCGACGATCAGGTCATCGGTGTTCTGGAGGTCTTTAAGCAAGCCGGTGGTCTGCCCAGCGCAAGAAAGGGGTATCTGCGGTTTTTGAACCAAATGTGCGGCCTGGCTGCCGACTTCTTCAAAAACCATCAACTTCGCAGCCTCAAACAGCGGCAGACCGTCTGGGGCGAGTTCGAGCAATTCACCCGGCTGGCGCATCAGACCCTCAACGCCCGTCAGTGCTCTTATACCTTAGCCAACGAGGGCCGACGGTTCATTGATGCCGATCGGGTGAGTGTGGCGATCAAACGTGGGGGCAAGTGCAAGGTTGAGGCCATCAGCGGCCAGGATCTGCTCAACCGTCGCAGCAACACCGTCAGACTGCTCAACCGCCTCTGCAGTGCGGTGATCCGGACTGACGAGCCCTTCTGGTATACAGATGAGACGGTCGACGTTGCCCCTCAGATTGAGTACGCCCTTCACGAGTATGTCGATGAGTCTCATGCCCGGGCGTTGGCGATCATTCCACTTCGCAAGCCTCCGAAGAAACCGGAGAAGAACGACGGCACCACGACTCCGGAAGGCCTGCAGGGGGAGTGCATTGGGGCCTTGATCGTTGAGCGGTTTGACAAGAGTGGTTTCGAGCCGGCGGTCCGTCAGCGGATTGAGTCGGTCACCGAACACGCCTCCATCGGGCTGCACAACGCCTTGCAGCACAGCCATATTTTCCTTCTGCCGCTGTGGAAGGCCTTGGGCAAGCTGACTTGGCTGTTCCGAGTGCAGACTCTTCCCAAGACGGCCATTGTGTTGGGGTTGATTGCCGCGGTGGTGTATGTGCTGGGTTGGGTCCCTTACAAATTTGAGCTTGAAGGCGGAGGGATGCTGCAGCCGGAAATCCAGCACGATTTGTACGCAAGCATCGACGGTCACGTCCTGGAAGTCTCGACTGAACATGGATGGCAGGAGAGCAAAGGCGACAGCTTGGTGTCATTACGTAACCGAGAGCTTGAGGAAGAATACGCCAAGCTCGTCGATGAGATTGCCATCCAACAGGCGGAGCTTGACAAACGTCGAGCACGTCGTGACACCTTACGGGGCCGCACGGCCGAAGAGCGGCAGGAGTTGGAGCGGATTCAGGCGGAGATTCCTCCGTTGGAGATCAAGCTTCAGTCGCTCAAGAGCCAACGTCAGTCGCTCCAAGAGCGTTTTGACCTACTGACTGTTCGCAGTCCGGTCAACGGTGTGGTGACCACCTGGAATGTCAAGCAGCAGTTGTTAAGCCGTCCGCTGAGGCGGGGCGATTACCTGATGACCTTAGCGGATACCGATGGCGACTGGGGCCTGGAGGTCCGCATGCCCGAAGACCGCATGGGACATATCCTGGCCGCCCAGGATCGATTTTTGGAACAAGCTCTGCAGGCCGTCCAAGATCCCCAGCTGCTGGGGCCACTCTCGCCTGAGCTGGAACGTGCCGTTGGGCTCTTGTTGGAGCGTTTCCCGATTGGCAAGCTCGACGAGAGAGCGGCTTTTGAGAGCTGGCCGGAAGATCGTCGCCAACTCGCCCAGCCGGTCAGAGGGCATTTGCTTGGCCTGCCCATGGAGGAACGTGTCAAAATCATGGCGCTTTTGACAGAGCTCCGTTCTCTGATGAAACAGGAGGCCAACAGCTCCGCAGAGCAGCCCTCCAAGCCCACCAGTGAAACGCTGGAGCAGATCGATCCAGCCAATCGTGCCTCGACTGAAGACACACCTACTGTTGAGCAACTCAGTCCGAGCCCCGAAAGCCTTGGGTCGGCTGACCAAGCACCGCGGACCCTTGCCGAACTTTGGCGTGAGCTGCGAGCTCAAGTGCCACGGGAAGTGGCTGTGGCCATGTGGGAGACCGTCGCGCGGGATTTGCCCTTTGAGGAGCTGATCGAGGAATCGTGGTTTGAACGATTGTTGCCAGAAGATCGGCGAGTTTTGAAGGATCTGAGGGTGCGGCTGCTGGCCATGCCGGAGTCACAACGCCAAGCCGTGCAGAAAGCCTTGCAAGAAGGCAAGCTTAAGGTCACCTTCATCCTGGCCACAGATCCTAACAACTCCTATGTGGGAAGAGTTCGCAACGTCGCGATGAGTGCCCAAGTCGAGGGCGAGGAAGGCAATGTGGTGTTGCTGACTGTCGATTTCGACTTAGCCCAGTTGACAAAGTCGTTTGCGGATCCCGAGAGCAACGAGGAAATCACCGCCCAGATCGTCCGACAACGCCTGCGTCCCGGCGCGGAGGTGACGGCCAAGGTCTATTGTGGACAGCAGCCAATCGGATACGTTTTCTTCCACGATGTGATCAACTTCATTCAAGCCAAAGTCTTGTTCCGGTTGTGGTAATCCGCAAATCTCAGAAACAACCCTCTGCCACCGGGTCTGACAAAACACATGAGCTCTCACACTGATGAGCTCTCACACTGATGAGCTCTCGCACTGATGAGCTCTCGCACTGATAGCGAGGACTGTCACCGCCAAAGTCAGGTTGCTCGGTGACTGTCAGAGAAGTGTTGCCCCTTCCGTCCAAGAACACACAAACCCAAGAAACCGCAGACTCTGCCGAGCCCTGGGACGGCTATGCTCCAAAGACAAAGGGATCCGATCTGGCGCGCCTCTGTATTGAGACAACCTGTGCTGAGACAACCTGTGCTGAGACAACCTGTGCTGAGACAACCTGTGCATGGAGGAACTTGAGAGCGGTTGCTCTCTGGCTTTTCTTGCAGACGGCCCATTGACTCCAAGGGACCAGTTTGGCGGCAGACCCTGTGAATCGCACGTGCTTTCAAGCAAGCTTGGTCGGCTTGCTTGAGAGCACGCAACTCCAGTTGAGAGGACTTCTGCGATGCATCGTTTTCCCTTCAACCGCAACACTCTGGTGCTGGCTGGACTGGGTCTGGCCGCCTTAGCCGGCGCTGTCCTTTTCACCACAGGGGCTGTCACCGGCCAAGACTTCAGAATCCCGGACATCCCCGAGGAACGCCAATCCCCTCGCAACAATGCCCGACCTGAACGGGCCAACCCTCACGAAGAAGGTGTTGAGGCCCGGGCGGCCTTTATTGAGGAAATCGAAGTCCCTGCCTTGGAAGCAGGCGAATTGGTGGATTTCTCCTTCAAAGTGGGCCAGGTGGTCACCGAAAACCAACTGCTGGGTCGGCTGAATGATTCGATTATCCTCAACAAAATCGCCGAGGAAGAGGCCAACCTGAAAATCGAGAGGACCAAGGCCGAAAGCGATGTCAACCTTCGCTACGCTCAGGCCACCGCCGATGTCTCCTACGCAGAGTACGAACGGGCGTGGAAGGCAAACCAGAAACGGCCTGGGGCAGTCTCCGAGAGCGAACTGGACAAACGGAGGCACGAGTGGATTCGCGCCAAGTTCCAGATCGAACAGGCCCAAATGGAGCAAAAAACAGCCAAACTCACCGTCGAGCGGCAAACCAAGGTTCTCGAGGGCTTGAAGCTGACCGCTCAACGCCACCAGATCCTCAGCCCAGTCAGCGGGTTGATCGCCGAGATGGTCAGGGACAAAGGCGAAGCGGTCAACCCACGCGACACAGTCCTCAAGGTCGTCCGGCTGGACCAACTGAAGATCGAGGCCTACGTCCATGCAAAGTACTACCGCCCCGACCTTGTTGGTCGCAACGTGACCTTCACAGTCACCCACGAAGGATTGGAACCTCGGTCATTCCAAGGACGGGTGACCCACCTGCAATTCGAGTTCGACACCTTGAACGAAGAGTTCGTCGTCGAGGCCGAAATCGAAAACCCCAACCTTTGGCTACGCCCAGGGATGAAAGGGTCCTTGAAGATCAGCCCCGAACCGGTGGCCAACAAAGCGACCAACACAAGACTGGGGCGTAAGTAAGGCCCAAGGACAGTTCCAAAACGTGAGTTCCAGCACGTCGGGCTTCGCAAGATCTGCCGGAGACGGTTCCTCTCCCAGGCGAGTTGTCCCCTGCCGCCAAACTGGTCGTTGACACGACCCATCTCCGGCAGATCCTCCGAAGATTCCCATCGCAAGAACCTAAAGCCAAATTGTCAAATGCGTGAAGTTGTCAAATGCGTGAAGTTGCAAAGCGGCAAGGCGTAAAACGCGGAGTTACCAGACGGCTGAGACCTTGGCGGCCCTGAGCACACGCCACCTCGAGAGAAGAGCCCCCAAGACACAAAACAATTCAACAAGCTTCCGAGGGCAATGACCACACTGGCCGATAGTCTTGTCAGCACCTCCAGCCGCAAGCTTTCCATGCGGATGCGAGGTGATCTGACCGTCCGCGAGCAGCGGCACCAGGGCAAGATGTTCCACGTTGTCAAGGACCCTGTGGGGCTTGGCTACTTTCGTTTGCGTGAGGAAGAGTATTTTGTCCTCAAGTTACTTGATGGGAACACCAGCCTCGATCAGATCAAAGAGGCTTTTGAGAAGAAGTTCGCTCCCCAGCAACTGACCCTCAAACAACTGCAATTCTTCATCGGGCAGTTGCACCGAAACGGCTTGATCCTCTCTCACCTGGAAGGGCAGGGAGAGCAACTGCACACGCGTCGCAATGAGAAGCAACGCCGTGAGTTGATGGGCAAGTTGTCCAACGTGCTGGCTATCCGCTTCAAGGGGATCGACCCGGAGCAACTGCTCACATGGATGCATAAGTGGCTTTGGTGGATTTACACCCCTTGGTTTCTTAGTTTCTGTCTCTTGCTGATGCTCTCGGCGGTCACCTTGGTGACCGTGAAGTTTGATGTCTTCATCAGCAAATTACCAGCGTTTCATGAGTTCTTTCAGGCCAAGAACGCCGTTTGGTTGGGCATCATCTTGATGGTCACCAAGGTCATCCACGAGTTTGGCCATGGCCTGACCTGCAAACACTTTGGAGGGGAATGTCACGAAATCGGGGTGATGATTTTGGTGATGACCCCATGTTTGTATTGTAATGTGAGTGATAGTTGGATGCTGCCTAACAAGTGGCATCGTATTTATATCTCCATCGGCGGGATGTTCATCGAGTTGGTCATCGCCAGCATCTGTGTGTTCATCTGGTGGTTCTCCAAGCCGGGGTTTCTCAACTACATTTGCCTCAGCACGGTGTTTGTGTGTTCCGTCAGCACAATCATCTTTAATGGAAACCCCCTCTTGCGCTATGACGGCTATTATGTTGCCAGCGACCTGTTAGAGATTCCAAACCTCTGGCAAAAGAGCCGCTCGGTGCTCACCAGAACGTTGGGTCGATGGTGTTTGGGTATGAAGTACCCTCCCGACCCGTTTTTGCCGGAAAAACATCATTTCTGGTTTGCCAGCTATGCGGTGGCCAGCAACATCTACCGCTGGGTGGTGCTCTTTAGCATCCTGTGGTTTTTACACAAAGTCTTTGAGCCCTATCGGTTGCAAATCCTCGGTCAGATGATCGCCTTGGTGGCCATTTTTGGCTTGGTCGTCTTTCCGGTTGTCAAGGTTATTAAGTTCTTTTGGGTCCCGGGGAGGTTGTCACAGGTGAAACCGCTGCGTGCGACGATCAGTTTCGCGTTGGTCATGGGGGCGATCGTGGGAGTGTTTTTCATCCCGGTCCCCCGACGCGTGTTCACATCCCTTGTTGTTGAACCGCAGGATGCCGCCAGTGTCTATGTGACCGTCCCAGGTGTGATCGCCGAGGTCTTCGTCCGCCCGGGCCAGCCAATCCAGGCCACACCACAAGGCGATCAAGTCGTCACCCGGCCTCTGCTGAGACTCGAAAGCGAGGAGCTCCAGCAGGCGATCTTGGAAGCCCGCGGCAAGGTCAAAGAACAGCAGGTCCGTCTGGTTGCCTTGCAACAATCGCGTAACGCAGGGCGTGCTCAGATCGAGACCGCTCAAGAGACCCTGGCCGCCTACACTCAGCAGCTCAACCAACGCCTGGAAGACCAACGGCGGTTGTCTCTGGTGGCCGAGCGGTCCGGCACGGTGTTGCCACCGAAGCGTCGCCCGGAACCACCGGCCAGCGAAAGCCGCCAACCTCGCAGTTGGACGGGAACTCCCTTAGATCAACGCAACATCGGGGCCTATCTGGAGGTGGGAACGGTCGTCGGTCAAGTCGGAGACCCCAACAAACTGGTGGCGGTACTGGTGATCGACCAGGGCGACATCGAGTATGTCAAAGTTGGCGATCAAGTCGAGATCATGCTGGAGAAGCTCCCCGGTGTGCGAATCCGGGGGGAAATCGCTGTCATCGCCGAAGACCCCTTGGAGGCAGCTCCCGAAGCCATTTCCGCCAAGGCCGGCGGCGACTTGCAAACTCGAACCGATCAAGCCTCCGGAACAGAAAAACCGACTAACACAAGTTACGTGGCCAAAGTCCCCCTCGATTACCAAGACAGTCGCATCCTGTTAGGCACCCGTGGAGAGGCCAAGATTCACGCCGGCGACACCACAGTCGGCGGCGTTGTCTACCGCTACCTCCGCCAGACCTTTACTTTCAACTAAGCCAGGGCCGGAGGCGTCGTCGTTCATCCTCCAAAAGAAACCCTGCTGACCGCCTCCCAGGCGGCTCAAACGCTGTGGTCACGCCCGGGCCGCCAGTCACCCCCAAGCGGATACGAAACAGTCCGGGCGACAGAGCGAGACCGAAACGCCCCACACCAGGTCAAACCCTAACAATACCAGCAAAATTTATCCCCGGAGCTTTTCGTCTAGAAAACCCCCCTCGATTGTGTGTTTTCTGGAATCGAGACGGAAAAATCCGGCAATCCGGGCCGTAGCGACTTGCATTTTGACCTCATCCATACGATGTATGGGGAAAGTGGCAAAAGCGTGCGATCCAAAGTGACTCGCGTTGGCATTGGCCCACAGGGGTGGAGTCGACTCGAACTCAAACCAACCAGGAATCTTTCGAGGAGCGGAAGCGTGCAAGTGGTTTTCCGGGCTTCATTTCGTGACCGGGCAGCCTCTCTCTGAAACGCCCGCCTGGCATGCTCAAAGTGGCATGCTCAAAGTGGCATGCTCAAAGTGGCATACTCAAAGTGGCATACTCAAAGGGAGTTGGAGCCAGTTCTCGAAATCAACACACTGCCTCCTCAGACGAGAAGCCTCCCGATGGTGACAACCCGAGCCCCGGCCAATTTCGGAGGAACAGTCCCTGCAGAAGAATTTCTCCAAAGTCGGTCCTCTAGAAACTTGTCATCAGCGGCACAACCGGCCAAACTCAAAGAAAACGCCTATCCTGTTGAGCATTCGAGTGTCGTAACCAACAACTTTGTGTCAACGTAAGATGCTGACCAGAGCAAGCTGCCATCTTTGTCTTGACGAGGGGCCACAGGGGTCGCTTTGAGTCGAACACTGATCTGAGGTGCAGAGAGTTCGACAGTCCCAGATGTGGCCCTTGTCATCGTGAGACCTTGTGCCCATCCAGATCGTGTTGTATGGATTCTTTCCGGTCCCAACAGGGTGAACCTTCGCCACAATCTCAAGCAGTCGAGAGAGGACTCGTTTCGAGATGTTGAGTTTACCCTGCGAGCCTTTCCAAAAATGATCCATTGGCCATCAAGAAGGTTTCAAGACCACTTGGATGCATCTCACTACTGAGCCTCAGGTCAGTTTTCGACCCAGGCCTTGCCCTCTGCCCTTGTTTGTAATGACCGGAGGGCGGCAGCCAAAGGGACCACCGGAAGCCCGAATCCTCGGACGTTCCTTGAGTGGGACGAGCCTTGAGTGGGACGAGCCTTGAGTGGGACGTTTCTTGAGTTAGTCGTTCCTCGGGGATGTTGTTGAGAACTTTTCAGGGGATCAGCAGCAGTCCAACGAGCATAAACTCCGTCAATCAATTGTGCGTCGATCTCAGGCACCACAACTCTCCTCTGGGCAAGTTCCTGAAACGGCGTCAACTCCAATCGACCAGCGTGGGCCTTATCCTCCTCGGTTGATCGCCTCTTGGCGGCCGGATGCCCTCAAGAGGAACCGAGAACCCCAACGATCGTTCGCTCTGACGACCAACCGCACGATGCGACTTATCTTCCCCTATTCCCAGGCGTATCGTTCATGGCCACATTCGACTCGGCCGTCACCGCCTACTTGGACCGGATTCGCTCAAGCAAGCTGATTGAGCCGGCGATCCTTGAGGCTGCCCTGAACGACTTTCAACAACGGCTCAACCGGGCAGAGCCCGGTCTTCAACGTTTGCCCGATGGTGCCAAGACCTACAACTACCAGACAACCACCTTGGCCTCGGTCGATGTTGCCGCATTAGGCGCCTATTTGATCAGGGCCAATCTGCTGACCGCCTGGCACCATGAGAATCTTGTCGCTGGCAAACATAAAGGATTCTTCCTAGGCAAATACAAACTCCTCCGCCGCATCGGTCGAGGCGGCATGAGCGATGTCTTCCTCGCCGAACACACCCGCATGAAGCGGCTGGCCGCTCTGAAGATCCTTCCCCAAAGCCGCGTCGGCCGTGGTTCCTACCTCGACCGTTTCCTCGCCGAGGCTCGGGCTGTTGCCGCCGTCGACCACCCCAACATCGTCCAAGCCTACACCATCGACAATCTTCGGAACCTGTATTTCCTGGTAATGGAATACGTCGAAGGGAACGATCTGCAGAGGCTGGTCGAGATTGAGGGCCCTTTGAGTCCTTGGCAAGCCTCTGACTATCTCGCCCAGGCAGCCGACGGCCTGGCCCACGCTCACAGTCGTGGGCTGATCCACCGTGATATCAAGCCGGCCAATCTGTTGGTTGATCGATCAGGAACAGTCAAGGTGCTCGACCTGGGGCTGGCCTTGTTGCACACCCCTGACGAAAGGTCTCTGACAGTCGTCCACGACGAGCGGGTCTTGGGGACCGTTGACTACTTGGCCCCAGAACAAGCCGTCGATAGCCACAACGTCGACCACAGGGCAGACCTCTACAGTCTCGGGGTCACCTTGTATTTCTGCCTCACAGGCCGAGTCCCCTTTGCCACCGGAACAGTCGCTCAGCGTTTGGTCGCACACCAACGATCCACTCCTCCGTCGATCCACAAATATCGATCCGACATTCCCCAAGAACTCGTTGTTGTGCTGCAAAGGTTGATGGCCAAAAAGCCAGAAGATCGCTTCCAGAGCGCCGCTGAGGCCGCCGAAGCCCTCCGAAAAGCCGTGAACCCGAGCTACCGTCCAATGCGGCGGCCAGAAGCCCGACAAACCGCTGAGCTTACCGATACAGAAATTATCCTCTCGGATGCCACCAGCGTCAGCCAAAAGACCCCGCCCCAATTAATCCAGGCTGCTCAGGCTCCATCTGCCGAGACGCCTCCCTCTCCATCACACCCAGCCTCCCAGACACACCCGGCCTCCCAGACAGACCCGGCCTCCCAGACAGACCCGGCGATTCGCTGGCCAGCAAACACCCAAGGACAGAAACTCCGAGCGGCGAAGTCTCGTGCCATCAGCCCGCGAGTCGCCAAAGCCACGGCTCCCCGGACCCCAAGTTCTTCACAAACAAGTCCTCAAAAGACTTCTCCCGCTGGCAAGCCAGCCACCACCGATTCTCAAACAACCAGCTCACAACCTGCTCAAGCTAGCCATCAGGCTCCCTCATCAGGCGATCGGTCGGCCGCTCAGAAACACCCAACCGCCTCGGCGACCACCTCGATCCCCGAACAGCCACAAACCGAACAAGCACAAACCGATCAAGCACAAACCGACCGAAGCCAGCGGGGTACTTCTGAGCAAACAGCCCCTGAGCCCATCAAGACGTGGCTGCGGATTTTGACACATCGCTGGGCCGCTTGGCTTGGGTCAACTCTGAGACGGCTTGGTGCGGAGAGTCTGCCGCAGCGTTGGTCGCAGCTCCAGACGCTCCTCGGGCGAAGAACCGCGTTGCTCACCGGCGGGGTCGTTGCAGTTTTCTTGCTCGGCCTGATGATAGGAGGCTGGTTTCTCCTCTTTGGGCAGACAACCACCCCTTCTACGAATGCCCAAGGGAACCAACAACCGCAGCCAGCCCCTGCTCTTCCCCAGCGGAGCCCACGCAAAAAAGTCGCCTGGGCGCCGATTGAAGGTGGGAAGTTCCCTATCCACAGCGAAGCTACGCTGATTATCGACTGCGGACAACCAGCCTCTCGGCAGACCCGAAAGAAGAACTCTGGGTACGATTTCCAGCTCCTCCAAGGGGAAGCAGGCATGACCAGACCCCAGACCACCAAGAAGACAAACGCGAACGATCAAACTCCCCAACGACAGAAGAAAGGCCGCAACAAGAACCAAAAGAGACAATCTCCGCCTCAGCACTATTGGAAGAACCCTGAGGAAATCCGCTTGCGACTTATCGTGCCACAAGGTATTCAAGGCCAGTTACTGTTGACTTATGTTGATGTCGGAAAGAGGCACCGCCAGCAGCAGACCATTGTCGACGGGCACGAATTGCAGCCGGCTACAGAGTTTGACGATGCAGCCACTCAGACCCTGAACGTCAAAAAACCTTGGACTCAGGATGGGCTGCTGGAAATCATCATTCGACGTCAACAGGGACCCGACGCGGTCTTGACACGCCTGCAGTTTATCGAAACAACTTACTGAGGTAGAGGAAAATCTTGGCTCGTCCGGCACAGCGGAGACGCTGGCAAATTAACAACTGGCAAATTAACAGCTGGCAAATTAACAGCTGGCAAATTAACAGCTGGCAGATTACTGACCTTCGGAGAAGTTTTCGACTCAGGGCGACCGTCTGCCCTTGTCTGTGATACCTAAGAGGGGGCAGCCTGAGGCACCACCGGAAGCCCGGATTGCCGAACGAAACGCCCTGCTTCGTCGAAGACTTTTCAGGGAATCAGTAACAGCTGGCAGATCACTGATCGTTCCGACGGCTCATGTGTTTTGGACGAGCAAGAATTTTCCGAAGGCAGTAGTATTTGGACTGTCCCCGAGATGGCCCATGCCGACCCAGATGCTGTTGCCTTCGCTCCCCAGGAAGTGAGCCTCCGGCACAGTCTGGCACAGTCGAGCTGACCCGCCCTTGGCCCTCCTGCTCAAGTCAGGGACGCCGAACGATCTCTTCGAGAACTCTGCCTCACAAGGCTCTCCTCCTGCCAACGATCAATGAGGAGAGTCACCTTGGAGCAATCAGCTGGTGCCTCGGCTTGGTTGAATCCTTCCTGATCGTCTGCTTGCCGTCTTGCCTAATCCCGCTTTTTCTTTAGCGATCTCTGTGAAGCAGACGCCGCATGCGAATTCGCTCCAGCAGACTCCCAGAGCGGCCTGCCGGAGGAACGGTTGGCGGGAGGTCAGCTCTGGGGAGCAATCTGGATTCACCAGTTGTTTGAGAATCGGGCGACGCCTGACGGCGTGAGCGAATCGTGCCAATCAGATCCGTGAGAGGGTTGGGTCCCAAATCAAGCTGAGCAAAATTGACCCCCAAGTTTGGTGCTGAAGGAATCTGCAAGCTGGGTTTGTGGAAGGTTCCCGTAATGGGGATCACAATTCGCGTTCCTTTGAGCTTGCGACCTAGAGGCCCATCGGGCAGCCACGAGAGTGGCAGGGTCAAGTCGGCCAGCAAATCCAGGGTGCCCTCCAGGCCCACCGATCCCTTGGTATACAGCCGGTTCTCACCAAGCAGAAAGCCGAAGCCCTCATGGTAGATGCGGCCTCCGGTCATCCGAAAGTTGGTGACCTGATCTTCTAACAAGCGGATTGTCGGCCGGACGCTCAAAGAACGGCAGAGATCACCAAATGCCGGCGAGAGATCCATATAAACCCCATGCACCAGCAGCTGTCCACCGACGTCGGCAGCCTCGGGAGCCACCAGCGGAATGTGACCATGGCCCAAGGCCAGCGAGATCCGACCATGCACATTGGTACTATCGGCCACAATAGGAGCAATCCACACCAAAGCATTGTGGCACATCGCGGGAGTCAACAGGACCTGTTCTAAAATGGCCCCTGGTTGCACGACCAGCACCGGCGACCGCCTGCGAAGATCCACCGAGGCCGCCAGTTTGGCTTGACCATCGTTGACAACAAATTTGGAAGGGCCCAACCGAAGCCTTCCCTCAGACAATTGAATGGGACACTGCACAGGTCCTGCTTCAAAACCTCCCCAACGAGCCAACTGCCAACCTAAGGCGGTCTGCACGGTGAGGTTGTCCAACCAGTGGTCCTGGACTTCTGGCTGTTGCAGTTGAGGCTGAGCCTGGACGTCCGGGGCCGGTTGCCGTCGGCGAGGTGCCATTTGGGGAGCAGGAATCGGCACTTGTCCTTGGAACGGTCCGCCCTGATCAGCAGCCCCACCCTCCAGTCCCGGTTGTTGCTCCTGTGGTTGCTGGAGTTCTGTCGGTTGACCCAGCAGAGCGATCTGCCGGAGGGCCTGCTGGCGTGCCCCGCGGAATAGCTGCAGTTGTTGTTGCACCTCCTGAGCCACGTTGTTGCCGAGTTGTTGCACCGCTTTTTCAGGCTGTAAGGCGTCGATGGCCAGATCGACCAGCTTCAGTTCGATTTGCAGCGGAAAGGACTCTTCTCCCACCAGCTCGGCGTCCTGACCATTGGCCTGGAGCAATTCGGTCACAGGCTGCCAGTCAATATGCCAAGACCCCTGAAGAGCCAGCTTGGCCTGAGCCAAAGGTCCTTGGAGGGATCCTGAGAGCTGGACGCCTAACTTCAGGGGTGTCCACTGCCCGGCGATTGTGTTGAAGACCATTTGGCCGGCGGCCTCGTCGTACCGAGCGTCCAAAGCATACTCGACTTTCTCCAGCGGGAGCCGGCCGGAGGCCCTCAGAAGGCGGTTCTCTGGCCGGGCAGGTTCGGGTAACAACGAGAAGTTCAAGGGGCTAACGATCAACTGCCACTGTTGATCGGCCTCGATGACATGGAGGTGCCCCTCAATGATCTCAACTTTCAGGTCCCGAAGTGTTTTCCCGCGAATCTCGTTGGCCCACCACTGACCCATCACGTCGATAAAGTTGCACCCACCGTCTTTGAGACTGACAAACGCCGTCGGCCGGACCAATTTGATCGGGCCCCGGTCCCTGCCGTTCCACAGCAACTGGCCTGGAGTCTTCTTGAGGGCAAACTCCTCGACAGTCAGCAAAGTGAGGCCCTGCGGGTCGCGTACCCGAAGCCCTTTGAGCACCAACGGCTTGGTGAAATCCAGGCTTGCCTCCCGGGCGGTCACCTCCCCGCGAATTCCCGGGAAGATGATCTTCAAGAGTTGCTGCTTCAACGCCTCGTTGCCCTGGCCACCCGGCTGACCAGCCTGTGGCTCTGCGTCTTGACCGACCGCAACAAGCGGCAGTGCCAAGCAGGCCAAAGCCAACCCAACGACCAACAAACCCAGCAACCTTGACGCTGGCCAAATCCACGCAGTTTGCCTAATCACTTGTTGTCTGGTTGCTGGCTCAAGATTCAGCACAACACACCCCCTTATCATGGGATTCTGAGCTCCCGAGGAGATTCTCGACCAGCCAAACCGGCATTTCGCCCCACAGCTGGTCATTGGGTTCGGGAGGCGTCCGGGTGAACCTCCGCCAGCCATCAGCAGAACAAGAACTGGCAACTACAACTTTTTCCGGGAATCCAAAGGATCACTCGTCCCCTCCTATTTTATCCTTTTGGGGACGCCTCAGGGAGTTCTGCTGGCTGCACTGGAAGGGCCAACCTTCAGTCCGAAGCAAGCAGCGTCGTTACAGCCGGTCGGTGATTAAGCCGTGTCTCTGTGTTTGGGAAGCCAGAATGGTGGTTGCTTATTGGTCCATCAGGACGCTGGCAAACGGCAAATGGGTCGAACACTCGGATGACCCTCGCTGATCGAAAAAGCACGCAAGCGTTCGAAAGACCTGGAGGTACTCGATTTCTCCAAGCTGCTGCATCTCTCGCAAGGGTCCTCAGTCATCGAGTTGAAGGTCGAGCCGGGCCTGGCTGGCTCTGGCAAGAGTGGGGGTTTTGCTGAGGAAGGGGTGTTGGTGTGGAAAGTGGAGCGAGCTGGCGGCAACTCCCTTGATGCACCACGTAGCCGCACCAAACTGTTTGCCGGTGAGGGTGTGATTCAGGATGGTCCCAAGGAGGCACTGGCCGAGTTGCACTGGCCGGGTTGGGCTGGCAGCCAAGGGAGACCGAGACCACCAGGACGCTATCACTCGGCAACGCCAGACTGTTGAAGAAGAGGAAAGACTCGCACAGTCTGTGAATTCCTCAAACCAGTGTCACTCGTCTTGAGAAAACGAGCAGCAACTGCCTCCGGTGGAAAAACTTGAGAACGACCTCTCAAAGACCAACGCTCAAGCAGGGATGATTCTCGAGAGTCTCCTTCGCCTTGAGGCGAGCATCGTGTTAGCGGAACGACAGCGGTTGCGGATCCAAACCAGCAATTTGGACCAAGTGCAACAGCTTCTTTTTGGAATGACAGATCATGCGGATCAGCCGGCGGATGTGGCAACCGCCACCAAGAAGGGACAGTTGCCGCACGAGCTCGCGCTGTTCCTTAAGTCGGTCGGCTAGCTCGCACACCTCGCCCTGAGTTGGGATTTTGGAGGCCAGCCGACCGAGCTTGATCGTCACCTCTTGCTGGACAGCATCAAATCCTATCAGAACGTCGTCTTGCCGAAGCCGTCCAACGCAACGCAGCCCTTCCGGGTCAGCCAGAGCACTGAGCATGGCAGAATCACGACTGCTCCTGGGTATCGGCCAGTTGGGCCAACTCCTCTTCGCTGGGAGTATACCACTCTTGCCAACGAAGGACCCATTCGTTGCTGGAGCAGGACACACAGGGGGGAGTTGAGGACAGATCCGCCAGATGGGAGACGGTCACTGGGGAGGCGGTCACTGGGGAGATTCGCTGCAGGGCCACAACCTCAGTGGCGTTGCCATTGTGGTGGCCATCTCCCAGAAGTGGGTTTTGAACGAGACAACCGATCAGTTGCCCCGCGGAATCCCGAATCTCGATGGACTCAGAAGATTGGGCCAGAAGAGAGGACTGCTCGCCGTCGAGGATGATCGAAGCCATGGGTCAACCTCCAAGGGTCTCAGAATGGTGTAGACATCAGGTGATGTGAAAAACGACGCTGGTCACGCAAAGACCGGGCCAGCACGGACACTTGTCAATCTCGGAGGCCAGCTCAAGGAAACGCTCGCCAGAGCATCCGCTTGAATGGGTCGACTTGCCGAGAGCCTCAAGGCCGATCAACCCGCTGGCATCTCGAAAGCCTCAGATCTAAGGCGGCCACCCCAACCGACCGAGCAACACTCAGGCCGGAGAGCCATGGATACAAGCAGCCCAAGCCATCATGCAACGATCGGTCCAGCCGACTCATACCCCAAATCAGTCACCCGGCTAGCTCAGTCACCCGGCTAGCTCAGTCACCCGGCTAGCTCAGTCACCCAACTAGCTCAGTGACTGGCTCGAGGAGCTCAGGGGTGAGAAAACCAACCGACCTGTCTCGGGGCAAGGCGAGTCAGGGGCCAGCTCGACAGGCAGGCCGATCTGAAGGTTCTCGTCGGTCAGGTCACGAATCTGTGCCATCAACAAAGGTCCGTCAGAGAGCTGCACCAAAGCCAGCACTGCCGGATCTTCGTCGGGGGATTGAGCAACCAGGGTATAGGAATACACCGCACCGATTCGTGAGACCGCCTCCAAAAGGCTCCCGCACAGGGAGCAAGTTGGGCTCTCCTCCAGAGTGAGGCGGCTGCAGGGCTGACAGTAGTTGACAACGGACAACCCTTCAGCCAAGGAATCAACTGCGTTCATTTGGGAAGGCATCGGCATAATCTCCCTCGTGGGCGGTTGGTAAACAGCGCGTTTTCGGCAATCGGTTGGAGTCTCACTGTTCCAAGTCGTGCCAGCTTCAACCAAACGACCAGCCGACGTTGTAGCGAGATTCGATCTCTGGCGGCTTTGGCTTAGCCGCTGATCTGGTTTTGTCGCAGTTCTGGCTTTGTGGTCTTCCGGCCTCGCAATGGGAAGAACCTCAGCTTGAGCCCAAGTCGAAAACACTCCAGCGAACGTCCTGTTCACGAAACACTTGCAAACGAAGAGGCCAGATGCCGCCAGGACCTCTGGCTGACGGGTCGGCCGATTTGACAACCGACTAGCCTTGTTTCCTTGGATTCTGGCAGTCGGTTGGACGAGAATCCCCGCCGGTTTCACGAGAACCCAACTGTCAAATCAGAAGGAGTCGGACCACTTAGGCAGTCCGCTCCAAAACATGGGTGATGACTGTTGCTCCACTGCCTCCGATGTTCTGTGTCAGTGCCACGGAAGGACTGTTCAGCTGATTGGCGCCCGCTTCACCTCGAAGTTGTAACGTTGCTTCCACGATCTGATAGACTCCGGTTGCTCCGACGGGGTGGCCCCGGGCTTTCAAGCCACCCATGGTGCTGACGGGCATCGCCCCGCCGAGATGAACACCTTCATCACGAGCGAATTGAGTTGCCGTCCCCCGAGGGGTCAGTCCGCAAGCCTCCAAGCTCAAGGCTGCCATGATGGTGAAGGCGTCGTGAAGCTCGAAGAAGTCGATCTCCCGCAGGGTCTTGCCTGCCTGATTCAGGGCACGCCCTACGGAGGCCTCAGCAGCCTCCAGACGCAGAGGATCGCGTCGCTGCTGGATACTCAGGGCATCAGTTGCTGAGGCACTCCCCACCAAATCGACGACTTTGGCACCGCTTTGAGCACGCCTCCGCCGACCCAAGACCACCGCCGCAGCACCGTCGCCGATGGGGCTGGCATCAAACACGCTGATGGGATCGGAGACCATCCGGGAGGTGAAGTATTGCTCCGAGGTCATTCCCTTCTGAAGTCGCGCGTTGGGGTTGGTGGTGGCGTTCTGGTGAGCGACTTCCGAGAATATGGAAAACGCCTCGCGGGGAATCTTGTATTGATGCATGTAGCGTCGCATCAGCAACGCGTTGAGGGCCACAAAGGTTGCCCCGTTGGCGACCTCACGTTCTGCATCGGCGGCTGTGGCCAACAACCTGGTGACCAGGTCTTTGGAAACGCCGGTCATCTTCTCAACGCCGATGGCCAAGACCACCTCATACGCCCCAGAAGCCACTGCAAGGTAAGCCTGCCGAACAGCAGCACCACCACTGCCGCAAGCGGCGCTGACGGTGACACCCTCAACTCGTTCTCCCCCCAGCGATGAAACCAGCAAGGGGCCTAGATGAGATTGTCCAGTCACATGGCTGGCTAACATGTTTCCCACAAAGACCGCATCGACCTGGGAGAGACCGGCATCGACCAGGGCACTACGACTAGCAGAAAGTGCCAAGTTTTGCAGGGGCACATTCTCATGTTTGGCCACAGCGGTCTGGCCAACCCCAAGTATGGAGACTTCTTGCATGTCTTGCCTTCGCTTGGAACCTCACACGGCCCTGAAGCTACCAAACCTGCCAGCAGCGGCTTTTTCTGTGGGCCGGTACCCCGAAAAATGCGTGCACAAGTTCTACTGCTGGAGAGGACAATTCTTGCTCGTCCCAAAACGCGGAAGCCACTGGCACAACGATTGACCCGGCACCCTCATCGACAAGCCAGACTTTGCCTCAACCTCAGTCAGGGCGTCTTGAGGGAAATTGTTTGTGCAAGAACGTGATCACCTCACAACGTGTTTGCCCTGTAACGTGACCGCCCTGTAACGTGACCACCCTGTAACGTGATCGCCTCGCACCATGATCTCGTAGTATCGCGAACGGTTCACTCCAAGATGACCACGAGCGCACTCAGAGCAGACATCGGCATTGCCAATTGGCATTTCTCAGCATCTGGGCGGCTGGTTCGCAGCAACGTCCAGCCGACCTCAACATCCGAGCTGGTTTTCAAATCTGTATCTTCTTGAGGAGAGTTCTTGCAATCTAAGTCAACAGGTTTCTGGCAATCAACGCGGTTTGATGGATGGAGATTTGTTGATTTGAGGAAATCGATGCAAGAAGATAAAAGTAGGCGAATCTCCTGAGCTCTTAAAACGATTTCACCTGCGGCTCCGGAATCGCAAAACCCAATATCGAGGTCTTCTCGGAACCAGCACCTTGGGAAACAGGCGACTCGAGAAACTTCGTCAGACAGATCTCACGGTGCAACCTGCTACCTCTTTCAACCGCGAAAAACTGTTCCACCACGAGTTATCCGGCTACCCTCAGCAAGTCTGTCAGGAGGCGATCGGTCAACAGGATGGCGAGTTGGAAGCCGACGGACCATTCCTGGTTTTGCTGGAACGGCGAAGCCAAGACATGCCATTGAGCTCTGACCGACTCCAGCAAAATGATTCAGAAGCTTCTGCGACGACCAATTTGTATTTCTATGGATCATCGCAGGAATTCTATGTGTTCCTCAAAACTTTGTTGGGAAGTTTTCTGCTGAAAGACAATCGCGATAGGGAAATCGTCTGTATGAACGATTACTATCAGTCGACAAGCTTTGGGCACGGAAGTCAACCCCCCTAAGGAGATTGGCAACCCAAATTGATCAGTTCTTCATCATCGGAGCAAACACTGTACCGGCAGACGGCCACTTCAGTTCCGACAGTTACTTCTACCAAGTTCAGCCGACTTTTCTCGCATCGTCTCAGCAATATGAATTTTCCATGAATGGCAAATTGTCTCCAGATGCTTCCTAGGATGCATAGATTGCACGCACACCATGCCCGACTTCGGGCAAAACACAACAAGCGGATCTGAGCTGGGCCCTCGGGAAACACTTCTCGTCGATCAAGCCTCCCCGCTTGGCCGAGGTCAAGGCTCTGCCCGAGGAAGCCACGACTTCATCAGTCCGCACTTTCAAGGCAGCGTTTTCAGCCAGACGCTTTCAAGCGGTCGTTCTCAAGCCGTGTGGCCTGGCATCGGACAGCGGGGTAAGTGTTTTGGGACCAACTTGGCCGATAGCATCAAACCCAACCAGTGTCGCTGCTCTGATCGGAAAAGCCCCTTCGTTGCAGACGCTGGTCACCTGAGGCCCCCGGCAGATGTCAGCCGAAGGCCTCTTTGTGGCTCATTTGCAGGTGAAGACCCAAAAGCGAGAAAACTCCTGCGATGGAAGTCTCTGCTGATGCAGAGCCCTCCAAACTGATTGCAGGCCGACCCCTCGTCGTGATCGTTTCAGCAGCGTCGCCTGTTCTGCTGGAAGTACCGGCACCAGCTTCTTGGGCGATTTGCGAGGCAGGAGTGTTTTGAGCTTGGGTTGCTATCGTCTGACTGAGGAGTGATCGGCCAACCACATCGCCGCCTCGGGCCAGAGGCGTCGATGGGCTTTGGAGCTGACAGCTAAGCCAATGTGCCCGGCATCGATGGACATCGTTTTGACGTCTTTGGAGCGAACATACTGCTCCAAGGCAAGGGTTGCCTGGGGAGGAACGAGGTGGTCGTAATCGGCAGTCAGCAACAACAAGGGGCAAGTGATTTGCTGCAAATCGACCTGCTGGCGGCCCAGACGCATCTCGCCGCGAATAAGCATATTCCGCTGGTAGAGCATCTTCACAAACTCTCGGAAGGTCTCCCCCGCAACGGGGATATTGTCCGTACCCCATCGCTCCATGGCAAAGTAATTCTCTAGGAAGCGATCGTCGCCCATCTTCTGATAAAAGGTGAGATACTTTTCATAGAAGTTTTGCACCGGCTTCATCATTTGGAAACAGGACTGCAGAAACGGTCCGGGGCAGTTTCCAAAGGCATCGACCAGACCGTCGACATCGAAATATTTGGGGTCAGTCCAGACTCCCAGCAGGCCCGCTTCGCTGAAATCAATTGGGGCGGCCATGAGAATCAGATTGCGGATCTGCTCGGGATACAAGGCGGTGTACATGGTGGACATCGTGCCGCCCATGCAGTAGCCCAATAAGTTGAGCCGAGGTGATTCCGACATTTGGCAAACGACATCTGCCACGTTTTTCAGCAGACCACAAACATAATCATTCAGGCGGAGCGTGCGATCAGCTGCGGTGGGAACTCCCCAGTCGACCAGGTACACATCAAAGCCCCTCTTGAGCAGCTGACGGACGACGCTGCGATTATCCTGCAAATCAAGAATGTAGGGGCGGTTGACCAGGGCAAAGCAAATCAAGATTGGCTCCCGCAAATCCACTGAAGCGGGATTGCGGTAGCGAAGCAGCTTCAAAGAATCCTCTTCGTAGACAACATCGTGAGGTGTGGTCGCCACCTCCGTCTTCTGGGCAACCTCCGCCAGCTTGGGTGTATTGAGGGCCCTTTGCCACAGGTCGAAAAACTCTTGCTGAGCCGTCCGCTGGGCGTCAAGCATCTTGTCCAGCATGACTTGAATCATGATTCTTTCCTTCTTGTGGCCTCAATCGCCGGCCCAAACCAGCCGGCCCAAACCAGCCGGCCCAAACCAGCCGACCCAAACCAAAAGGGTCCCCGCGAGCCTGAGCCCCTCTTATCATAAACTCCGGACCTGTGAACTCCCACAAGCCTGAACGCCCGTGTGCGTCAACAAGCCGCAACCGCAGACCCTCCTCACGGTCTTGCAACCAGAGGCATCTCCGCGTCGGCAGTTTCAGCCACAACAGCAGCGTCTCGAGATCGGTTCTCAAGCTCGCAGTTCCAAAAGCTCAGCAGACCAGTTCAGGAAGTTGACGTCGCGGGAGCTTTGAGCCTGCGGCGTTGCTCTCCCTCGGCAGAGATCGTTGCGACCTCACCGCTAGCCGCCCATCGCCAAGCCACCGTTGATATCCAACACGTGCCCTGTGATGTAACTGGCCGCTGGCGATGCCAAAAAGGCAACGCCGGCTGCGATCTCGGTAGGCTCGCCCAGCCGACCCGCTGGAATCGTCCCCACGACCGCCTCTAGGGCCTTCTCAGGAATATCCTGCATCATCCGGGTGTTGATAAACCCTGGTGCGATGGCGTTGACGGTCACGCCTTTGCGAGCGTATTCCCGTGCCAACGTCTTGGTCAGGCCAATGACTCCGGCCTTGGACGCAGCATAATTGGCCTGCCCGAAGTTGCCGATCTCCCCAACCACGCTGGCGGTGCTGATCACCCGTCCCCAACCCCGTTCGGCCATTCCGTCGATGAAGTGTTTGGTCACCAGATAAACGCCAGTGAGGTTGACCGCCAGAACGGAGTCCCACTGGTCGCGGGTCATTTTCCTGAAAGTTCGATCTCGGGCGATTCCTGCGTTGTTGATCAGAATGTCAACTTGAGGGAACTCCTGAAGGACCTCTTGAGCCATTTGTTCCACTTCGGACTCATCAGCCACATCATGGCTGTAGGAGGCCGAGCGTCGCCCGAGCTCGCGGATCTGGGAGCACACATCGTTGGCGAACTTGCAACCGGTGTAGCAACTGATAGCCACGTCAGCCCCGTTGGCCGCCAACGCCAGGGCGATTGCACGGCCGATCCCTCGGGATCCTCCAGTCACCACAGCCGTTTTGCCGTCCAGGCGTGTCGTCAGCACTCCAAACCTCTCGACAACTTCTTCTGTATCTGTAGCCACGCTCAACCCCTCACTTCCCAAGTGCCCTGCTAAAACTGCTCTTCCAATTTACTTTACTTTCTCAACCTTGCCCCAACTCTCCAGGCTGTGCGTTTTTGGCGGTCTCTGAGGAAAGCTGCTGCTGGATCTGCTCAAGGCGTGCCTCCAGATGAGCCAGTTGCGAGAGAACTTTATCCTCGACGCTGCGGACACGTTCAAAGAGACCACTGATATCGCTGGCCAGAGGGAGATCCGCGTTCTGAGCGTACGCTTGGGTCAGATCGTTCGCTTGGGAACGAGCTCTGATGATCGCATCCAGTTGGACCTTCATGACCTCCAAAAAAGCCGGGCCTCGTAAGGAGGCTTCCAGACTTTGGGTCATTGCCTCCAGCCACTGTCTCTGCCAGCGTTGCAGGTTCCGGTGGCCGTCGAACATATCTGTCAGCTGCCGGGCGTTTTGGTCAGTTTGCTCGAGGAGACTTGACCAAAGCTGGACAAATGGCTGCGTCACTGGATCGGAGGCGGCCCCGTTGGTTTGGCCCTGTTCTGCCACGAGTGAACTCCTACGGCTCTTTGACCTTGAGCGTGATGTGTTGCCTGAGCGTGATGTGTTGCCTGAGCGTGATGTGTTGCCTGAGCGTGATGTGTTGCTTGAGCGTGCTGAAGCCTGTGTGTTGCCTGAGAGCGTATTGCTGAGAGTGAGTGGATAAGAACCTGTTGTGTCAGCAGAGGTGCCAAGTTTTGAGATACCAAGCTTTGGGGAGTGTCCTAGAGTTGGCCGCGGATTATGCGTCGAGAGTCTCCACGGCCAAGGCCACTCCCTCACCTCCTCCGATGCAGAGAGCGGCCACCCCTCGTTTGCCACCAGTTCGAGCGAGGCCGGTCAATAAAGTGACTAAGACGCGGGCGCCGCTGCAGCCGATGGGGTGGCCCAGTGCCACGGCACCTCCGTAGATGTTGACTTTCTCTGCCGGGATCTCGAGCTCGGCTTCGGCAGCCATGGTTACCGTCGCAAAGGCCTCGTTGATCTCGAAGAGGTCCGTTTGTTCAACAGTCCAATTGACCTGGTCCAGCAGCTTCCGCAAGGCCCCAATCGGCGCCAGGGTAAACCACTCCGGCTCACGGCTGAAGGTCGCCCAGCCGGCGATGCGGGCCAACGGTTTCAATCGTAAGCTGGAACACTTAGCATCAGAGACCACCGCCAGGGCGGCAGCGCCGTCGTTGATGGTCGAGGCATTGCCTGCGGTGACCGTCCCGTCATTTCCAAAGGCCGGACGCAGCCCTCGGAGTTTCGCTTCGTTGAAGCGATCGGGTTCTTCGTCCTCAGAGACCATCACGGTCTTCTTCTTACTGGAAACCGGGACGGCAACGATCTCCTCATCAAAGACCCCTTCGACGATCGCCCGGCGAGCTCGAGTGTAGCTCCGCACTGCGAAGTCGTCTTGCTGCTCCCGGGTCAACCCATACTTGGCGGCACAACGATCGCCGTAGGTGCCCATGTGCAGATCGCCGTACACATCCCAGAGACCGTCGTGAATCATCGAATCGATGACCGATCCATGCCCCATCCGGTAGCCAGCACGTGCTCCTGGCAACAAGTAGGGTGCCAGACTCATGTTTTCCATCCCACCAGCGATCACCACGTGGGCCGACCTCAGTCGGATTTGCTGAGCAGCCAAGATGACCGCCATCAAACCCGATCCGCAGACCTTGTTGACCGTCATCGCCCCAACTGACGGAGGCAGACCAGCCCCCAGAGCTGACTGACGGGCTGGGTTTTGGCCCAAGCCTGCCCCGAGGACATTGCCCATGATCACTTCATCGACCTCATCGACTGGGAGTTCGCCCCGCCGGAGGTTTGCTTTGATGCACAGCGATCCCAACTGAGTGGCAGGCACAGTGGCAAGACCACCCCCCAGCCCACCCATCGGAGTGCGAGCACGTGCGACAATGTAGGCTTCCCTGTCCGCCACTCAGTCACCTCCAGGTCCACGCGGCCCGTCGTTGAGGCAGGACAGACTCTGCCCTGCCGACCTCAATGCTGCCAGGCTCTTTGGGAACAGGCTCTTTGGGAACAGGCTCTTTGGGAACAGGCTTTCTTGGCACAGGCTGTTGTTGACCAACCAAGCGTTGCCCAGGGGGCCTGAGTTTCTGGCCAGAGGGTGTTGGCTCATGTGTGTTGCCCGTATCAGTTGAACTGGAGAGTGCCTGAGATCTCTGAGTTGTGGGAGCTTCGGCTCTCCGACCTGGTTGCTTGCATTGTTTCAGGAAAACCGGTCCCGGGCTCTCAGAAGGCGGGCGAGACCAGCCTCAGGCAGGCGTTCCGACCTTGGAGGTCAGTTCCATCCATTTGGTGATGGACTCCTGCATCAAACGCATCTGTGTGTCTGACATCTCTTTCATGGAGTCCAGGCTTTGCCGAAAGAGCAACTCAGCTCGCTTGCGGAACTCGTCGCCGTCGGTGGCTCCCGCTGCCCGCAACGCCTCGGTGAGCAAGCGGATGTTGTTCTGATACTGGCGATCCAGGTCTTCGCGGTGCTTTTCCAGGATGCTGGTCAGCGTGCTGGCCCATTCCTGCTGGAACTGTCGTGTCCGAATCACCCAGTCAGGCTGCGTTCCGGGCATCTTCGACCAGTAACCGGACCATTGCTTGAACAGGTCCTGCTGGGCTTGGACGCCCATCTCGGTGGTCCTTTTGAAGTTCTCGGCGAACTGCTCAAAAACACTACTGGCAGTTGTCTCGGTCATGGCGTCTCTCTCCCTGTCTTGGTCAGGCGGTGTGGTTTGGAAAAGGTCTCAGTCTGGCAAATTCTCGCTTTGGAAAAGTCCCGTCTGCGAAGGGCTCCGTTTGATAAGCTTGACAGAAATGGGCCAAGGCCCTCAACGGATTTTCACGACAAGAGCATGTCGCCCGAGAATCGACTCGCGCTTGGGCTCGATGGGACTGGTCGTCGAAGTCGAAGAGGCTCCACGCTGCCCAGCGGTTCTGTGTTCAGCGGTTCTTTATTCAGCGGTTCGGATGTCAAATAACAGTTGATCATCAAGCAAAGGGAGAAAGTGGATTTCTCTGAAGCAGCCTACAACCGTTGAAAGCCGAAAGCCGAGTCAAGTCATGTTACTTCGATCGTGCCACGTCAATCATTTCGCCGAGGGTAACTTCTTGACCGGTACTTTTTGACTGGTACTTTTTGACCGGTAATTCTTGGGGATCGGCTTTCTCAGCAGGGAGTTCTGGTTATTGTTGACTCCCAGTGTCACCGACTTGGCTTGTGCTCATTCAGGACGCCAGCGGACAACAACTCAGGATGGATTGGCCCCAAAACCCATTTGGACCAGGGTCAGTTTGCGGTTGTGTTCGTTTTGGGTTTTGTGTGGATTACGGTTGTGTCAAGCCGTCGCGGTGTCGAATCGAACAAGTCGTCGTTATGGGGTGCAGGTGTTGCAGTTGGGTGATCGCCCAACGCACTGGCACCCGTGCAAGAGGTCTATGCAAATCTCTGGCCAATAGCGAGTATTCTCTGATTGCAGTCGGCATCCGTCAACCCACCTGAGGCGATTACGAGAGATGTTTCTCACACCTCGATGCCACAATTTGCAGCAGAAGCTCGGCATGTCCTTCGCATAGAGGCGTACACATCGTTTTTTCACATACACCAAAGGCAAATCTACATAATCCGCTCAGAAACTGATCATTTCTTGCCCACATATTGGGCTTCTCCTCAGAAACCGTAAATATTTTGCGGAACAAAAGAGACTGATGCCTTCCAGGAGTCCGACTGAGGATTTCACAACACCGCAAGCTCACCGATGGCCAGAGAGGACACCTGCGTGATCGCCGACCATCGCTTGGTGAGCCCTTGGCCGTTTGAAATTCAGCCTGAGCAAGTCGATGATCCCCAAAATTATATCAGGAAAAATACTCCCGCTTTGGAGTACTTGTGTGTCTGGCCTCGGTGGAACCGCCCCGAGCGAGCTTTCTGGGAAACAAACTCCTGGGAAACAAACTCCTGGAAAACAAACTCCTGGAAAACAAACTCCTGGGAAACCACTTCTTGGAAAACCACTCGAGAAGCCCTCGGTGTTTCGGTCACAGTTGCACGATGGTTGCCTAGGGGTCTTGGGTCGCTGGTGTTTTGGCTGCGTTTGTGTTGTGGTCTCCTCTTGACTGGTGTGTCAACACTTTTTCTGGTTGGTAACTTGCTGGGCAATCCCAGCGGAATGCCTTGAGAATTCTTGATTGAGGCAAAGCTCACACCGCAGGCCACGGCGGAAAGACAGCCATGAACTTCGGCTCTTGCCTGCGTTGACGGCTGGGCCTTTGAATCGCCTGGGACTCTGGGCCTCAAGCTGACTCAGGGGCGTCGTTTGATTACATTGGTAGTATTATCGGCGCGGCTCGCCGCTCCGGAGGCACCTGCATCGCCCCAACCGACAACTAAGTAATCATGACCGGCCCGACACCCGAGGCAGAGGAGGACGACGGACTGCTGGAACAGTTGGCCGCTGAGTTCGTCGACCGGCACCACCAAGGTGAAACCCCCTCGGTGGATTCCTACGTTCAAGAGCATCCCCACCTGGCTGATCAAATCCGGGAACTCTTCCCAATCATGGCCCAGGTCGAACAGCTCAAGCTCGGTCCCGAGCTTCCCGCAACCAAGACCCCGGAACCAACCGCATCGGCCCAACCAACCGCCCAAGTTCCATCTCAGAAAGAAACTGCTCAGAAAGAGCCCCTCTCGCCTGAGCCTCTCCCGGAACGAAGCGTCCCGGACAGCCTGGTGCGGCTGGGCGATTACCGGCTGATTCGGGAAATCGGCCGGGGCGGAATGGGCATTGTCTACGAGGCCTTCCAACTGTCCCTCAATCGCCGAGTCGCCGTCAAAGTCCTCCCCCGATCAACCGCCCTCACCCCCGAGCAAGTCCGACGATTCGAACGCGAGGCCAAAGCCGCCGCGTCATTACACCACACCAATATTGTACCAGTCTTTGACGTAGGACATCAAGGCCGAACCTGGTTTTATACAATGCAGTATATTCCAGGACAAGGTCTTGACCAGGTGATCGCCGAGCTTGTTCGGCAACGCAAAACCTCCGCAGGACGCCATGACTTGGCTGTCGGGAGAAAGCCTCCCCCTCCGGCGGTGAACATCCAAGCTCCCGAGGCCTCAGCTCCGCAACAACTCAACCCCACCCAGGTTGCCAGCCCTTCTGCGGTCCATCAGCAACTCAGCGGCCAGCCGAGTGACCCAAGCCAAGAGTTTCGCTTCCAGGGAGATGATGCCCTGGCCGCCTCCCAACTCGCCTCAGTTGCCGGGGCACAAACTGCACCGCCAACTCAGGTGGGTCCTTCAGCTTCCCAGCTCCCCGGTCAGTCTGGGTTCCCATGGCAGTCCTCATCCGAAGACGCTCGTCAGTCTCGTTCCGAATCCGAGCTCGTATTGAACACCTCGGATCAAGGCTCCCTCTCGGCAACGCCTCAGCCCTCCGCCGCTGTGGCCTCTGCACTGGCCGGGAACTCCATTGCCCCCATGCCTCCCTCCGAGCTTCCGCCTCCCGCCGAACCTCCCCCTGGCGTCGATGACCCGCTTCGCGATGAACGCCTGGCCGATGAACGCCTGGCCGATGAACGCCTGGCCGATGAACGCCTGGCCGAT
>CAZYKP010000022.1:59888-95400 GCA_964648025.1 uncultured Pirellulales bacterium | reverse complement strand
CGGGTTCAGCTCAAGCAGGCCGGGTTCAGCTCAAGCAGGCCGGGTTCAGCTCAAGCAGGCCGGGTTCAGCTCAAGGGGTCACCCCAGGCACCAACCGACTGACCTCGGCAGTTCCCTGAGGCTCACACGAGCCGACCCATCGACCTGACCCGGTTACCTGAACCGGTTACCTGAACCGGTTACCTGACCCATCAGCCGAGAAGGAGAGGTGATGTCCCGCTTGCTCATCACCTCGGGACCAACACGAGAGTTTCTGGATCCCGTTCGCTTTCTCACCAATTCTTCAGGCGGCCGCATGGGCTGTGCCTTGGCTACAGCAGCTCTTGAATCCGGCTATGAGGTCACCATCGTCTCAGGTCCGGTCACCCTCGAGTATCCCCAGGCTGCTTGGGTCATCCCCGTAACAACCACGCAGGAGATGCTCGATGCTGCTCTGGAGCACTTTCCCAACAGCCTCGGGGTCATCGGCGTCGCAGCTCCCTGTGACTATCGCCCCCGAGAAGTCTCCCCCGGTAAGCTCAAGAAAACCGGCCAACCCCGACTTTTGGAACTGGTCGAAACCCCCGATATCTTGGCAACCTTGGGCCAACACAAACAACCAGGCCAGTTCATCCTGGGCTTCGCCCTAGAAACAGAGGATTTGCTCGCCCGAGCTGCCCAAAAACTCGTCAGCAAGAATTGCGATCTCATCGTGCTCAACGGCCCCGAGGCCCTGCACTCTGCAGAAACCGCCGTCGAGGTCATGGACCGCCGCCCCAATGGATCGCCCGGCGGCATCATCGCCACTTGTTCTGGAAGCAAGGAAAAAGTTGCCAATGCTATTCTCAAGCTGGTTGCCGAGCGTTGGCCGCCGTCCTAGATTACCAAGACTGGCTAGCTCCTCTTGGGTCAGTGCCTTAGCTGAATTCTGAGCGATCTTCGGCAGCGACTTGACTGACCAAATTCTATCCCCAACAGACACCAGGAATGGTCACAGAACCGCGGATCTATTTGGACAATGCAGCAACCAGTTGGCCGAAACCGCCTGAGGTCTATCAAGCTGTCCAGTACGCATTGTGTCAGCTCGGTGCCCCTGCCGGTCGGGGCACCTACGCAGAGGGTATCGAAGTCGATCGGGTGCTCCGCAGAACTCGTGGCTTGCTGGCGGAATTGCTTGGCCGGGTTGATCCCCAACGTGTGATCTTCACCTTCAACGGGACCGACTCCCTCAACTTGGCTCTCCACGGGCTGCTGCAGCCAGGGGACCATCTGGTGACGACAGTTGCCGAGCACAACTCGGTGTTACGCCCCGTCCGCCACCTGGAACAACAACACCAAATCACCGTCACCAGAGTCGGATGTGATTCCTCCGGTTGGGTTGACCCCGATGAAATCGCCCGGGCGTTACGGCGTCCCACCCGCCTGGTCGCCTTGGTGCATGCCTCGAATGTGACCGGTGTCATCCAATCGGCGGAAATCGTTGGGCGACTCGCTCATGAGGCCGGCGCGCTGTTTTTGCTCGATGCCGCTCAGACGCTAGGACACATCCCTGTCGACGTCCAGGAACTCTCCGTCGATCTCCTCGCTGCTTCGGGCCACAAGTCTTTACTTGGTCCTCTTGGCACAGGGGTTCTGTATGTCGCCCCTGGAGTTGAGCAGCAGCTCTTGAGCGTTCGGCAGGGAGGCACCGGCAGCCGCAGCGACGAGGATCACCAGCCTGACTCGTTGCCCGACAAATACGAGTCGGGCAACCTCAATGTCCCTGCTCTGTTTGGACTGGCAGCTGGGCTGGAGTACCTGCAGACGCGAGGTCTTCAGAATATTCGCCAGCACGAACTGCTCTTGGTGGATCAGCTTCTCACGGATTTGGCCGCTATTGCAGGTGTGACTCTTTACGGGCCCACCCAAGCTGACCAACGATGCGGGGTTGTCAGCTTAAACGTGGAGGGTTTTGACCCTCGTGAGTTGGCAGCCTTGCTCGACAGCGCCCGGCGGATCCAGACTCGGGCCGGGCTCCACTGCGCTCCGCTGATCCATCAAGCTCTGGGCACAGCACCAGGTGGTGGGACCCTCCGACTCAGCGTTGGGCCATTCAATACGCCCGAGCAGATGGCCACAGTGGCCACATGCTTTCGCGAACTTGTGGGAGCCCCCGCTCCCTGAAAAGGTCGCTCTGCTATGACCTGATCCCAGTGAGCACATCCGTTGAGGGATCGCGGTTTCACAGCCAAGGCGTGCACAATTCTGTACAGCGAGTGTATCTGGAAGGCTTGGCCGCCATGGTCACTGATGCGAACCTAGCGAGGCGAGTCTGGAGCAAAGGTTTTTGGGTTGGAGAATAATGATGGATGCTCACATGCCTGAGACAGCGAGTGATCTTGGTGGCCAGCAAGATTCCAAGGCAGCCCCCAAGGCAAGCCAACCGCCTTGGTATCGCGACGGTCTCCGATTCCGGTGCACTGAGTGTGGTGACTGTTGCACCGGGGAACCTGGCTATGTTTGGGTGAACCAAGCCGAGATCGAGGCTCTTGCCAAGCGGGTTGGTTTGGACGTGGAGGAATTCGAGGATCGCTACACTGTCAGCGTCGGGGCGCAACGCAGCCTGCGTGAGTTGGAGAACGGGGACTGCGTGTTTCTGCATCCTCACAGCCGCAAATGCACAGCTTATGAGGATCGGCCGCGCCAGTGCCGCACCTGGCCATTTTGGGCCAGCAACGTGCAAAGCCCAGAAGCTTGGGCCGACACCTGCAAGGTATGCCCAGGCAGCGGACAAGGCGAACTGGTCCCCTTGCAAGAGATTGAGCGCCGGTTGGCTGTGATCCGCATTTAGTTGGACTGTCCCAGCTGTGGCCCAGCTGACCAAGGCGTTGTTGCCTGAATTTGTTGAGGACCCTCCAGATTGGGCCTCTGCCACGATCTAAAACAGTCGAGTTAGGACTCTTGGCAACCTTCCACAGACCAAATGACCGTCACACCAGCCAACGGTGGAACTGGCCAACGGTGGAACTGGCCAACGGTGGAACTGGCCAACGGTGAAACTGGCTAATCAGCGGTCTCTTCTGCCACAAGCTCACCCCGCTGATTGCCCCCCGAAGAAAGACTCGCCCAAGACGACCGGAGACCCAGCAGAGCCTGATCCCCGGCGTTCAACAGTACGCTGCCGTGGGCCGTCGGCCCACCAGCAAGGCCGCCGCGGCAGCGAAATCTCACAGGGCTTCCCTCAGGTGGTTTTACCACCCCCTCAGCGACACCCCGTCCCACTCGCCGGAGGCTCAGGGTGACATCACCTCAGAGGTCAATTCCCGAAAAACTCTTAGGAAATTGCGGAACTTTCGGCGAGGCGGCCTCAAGGGCTTTTGAAATTGCTTGACACTAGTTGTTGCCGTTCTTACACTTGGGGCGTCTTGGCGAGAACGGCGGGGACAACACGATCCCACCAATTCGACACATCCACCTTCCCGATGACTTCTTGAAGTGGTCGGCCGGTCGAAACTCGCGACGGCGTCATCCCCCACCTCAAGGGCTAGGGTCTGTCTGAAAACGCGCTGGTCGGCCAGAGGGCGCGATGGGCGAGTTGCTGGCAAATAGGGCGAAGCAGGCGAATCCAGAAGATTCGTCGATGGCGCCGCCAGCGGCTCGATCCAGCCACCCGAAGCCAGCCGCACGAAGCTAGATTGGCGTTTTGAGACAGAACCTCATCCCTAAAACCTGAGCGAGGGTGCGGACCCAGGAAATCGACGTTGACCAACCACAGGGTCTTGCCATGGACAGCATGGTGGATTTGACTGAGCTCCACCTGCGGTTGAACAACTGCTTGGTGGGTTCTTGATTCCCAAAGGAAAAATCCCCAACGGTCATCGTCTCAACGCAACAGTCCCAATTTTGCTGACAAGTCCCGCTTGCCAACATCGGAACGAAGGGACCAACCCGGCAAATCGCAGTCTGGGGAGGTCCTATCCTGGCGGTGTGACGTTCCCAACGACGGTGACCTGTCTCAAGCTGTCACAAGCCAGCATCATGGTAGGGTTTTTCCTGGTTTGTTGAGCGAAACGTCAGTTGTTGAGCGGAATGTTATTGTTGGCGGAACACCATTTTTGAGCGTCCAAACGATGGGCCGGGTTTTGGCTCAGTGTCCTTGTTGGGCCTGAACTCCGGGATTCTTATCCTGATGTGTTTGGCTGAACCTGCGGGGGTGCACCGATTGCTGGCCCCGCTCCATCGCTCCGACCCCAAGCCGCCCGCGAGGAGATCGTCGTCGTGACCAAGAAAGACATCGTCAAGACGATTTCTGAAGAATGTGAACTGACTCAGTTGAAAACCAAGGAAATTGTTCAAAGGACGCTCAACGCGATTGTGGAAACGCTCATTCAAGAGCGGCGGATCGAGTTGAGAAATTTCGGTGTTTTTGAGGTCAAAAAACAGGCAGCCCGACGTGCCCGCAACCCACGCACCGGCGATCCGGTCGAAGTGGAAGAAAAATATGTTGTCCGGTTCAAGCCCGGCAAAGACATGGAAGAACGCGTCAGGCAGCTGATCGAGCAAGAGGAAGCCCAAGCCGCCCAAGAGGCGTTGGCCGACGGCCACCGATCCGCTCGTGGCAACAAAAACCGCGCCACTCAAAACGGTAGCAGCGAAAAAGCCCACACCAAAAAAACGAAAACTCAGAACTCCAGCACCCAGAATTCTGACACCCAGAATTCCGGCACCGCTAACGGTACAGCGCCGTCTCGAAAGGGCCAAGCTCAGGACGGCTCCCAATCCCGCACCCGAAAGACGCGAAGCAGCCGTTCCCGCAACAGCTCCGCCAACGGGCAAGCACACACTTTAAATCCGGAAGATTCTTCTCAGGACGCAGATTCCCACCCGGAAGAGTCCGGCGTGGGCACATCGCTGTGACTCAACTCTCATTAGCTCCAAGTGGCCGGCCCACGCCCCAAGGTGACAAACCTCGCCAACACCAAAGAGCATCCTGAATTCTCTACCACCCCTGGGTGGACCCACGTCTGCAGGAAGTTGGAGAACTTCGCCTCGCGTCAGTCGAAAGCCGATCGAGACGAGAGCTGATTTTCCCTCCCAGGCTCAAAGGACCCACCAACCGAGCCTCCCGACAAGGTCCCCCGGATCGTCACACTTCCTCGAGAAGCTGCCCCGCCGATCACCCCCGGGCAAGCCAGGGCAGAATTTTCCAGACAGACTTCGAGCAATCCCAACCGACATTTCCCTAAGGACTCGGAGCCTTCCTTGTCGAAAGGAACTCAGACGGATCTTGATCAAAGCCACCTGCCCCCAAAAGTTTCCCTCACACATTCACTGATGAAACGCATGAGGGCGACGGCCTCACGACGACCCAACACCCGGCAACCGACCACAGCATCAGCATGTTGTGCTGTGCTCAGCCTTGAAGGTTGCCAGGCGTCCCAGGTCTCGTGCCGTGCCAAAGCGGGGGGTGGTCTGACGTTACGGAGGACAGCCATGCAGCGGTGGCTTCACTTAGGCGTTCTTGGTGTGGTCCTCTCGGTGCAATCCGGGTGTGCCCTGCCCATTTACAACGGCGACCCGGTTTGGCGAGCTCGGCAGTTGGTTTACACCTCGGAAAACCTTCGCCAGATGCACAATACTTGGGAACGGATTTGGTTTTTGGATCAGCCTTCAACAATGACTCCAGGTCCCGTGCATGGTGGTGTGATCAGCGACGGCGGCCCCTTGCCGTTGCAGGCCGGTGGTGTGCCCGGGAACCCGACAGGTGTCGGCCCTTAAGCCAGCCCAACACCTTGCTGGGCCGCTTCGCCCTGCAGAGCGACTCCACACCAACGGCCAAAGCATCCAACCAATCTGGCTGATCCCATAGGGGGGCTCAGCCAGATTGGCATCTTCAGTTTGCCACCAAAAACTTGTCAACGACAGACTGACACGAGCATCTGACGCCACCGGATGGGCTTACCCCGCTGCCCGCCCCCTTCCACCTGCAGCAAACTGCCTCCAAAGGGATTGTTGGCCAGCGACTGAGGAAAAGTCGCTGTCCAGATTGATGCCGTCTTCTCTCAGACGGACTTTTCCCGATCCTTCGCGACCAACCCACAACCTTTTGCGTATCTTGGATACAGGGATCCAAAGGTTGACGGGGGCTGTCCACCAGAAGGCCACCTCGGTCCAATCCCACAGTCTGAAGGGTCTTGATGAGCGACCACCCTTTTGGGTGACGCATGCTGATACCGGCTGTGGCTCCAGCTCATCCGCAACGGGTCATGGCTGCGGTGGCCGCGGCTGGATATCGATCATTGACATACCCTGAGCACCAAGGTTGTGATTTGTTCCTTGGGCGGCATTTCTTTCTCGGCTGGGATGGAGCGGGCCTCTTCTCTCCTGGCAAAGGGGACAACAGGTGTCTTCGAGTTCGTTACAAGTCCAGCTCGGCCGTCTTTGGCTTCCCAATCCGGTGATGGTAGCCTCGGGAACTTTTGGTTACGCCCGAGAAATGGCGGGGGTCGTTGAGCTGAGCCGGCTAGGTGCTCTGGTCCCCAAAACGGTGACTCAAGCGGCCCGCAAGGGCAATGCCCCGCCCAGGACTGTGGAGACGGCCTCAGGGCTGCTCAACTCCATTGGCCTGGATAATGATGGGATCGTTGTGTTCCTGGCCGACCATCTGCCTTACCTGGCAAGCCTCGGGCCTCCTGTTGTCGTCAGTATTGCGGCCAAGGATGTGACGGAGTTCGCTGAGCTGGCCGCTGTTTTGGCACCGTATTCTGAGGTTGCGGCGATCGAGTTGAACATCTCCTGCCCGAATGTCTCTGGGGGGGTCGACTTCGCAACCGATCCGAGGCTGTGTGGGGATGTTGTTTCGGCTGTTCGCCAAGCCTGCGACCATCCGCTGCTGGCCAAGCTCTCCCCCAATGTCACCGACATGCGAGTGATCGCTGCAGCGGCGGCCCAGTCGGGAGCTGATGCAGTCGTGATCATGAACACGTGCCTGGGATTGGCCGTCGACTGGCGTCGCCGACGGCCCAGGCTCGGCAATGTGTTCGGCGGGCTCAGCGGACCTGCCATCAAACCGATCGCCCTTCGCTGGGTTTATCAGGTCGCCCAAGCAGTGCCCATCCCGATTGTCGCAGCCGGCGGAATCGGCTCTCTAGACGACGTCATGGAGTTCCTTGTCGCTGGAGCCTCGGCCGTTCAGCTGGGCACAGCCAACTTCTACGATCCCACTTTGTCGATGCGAGTGCTGGACAAATTGCCTCAAGCGATTGAAGAATCTGGCGTTGCCTGCCTGCAAGACTTCATTGGCTCTCTCGTCAGAGAACCAACCCCAAAAACACCTCCAGCACAGCCCACCTCCAGCCGAGAAAACTCCAGCCGAGAAAACTCCAGCCGAGAAAACTCCAGCCGAGAGGACTCCGGCCGGGCCGTGGATGCTGGGCAGCTTGGCCAGTAGACTGACGCCATCGTTTGGTCGCCGGGCCAGAAGGCAACAACAGGTGACGGACCAGTCGTCGACTGCAGAGAGTGGGTCACCGATGGTTCGCTACCAACGGCCAGTTCCCAACGGCCAGCCACAATTGATCCGTCTCGGCCTCTCCCTGCCGATGGACCACAGGACTTCATTGTGACGTATGCAGCCCCCAACACACTGCAGGCGCTGTGCATCCGCTGGGGAGCGGAGTTTTTTGAGCGTTCTGCCGCCGGACTCGTTGATCCCCTACCACTCCGGGCGGCCGACGCAGCCGTGTTGACGGAGGTTGGACTCCCCACAGGCCCGGAGGAGTCACTGGCCCTCTCACTGCGGTTTGAGAACGTCCAGATTCTCCACCGGCCTTCTCAGATGGTCCCGGTCCATGAGGCTGAGGACTTTCAGATCGGGGCATATTTTCCTGGGACAGGAAATGCTTCACTGGATCAGTGGGCCGATCTTCGCCGGTTCGTTGTACTGGGAGAAGTTCCCAACGACTTTGCTCGTGGATCGCTCTTTGTCACACGTTATGTCTGCGTTGATGAGATCCTCGGGCATATCTGGTGGGTCTATCCCCAGCTGATCGATGAGTCCACGCAGTGCGAGTTTTTCAACAGTAGTCTCTCGGGCTATCTGGAATCACTGCTGGCTTACAAGGAATTTCGCAGTCAGTGGACGACGCTGCTTCAGGGCTATCCTGATGAGGATCAAGCTTTGGGGGATCAGGCCTACCAGCAGCAAGCCGAAGCGATCCATCAGGCGTTTCGAGAACGTCTGGCTGCGGTTGATCCTCTTGGGTATCGGGAGGGTTTTTGGGAATGCCATGCCTGGAACGAGGCAATCCTGATGGGCATCGACTGAAGCGTCTCCTCAGCCCCAGAGTCGCAACGTGGCAACCTGTTCCTCGATCAATCTCCCTAATCATGACCATGCAGCTGAGTCCATCCTCCATCTCCGCCCGGCTGTCCCTGTCGCTGTTGGCAGTGGCCGCTTTTGCACCCTCCTCCAAAGCCGGCCAAACCCAGACTACCCAGACCCAGACTACCCAGACCCAGACTACCCAGACCCAGACTACCCAGACCCAGACTACCCAGGCCCAGACCGCCAAAAAACGTAACGTCCTGATCATTCATACCGACGAGCATCACTATGGCACACTGGGATGTTACGGAGGCAAAATTGTTGGTACCCCCCATATTGATTCCATTGCGAAAAACGGGGCCCTCTGCACCAGCTTTTATGCGACCACTCCGGTTTGTTCGCCCTCCCGAGCGGCGTTGATCTCCGGACTCTATCCGCAAAAAACATTGGTTGTCACCAACAACGTTCGCATGGATGGTTCAGTGGTGACCTTGGCGGAACTCCTCAAGCAGCAAGGCTATGCCACCGGCTACGCAGGCAAGTGGCACCTGGATGGCCCCGGGAAACCTCAGTGGGCCCCACCTCGCCGATTCGGCTTTTCCGACAATCGCTTCATGTTCAACCGGGGACACTGGAAACAGTTGGTCGATACCCCGCAGGGCCCCAGAGTCGGCAGCCGAAACAACCGCGGCCAACCGACCTACGCACTCAACGGTGCCAACCAAACAACCTTCACGACCGATTGGCTCTGCAACAAAGCCATCCAATTCATCAAAGCTCATCGTGATGAGCCATGGTTTTATATGGTGAGTCTTCCTGACCCTCATGGCCCCAATACGGTGCGAGCGCCTTATGACACCATGTATGCTCAGGTCGAGGTGCCCATTCCGCCCTCGCTGAAGAAGAATCCTGAGCAAACTCCTGGTTGGGGTCGGCCGGCGAACATCACAGCTGCGAGGTTACGCAAGATCATGCCTCTTTACTATGGCATGGTCAAATGTATTGATGATAACGTTGGGCGGATCTTGGAAACACTGAGTCAGGAGAATCTTTTTGAGGATACGTTGATCATCTTCACCTCTGATCATGGCGATCTTTGTGGCCAACATGGGCGTCTCAACAAAGGCGTTCCCTACGAAGGGTCTGCTCGAATCCCTTTTGTCATCTCTTGTCCCGGGCGGATCCGGCCTGGAGTAGTGATCGATGAGGCGCTCTCTTGTGTCGACGTGTTGCCAACGGTCATGGGGCTGTTGCAGATCAAACTCCAGCGGCCGGTTGATGGACGCGATGCCTCGCCGCTGCTGCTGGACATGCAGACCGTCTGGGACGATGTGGCCTTTCTTCGCAGCACGCCTGGAACTCCCTGGCTATGCTGTGTCACCAGCCGTTATAAACTCATCTTTTCCGCTGCAGATCACCCTTGGCTGATCGATTTGCAGCAGGATCCTCAAGAATTGACCAACCTGTTTCAAGATGCCCAGCATGAAGGCGTGGCTTTGCGGCTGACTGCCAAACTGAGGAATTACTGCCGTGAGCACCAAGACGTTTATGCCCGCGTGCCTGCCATCAAAGAAGCCCTCGAGCACGCCCTCCAAAAGAAGAGCCAGAAAAACGAGTGATCCTCCACTAATATCGGTTCCTGGCAGATGATCCTCTCCGCTGCTCAGTTTGCCGCACAGGCGCACGCTGGCCAATTTCGGAAATACAGCCAACCTCCCCGACCCTATTTCACGCATGTTGCTGCGGTGGCCGGGCGAGTTGCCGGATGGGCTCAGGACGAATCGGTCGTGGCCGCGGCGTTTCTTCATGACGTTGTGGAGGACTGCCAGGTCACCTTCGAACAGCTGACTGAAGAGTTCGGGCCCATTGTTTCTGACTATGTGCGGTGGCTGACCGAATACAGCCACCAGGTCGACAGCCGTGAGAAACGAGCGGTGCGGATTGCCATGAATCACGACTATCTTGCTCGGGCCCCCGGAGTGATGCAAAAGGTCAAACTGGAGGACCGTCTCCATAACCTCGAAGAACTACAGGCTGCCCCTGTCGGCTTTCTGCGGCGATATTGCCAGGAGTCGGAAGGCCTCCTGCGAGCTATTGGCTCGGCCGATGACCAGCTCGCCGCCCGTATTCGAGAACAAATCGCCACGCTTCGGGCCTCCGTCTGATGGACCTCGTGCAATCGTCAGAAACCTGGCGAGGACCGTTTGCCCCATGCGACCAGAATTGTCCACTCGTTTGCTGACACTCACACAAGGCCTTTCACTCCAAGGGCCCTGAGTTGCTTGGCGGCCAACCACAGATTAGGATGCCGCCCGCTTTGGAGACACCCAACCTATCGACCCAGACCAAGCCATCCGTCCGGGAACCGACCTCTGACTGAGGTTGGGGAAAATCTCCGCTCGTCCAGTTGGTGGAAAGGCTACGGAATCAGCGGTTGTTCTGCCTATCCAGCGTGTTAGACGAACAAGAATGTTCCCCAAAAGCAGTCGTTGGACTGTCCCAGATGTGGCCGTTGCCCACCAAGATATTGTTGCACGGAACTGTTGAGGGCCTGACAGGTTGGGCCTCTGCCACAATCTGGAACAGTCGAGTTCAAGAGCGACACCGACCACCGTTACAGACCACCGTTGGGGAAACTCCGGTTCGGCCGAGATTCAGCGGCGAGAAAACCCCATCACTGCGGTGGCCCTCGGCCAAGAGTGACAATCCGTCCACCTGACTATATCTCAGCGGAAAGTCTGCCGGGTGTTTCACCTGCGAATCCAAGGCCTCCCCTCTGCCCAGGGAGCTGACTTGCTCCATCGAGACATCTACTCCACCATGAACGACCTACCCAGACCGAACGATCAGTCACCTCGCTCACGAGAGTGAGGCGATCCATTGGCAATCCCTTCACCGCGACCACGCGTTTGTCTTGCGATCAGCTCGGGTTTGTCGATCAGGGCTTGACCTGGAGGAGCTGAGACGTTGTTTGGGATCTTCGGTGAAGGATGGCGATCTGCCTGGCTTTGACGGTGTGCAGCCCGGAGCCACACTGGACTGCCTGGACCGAAAACCGGCGTCTCGGGCAGGAGTGACTTGTTCAACCAACCAACTGGGGTCCATTGATGGCCAAAGCAAAAAACGTCCTAGGCGAGGAACTGCAAACCTGCGGCACAGACCCCATGACCGGTTTCTACCGAGATGGGTGCTGCAACACGGGGGGAGGTGATGTGGGTGTTCATGTGGTCTGCGCTCGGGTCACTGAGGAGTTTTTGAGCTACACCAGGCAGCAGGGCAATGACCTATCCGCTGCGAACCCGCTGTTTGGTTTCCCCGGACTCCAGCCAGGCGACCGCTGGTGCCTGTGTGCCTCACGCTGGAAGGAGGCCTTGCTCGCCGGTGTGGCCCCCCCGGTGATCCTGGAAGCGACACATATCTCGGCCCTGGAATTCGTCTCCCTCGAAGAGCTTCAACAACACGCGGTTGCTCAAGACTAACCGACAGAGCATGTCAATTCCAAGTTTTCACGGTCTGAACTAATGAATGAGCAGGCTGGCTGCCTCTCGGTGCTGGTGCCCGTTTACAACGAGGAAGCCACCGTTACGACGGTGCTTGAACAGGTGTGTCATCTGGGCGAGCTTGTTCGGGAGGTGGTTGTTGTGGACGATGGCTCGACGGATCAGACCGTTGCGGCTGTTGAGAAATTTGCTGCGGGTGAGCCTCGGATTGCCTTGCTGCGTCACCCGAAGAACCGCGGCAAAACCGCTGCCATCCGCACAGCGCTGGAAGCGGCGACCGGAGATGTGATCATTGTCCAGGATGCGGATCTCGAGTATGATCCCAGCGAGATTCCGGAGGTTCTTTCGCCGATTCTCACAGGTCGGGCGGATGTTGTCTACGGCAGCCGGTTTCTGGTTCGCAGGGCGGCTCGGGTGTTGTATTTTTATCATTACCTGGCCAACACGATGCTAACGTTTCTCTGCAATCTGTTGACCAACCGAAACATGACGGACATCGAGACTTGTTATAAGGCGTTCCGCGCTGGGGTGATCAAACCACTCAAACTCTGCAGCCGGGGCTTTGGCATGGAGGTTGAGATCACAGCGTTCGTTTGTAAGACTCGTGCTCGGACCTACGAAGTTCCCATTTCTTACTATGGCCGCACCTACGAAGAGGGCAAGAAGATCAGCATGTGGGATGGCCTGGCGGCCTTGTGGTACATTTTGTACTTCAACTTGATCAAAGCCTATCTTCCTTCGGGCCGAACCTACGTGAAAACCGTCAATGCCTTTTTGGACGACCCCCAACCGAGCCAAAAAGCCCCACCCCATCAGCCCTGCTCGGGTCCTGCTGAATGCGCCGCCTCAGCAGAGAAACCGGGCTCTCACATAGCGGAGTCTTCCAAGCCGCATTCCCGGAACCCGCCAGAGACCGCTTCGCTCAAGCGGCAAGATCAAAACTCCTCTTGAGCTGATCGGCCGCTATTGTTTTGCTTCTCCCGCTTGCTGCTCTTGGGGAAACTTCTTGCTGGTCTAAAACGCAAAAATGGCACTGGTACCAGCGATTTCGCAGCTTTTCCACAAACCGGACGAGCCAAGATTTTCCCCAACCTCAGTGAGAGTCAACATCACCAAGGCAGATCTACGCAAGCCTACCGCAGAGATCCGCAGAGATTAAACCGGTAGCCTGGGCAGTCGAATCCCTGCAGCTGTGAGAGGATATCGCCCGCAGACATTCAGACCTCGCTGATCTCGCTGAAACACTCCATCCACCTGATCCTCGCTTTCACCCAACGCCTCAAGCTTTTAGGCTACCGCCGATCGTCCCTCTTCTGTGGAGCTGAGTCTGGCCGGCGCCGGCACCACCAGGCATCGGGAATCCAGACCACGTACATGGCCATGGTGTAGAAACTGAACCAACCGACCTCGATGAGGGCGTAGATGCCAAGATGAAAGCAGAGGCCAGCCAGAAGAGTCCACATTCGGGTGCGAGGAAAAAACACCAAAAGGGGAAAGAAGACCTCAAAAATGAGTGTAAAGTAAGTCAACGGCGCGGTGATCCACAGAGGAATCGGCCATTGAGCATAAGACCAACGTGTCATGGTCACATCATTGAGCACGTAGTGGAGGCTGGTCCCTTCCCACCAGGTGCGTCCGAAGAGTTTCGCAACCCCGGAAGTCAGATACACCACACAGAGTTGCAGCTGAAACAATCGCACAGGCCAGGGCGTCATCCAGTCGCCTGACGTTCCAGCACGGGGGTGGTCTTGAACTGGCTGAACTGGGACTGGCTGAACTGGGACTGGCTGAACTGAGACTGGCTGATCTTGGGCTGGCTGCTGAGCCTGACGGCGTTTGCGTAGCCAATCCAAAGAGAGCACTTGCCCGCACGGGGAGACCATCAAGAGCAGCAACACCACTTGAAGCAGATCATCGCCACCATTTTTTAGGTCGATATTCCTGGTAACAAAGCACATCGTCATCAGCCAGACGACGATCGAGGCGATCCGCGTCCGCCATCCCAAGAGCAAGGCCACCGTTGCGGACACCCACACCCAAAAGGCAGCATAAATGGCCAGCATGTTATCTGTGGCGAAGAACAGTGCTGTCCACCTCCAGGTCCGCAGCAGATAACCATCGGCAATCCCCTCGGGACACACTCCCTCCGGTCCGTAAAAGTAGGCCAGATTGGGTAGATACTGCACCATCTGATCAGCCAGCAACAATCCTGCAAAGACAATCCGAGCAACAGCCAGCCGCTCTGCTCGAATCGGCTGATGCCAAAACCTGGTCCATCGTGACCAATTCTCGCTGCCGACCCACTGCAAACAGCTCTCACTCATACTGCCACTCGGTTAGCCTTCTTGGCGGTCATCCAGTCAACGGTTCTCTCCAATCCAACCTCTGATCCTTCAGTCCCGGAGCTTTCGCCCTTGCTGAGCCTGCAGATCGTACTCCCAGAAGGGTGGATCGATTTGGTCGGGCGGAGGTCCGGTTTGCTCGGCCAACCACTGCTGTGGGTCGTCACCTGGGGACGGGTAACGGTAGTGCACTTGGAAGACTTCGATGCGAACCAGCGGTGACCCGTTGGGGTTCTCACCAAACTGATGAGCCAGCATCCGACAATAACCAAGACGGGCGGCTCCGTCACGGTGGAGCCGAGTCGCGATCTGGAGGAACTTCTCGCGGAACCAGTGAGAATACGAAGTCAGATCCACCGGGTCGCAGATGAGCCGGTGTTCCTTGTGACTGCCATCGGCGTACACAAGACGCATTCGAGCCAAGGTATCCCGATCACTCACGTTGGGCGAAAACATCGGCCAGTTTTGGTCGATCGCAACCAGACGCTCGCAAAACCGCAAGCGGCTTTCCAGCCAAGCGAGTGTGAACTTGCCCACGTCGTGAACCGAATCGATCCTCTCGCGGACCTTTTCGGTCGGCCAAGGCACCAAAAACCTTCCCGCCGACTGCAGGCTGACCGCATAGCGTTGCCAGAAGGTCCAGTCTTGGGGATGGGTCCCTGCGACACACTGACGAAGTTCCTCCCGGCTAGGCAGCGGATGCGGGTAGCTTTCCATGCCGAATTCTTTCGACCAATCGCCGATCACCGGGGCCAGCGAAAGAAACCCCCGGACAACCATGTCAAAGACGAACACCACCACAAAAACCCGCACCGGCCAGCTCCACCGAGGCGGCCTCACAGCTGGGAGTTCAGCAGCCAGCCGGTGTGCAGCAGGAAGACTCAACTCCGATAGATGGGTCTTAGGGTCATCGGCAGCCAAAGAACTATCCCTCCAAGAGTCGTGTCGGGCTTTTGAGGTGACGAAATCCCGGGATCCAGTTTACACAACTCTGTGCCTTGAGGGTGGTCCTGAAACAGTGATCAGCGGGGCGCGCCGCTCCACCAGGAATCGGGAATCCAGACGGTATACATGGCCATGGCGTAAAAACTGAACCAGCCCACTTCGATCACCGCGTAGATGCCAAGATGAAAGCAGAGCCCAAACAACAGCGTCCATTTGCGTGTTTGGGGGAAGAAGACCAATACGGGGAAGAAGACCTCAAAGATCAGCGTGGCATAAGTCAAAGGCGCTGTCATCCACAGAGGCACCGGCAACTGGGCATAGGACCAGCGAGTTAAAGTGACATCATTCAGCAGGTAATGGACGCTCACTCCTTCCCACCAAGTCTCCCCGGCGAGCTTGGCCAACCCGGTGACGAAGTACACTGTACAAAGCTGGAGTTGAAAGAGCCGCACTGGCCAAGGATGCATCCAGGCGTCTTGCTGCCTTCCTGGAGGAAATGGTCCCTCGGTGGCACCCTGCAGCGGTGGTGTTGCCTCACGCATTCGGCGTTTGCGAAGCCAATCCAAAGAAAGCACCTGACCGCAAGGAGAGATCATCAGCAAAAACAGAATGATCTGCAACAGATCGTCGCCGTTGTTACGCAGGTCAGGGTTGCGATCCAAAAAGCACATCGCCAGCAGCCAGACGACAATCGAGGCAAGCCGCGTCCGCCATCCCAGCAATAACGCCACTGTCGCCAACACCCAGAACGCAAAGGCTGTAGAAATCACCAGCATGTTGTCTGTGGCAAAGAACAGTGCTGTCCATCTCCACGTCCGCAGCAGGTAGCCCTCCACAATCCCCTCAGGACACACTCCTTCCGGTCCGTAAAAGTAGGCCAGATTGGGCAGATACTGCACCATCTGATCAGCCAGCAACAACCCTGCAAAGACAATCCGAGCAACAGCCAGCCGGTCTGCTCGAATCGGCTGATGCCAAAACCTGGTCCATCGTGACCAATTCTCACTGCCAACAACCGGCCGGCGGATCTCACTCATACAGCCACTCGTTCTGCCTTCTTCGCTTTGGTCTGCTCAGCGGGATTTGGTCAACAGCGTTTCTCTGCTTCACAGCGTTCATCTGCTCAACAGTGCCTTTCATTCAGTCCCGGAGCTTTCGTCCTTGCTGAGTCCGCGGATCGTACTCCCAGAAGGGTGGATCGATCTGGTCCGGTGGCGGGCCGATCTGCTCGGCCAACCACTGCGGGGCGTCGTCATCTGGGGACGGGTAATGATAGTGCACTTGGAAGACTTCGATGCGAACCAGAGGCGACCCTGTCGCGTTTTTCCCAAACCGATGTGCCAACATCCGACAGTATCCGCGGAGAGTCAGGCGATCGGAATGCAACACGGAGGCAACCCGTGTGAATTTGGCCGCAAACCACTGGGTGTAACAAGTCGGATCTCCTGGGTCACAAATGACCCGGTGTTCCCGCTGGCTGCCATCAGCGTACACCAAACGCAGCCGGGCCAACGTGTCGTCATCCCCCACATTCGGGGAAAACATGGACCACTTTTGGTCGATCGCCAGCACTCGGCCGCAGAAGGTCATCCGGCTTTTCAGCCAGCTCAGGGTGTACTTTCCCACATCTTCAGCGGAGTCGATCTTCTTGCGGGTCTTCTCGGTGGGCCAAGGCACCAAAAACCGTCCCGCCGACTGCAGGCTAACCGCATAGCGCTGCCAGCAGCTGAGCCCTTGAGGGTGGGTCCCTGCTTCGCACTGACGCAGTTCCTCCTGCGAGGGCAGCGAATGAGGGTAGCTTTCCATGTCCAGTTCTTTGGGCCAATCGCCGCCAGCCGGCGTCAGCGAGAGCAGCCCGCGTAGAACCATGTCCGCGAGAAACGCCGCTAGAAACACCCGCATCGGCCAACTGAAGCGTGGCGGCCGAGCCGCTGGTGCTGCCAGACCCCCCGGCTGAACGCTGGGATCGAAGCCCTCGGCACCAACTGTCTGCCAGTCCCTCTGACTCTCAGGGGGTGCAGGAGACCTCTCCCTCGGTTGAGAATCACTCACAGCAAACGTTGGCCTCCAGGAATCCGTGGTTCAACTGATCTGCTTGCAACTGATCTGCGGTTCATGAGCGTTCGCCCGCTCAACAAAGCCCCCAGCAGTCCAGTGCGGTCTTTATGGTGGCCACAGAAACTTCCCAGGGCAAGCAGGTTGTGCGAAGCCAGTTCAACCTTCGCCCCCAGGCAAGAAAGAGGCCCAAAGGCCCAGTCCAACTGGAAGGATGCCGGATGGACCAGCCGACCGAAGTCAGCAGTTGACCAAGCACCTTACTCCCCTTTGAGACAATTCCCGCCCACGTTGCTGATGCTCACACCCACGACATCACCCGCGGTGACCACTATGCAGTGCCCCTACGGCCTGCCCTGACGGTTGGGTCGCTGGCTGTCCTGGAGGGGGGTTTTCTCTGTCAGCCTGAAAAGCCTTGTTGCGGATTGAGAGAAGCAACCACCCAAGAGGGAGCGAATTCGTTCGGGTTTCAGAAAATCTAGGAGAACAATAAGCTAAAAATGGCGAGACCCACCCCAACACGTTGCTGCATGCTGACGGCATCGGTGGATTGATCGTTGCGTTCTCTGGTGTGCGGTTTGATGCTTGTCCGTCGCGATGGGCATACGGATTGCACGGTGAGATTGTTTGCTCCCACATCGGGGTGAACCTCTCAAATTTCTCCCGCCCTTGGCTGCGATAGGAGACGGCCATGATCCCCACGGTGTCCCCTTTCACCAGGGTGACCTTCGTGCGCGTGTTTTTGCCAGATTATGTCCTTGCCCTTAACGGGCCCTCCTGGCTGCCATGTCCTTGGCTGATTGGCTCCTCGCGGTGGAGTGGCTGGGCAGAGCGCTCCACCCATCAAGCCTTGGTGATCCTGGTTTCCTTGGTGATCCTGGTCTCCTTTGTGTTCTTCCTTGCAGTGTTCTTCCTTGCAGTGTTCTTCCTTGCAGTGGTGGCTCGTGTGCTGGCGTTGTCAGCACGGCTGGTCGAGGCCTGGACTCTTGGGCGTGGTTTCCTGCCGAAGGTTTGCTATGGCGTTCTGGCTTGGCTCCAGCGGGCGTTCCGGGCACCGGTACAGTCTGCTCAGGGCCTTGAGCTGACTCCGCCGCAAAGCAACCGCCTCGGTCAGCCGGAAACGAACAAAGCAGTCCTCAAGCGACCAGGTCTTTACTCTCTGGGTGGCACCGCTGGAAGTGGCCACGGTCTTCCACCAAGGGCGACAGGGAGGTTTCGCCAACTCTGGGCGAGAACCCTTCCGTGGATCGAATCGGAGAGGCAATTGCGAGCTGTGTTCTCAAGTGGTCAATCCCAGTTAAGACAGAATATTAGCAACTGTCGGGGGCACATTCTCTTGGCAGATGACAATGAGGATAATCAGAGGGTTCTGAATTTTCATTTGGTCCGCTGGGGCTTCAGCGTTGCCTTAGTCGAGAATGGTCAGTCGGCTGTGGAGCGTACCTTAGCCGAGAGTCCTGATGTGGTGTTGATGGATATTCAGATGCCCCAACTCGACGGCCGAGCGGCGACCACGCAGCTTCGTCAAGCTGGGTTTGCTGGGCCCATTATTGCCTTGACCGCCAATGACCAGCCGGGGAATCGGGAGCAGTGCTTGGCAGCAGGTTGCGACCATTACTTGACCAAGCCTGTCGACTTTCCCCGGCTGGCCTCTTTGCTGGGCCATTGCCTCACCGGCGATCATGCGAGCAACGATCCGCCAAGACCAACCATCCGCCCGGAAACCTGAGACGCTGTCCCTTGGTCAGCCCGATTGTCCGCCACAATCGATCTGCCAGCTCATGCTGCCAGCGTTCATGGGGTCGCAACAATCGTCCTCGACAATCAATCAGGCTTACCGATCGCAACGGCCATCAGGCTCAGGTCGATCATTGCTGAGGATCCCCTTAGTTAGGTAGTTGCAGGAAGGCTGTCGATGAATGAGCCGCTGCCCAGCGAGTATCAAGACGACCAGGAGTTTCTCGGCATTCTGAGGCTCTATGTCTCCGAACTGCCCCAGCGTGTTGCAAACCTTCGCTTGGCCTGGCAGTCCGGAGATCGCCAACAGCTCGCCCATCTGGCCCATCAAATCAAAGGCGCCGGCGGCATGTATGGTTACCCTGACCTCACACTCCAGGCTGCCGCCCTCCAGGCCGCCGCCGAAGGCCAAACCTCCCACAGCCAGCTCGGCCAGCTCATCGACGCGTTCGCCCATCTCGTGCAACGGATTCAACAGGGTCTCCCCACAGCAGAATAGTACCCAACCCGAGAGCCCTCCAAATCTAGACCAAATCACTAAATAGTTTTCAGGGGACCACCCGAGGGAATGAAGAACCCATAAAAAAGTGTTGAATCGTTGGGGTGGTGCGGCTTACGATAGGCGCGTTTTCGTTCTCTGGCGGGCGGTGACCTGTAAGGCGCGAGTCGATTGCCTTGGTTGGGGTCACTTTGGGGCCCACCCGTACCAACCAAAGGCCGCCGACGGCTGCTGTGCTGGACTGTTTGAGAGATTGTTTCGGATCATCTGTCCGAGCCTTCTTTGGGACGATCTGCGGCAGTCGCCTCAGCAACGGTTTGCTGAGCCAACTTGATCGTGGAGATGTTGCAATGCTCAATATTGTCACTGGCAGCGAATATCGGGATTGCGAGGGGCTCAGCCGTCGCGAGGTGCTTCGTGTAGGGACTTTGTCCCTGGGCGGTCTGACTTTAGCCCAATTGCTTTCGGCCAAGAGCCAGTTGGCCACCGCCGAAGAAACTCAGGCGACACGCTCAGGTGGCTTTCCTGCCCACGTCAAGGACAAAGCCGTTGTGCTATTGTTCTTGCAAGGAGGACCGACCCATGTGGAGACGTTCGATCCGAAGATGACTGCGCCTGGGGAATACCGGGCCATGTTCGGCGAGACATCCACCCGCCTGCCCGGCGTCACCTTTGGCCACCACTTTACGCGGATGGCTCGCCTGGCCGACCAGCTTGCCGTCGTCCGCAGCTTCCATCATGGAAACTCCAGCCACGCCAGCGCCAGCCAATTGGTTTCCTCCGGAGGCAATCCAGCCCAAGCCAGCCTCGGATCGCTGTACGCCCGTCTTGCCGGCAACAACCACCCTCACACCGGAATGCCCAGCAACGTGTTGGCCAACCCCGCGGCCGTCGGCAGTCAATACCGAAAGCTGGCGACCTCCAGCGGGCGAATCGCCTTCAGTGGAAGTTTGGGCGGGGCCTACCAGGCCTTCGATCCCAGTGCCGGCGGGCAAGTCAAGAAGAACATGCAGCTGCAGATTTCCCAAGGTCGTTTGGATGACCGCCGAGGGTTGATGCAGTCGCTTGATGGACTGCGTCGGCAAATCGAGGCCAGCGATGCCCTGGCCAGCTACGACCGGTTCAACCAGCAGGCTTTTGAGGTTCTCCTGGGTGGCGTTGCTTCGGCGTTTGATATCTCTCAAGAGAGCCCGGAAACCTTGGAATTGTATGACACCAGCCACATGAAGATCCCCAAGGATGTGCTGAAGCGGAAACGCAAGAACACCCAGCGGTTCCATCCCATTGCTTTGGGCAAGCAGATGCTCTTGGCCAGGCGATTGTGTGAAGCTGGCTGTGGGTTTGTCACTGTCAGCTCCGGGGGTTGGGACATGCACGGCAATGCCTTGGGCATCGACGACGGGATGCCGGTGTTGGGGCCGGCTGTTGACAAAGCCGTCAGCGGATTCCTGCAAGACGTTCGCCGCCGTGGTCTCTCGGACAAAATCCTTTTAGTGGTAACCGGGGAGTTCGGCCGCACCCCCAAGATCAATAAGAAACTCGGCCGTGACCATTGGGGCAATCTCTGCCCCTTGGTGTTGGCCGGAGGCGGGATTGAAACCGGGCAGGTCATCGGGGAATCCGACGCACGCGTCAGCATCCCTGCCTCCGATCCGATCCGGCCGGATCAGTTGATGGCGACCATCATGCACACCCTTTTTGATGTTGGGACATTGCGGGTGGTCCGCGGGCTGCCCGTTGATGCTGTCCGCGCGATCGATCAGGCCCAGCCAATCCCCGGCTTGTTGTAGTCAGTCGGCACCTTTGTGCACGCCCAGAGTCTTCTCTGCAACCAAGCATGCTCTCTGCACTAAAGCATGCTCTTTGCACCAAAGCATGCTCTTTGCAACGGAGCCCACGCTTTCCCTTGGAGCCTCTTTTGGTGATGGAGAATCCACCCTTAGTCCGAAGCGTCCGAGTGCTCCTCATGGGGCGTGTCCAGGGTGTGGGTTTTCGGGCTGCAACTCGTCGACAAGCCGAGAGTCTTGCATTGCAGGGGTGGGTGAGAAATCTTTCTGGCGGCCAGGTGGAGTTCGTCGCTGAGGGACCTGCCGGGGCAATCGAGCAGTTACTGGCTTGGTCACGGCAGGGCCCTCCTTCGGCTCGTGTGGACAACTTGCAGAACACCGAGCAAAGCCCAACAGGTCAGTTCGTTGGCTTTGTTGTGCTGCAATCGGCCCACTGACCATGTCAGCCTGCCAGTTCTTCCAGCTTGGCAGTTCTTCCAGGCTGCCAGTTCTTCCAGGCTGCCAGTTCTTCCAGGCTGCCAGTTCTTCCAGCTTGGCAGTTCTTCCAGCTTGGCAGTTCCGGCTCGCCGGTTCGGTTCTCGCGGAGCAAGGCTGCTGGTTTGGCTGGCAAAATCGAACCTTCCGGCCAACCAGGGGTCTCTGATATTGTGACGCTCATACTAGGCCGACCACAGTTTCCTCCGGACCACCTCGACGCCGATGCCCGAGAAAACCCTGATCACCCCGAAGATTCTTTCTGGATTTCGGGATTACCTCCCGGAGGTCATGAATCCGCGGGAGCGGCTGATCGAGACCGCCCGACGGGTGTACCGCAGTTACGGCTTTGCCCCGATTGATACTCCGGCGCTTGAACACACCGAGATTCTGTTGGGCAAAGGGGGTTCCGAGAGCGACAAGCAGCTCTATCGCTTCGAAGACAATGGTGGCCGCGATGTGGCTTTGCGGTTCGATCTGACGGTGCCACTGGCTCGTTTTTCGGCACAGTACATCACCAAGTTGGGGACACCCTTTAAGAGGTACCAAATTGCCCCGGTCTGGCGTGGAGAGAAAGCCCAACGAGGACGCTTCCGGGAGTTTGTGCAGTGTGACTTTGACACCATCGGGACGACCAGCAACACCGCAGATATCGAAACAGCCCTGGTCATCCACGATCTGTTCCTGGCTTTGGGCGTTGAGCAGTTTTCCATTCGCGTGAACAACCGCCTGGTGCTCAACGGTCTGCTGGAGAAACTCGGCCTGGCGGATCAGTCCGCCGCGATTCTGAGGGCCTTGGATAAACTCGCCAAAATTGGCCCAGAGAAAGTTCAAGCTGAGATGGTCGCCGAGGCGGGCGCAACGGAGGACCAGGGGGCTGAGGTGCTCAAGTTGGCGGGCATCGCCGGAACCAACGCGGAGATGCTCGGCCAATTGGAGAGCTTGCTGGTTGGCAGTGAGCGAGGCTGTGAGGGAGTGGCCAAACTGCGAGAACTCACCGCTGCAGCCGCAGCGGTCGGCGTCCCCGAAGAGCGTCTGAAGTTGGATGTCTCCATTGCTCGTGGGCTCGACTATTACACCGGCACCGTTTATGAGACCTTCCTCAGCGAGCTCCCCCAAATCGGCAGCGTCTGCTCTGGCGGACGTTACGACAACTTGGCCGAACTGTACACCAAACAACAGCTGCCCGGCGTCGGGGCCTCGCTGGGCCTGGATCGTCTGCTGGCTGCCCTGGAAGACCTGGGCAAAGTCGAGAAAGTGGCAACCCCAGCCCCGGTGTTTGTCCCGTTTTTCGATGCCAGCCGTCTGACCGACTATCTGGCCGTTGCCGACCAACTCCGCAAAGCCAACGTGGGAGCGGAGGTCTACCCGGAAGCCAAAAAGCTTGGCAAGCAATTGCAATATGCCGACCGACGAGGATTTCGGGTTGCCGTGATTGCCGGCCCCGACGAGTTCGACGCTGGTCAAATCCAAATCAAAAACCTCGCTGATGGCAGCAGTCAGACCGTCAGCCGCGCCCAACTTGTGGAGGCCGTCCGTGGCATCCTGGAAAACCCTGCCCCCAAGCAGAACTAAGTCATTGTAAGCATAATCCCTGCCTAAAAACCTCTGCTTTTGCGCTGAGCAACCTATTCACAGAGTCAGGCCGCTCATCAAAACTGCCGCGAGTCCGGCCTGGACGACCTCCTTAAGCCCCTCCAAACGTACCACCCCACCGGTTGTGAAAAAGACTGCCTTTTGTGGGGCACCAACACTTCCCTTTTTTGTGAGATCCGGATTAAGATTGTACTAATCTTTCTTGTGCAGGCCGGGCTGAAAACCATCATCTCGGGATGTTCTTGGGTTGCGACTCGATGGGTGCAAAGAGGGTTTGGGCAACTGGGTTGAATCCGTGATAGGTGGCGATGCACTTGCTGAGCCACAGGGCGAGTTCTGTTGCTTGGCTCCCAGTGCCTAAGACGTTCAGGGGCCGCAATCCGATTGGGGCAGAGAAGAGCATCGCCGAGATCTGGTTTTTTCTAAGAGAGCCTTTGCTGGTGGAACTGCTGAGGGTGAGATCATCCTTTGGCGGCTCTGGCCAAGAGAAGGCTCTTGAAAAATGCCTTGTCTGTTGCGGAAGAGCTTTGTTGAGCCTCAAGAAAGTTTTCGACCGAAGACGGAATCGCGGACAGTCAGGATTTTCAGCCTCCAAACGCGTCGAAGAGCTTTCCGAGGATCACCAGTTGGGGAAGGGGAATGGAGTGGTTTGTTGGCTTGGAAGTGTCGGGGGTCCTGCTGAAAGATCTCCCTACCCTTGGATTTTCTTGCAGGACGACTTGACTTGATGCGGGGCAGTCTCTCTCGACGAGTACACATGACCCTTCCTCACCATACTCCCACGAATTATCGTCCCTCGAATCCTTCCTACGAGCTGTTAAGATCTTTCCGGGGATCGATCCAGCCCTTGCCATTGGCTGTGGGAATCGCCTTAGGGCTGGGGATTGTGGGAACCGCGGCGCTGCTGACGACGGAGCTGGAGACCCCTCGGCAGGGATCCGTTTCTCTGCGGAACGATACTGATCTCCGCGAGAATGCCGCAGGGCCGGCCAGCCGGCCATCACAGCCTCAAGATAACCTGTCTGAGGAGAACTTAGTTCGGCAGACGCCCGGGGAGGACCTTAATGTTGGGTCCGTCGCCGCCGGTCGCTTGTGGGGCCAAAATGGCGATCAAGTTCCGCCCCGGGAGAGTTGGGGGCGTGGTGGACCTACCGGAGTGTTTGCGGAACGCTCTCTGGTGATTGAGGGAGTCGAACGAACCTACCGACTTGCGGCACCCTGGACCATCCGTTCCGATCGCGCGGTTCCCTTGCTGTTTGTCTTCCATGGGAGTCTGGCTTACAACAAGGAGTCAATGCACCGCTTGACCAGGCTTGACGCCTTGGCCAGAAAGCAGCAATTGATGATTGTTTATCCCCATGCCAAGGGATTCTATTGGAAGCAAGACGAAGCAACGGATGACCTAGCTTTCTTCGATGTTCTCTTTGAGAGTTTGACCAGCCAGTACAATGTGGATCTCAATCGCGTCTACGCGACTGGGTTTAGTAGCGGCGGCAACTTCACTCACTGGCTGGCCAGCAAGAGAAGCAAACACATCGCGGCAATTGCTCCACACTCCGCTGAAGCAAGTTGGTTAGCATCGCACATGGATGCATCACGGAAATACTCGGTCCTGCTGATCCATGGCACCAGAGATCAGGTCATCCCCTTAAGTCAGTCAATTCAGGCGCAAGCTCGGTATCAGCAGGCGGGCCACAACGTCACGTTGTTGCAGATCGAGAATCTCGTCCACTATTGGGGACACAAGGCAGACGTGAACGATCAGATGTGGGAGTTTTTCCGGAATCATCCGATGCAATGAAAGCCAAGCATCGACAGTCTGTCTGAAAAGTCGCAAATCCCAGCAACGTGCCGACAACGCTGACTTGCCAGAGGCAACTGCCGAAGTGACGGCTATCGAGGGAGTGTCCTCAATAGCGAAAGACAGCAGCGGCAGGCTCTTGCTGTGGCGTTTGCCCTCGGTCGAGCGGATAAACGGCACCGCGGTGCAAAAGAGTTTGAGTGGCCGCCAGATCGAGCAGATCGTCGTCGCCGGTTTGTGGGTCTTCGTGAAGCTCGACGGCGGCTGTTTGATCATGGAACAGGCCCCACTTGCGAACGTGGAGGTCGACAAACAGCGTCTCGATCTTTCCTTGGTAGGCGGCAGGCAAGATCTGGGAGAGGTCGTCAGAGGCCTTTCCCGTTCCGGCCATCTGGCGATACTTCGCCCAGGCCTGATCGCGTGAGTGCTGCAGCGTGGGCTCTATCAGCCGCCAAGCTTGGCGGTGGATCTCCTGCGCTGAGACGTAATCGAAATTGCCCGTCAGCTCCTTCTCAACAAGGTGAGGGTAACTGCTCACTTCCCGATAAAGAGGAAGCAGATACTCTACACCAGCCAGCAGCAGCGGGACGCTCTGTTCTCGCAAAAGCGGTTGCAGCCCTGAGTCGATGACTCGGAAGAACTGCAGCAGCTCCTCTTTACGGGTATCCGGTTGGCCGCCTTGGCCGTGGAAGACAGCCCCCTGTTTGCCTTCTCCTCCGCGTGCAGCCGAGTGAACTTGCGAGCCGCGTTCGGTCTGTGTGTGGTTCAAGGCGTCTTTCAGATTGGTGGGCACCTCTCCCAAATCGACAGGCTCAATCGTCCAACGTGAGGCATCAAACAGCTGCACTTTGTTCTGGCTCAGCGCCAAGACCATAAAGTGATCCCCACCTTCCAAAAGCGGCATCAAAGGCTTGAGATGAAACCGACGGTTGACAAAAACAAGCTCTTCAAAGGTCGGTCTCAGCCGGTAGCAGTGAAATGAGCCGGGAGCAAGAAAGATCGCCAATCCGTGGCTTCGCTTGGTCCAAAAGACCGCATCGGCCAATCGGTCACGTGCTGGCTCCAGCAGCTCTCGAGCTTCCGCAGGGCGAAGCCAGTTCTCGGAGAGTTCGACTTCAGCCTTCTGCAGCAAGTTCTTCAGCCGCAGGCGATCTTGCTGCCCTTGCTCGCCTGTTGGATGGGTTGGCAGATACACAGTGACACAAGGCGAAGTTTGCTCATCGATGAGCGTTTGCAGTTGGCCTGTTCCGAAGGTATCCATCGTGACTTCTCATCCTTTCTGAAGGGACAAGCGTCAACCAAACACCGCGTGAAGGGATCCGCCCGGCGGTGCTGGCTGGGCTTGCCATGTGCCTTCATGGGCCGGTTGCCCTGCGGCCGTGCACTCCGCTTTTGCAAAACCCGGGAGGTGGGCTTTCAGACTTGGCAGACCGGCTGAACCATGAACGTTCGCCTCAAACGGATCCTCACAGGTCAATCTGCATCTCACCCCAACCGGTGTGGTTTGGCCCGGATCTACAACCGTTGAACTCAGTAATCTTGCCAAAAGCGATCTTGCCAAAAGCGATCTTGCCAAAAGCGATCTTGCCAAAAGCGATCTTGCCAAAAGCGGTAACGCTCAACGCGCTGCAAACGATCAACGGTGGTCGGTTGCTGGGGGGTGGCTCAAGATGCCTGCAGTGGTCAGACATGTGGGAATGTGTGCCAAGAAGCGAACGGAATCCTCTGGTATTATACAGTCGCGGACAGCAGGAATCAGCAGGACTGAACAGCTGGCCGTTGAGTCCCAGAGGCGTCCTGGATCACCCACGCTGAGCGTATTGCTGACCCATGGACTGAGACGAGGCGGTCGTCTCAAGCAACCGCAGGCACGGCTGTCGACCGGCGACCCAGAAGCGATGTAGCAGGCCGGGGTCAATTCCGCTGAGGTTCGTCTTTGGAGGTCTGTGCCCTGTTTTGGAGCAGATAGGCCATCAAGTCGTAAAACTGGGTTTCGGTCAGCAGGTCCGCCACATTGGCGGGCATCGGGGAGAGGAGGCTGACGGTGCGTTGCTCAACTTCGCCGGAGGGTATCCGCAGCTCTCGCCCTTGTTGGTCTGCCAGCAGCAAGAGGTTGCCTTCTTGTCGCAACAAGAGCCCGCTGACGAGCTTTCCATCCTTGGTCGTCAAGACCGTCGTGCGGAAGTTCTGATCCACGATGCGGCTGGGGTCCAGAACGTCTTCCAAAACACGGTCTAAGCCACGCCGGCTCAATCCTTCCAACTCTGGGCCGATCTTGGCCCCCTGACCATCCAACCGATGGCAACCCGCGCAGGTCCTCTGAAAGAGAAGACGACCTTTCTTGGGATCAGGGTTCGCCTGAGGATATCCCCGGCGGCGTTTGCGGATCAGCTCAGCCAGCCGATCGTTCCGAGGAGGCGAGCTCGCCAACGCTTCCTGGAGCCGTTCTGCCCAAGCAGGCCCATGGGAACGCAGCCGAGTGGCCACCGTCCGTTCCCCAAGCCACCCAACGGAGGCCTGTCCTGCTTGAACCGCTTCCAGAAGTTGGTCAGCTCCCGGTCGGGTGGCCGCTAAACCAGCGGCGATCTCGATTCCCAAACTCGTGGGCGCGTCTCGAAGCAAACGCAGCAGTTCACCCCGGGCTCGTTCTGTGTTCAGGCCGGCAAGCACCCCGGCAGCTTTCTGCCGCAAGGGAATCGCCTCACGAGGATTGCCAATGACTTCGCAGAGCAAATGAACGCAGCGATCTGACGGGTCCATGGAGCAGAGCTCCAAGGCCGCAGCACGCAATTGGGGAAACCGCGATTCGGCTTGGGCCAGTTGAGCGACCAGAGGAAGGACCTCGGTGAGGTGAAGTTGGCGAACGAACTCCAGACCCCGAGCTACAGCGGCCTGGTCCGGGTCGGTCAGCAGTTCTCTGGCCAGGGAGACCCCATGTTGGCGGATTGGCCCGGGGAGGGTCAACCGTCGCTCCAAGGCAGCCCGTTGTAGGGCCAGCAAAAGGGATTCCCGCCGATCGGCATGTGCGACAAGCCATCGCTGTCCCAGTTGGTAGACCGCCTTCAGGCGATCCTCAGCAGCCCAGCGGAGGGCATGGGCGAGGGCCTCCGGATCGCGTGGTCCGACTGTCTCAAGGTGGCGGAGCTGGTCGAGCACAAAGGCGGCCGATTCCGCGGATTTGACTCCCAAACTCACCTCCAGCAGCCGTCTGCGATGCTTCGGATGGTCAAAGAGGACCCGCCCCGCTGCAGCGTAAGCGTCCGGGGCTAACAGTTGATCCCGGAGAGCAAGACGGGTGGCGTGCACCAAATGGGTATCCTGGGAGGGAGTCGCTGCCCAACATTGAACCAGCGGAAGGATGGACTCAGGCGAACGATGGTTCCGCAAAGCGCCGGCCGCTGCCCGGCGGACATGAGGGCTGCTGTCGGCCAGTTTGTTGTGGAGGAGTTGTTGCAGCACGGTATTTAACTGGTACTGCCCTTGTGCTAGCCCCTCACCGAGGATCCGCAACAGATGAACGCGGACCAACGGTGATGGGTCTTCTCTCAGAGACCGGGCCAACTGGAGGTCGAGTCCACCGGTGCGGTGCAAAACCCACAAGAGATGGGCACGTTGCCGCGCGGCAGCTGGCGATGGCTGCACCGCAGCTGAGGCCTGCAGCAACTGGCAGACAGATTCCCGCAGGGATTTCCAGCCTGCTCTATCAGAACGGCTGACCAGCAAGTTGGTGGCCAGGACCCGTCTGGTCAGATTCGGATGGGAAAGCTCCTCGAGCAGCTCCTGGTCGGATAGTTCTGTCAAGTCGGGCAGGGAGGGAGGCGTTTGGCTTCCGCCGGTGTAGACGATCCGCCAGATCCGGCCACGGTGACGATCCCGTCCTGGATGAGTCAGCGGCACCTCATAGTGACCGATGATGCGATTGTAAAAGTCGGCCACATAGAGGGCTCCATCGGGGCCAAGCTGCACATCCACTGGCCGGAACCAACGATCGTCGCAGTGCAGGAAGTCCGGCTCCTCCAGGCCTCGGTAACTGGCTCCCCGACTCTGCAGTCTGTCATGATTGAGCCGATTAGTAATTGGGTTGCCAAGAAACAAAGTGTCACGGTAGCCCTGAGGAAAGTGTTCGGCAGCATAATAGGCGATCCCAGCGATCCCAGTTGAGCCATGGCTATGACTGATCAGCTCTGGCCCATACCCGAGGCCATCGTGGGGCCGACCAAAGCTCGGGTAATATGCCCCCGGGATCAATTGATAGGCCGGCTTACTATGGCAATCCGCGCTATACAGATATCCCCAGGGATCAAAAGATAGGCCAAAGGGATTGACTTGGCCGAAGGTGAGGTGCTCAATACGGCTTCCGTCTGGTCGGAACCGGTACGTGTTTCCCGAGTGCATCTGCACGAAATGCCCGTCGGTTCCAGCGACTCGAGAGTGGTTGCGAAAACCATGACAGGCATAGACCCAACCGTCCACCCATAGGGTGAAGGCGTTGTTCAGGCCATGAGTGTCGTCCTGTCCGAATGGGCCGAACAACTGTGTTTTGGTCTCGGAGAGCCCATCTCCATCGGCATCGCTGCACCGCTGGATCGCCGGGATGCTGAAGACAATCGAGCTTGTTGAGGAATCCTCAGGCGACGTGCTTTTTTTGGGGGTGCTTGTTGGCGCTGAGTTCTTCGAAGAAGGCAAGGGGTTGGCAGGCGGCAGAATCCCTGTGGGGATCGTCAGGCCCTGGATGGCCGTTTTGATGGTCACAGCACGGCCTGTGCGATGGTCGAGGGTGAGCACCTTGATGGTGTCGCGACCGGGTTGGCCCTTGGAGGCGGGAAACGGGTAGTCGGTGGTGTCGCTGACCCAGAGGCGTCCTGCGGCGTCGAACCGGAGATTGAGAGGTTTTTGGATCTCCGGCTCGCTGGCGACCAGTTGGATCGTAAACCCCGAGGGCAGGCGGAATTTCCTCCGTTGCTCCGTTGGAGGGAGAGGGTCGGTCCGCACAATGTGTTTGTCCGCACCTTGGGCAAGTCGTGGCGAACCGACAACCAAGATCAAGATCCCACAGAACACCAGCCCACAGAACACCAGCCCAGTTTCAACCGGCCCAGTTTCAACCGGCCCAGTTTCAACTGGCCTAAGCCTTGCTTTTGGTTGCATCAAGACCAGCGGGGTTTCTGGGAATTGTGGGAGTTTGGCAAGAGACCGGCAGTTCATCAGAGTTTTCGAGTTGGAGGACGAGGACTGGAGGGCTTTGGGGCAACACCGCAGTCCACGGGGGGGGGTCGCAACGCAATGAGGTTCGCTTGAGTTGTTGGCTTGTTGGCAAGAATGAACAAAAGCGACCGCACCTGGAGGACCAGGCCGGCCGCTGAAAACCAAGTTGAAGTCGTGCCCAGCACAAAGGTCTGTGCAGCGAGAGGGCTTTGGCCCACCCTCCTGTTGGCCAAAAGGGCGTTGCCAGTGCTCCTTCTCTTGCTGCGGCCAGGGCTCTTGCTGCGGCCAGGGCTCTTGCTGCGGCCAGGGCTCTTGCGGTGGCGAGAGCTCTTGCTGCGGCCAGGGCTCTTGCTGTGGCCAGGGCTCTTGCGGAACTTTGCTCAGAGAGACCCAACGGCTTCAGGAGTGTGAGAACTTAAGGCACCCCAGCACCGATTTGGGGACGGACTTGAACCTGTCGGAACTGAACCATATCCAAAGAGCCAAAAGTTCCGCCTTGGTTGCCAACGCCAGCACGACCAGTGGCCACCAGGGTGTAAGCAATCAGACGCCCTGTGGTCAGCTCAGCGACGTAGAGCACGGAGTTTGAGCCACGGATGCGGCCACCACCAGCCCGCACCCGCATGTTTCCGGTCACCAGCAGAAACTTGGGCTTTTGATTGGGAGCGATGCCCATATCACCCATAATGTTTTTGCTAGCACTAAAGGCGAACTTCCCGGTTTGGCCGTTGAGAAGGAATCCTTTTAAGTCGCCGGTGAGGTTGTCCAGGACGAACAATCCTTCTGAGCCATCGTTGTCCACAACAGCGGTGCAGATGGCAAAGTTTTCGTAGCGGTCGGTGGCCACGGCGTGGACTGGGCTCTGCGGCCAGAAGGCGCTGGCGGTCAAGCCAAGCAGGAGCCCAAGGCCTAGCCAAAGAAGACGAGAGGATGGCAACGAAGCAGAGATCATGAAGAGGCCTCCTTAAGAGTTTGAGAGTGATCCGCAGTTTGAGAGTGATCACGCTGAAAAAGAAGCGATGCCAGTGGAACAGTGCCGGCCAACCGGAATCACCTGACCTCCAGCAGCACTGGAACGATTCGACTGTTGCGAAGATGACGCTTTCTCGCTGGTCTGACAATTTCGCCTGAGGGAATGTTCAGGAGCTGGAGCTCCTCAAGACAATCAGAACTCTCAAGCAACCTGGCCTCCGCCAAGCTTTGATGGTACCTGCCGGCAGCCGATGCTGCCAGCGATCCCTCAGAGCGTGGCTTGCACTTCCCCCGTCCAGTTTGTCAAAGTTCAACAACTCTAGGTTCCCATTGGTAGGGCGTTGTGAGGGTGCCAGACACGACCGCTGCCAAGAGACCCTGAGCGAAACCACGCTTTACCATGGAGAATAGGCCAGACTCCCGCTTTCTCTGGATGGGAAAATCTCAGGCCGAACGCCTTGTGCTTTCTGGCCGATCTGGCACAATTGTCGGGATCGATTTGTCGTGGGACCTCCAGTGTTGACGGGCATCAAAAGTTCAATGCTGTACCATTGGACACAACTTCTGACAACATAACCGGATCACCACACCAGAAACCACACCAAACTTGGGTTGGTTTCTCCAAACAAGAAGGACCCAGAAAGGTTCCCAACTGAGGACGGAAGCCCGAGCGACGAGGGTTTTCGACTTTGATCGATCAAGAACCTTTCCGCGTATGAAAATTGTTAGCGACTTCAACTCCAGGATGCGACTGCTCCTCTGCACCAACCCTGTGAAGAACCGCTTCCCCGTGTGACCATCTCCACCTCCGACCGGCTGATCGTTGGTTTCCAACTGACCAACACGTGGAGTTGATCACAATCGTTCATCACCCTTGAAAAGATCTTCAAGAAAACCCGCAGGCAAGCGGCGTTGCAGAGTGTTTGTTGGAGGGTGACGATTCTTGGGGACCGCTGGCAAGGGTATTTTCGTTTGCGTGCGTTCGTTGGCTGGCGTCGATGGGATGGCGTCAACTCCGTGAGGTCAACCTATTGGGATCAACTCAGTGGCGTTCCTGTGCTGGTGAGCAAGTAAGATGAGCGAGACAGACAACATCGAGGTGGAACTGCGTGAGTTGGTGGGAAAACGGAACAACCGTCGGCTGCGAGATGCTGGATACATCCCAGCTATCCTGTACGGCCATGGCGAAGAGAATGTCAATCTGAAGCTCAAGGCCCACGAGTTTGAGATGTTCGTGCACCGCGGGGGGCGAGCGGCCCAACTCACCGGTGCTGTGGATGAAGCTGCGTTGATCAAGGATTTGCAATGGGATACCTTTGCTTCCCAAATCCTGCATGTGGATTTTGAGCGTGCCAGCCGCCAGGAACGCAAGGAGGTGACCGTCCCGGTGGAGCTGTATGGGGAGGCACCGGGGGCTGCTGGAGGAATCCTTGAGCAGGTCGTCCATGAGCTGACAATCGCTTGTCCGGCGATGGATCTTCCGGAGACGCTACGGCTGGACGTGAAGGATCTGCAATTAGAGCAAATGCTGACTGCCGCCGAGGTGGAACTTCCCAAAGGAGCCAAGTTGCTCACCCCATCTGAGACGGTCATGGTCACCTGCCATCCTGCCCACGAGCAGCCTGAGACCACCGAGGAATAAGCGTCCTTCTGAGTGCCAGTGAAATCTGGAGGCTCGTTGAGGCAGTTGCCATGAAATTGGTAGTTGGGCTGGGCAACCCTGGTCCTCGATATGAGAATACACGTCACAACGTCGGCTTTGAGGTTTTGGAGATTCTGGCACAACGCCATGGGGCCAGTGGGTCCAAACAAGCCTATCAGGGGGAGGCTGCCGAGATCCGGCTGGGATCAGACAAGGTGTTGCTGCTGCAACCTCACACGTATATGAATCTCAGCGGTCGCAGTGTCCAACAGGCTGTCAGTTTCTTCAAACTCGAACTTGAGGATCTATTGGTCGTCTGTGACGATCTCAACTTGCCTTGCGGCAAGCTGCGAGTCCGCCCGGGAGGATCCAGCGGTGGCCAGAACGGCCTGAACAGTATCATCCAGATGTTGGGCTCCCAAGACTTCCCGCGACTGCGTATCGGCATTGATCGGCCCCCAGGACAACAAGACCCTGCCGCCTACGTGTTGGGACGGTTTCTTAAAGCACAACAAGAGGAAATCGACATCAGCCTTCAACTCGCCGCCGATGCCGTGGAAGTTTGGGTCGCCGAAGGCCTCGAGGCCTGCATGAACAAATTCAACTAACTCGACTGGGCGAGATTATGGCAGGGTCCCAGCCTGTCAGGCGCTCAACGGATCCATGCAACAACACATTGGTGGGCAACGGCCACATCGGGGACAGTCCAACGAAATGGCTTTCAGGAATTTTGCTTTCAAGACTTTTCTGAGGCGTTTCGCGAGGAATTACCCGTGCAAGATCCGTTGAACTGAGTCGCAGAAGAGACTCTTACAGTCTGTCCGAAAAGCACCGGAATCCACCTGGATCGTGTTGCACCATGACTTGGGCTCCACAACACAGTGGATTGCCGGATGCTTTTCGGAGAGTCTCTTAGGGGCCAACCAAAGAACCCGCGGTTGGTGAGGCTCTTTGGGGTTTGCAGGGCGATTTCTTGGTGGGCAAAGCGGCGACTCTTTGTTCGGGGTGCTCGGCCTGTTTCTCGATCAGTTTGCGAGAACTGTTTTTCGGTTCTCTTGGAGATTGTTGAGGTCCGCTCTTGTGAAGACGGACTCGGACTGTTTACGTCGTTTCTGTGACACAATCGAGGCTCCGCAAGAGGGTTTGCTTTGGCAGTTCATACCTACGAAGGGCTCTTTCTGCTCGATTCCAACAAATACGCCGCAGATCAGAATGGTTGTGCCGAGCACGTGGGGCAGCTGATCACCGAGGCCGGTGCCGAACTGCTGGCCAGTCGGCTCTGGGAAGACCGAAAGCTTGCTTACCCCATTGAAGGACAACGCAAGGGCACCTACTGGTTGACCTATTTCCAAACCGAGGGAGAGCAAGTCGAAAAAATTCGGCTGGCCGCGCACATCAGCGAAATCGTCTTGCGGTCGATGGTCATCAAGCTTGATCCCAGGATCGCCGAAGTGCTCATTAGCTACGCAACCGGTCAGGTGCCACTGGAGGAGGGAGACGAGTCGGCAGGCCAAGACCAGGCCCCCACGCCCGGTGCCAGGTCCTCCGCCCCAAGCCGCGAAGCGTCCGCCACCTGAGGGGTCTCTGCCAGAGGAAACCTCGCTCACCAAGATTCTTTGATGAGCAAGACTCTGTGGTGGGCAAGACTTTGTGGTCAGTCAGGTTCGGGCCGAGTTGTCGTTGCGGTCCAATCGCTTCTCTGACGAGTTGGACTGTCCCCAATGTGGCCGTTGCTCACCAAGATGTTGTTGCATGGATCTGTTGAGCGCCTGACAGGTTGGACCCCTGCCACAATCTGGAACAGTCGAGCTAAGCTGCTTCTGACAAGCGAGTCCAACTGAGCAGCCCCTGAGCCGCCCGCCAACCGGGGGGCAAGGACAGCGACATGCTCAGCCAGGCTTGGTGACGGCTTGTCTGCCAAGAAACAACCCAGCAACAAGTCTCTGGAAAATGCTGCCATAGTTTGATACGTTTGTACAGCCTGCTCGTTCTTGAAACACTGGTCGGACTTGGGAGACCGATCCAACATTCCGACAAAAGCCTTCGGGGCCTTTGATGGAATCACAAGGTTCTGCCAGAGCACTGTTGAGATCTTGCTTGGGCAACCACCGAACTCTCAAAAAGCATCAGACCATCGAAGTTCCGCAGTGCGGCGTTGCAACAAACATCCACCACGCACGTGAGGTCAAACATGTCGGCGAACTTCAACAAGGTGATTTTGGTTGGCAACCTAACCAGAGATCCAGAAATCAGCGAAACACACAGTGGCAAAAAGGTGGCCAGCCTGCGGATGGCCATCAACGATCGTCGGAAAACTCAGACCGGCGAGTGGGTCGACGACCCCACCTACGTCGATGTCACCCTCTTCGATCGAGAAGCCGAAGTGGCCCAGCAGTACCTGTCCCAGGGTTCCAGCGTGCTGATCGATGGCCGACTCAAGTTCGAGGAGTGGAAAGACAAGCAAACCGGAGCCAGCCGCAACAAACTCAAAGTCATCTGTCAGCGGATGCAGATGCTCGGTGGTCGTGACGGTGCTCGCGAAGGCGGGGCAACTCGACGCCGTGACGAATTCGTCAGCGACTCCCCAGAAAGCGACGCCAGCTTCGCCCCAAGTGGCGGTGCTCAGGAAGACGACATCCCCTTCTAACCCGACCGCTGGGCTTCTGGGTCCCT
>CAZYKP010000022.1:0-59788 GCA_964648025.1 uncultured Pirellulales bacterium | reverse complement strand
GGACTGCTGGTCAACTGGACTGCTGGTCAACTGGACTGCTGGTCAACTGGACTGCTGGTCAACTGGACTGCGGAGGAATCGGCCAGGGCGGGCAACCAAGTTGGCTGCCACTCTCCGCAGAAGAACAGATTCCACTCACGCAAACCTGGAAGGGCAGATCGCTGCTGGAGTGCCCCCAACTTCCGACAAAAGGAAGCTCAGCCAAGATGCTCGTTGGGTGAGTTCTCCTGGGCGGCCTTGTCGGCTATCCTGTTTCTATCAATCGATCACCGAGTCTCGTTCCAATACCTAACCCCCCATTCGTTTGTAGCCCTCAACCAGGAATGTCAGCGCTGCCTCCTGGGGCGTCGCAATGAGTTGATCCTGCGGCGTTTCCCAACGAGGCAGCCATGTCTTCTCCGACGGTGCCTCTGTCGGTCGGCTGGGCGATCAAAACAGGCGTGTCCTTTCTTTCCGTGAACTTCCAACCATGGCCAAGACTAAGCACAGAGATCGGGCCGGCAAACGTCTCCCCCGAGGACCGCACGGGGGTATCGAGCTGTTGCTCGTCCAAACCGTTGAGCACCTCGGCAAGCAAGGCGAGGTGGTCGAAGTCAAACCTGGCTATGCCAAAAACTACTTGCTCCCGCAAGGCTTGGCCACTATCGCAACCGACCATCACAAGCGGATGGTGGAGAAGCACAAACTCAAATTGTTGGAAATTGCCAAGCTTCGCCGGGCCAGCTTGCTCACCAAAGCCGAGCGAATCTCCGCTGAGACGGTCACCATCGAGGCTCGCGCCAACGACGAGGGGATCCTTTACGGGTCGGTTGGGCCTGTCGACATCGTGGCTGCTCTCAAAGACAAAGGCATCACCGACGTCTCCACCGATATGGTCCGACTGCCAGGCGCCCTCAAGGAACTCGGCCTCTACACCGTCAACATCTACCTCGGCCAAGAGGTCGAAACTGACCTCAAGGTGTGGGTTGTGCCAACAGCCGACCAACAGGACGATTAGTTTCCCGGCCCTCCCGCTGCCGAAGCTCACAATCTTTGAGAATCCCGCTCAAACCAAAACCTCTCTTGGCCAAACACGGATTAGCCTTAGCTATCCCACCGCAGGGTGGATCCCAATATGTCGTTGCTGAGCCTTCGCTGAGATACAATTTGCGGAACAGTTCTGGCAATGCTGTTCCGCATTGAGGCGAACGATCGCTTGCATTGGTGGCGAATCGGGTCTTGATCTGTGAGGCTCTTCCAGGACACAACGCTTTGCAGCGGGCAGTCCTAAACACCGGAGTGTCCACAGACCAGCCACCCGATGGCGGCTGACCTCAAAACGCTTTGAATGCTAGCATTTCGATGCTAGCATCCACACTTGGGTCTCGCTCTGGCGGTCCCGGGTATGCCAGGACGGCATTGATGTTAGACAGCGGAATGGATTGTCCCCCCGGTTTGTTTTTGAGAACCCGACGCCCATGCCCTCGTCATCACGCCCTTCGGATGGGCAACAGCCACTGTGGCGTTCAACTTCCACCAGCTCCTCGGCGTCCGGGAAGCACCACACCTCCAGCAGCTCCTCCAACTCAGCAGGCAGCGTTGCTCATGAGGTGACCTCGGAGATTCTGGATCGCTCGCCCCCCAAGAGCGAGGAGGCAGAACGCGGGGTCTTAGGCAGTATGCTGCTTGATGGTGAGATGTGCGACGAGGTCATCCTCCAGTTGGATGCCCATGAGTTTTACTCGCCGTCTCACCAAAAACTCTACGGCCACCTGGTTGCCCTCCATGAAGATGGTTTCCGCACCGATGACACAACCTTGCTGCTGGAGAGGCTTCGCAAAGCAGGTGACCTCGAGGCTGTCGGTGGAGCCACAGGGTTGTATGAGCTGATTCATAGCGTCCCACATGCAGCTAACGCAATTCACTATGCCAAGATTGTCCAAGAAAAAGCCACCCTGCGTGTGTTGTTACAGTCTTGTCAGGAGATCCTGAGAGAGTGTTACGATCAGTTTTTGGACACCCGTGACTTACTCAGCCGAGCTGAGCAACGCATCTTTTCGATTTTGGAGGAGAAGGGCACGACGGAAGTCAGCCGGTGGGAGGAGGTTTTGCAGGAGGCCTTTGCCCGGATCGACGAGCGGCTGAAGCAGGGAAGCGATCTGAGTGGTTTAAGAACGGGCTTCACGGAGTTTGATCGCATGACCGGAGGTCTTCACCCGGCCGAGCTGGTCATTGTGGCCGGCCGCCCGAGTATGGGGAAAACAGCTCTGGCCTGCAACATCGCTGAGAATGTGGCCTTCGACCAAAAGGTCGGCACGCTGTTTGTCAGTTTGGAAATGAGTCGCAACGAGCTGGCCGAGCGTATGTTGTGTTCTTATGCCAGAGTCAACGCACATAAGCTCCGCAATGGTTTCTTGCCAGCAGAAGGGCATGCCAAGCTTGTCGAAAAGGCCTCCACGATCAGCAAATCCCCTCTGTATATCGATGACACACCGAGCCGAACCTTGACTGAGATTGCAGCCAGCGCGCGGCGTCTGAAGCGACGCGAGGGTTTAGGGCTGATTATCATCGACTACCTCCAATTGATCGAGCCGGATAACCCTCGCGACCCTCGGCAAGAACAGGTCGCCAAGATCGCCCGGCGGCTCAAAGGTTTGGCTCGGAGCCTGGAGGTGCCGGTCTGTTGTTTGGCCCAGCTCAATCGCCAGGCAGAGACGACCAAAGACAATCGGCCGCGGCTGAGCCACCTGAGAGAATCCGGTGCCATTGAGCAGGATGCCGATTTGGTGACCTTTGTCCACCGAGAGGAGTACTACGCCACCAACGAACAGGAACGCGAGGAACTTGCGGGCAAAGCTGAGCTGATCTTGGCCAAACAGCGTAACGGCCCGGTTGGCGATGTGCGGTTAACCTTCCAGGCGGAATTTGCCCGATTTGCGAACCCCGCCGACGAAGACAACCTCGACTTTGGCACCTACGGCGGTGAGGATGTCGAAGACCTGTTTAATGACTAAAGCTGTCAACCCCAGGCAGGTGCACTCTGAGCCGTTTCAGCACCCAGCACCTCGAACCACCCAGCACCTCGAAGCACCCAGCACCTCGAAGCACCCTGCACCAGCCAGCAAGTCATGACCTTCCAGCTGAGCGAAGGCGTCGTTCTTCGTCGTCAGCTTGGCGTCCAAACGGGTTGTCGTGATAGGGCCGCCCGCCGGCCATCCAGACCACCAGCCAGGCCAGGAGATCGGCAGGGCCCATCAGCAGTCCCCAGCGTTCGAATTGCCGAAGTTGGATCATCTCCTGGTCCCGGGCCAAGTCCAGAGCAGCCTCGGTTGGTCCGAGAATCGCGTGCCCCAGGGACCGCCGAACTCGGCTGGCAGGCACCTTGGCAACGCGTTGGTCCATGCTGTACACAAACAAGAGCGGTGATCAGGCTCGTTTGGTCTGTCCGGTGGCCTGCCCGAAGTGTGTTTGTTTCCAGTTGTTCCTGTGGTGTCGACCTTCAAACTCCTGCCATCCACTTCGATCCTTGACGAGACTGCACACATGAATTCAGGGATTTCCGCCGACCGAAGTTGCCTCACTGTGCTTTCGGCCATGTTCTTCGGTTTGGCCCTGACGGGGGCGTGCCTTCAAGCCGCTTCCAAGCCGAACATCATCCTGTGCATGGCTGACGACCAAGGCTGGGGAGATGTCGGTTACTACGACCATCCGGTGCTGAAGACGCCTCACCTGGACGGGATGGCTCAAGCGGGCCTGCGGTTTGACCGTTTTTATGCGGCAGCGCCAGTTTGCTCACCGACTCGTGGCAGTGTGCTGACAGGCCGCCATCCCAACCGTTTTGGTTGCTTCAAATGGGGTCACACCTTGCGTCCACAAGAGGTCACGGTCGCTGAGGCCCTCAAGCAAGTGGGTTACACAACAGGCCACTTTGGAAAATGGCACTTGGGCAGCGTTCGCAAAGGAAGTCCTGTCAATCCGGGCGCCAGCGGCTTTGATCAGTGGCTTTCTGCTCCCAATTTCTTTGATAACGATCCGATCCTCAGCCGCGAAGGGGTGGCTGTCCAGACAAAAGGCGAGAGCTCGCAGGTGACCGCCGAGGCGGCCATCGAGTTCATCCGCAAGCAGGCACAAGACCAACAACCCTTCTTGGCGGTCGTCTGGTTTGGGTCACCGCACGGCCCCCATCGCGCCAGCCAAGAGGATTATGCCGCCTACGCAAAGCATGGACGCAAAAAGGCTCACTTCTATGGAGAGATCGCCGGCATCGATCGCGCCGTCGGTCAACTCCGCCAGGTGTTACGAGATTTGGACATCCATGAGAACACCCTTTTTTGGTACTGCAGCGACAACGGAGGCCTGCCCGGCCTGGCCGTCACCGGCGGCCGCAAACACAAAGGCTCTGTCTACGAAGGCGGTCTGCGGGTGCCCAGCATCATCGAGTGGCCCAGGCGAATTGCCCAAGGCCGCATCACTGAAATCCCCGCCAATACTGTGGATATCTACCCCACTCTGCTGGCGATTGCCGGAGCTCAGCCGGATCATCAACCACCTTTGGATGGGGTGAGCCTTCTGCCGCTGATCGACGGACAAGAGATGACTCGTCCGCCCATGGGGTTTTGGGATTACCGCATCGGTGGCATCAGCACCCCCAGCAACGCCTGGATGAGCGAGTTGCTTGCCGCCCAGAAGGCTGGAGACGAGGTCGGCAACAAAAGTCGGCTCCGCCTGGATGCAGGCAAGATCACTCAGACCTATCCGACCGATACCTTTTCCGGACATGCCGCCTGGACGGATTGGCCCTGGAAGCTGCATCGGATTCAAAGCCAAGCAGGAAAAGTCACCTGGGAACTGTATCAACTCGCAGAAGATCCCCAGGAGAAAGCCAATCTCATCGATGAGCAACCTCAGCGGGCTCAGCAGATGAAAGCGGCCCTCCGCCAGTGGCTGCAATCCGTTGTTGATAGCCTCAATGGTGCTGACTACCCTCAAGACTCCCAGTAAGCTTCTTGGCCAGTAAGCTTCTCGGCCAGTAAGCTTCTCGGCCAGTGAGCTTTTTGAGAGGGAACCTTTGCCAGCAAACGGTCGCCGAAGAACAGTTCCCCACCAACGGCCAGCGAGAAACAGCGACCGGACAACGTACCACCTAGCTTTGCAGAACGACCAGCAGTGAACGATGAGTTCGTGCATGACCCGGAAGGGCAGCTTCAGCCGCTTGCCTATCGGTGGGGAGAATTCCTTCCTGCTTCCCAGGTAGCGATTCCTCTGTGGGATGCCGGGTTTGTTCAGGGAGTGACGATCACCGAGCAGTTACGCACCTTTGCCGGGACGCTGTTTCGTCCAAAAGAGCATCTGGGTCGTCTGGCCGCCTCAGCCGAGGCTGTGGGTCTGGCTGAGTCAATCGACGCCGAGCGATTGCTTGCTGCCGCCGAAGACCTGGCCGCCTGCAACGCCCGACTGTTGCCACCAGGTGGTGATCTTGGTTTAGCGATCTTGCTATCTCCGGGCAGCTACCCCGCCTTTCTTCCCGATGAAGAGGCCGCTTATGGGCCAGGCGTACTGATGCATACGTATGCTTTACCCTTTCACCGGTGGAATGCTCACTACGAGAGAGGCGTGGATTTAATTATCAGTCAGATTCACCAAGTTCCTTCGCAGTGCTGGTCGCCGGCGATCAAATGTCGTAGCCGGATGCACTACTTTCAGGCTGATCGGGAGGCAGCACGACGCTCACCGGGCAGCAAAGCGGTTCTCCGCGATCACAACGGTGATCTTACTGAAACCAGCACAGCGAATTTGGTGATCCTGCAGGAAGATCGCTCCGGCGGTGTTGTGCTGGTCTCTCCGCCGAAGGAAAGCATCTTACCGGGAATTAGCCTCTTGGCCGTGGCTGATCTGGCACAACAGTTGGGCTGGGAGTATCGCGAAGCTCCGCTGAGGCCCGACGACGTGTTGTCTGCTGAAGAGGCTTGGTTGACAAGCACTCCCTGGTGTGTGCTGCCGGCTGTGCGTTTGGAGGGCCAACCTATTGGCCACGGCAGGCCCGGCCCCAAGTTTCACCAACTGCTGAGAGCCTGGAGTGACCAAGTGGGCGTCGAGATCCCAGCCCAGGGCAAACCTTTCCTCTGAGCAGCTCACTCGCGTGACTCGAGCAAGTGACGAACACGAGTGAGGCACGGACTCGGGCGTGGCATCTACTTGAAGGATTTGGAGAACCAACGCCCCTCGAAGGGGATGCCCCGACGGCCAAGCTGGTAGAGGTATTCAGCTTTTTCTTGCGAAAAGGGTTCATCCTTGAGGACCACCACCGCCGCCAGGCCCATGGTGTAGATGGAACCACCGGAACCGCCCATCCAACGGCCAATCACGCCGCCGTTGCTGCGGCGATCTTGCCGATAATTGATCTTCATTCCTCCGCGGGCTGGCCAGCTGTAATGATCGAACCCAGGGCGGTCGAGGTATTTGACGGGCTGGCCATTGACCCAAGCCTGAAAACGGTTGCTTTTGCCGTCGGCGCTGATGACCAGGTGAAACCAACGGCTGGAGGCCGGTTCGTCTTGCACGTGAGGAAACTGGTAGGAGTGCTTCTTGCCCAGTCCGTTCCCCACGTCCTCGGTGAGGAAGCGACTCGTTGCCGAAAACGTTTGAATCCGTGCGTCCTTGGACCCTAAGCGAAACAATGGGTTGACTTTGTAGATGAGGAACTTCTTCTGCTTGGTCTGCAGCAGATACCAGGCGGCGAACCCGAAAGAACGGGTGCTACCCCCAGGGCGGCCGACGAGATCTTCAGCGAGCTTGGGAAAGTAGACCCAGTTTCCGGTTTTGTTCTTGTTGGCCTTGATCGCCAAAGCATGATCTCCCACCGGCGTGTTGACACCAGGCAAGAGGCCGTTGTCGGGGATCGCTTGAAAAGTGCCCCAGCCGGTCTTGGCCACCTGGACTGTTGTCTCCAGGTCCTGGCGGGAGATCGAGAAGTCGCCCAACTCGGCATCGACCCCTTGCAACACTTGGGGTGCGAAATCCCGCAGTTGGGCTGGTCGGCCGCCTGGCTCTTGACGGTCGTTGGGGACTTGGGTGGGATCGCCCGACTCGCGTCTGAAGAAATTCCAGACACCCAGGATCTCTGCAGAGGACCAACTGACAAACACCATCGACCAGAAACCCACAGTCATCAGGCAGAGGCGAAATGGTCTTTTCGAGCCAAGCTTTCTCATGGTTTGTCCCTTGCGAGATCGTGCAAGAAGGGCTCCCCGAAACTCTCTGGCAACCAAGCCTGAGCTGGGCGATGGTGAACGAGGCCGCCGGCCCCAGTGGTGCTGAGGGTATCCCGGCGATCCCGGGGAAGCAAGCAGGACGCTTGAGTCGTCACGGCCCGCAAGCACCCGCTGAGTAGTCCTCGGTTGGGGCGTTGTTGGTAGAATGCTGCCTGACAGATGACGGTCAGTGACAGAACGTGATGCTTCTTGGGGCAGTGGTGACAAGCGATGGGAGCTCTTGGTGATGACAGAGCCGGTGCGAGTCTGCGTGGTGGGCTCAGCCAATGTCGACTTGATCTTTCGCACGTCTCGCTTTCCCAGGCCTGGCGAGACGCTGAGGGGTCTGGATTGGCAGCAGAACTTCGGCGGCAAAGGAGCCAATCAGGCTGTGATCGCAGCTCGACTCGGCGGACAGGTGTGTTTTGTGGGACGTGTAGGTGAGGACGATTTTGGCCGACAGACTCAGGCTCACTTTCAAAGAGAAGGCATCAATCACGCTCACCTGAGGAGCGATGCTCAGCTGCTCACCGGTTTGGCAAATATCATGGTCGATCAATCGGCCGAGAACTGTATCTTGCTGATTCCGGGTGCCAACGCGGCCTTGTCTGCAGCTGATGTGCAGCAAGCCAGTTCCTCAATCGCTTCTGGTGATGTCGTCCTTGCGCAGTTGGAAGTCCCGGTTGAGGCAGTGAGCGAAGCCTTTGAGTTGGCCAAAAAGTTTGGGATCAAAACGATACTCAATCCGGCTCCGGCTCCACAGGAAGGAGCATCGCTGCCAAAAGATCTTTGGCCACTTTGCGACTGCTGTATCCCCAACGAACTTGAGCTGGCCATGCTGACTGGATCCTCGGCCGAGCAGATCCGGACCTCGGAAGAGGTTTTGCTGAGTGCGGCAAGGGAGTTGCTGGGGCTGGGGGTCGCAAGGGTGGTCGTCACCCGTGGATCACGTCCAGCTTTGCTCGTTGAGCGTCAGCGGACGCTGCGGATTCCCTCTCAAGCCGCCACAGCGGTGGACACCACAGGGGCGGGCGACGCCTTCGTCGGGAGTTTTGGCGTCTTTTGGGGGGCAGGAATGGACATTTCGGAGGCCCTGGCACGGGCAACACGGGTGGCGGCGCTGACGGTCACCCGACGAGGAACACAGAGTTCTTATCCCTCCGCTTCAGAGGCACGGGGATTCTGGGCTTAGCGATTGGCCACTCGTGTGGGGAGGTGCAGTTTCCAAAACCGGGAGCATCCGAAGACAGGCCGCTAGCTCAGCAGCTTAGGCAGAAACGCCCCTTCGAGCCCAAATAAGTTCATGAGTCCTTTCCGGGACTCAGTTGAGAGAGCCAGTAGTGGGTGTCCTGCCATCGCGAGCGGGCCTGCTCGAGTGCTTGCACAGCCTCAACTCGCATATCCAGAAGCACGTCGTCGCAATCCTCGGCGGCACGACGTCGCTGTTGCAAACGCTCCTCGATCATCCGCAGCTGGGCTGCCGCCTGGGAGGCCAAGCAATCCGCCAATTCGCCCATCTTCTTCAGCTCGGACTGCCCGAAGATTGGCTGAGAAGATCCCGGGAAGTTAAGACTGACCATGGCTGTGCTTCTTCAGTTGTGAAATCCGGCAATCACCCTTCACAACTCAAATGGGATTGAGCCCAGAACCCGGACAGACAATTTCCCCTTTTCTGGTCAGGAGCTTAGCCGTGCTGGGCACAGGCTGTCCCGGGCGGGAGTTCCCCATTGCTCGATAAGGTTAATCCGGAATAAAACATGTTTTTGATACCTATCAGGCCGGGGTGTTGGCCTGGCGGGAAACGCACAAGACGGCAGCGACATTCTGGGAATGCACTGCCGTCTTGTTGGTTTGGCTTGTTGTACTGGTCTTGGGGGAAATTCTTGTTCTTCCAAAACGCTGTTGATTCCCTGAAAAGTTCTCGACGACCTCATTGAGGAACCACTGGCAATCCGGGATTCGGTTGGTCGCCCTGGGTCGGAAACTTATCGGAGGATCAGTAAAAGGGCACAATCGCCACTGAGTTCGCAGCCTTTCCAGAAGCCGGACGAGCCAAGATTTTCCCCAACCTCAGTGAGGAGCCTGAGCAGGGCGAACTACGACCGGCGCTGACGAGAAGCACCGCGGGTGAATCCAAGGCCGAAGATGGTCCAGATGGCCAGGCTTGTTGGCTCGGGGATCACTTGCGAGGAGATGCCGTTGATCGAGATCGTCCCGCCGCCAGGGCCAAAGGTGGTGTCAAAGGAGGCAGATCCTGTCAAGGAAAAAGTGGTGGTGGGATTGCCCATGGCATCTTCGACTTCAATGGGGGAGCCGAATTCGTCCAAGAACCGGATATCGAGGTTCTCAACACGTTCGGGGCAGCAACCATCTTGCCTGTTGAAGATCTCGATGGGGAAGGACATCGCATCGATGTCCTGTGGGGTCGGCAAACTGATGAGGTAAGTTTGCCCCATCGAACTGGCCGTGTTGCCGTGCATTCCTGTGCCGCAGCAGTTCCCGATGAGGTCGTCGATCGCCCCGGTGGGGCTGGAGCCAAAACTGTTGCCGGGAAAGCCGACTGGTGTTCCCGTACTGCCAAAAGCCAGCGAGGCGACGTCCGTTCCGGCCGTGTTGAAGATGTTGACCTCTTCCAAGTAAAACCAGTTTCCATCGTTATCGATGATTTCAATATCCTTCACGCCAGTGATCGGCGCTGCCAACGCTGTCGAGGCGGCAAGGGCCACAACTCCAACGAATCCCAGGATTTTGGCCCAAGAAGATTGTAACTGTGATGACATCGTGGTTTTCCTTCGCAGGGGCAGGTGCCGGGAGAGCAACTACAGATCAGTGGGGCAATAACAAACAACGCACTCAGAGTTCGCAATCGCGGCACATGACTTCAAACGATCTCGTCGAGATCGGAAGCCCAATCCGCGATAAAATGGAGGTTGAACTTGAGGTGAGCGGCTGCTGAAGTTGCAGCCACTCCGCCGGGGTGCCAATTGGCCGAGCCGGGGTGCCAATTGGCCGAGAGGACACGTGTCTTCTGGTGAAGGTGTCAACTCAGGTGAGTTGAAGGTGTTGGTTGGGGCAAAGGTAGTATCTATGGTTCTACGAGAATTCTTATAGTGGACCTTCACACGGATTACAAATGTATTTTCATTTTTCCTCAAACAAGGCTCAGCTTGTTGTGGCTCTGCTCGCTGCCGGATCGATGAGAAAACCTGCCGGATCGGCCCTTGCGGAGTCTGGCTGGGTTCCCTCCTGCTGGGCCTTCAGGGCATTGGGGATCTGGTCTGAAACTTTTGAGAGATCGGGGGTCAGTCGGCAAGCCAGTCCAAAACTCAAAGACCCTCCGGGCGGTTACTTGGGTCGGCGGAACCTCAGGAAGTAGTTTTCGCTCAGCCCGGAGACACCGACTTCCTCGACGAACTGAAAGCCAGCTTGTTCGATCTCGCCTCGAAAGACCTCTTTGCCGGCACGCACGTGCCCCACAACCCACTCACGGGAAACTCCGGGAATCCGCTCGAAGTCGATGACCACCATCGTTCCTCCTGGTTTGAGGGCTCGGCGGATGGATTTCAGTGATTGGGCTGGGTACTCAAAGTGGTGGTAGACGTCGCAAATGAAGACAACATCGAGACTGCCCGGTGGCAGCCGAATGTCATTCTCGCCAGAGAGCGCCGGAGTGACATTGGCCAGCTTCTGCTCATCCACCAAACGACCCAGGTGCTGCAGAAACTTTGGTGAAATCTCCAATGCATAGACCCACCCTTTGTCGCCGGCGAGTTTGCTCAGCGGCTCGATGAACAAGCCGGTTCCCGCGCCGACATCGGCGACATGATCGCCGGCTTTGATTTGGAGATTGCGGAGGATCTCATGACGCGACTTGGCAATTTCTCGGCTTTCAGACTCAAATCGATTGATCCAGACGTTGACATCCAGCTGAGGATCCAAAAACGCTGAATTGATTCCCGGTCGGACGCTCTTGGAGAGACCTGGCTTGGTTTGCTTCTGCTGGGCACCACAGGGCACCGTCAAGATCAACACCAACACAACAAGCGTAAAACGACAGATCCACATTGCGGAGACTCTCCTCTGTTTGGAACACTCAGAATTGCCGGCCAGTCGGCCCACGGGTCGTTTGGACAAAACCATACAAGATCCCTTGTTCCGCATCCACCTTCGTTGAAACTGTGATTGGACCTTTTGAGTGAATGCAACACATCCGAGATTGTTGTTGGGCCAAACCGATGATCCCCAGGCAGAGCGTAGACCGCAGTAGAGTTGCCGACGATCGAGCTTGCCACAGCCTATCGATTGATACAACGTTGCTGCAGCGAGTCGAAAAGCCCACGCGCTTGGTCGAGGAGTTCCTCAGGGATCAGCCTTAGGTCGATGTCGTGGCTGCCCATCGGCTGAAGCCGCTCGGCCTGAGCCAGCAACCCTCCGGGATCCTCTCCAACTGCTTCAGCCAGAGCACCAAGCCCTGCCTCAGGCTCATGGCAAAGAAGCTCCAACGACAACCAGCGGACCTGCTCTGCTTCAAGCTCCGAGAGATGCCGGTAGGTGGCCACCCAGTATTCCAGCCAAAATTGAACAGTATCAACTTGTTGAGACCAGTCGTTAGGAAGCCATTGGTCGAAATCGATGGGCTTGAGGTTCAGCCCAAAGTCAAAGTGCCCGATTCCGGCCATATACCGCCGGGCGAAGGGGTTCTTCTGATGCAGCTGAGTGAAGCGGCGATGCTGATTCAGCAGTGACGCAGAGTGCTGGAGAGGATCACGGAGGGGAATGACGATCTTGGCCTCAGGAAAACATCTGGCGAGTAAGCCAATCCTCGCAATATTCGCGTTGTTCTTGCTCGCGTACCGCAGAGGTTCTTCTGGTGAGGAGCGGAGCAAGATGATCTTTCGCATATGGCTCTGAAAGAATCGCAAAAACTCTGCGTCGGCATTGGTTTGCCAAGGGGTGATTCGATCAGTTCTATACTTCCGGCGGAAGAACTGCAGCCACAACACCTCCTCAAAAGCCTCGGGGCTTTCCAGTGAGATCATGATTCCATCCCCGTGGGCACGCTCCCTCGCGGCCTGGTCTGGTTTCTTGCTGCCGATGAGACGGTTCCAAAACCATGGGCAGAGGATAAACGGCATGTCCCCATAGCGATGAGTGGCAAAGAGTCCTGACTGGCTCAGCAGCTCGAGCACGATGGTCGTGCCAGCCCGGGGCAAGGCGGTGATGAACACAGGACGAGAGACATCAACCGAAGTGAGGGTTTGCTTGAGCAGGGAATCCTCGACTTCGGCGATACCCAGTTGGGCAAAGCCGGACCCGAAGGCAAAGCGGTGCAGGAGCCGATCGAAAAAGCCGTAGCGGTCTTCAAAGTTCATCGTGACAGGCGTAGACCAATCGCGGCGAGGAAGATCAGACTCACAACAATCAGAAAAATCGGATCAGCTAAGGACGACAGGACTTCCCCAAACGATAGAAGACCCACCCAACCAGCAAGATAGAGAGCCAACAAGGGTACGCCCGCAGCGATCAGCGTGAGCAACACAATGAGAAAGAAGGCCCGAAACAAGCTCAGAGCCAATCGCCGCAGCGCCACCTCTTTGTCGTCTTCAGTGAGCTTGGGATCGCCGATGGTGACCAGGGCCTCACGACTCTGTGCGATCACGCGACGCCCCACGGTGGCCAGTTTGGTCAGTTGGGCCAGCCCCATAAAGCCCAAGATCACCAACGTTGCCCAAACGTAGCTCAAGGGATCATCTCGCTTCCAACTTGCTGCGGCTGACTGGCTCAAACCGACGACACAGGGAGCTCAGACCGGTTACTGAGCAGGCCGGTCACCGATGGGCTGTTGGTCTCCAGTTGGCTCACCCGTGGAGATGGCAGTTGGGATCTGCTCCGTGTCGGGTTTGCGGAAGCTGCGGATCAGCCGCTTGACCGGATACCAGACAAAGCCGAAGACCGCGGCAATGATGGCCACCACCAACGCCACCGCTGCACCAAGTCCCGAAGCGGCTCCGCCGGGGCCGAAATAGGCAAACGCCGGGGCCGCACCGCCGAGGTTGACCAACAACCCCAACAACACAATGGAGGATTTCTGGGAGATACTCATGGCTCTGATGGTCTCCAGGCTTTGACTTGCTCAGGTGTGAATGGGTAGCGTGTCGCTTCCATAATCTCTGGGATCAATTGGCGGCCATCGGACGCCTGGGCCAACTCCATCCGCCACTCCCAGACTTCGCGGCCCTCTGGGGTGGCCTCGATGGCTCGCCCGTTGCGAGATTCGACAAACAACAAGTTCCCATTGGGAAGCAATTGAACTTTACCGCCGGCACGGGTGTAAAACCCCTTGGAATTCTCGCCGGGGTAAAGAACTTTCCTTTCGCCGGTCTCGGGCTTGATCGCGATGATGCTGCTGCCTTGGTGCATCTCTGAGGGCTGCCAGCCCTCAGGGCCCATGTTGTTGTCAAAGATCATCACCCAGCCATCGCCGATAAAATCGGGGTCATGCTGCTGGATAAAGGGCTCATGCACCCTCCATTTGATTTCGTGCGTCTCAGGTGAAAAAACCATCACGCAGTGAACGTGCTTGAGGGAGACCATGACATCACCTGCCTCAAACAGGGGATACTCCTCGGCCAACTCTGGGGAGAGCACTTCGACATCGTTGAGGTGGAGCGGATCGATGTCGTTGTTGGTGTAGCCAGACTTGAACATCAAGTTTTCCAGGTGATGCTCGTAGAGCAACCCGAGAATACTGATCTCGCGGAGGATCTTGCCTTCTGGGGTGAACTGGAGAATGTAGTCTTCGGCTCCGGGGACTTTGACCAGGGGGAAGCGGTTGTCTTCGTTGTTGTGATAGCGTAGCGCACAGGCCCAGAAGTTGCCTGTATGGTCGCGAAAGATGGCGTGATGGGTTCGTCGGGGCAGCCGCCATTTGATGTTGCCTGCGGCATCCATCCGCACGGTCCCCAAAAAGTCGATACTGAAGAGCAGATCGCCGTTTTCAAACAGATAGGTCCCGTGCACGTAGTTGGTTGAGGTATTGAATTTTCCCTTCATCAGGTCGTCGTGAGGAGAGTCCGGCCAGACTTTGGCGGGGTTGGCATCCCAGCGGTGCAGCAGTGTCCCGTCCAAATCCACAAGATGAATCCCTGCGGTCGGCTCTTGGCCTGTACTCCAATAAGAGGTGAGCAAGGTCACCCCGTCGGCACAGGCTTCTCGATCAAAGATCTGAGCACCAGGGCGATGAGCAAGGGGTTGGCCGTTGAGCTCCCGATCTCGCGGCGGAAACAGATGATGGGGATCTTTCCACATCCACAGAAGCACCCCCGCAACCCCCTCGCGCAGCGGCTGGTAAGTGTGCGCCAGAAAAGCCCCCACCAAAAACGCCAACACCACCAGTGACACCCGAAAGACCAGCAACGCAAACCAGTCTCCTTGTGATTCCTGCCTTGGCAGACTTTTGAGGGCATTCTTCTTTTGCGAAACTTGTTGGCTGCTTGGCCGGTGGCCTTCAGTCGTGTTGTCCACGCCGGCCTCGGAAGCCTTCGGCTGTTGATCAGATGGGGCGAATTGGTCAGTGGCTGCTTGTCGGTGAGTTGGGCTTTGATCGGCTTGCTGGCTACGGTCGCCACCAACAGCTGGCTGGGTTGGCGTGGTCTCTGGGTGCTCAACTGGGGAATTCATCAGGGATTGTTGGTTCTCGCGAAAGTGTTCGACCGGGACAGGCCTGAACCGGTGGTGTCTGAACCTCTGCCTTGTGCCCTGAGTCAGAAACCACTCCAAGCTTCAACGGAAGGTTCAACAGCAGGAAAACAGGAATGAACTGAGCCTTCGGCGAAGGCGTCCAACCCAGCGGTGAGCAGTTCGACAACGAGGATCAGTCCCACCAGTGTCCGGTTTAGCAGTGTCCGGTTTAGCAGTGTCCGGTTTAGCAGTGTCCGGTCCACCAGTCTCCGGGCCCATCCACCATTGCCAGGGCCCACTCCCCATGGTTTGACCGCTCCTGGCGACCGTCTCACTTCGATTTTTTGAAACTAACCCAACGCCTATGCGGAAACAACTCCTTACCCTCCAAGCGGCGGGATGGCTACTCCTCACAAGTCCAAGACCAATGGCCTTGAGAATGATCAGCCCCAAAGGTTGCAAAAACCAGCATACGCAACCAAACCGACCGCTGGGACGACCACCTCGACGATGGCTGATTCACGCTAAACAGATTTTTTCAAAGAACCTGCTCATAGAGCTACTTCATCGGTCCTACTAGCTTAATACTTTGAGTTGATCAAGGGCAGCTTATCAGACCGAGCTTTTTTCTTAACTGGAATAATCGGCGCCCTGTAGGATGAAATGTTTTCTCCAGCCTGATTGCGGATTTTTGAGGCGGCCGCTCCGGGGGGCTCTATCACACACGAATGGTGGCCACGAGATCGATCACTGAGGTTGAGGAGAGGCTTGGCTCGTCCGGCACAGCGGAGAGGCTGGTCGATCAACAGCTGCCAGATCACTGGTCATTCCGGCGACTCGCATGTTTTGGACGAGCAAGAATTTTCCGAGGGGAGCAGTCGCGACAGCGGACCCTGTGAATGATCCTATGGAAAGGCGAAAACCAGCAGAGTAGGATCACGATAGAATTGTTCCGCTTTGGCAGTCACAATTTGCGCAAAGAGGTGGTCAATGTTTCTTCGCCGCCACAATCCTCACCAAAGCGGGCCACAGCACCGCAAGTCCGATTTTCCCACGTTGGGCATCGAACAACTTGAGGTCCGGGTGGTGCTCAGCGCCGACCCCATCTTCTCCCCAACGGTGCAACTGGAAATCGATCCCGCCCAGTATGAAGCGGGCAGCATTCTCGTTCGCACCCTCGATGATCAACCCTTTGCGATTGAGCAAATCGGCGAGGTCATTAACAAGGCTGCTGCCGGCACCCAGGGGGCAAATCCCATACGTGACCTTGGTGCCGGTTGGCACCGAGTGGAATTGCCCTCAGAGGTGGCCTTGGAGGATGCCCTGGCCCTCTACCAGGCCTGTCCCAACGTCGTCTATGCCGAGCCCAACTATGTCCTCAGCGTCACCCAGCTTCCCGATGATACGCGTTTCTCGGAGATGTGGGGTCTGGAGAACACTGGGCAAACACTAGGCAAAATTGATGCCGACATCGACGCCGACTACGCCTGGGACGTGACCACCGGATCGGGAGAGACCGTTGTTGCGGTCATTGATACCGGCATCAATTACAACCATCCCGATCTTGCCGCAAACATGTGGGTCAACTCTGGCGAAATCCCTGGTGACGGCCTGGACAACGACCAGAACGGCTATCGAGACGACCTCCACGGCTACGATTTCGTCAACAACGATGGCGACCCCATGGACGATCAAGGGCACGGCACCCACGTTGCCGGAACCATCGGCGCGGCGGGCAACAACGGACTTGGCGTGACCGGCATCAATTGGGACGTGCAGTTGATGGGCCTAAAATTCCTCGACGGGAGCGGGTTTGGCACCTCTGAGAACGCCATCAAGGCCATCAATTATGCCGTCGAGAACGGCGCAGACATTATCAACGCCAGTTGGGGCGGCGATCCTTTCTCCCAAGCTCTTTACGATGCCATCGCTGCCGCCGGCGCCGCCGATGTGGTATTCGTCGCTGCCGCTGGTAATGGAAACCTCCTAGGAATCGGCCAGAATAACGACGCGATCGACTTCTACCCTTCAGGCTACGACCTGGAAAATATCCTGGCGGTCGCTGCCACCGACCACAACGACAATCTGGCCGGGTTCTCCAACTACGGTGCCACAACAGTCGACCTGGCGGCGCCAGGCGTGGGCATCCTCAGCACCACGCTCATCGGCTATGGTCTCAGCACTGGGACGTCGATGGCCGCCCCGCATGTGGCCGGCGTGGCGGCCCTGCTCCACGATCTGCATCCGGATTGGTCCGCTGAGCAGATCATCCAGGAGATCCTTGATTCCGCTGATCCTTTGCCGAACCTGCAGGGACTTGTGGCCAGCGGAGGACGGCTCAACACGGCGACTGCGGTCGGCAATCCGGCACCGCCGCCGCCTCCTCCCCCGCCAGTCCCACTGCCGAGCTTTGAGGATTTCCAGGATGGTCAGTCTTCGATGATCGCGCAGACGGGTAACTGGAGTGCATCGAGCCAACGGTACACCACCACGCCTGCCGTCGAGGATCCCACTTTTGTCTCGATCAGCCTGCTGAGTCTGGCCGATCCGCTGCCCTCCAATGTGGAAATCCGTACGGTGATGGAAGCCGACCTCGGGCGTTTCGAGATCTTTGGCATCCCCCTGACCAATCATCTGACCAACGGCTACATCGTCTACGACTACACAGACACCGACAACTTCAAGTTCGCCGGCGCCGACATCCATGCTGGCCTCTGGGTGCTGGGACAGCGGGTCGCCGGCTCCTGGCAGATCGACTCCCAGCTGGCCGAGGCCATCCTGCCCGATGTCCAATACGACCTGCGGTTACTGATCGAGAACGACACTCAGGTCGCCCTGATCGTCGATGGAGTCCAGAAGCTCACCACCGATTACGGCAGCTCGGTAATCTTGGGCGGAGTTGGTGTTGCTGCCAGGGATGGCACCAGCCACTTCGATGACCTGCTTGTTCAGCAGTACGTGACCCCTGTTCCCACAACGCTGCCACTGGAGGAGGATCTTCGAGATGGCCTGGCGGAGAATTTTCGGCCAGAATTGGGGGCCTGGGTCGTCGATCAAGGTCGCTACGAAGGGATCGCCGGCCAGTTCCACGATGCGGTCAGCCTCGTGCAGTTTTCCGACCCGCTGCCGACGAACTTGCAGATTCTCACGACCCTCAATGCCAACGACGCGACTGATGGCAAGCTATCGAATGGTTTCACCATCTTCGATTACCAGAATCCCTCGGATTTTAAGTTCGCCGGCGCGTACGTGGGAGCGGATTACTGGCTGATCGGCCACCGAACCGCCGATGGCTGGGTTGAATACGCTACGCTCACCGAAACGATCGATCCACTGACCGATTACGCCCTGGAGGTTCGCCTTGAGGGTCAGTCCGCGACGGTGATCGTCGACGGCCAGACGAAACTGTCCCACACCTTCGATGACTTGCTCACCGACGGAAATGTCGGATTCGGCACCAGCCGAGCACAAGCCCGTTTAGATAACATCGAAATCCTCGAGTTCGTTCCGCCACCGCCTCCTCCCCCTCCGCCATCCGGCACCCTGCCGATCAGTGAGGATTTTGATGATGGCCTGGCCGACTACTTTGAGGCTCAGGCAGGAACCTGGACTGTTGAATCGGGCCGCTACAGAGTCGTCCCTGCCCCAGATCAGGCCGGCCTGAGCACTCTGCGAGTGGACGGTGCCCTGCCAACGAATGTGGAGCTTGTGGCCACCATCAATGCTGATCCTGGATCGGTCGGCCGGCTCTCCAACGCCTTTACCGTCTTCGATTATCACGACCCGTTGGACTTCAAGTTCGCCGGGGCCTACGTGGGAGCGGATTACTGGCTGATCGGCCATCGCACGGCAAGCGGTTGGGTCGAGTACGCCACCTTCGACGAAAGAATCGATGCCTCGACCGACTACGATTTGACGGTTCGCCTGCAAGACGACACTGCCACACTGCTTGTCAACGGGAGCGAAAAAGTCTCCTATACCTTTGGTGAGACGATCGTTGATGGATCGGTCGGCCTGGCCACCAGCAATGCGTTGGCAAGCTTTGATGATGTTGAGCTTGTTGAGTATGTCCTACCACCACCTCCGCCTCCTCCGCCATCCGGCACCCTGCCGATCAGCGAGGATTTTGATGATGGCCTGGCTGACTTCTTTGAGCCTCAGACCGGAACCTGGACTGTTGAATCGGGCCGCTACAGAGTCGTCCCTGCCCCAGATCAGGCCGGCCTGAGCACTCTGCGAGTGGACGGTGCCCTGCCAACGAATGTGGAGCTTGTGGCCACCATCAATGCTGATCCTGGATCGGTCGGCCGGCTCTCCAACGCCTTTACCGTCTTCGATTATCACGACCCGTTGGACTTCAAGTTCGCCGGGGCCTACGTGGGAGCGGATTACTGGCTGATCGGCCATCGCACGGCAAGCGGTTGGGTCGAGTACGCCACCTTCGACGAAAGAATCGATGCCTCGACCGACTACGATTTGACGGTTCGCCTGCAAGACGACACTGCCACACTGCTTGTCAACGGGAGCGAAAAAGTCTCCTATACCTTTGGTGAGACGATCGTTGATGGATCGGTCGGCCTGGCCACCAGCAATGCGTTGGCAAGCTTTGATGATGTTGAGCTTGTTGAGTATGTCCTACCACCACCTCCGCCTCCTCCGCCATCTGGCACCCTCCCGATCAGTGAGGACTTTGATGACGGCGTGGCCGACTACTTTGAGGCTCAGGCAGGAACCTGGACCGTCCAATCCGGTCGCTACCAGGTCGTGCCTGTCTTGGATCAGCAGGGGATCAGCACCCTACGTCTTGCCGAGCCGCTGCCTGCCGACGTGGAGATTTTGGCCACCATCAACGCCGACGATCTGACGCCCGGCCGCTTCAGCAACGGTTTTGTGATCTTCGACTACCAGAGCCCGACGGACTTCAAGTTCGCCGGTGCGTACGTTGCCAGCAACACCTGGGTCATTGGACACCGAACCACCAGCGGTTGGGTCAACGATGTGGAGGTCATTGAGTCGATCTCGGCTGGGACTGATTACAATCTGCAAGTCATCGTTCAAGGGAACCAAGTTCGCTTATTGGCTGACGGGGGAGAGAAGCTGTCGCGGCAGTATTCCGACATCCTCACCGACGGCCAAGCAGGAATCGGGACCAGCGATGCTTTGACCTTCTTCGACAACGTGCAAGTTCGGGCGTATGCTCCCCAGACCCTCTCTGTTGCGAGCACCGCCTTGAGGGTGTCGGAGCCAACCGAGAAACGAAACACTCTGGCTCCCCTGGTCCAAACGCTCAGGGAGGAGCTCTTGAGCGAGCTCGCCGACGCTCTGCCGCTTGTTCCGGTGGACGTTGTCCCTGGCGAGGAGCTGACCTTGCCGCGAATTCTCAACACCGAAGCCCCTCGAGGTCTTCGTGCTCTGGCCTCCGCGACACTCGCATCAGTTCAGGATGAGATCTCTTCGCGGGAAGAAGTCTTTGCCGAGTATGACGGGCGACGGTTCGGACAGCTCAGCTTTCTGGCCGGCGATTTGGCTGAAGAGTTACTGGCCGCGTTCGCTCAGGACTGGCGGTGACTGAGCGGCCGCAGACCGACCGCCGTCACACTGCAGCGAGAACCGAATCTCGTCAACCTGGGGCCTGCTTCTCCTGGTAGCGAGGGAGCCGGCGAGGTTCAGCAACTGCCAGAGGTTCAGCGACTGCCAAAACAGAGAAGGCCCCATCGATTTCTCGACCGGGCCTTCTGGTTCGTCAGCCTTCTCAAATCAAGCTGTTGGACTTCCAAGGATTCTCAGAAGGAAGCTCGACGTCGACGTGCCAGCAACAGGCCTCCACTGACGACGAAGATCAGCACAGAGGAGGGTTCGGGGATGACCCCTGACGGAGGAGGAGTCACTGCCGAGGGCAGGCTCAATGGGTTTTCAAAGTCGACCCAGGCAAAGTAGAAGTTGGCGTCGATCAGTGGGAACCGAGTGTTAGGATCAGACGTTTCGGCGATCAGCTGGGCTGGCGGGGTAAACTGGGATAGGATGGGGTTGACAACCTGTCGCGTGTTGAGGATGAACCGCCCAGTTGCCGGATCGAACTCGTAGGAGGCAAACGGCCCGTTGTCATCTGGGTTATCCTCGAGTTCAGCAACCGACAAAATCAACATGCCGTCATCTTCGGTTTGTGTGACTCCATCGATGGTCACTTCAATGGCGTACTCACCGGTGCCCAAACGCTCGACGGTGAACTCGCCATCGAAATTCGGATCGTCCTCGGCTTCTTGGATGATGGAACCATCCCCAGCGATGTAACCTCCGATCAGGTTGTCGTAGTCGTACCCGACGTAGAGCATGCCGAAATCGGAGTTGTTGGAATCGATGTCGAACGGATCAACAGTCGGCTGATCGAAGTCCCGAAACGAGTTCGGATCGTCTGCCGGGACGCCGTCCTCACGAACGATGACATCCCATCCGCTGTTGTCGGTCGTAGGAGTCCCGGACGCGATGTTGTTGAATGTTCCTCCCTCAGTCGGCCAGACAAAGAGCATGCCGGTTTCAGGTGAGAGTCCGAGTTCGGAGAGGTCGACAACTGCTTTGCCTTCACCGATGGTCGGGAAGACGACGGGCGCATCCCCGGTGAAAGCTTCCACGTTGTAGCTGGGCAGTGTGGAAGGATTGTTGCGATCGAACGCAGCAGGGTCGAAGGTCCCACCTTCCCAAGCGGCTACTCCAGTGCTGGGGTCCGCGTCGAGGCTGCCCTGGACGTTTCCACCAATCCAGCCTTCTGCGTAGGGAAAATAAGCGTAGGAGGTGTTGAAGACACCCTCAGCATCAATACCAGCAGAATGCAACACCATATCGATGGCCCCGTTCCCGTTGGTCTGACTTCCGCTGACGGTGTTGAAGCTGCCGCCGCTGGAGAACTGAGTGCTTGCATAGGCGACACTGAAGAACCCGGGATACGCAGTGCCCTGAGGATCGATGATGGTGCCATCGTCCCCAACGATGTTCTGGCGAACGCTGACCGGAACAGCACCAGTCTTGTGATTGATCCCCCAGCCATCGACTGCCAGCGCGATGTCACCCACGTTGGTCAGCGAAGGAGTGAAATCCGATCCGGGTGTCCCAGAAGGTGAGCTGACGTTGATGGCACCCCAGTTGGGATCGAAGTTGACAAAAGGCACGACTGGCCCTTGAAAGGACAGCTCCGCATCGAGGTTTGCTGCCCGAACCGTGCTGGGGTACCTGCTGAGGTCGCCGCTGGAGACCGGAGGTGGATCGTAGACACTTTGACCCAACGCGACGACGGGGAGGGAGAGGGACAGACTGAGACTCACCAAAAGTGCCAAAGAAGGCACCCGGACCGAAGCAACCATGGGGAACTCCTACAGAGAAACTGGTTGGAACACGCGAGTGGTTGGAGAGGGGAGAGGTTCGGCCAATCAACTTGATGAGGGGCGAGCCAAACCGACACAAACAAAGCACGTGGCTATGAAAGCAAGATCACCATGATAGAAATACAGATGAGTATTTCATGAACATCGCGTAGATTTTTGATGAATTTTGATGCGAATCCACCGGTTCTCTCAGCGGCGAGCACCGTTCCAAGGAGGCTGCCGCACTCTGCCTGGCCAGGTCAGCACTGCCGGCGGTGAAGCCACATCAGCGTTGGAAGCGAATTCTGTGGATCGAGCCGCTTGCCAATGCCGTCGACTCATCTCCCTCACCCTCGGTTGCATCCGTCAAGGAAGATGTGAAGGTCGTCCCGCTCTGGATCTCCTCCCGAGCAAGCCAAAACCGTGCTTCAGAGATCACTTGGGCATGTTTTTGGAAGCAAACTGACCAACCTGTTCTTGGACGTCAATGGACTGCCATCTCGCTGCAAAGGGTCATTCCACCGAAGTATGACTGTTGAAAACGCCAACGGCCCTGGAAGGACCGATCTGATCCTCCAGAGCCGTTAGCTTGCTAAGCTTGGGTTGTGTAACTAGTGGTGTGGCCGGATTGTATGGCTGGACTTTGTCGTTGGGGTCGTTGAGGAAGGAATCCAGGAGGAGTTAGCCGTTGGCCCGGCGGGTTCGGCGTTTCCAGCCGGTGATCATCAGCAGCCCCAGCAAGCCTGTGATGCTGCTGGGTTCAGGGATTACGCCCCCAGGTTCACCTGGATCAGAGACCGAGACCAGGAAGACAAAGTCACCAGTGGCGCTCACGACTTCTCCGGTATCACTTCGGACTGCTGAACCGGTGAGAGTCAAGGTGTATTCTCCTGGTGCGGAGAAAGCCAACTCGGCATGGTCGTGACCGCCCGGTCCCTCGTCAATCACGAAGAAGTCTTCCTCAGCATTGACACCATCGATAGTCTGCATGAAAGGCTCGGGACCAGGCTGGTAGAGGGCGAAGTCACCAGGACCGGAGAAATCCTCCAGTGCGAAGCTCACCGGACTCTCCCAATCGTCCGGCGAGAGTTCATCAGCCCCAAACCCCAGAAAGGGCACGCCAGGCTCTGCGAACTGGCCGAAGGACCAAATGTCAGTACCCTCGGAGACCCCGAGCAATGCCGCTACATCGGCTGAGGCCGGCTTCCTGGACAGATCAGAGATGACTGCCTTCAGCCCCCCCGGCTCAAACTCCTCCTCACGGATCTCCCCATCGACGATGGCGTTGTCTTCAGTGTGCCAGCCGATCTCGAACTCCAACAAGTCACCTTCAGCACCAATGGCAATGTCGGCATGGCCGTCGGTATAAAGCGCATCAGCCAACGCTGCGGAAGGTCCTAGTACGGCGGCAAGAAAGCCTAGGTAAAATACGTGCTTGAACAAGCTCATGTGTTCCTCCGTTCATTGAAGCGGGCGAATAGTTGTGCAACACGGTTGCATCGACAGCTTGGTTGATGTGTCGATTGGATGCGAAACGCCATTCGATTGCAAGTGGTATGGCACGCATTTTCAACGGAGTCCCCGGATGTGAGGCAACGTTTCGAAGTTGATTGGTGGCTTGGGCTCTGGCCTCAGTCCCAAGCGCAATGGTCCTAGACGCAGGAGTCCCAGCCGCAGTCCAGGCGGGGCTTTTCGAGGGTGGCGGGCATGAGCGGCTTGGGAGGAAAGACGGCGGGGATCGAGTTTCCCCTGGTTCATCTCCTGTGCCCGCTGTGATCCGCTTGGGCACGATGGAGGCCTGGAGTCGTCGAAGTCATGGTCAGCCGAACCGCGACGCGGGACGGTTGTCGCAGACGAGGCCCGGCAATGTCTCAACAGGTTCGACGCCGCAGGTCCCATGGAATGCTGACCAAGCAGAGTAGCGTCAGCTGATCCGGGAACTGCCTGGGGACCGTTCGCTGCACCTTTTGTTGGGTGAGAAGATAGAAGCACGCTATGACTTGATGGTGATCGGCTTCCTGGGGTTCGTCTGCGTCGGCTGCGGCGGTTGGCATCTCGTCGAATACGACTTGGACGCTGCTTCGTTCGGCCCACACTCTGGCGTGGGTCCAACGCGAATCCGGCATCGCCCCTCCTGCTGGTTCCCAGGGGCTGCGGTTTCCCTTCATTCCCCCGATCGATCCGATCGTCTTTGCGAAAATCGCGATTCCCGCTCAGGGAGAAAGGCCCATCCAAACGCAGGTCTCAGCACTGTCATTTTCAAGCGGATCTGCCTTTTCCTGCGGACTTCGCCAATGACAGATGCCCGTGGTGGCCATCCAGTCTCACCCATGTTGTGATGTCTCAGCAGGCCTTGTCCAACGATGACCACATCGAGGCGTATGTCCTTCGCGAGAATGTGCAACTCATGTTATAGATCAAATACTTGACGATTTAGGGTTCCTCCAATTGCACCAAACTCTTTTATTAAGACAAGGCACAGGCACCTCGGCCCAGTTGGCAAGTTCCAAGCCAGGGGGCCAATTCATTGAGGGAGGGAGATCTTATTGACAGCCTGAGTCATCTCCCAGGCAATCTGCTGGACGTCCTTGCCGAGATCTTCGGGGAGTTTGACCCACGGCGTGGTCCTGCCCAAGAAGTCTTTGCGTTTCAGTTGGCAGGGGAGCCCCTGAGGACTTTTCTTGAGAATGGTTGCAAACAACACACAGGCGTCGATGTAACTCCCCACCGGAGAAGGGTGCCCGCCGTCGTCGGCAAATAACTCGGCTTTGGGGTAACGCTTCAGAATCCGCTCCCACACAAGCGCACAGGGGGCAAACGGCGCTGACAACTCCTGGGCGACTTGGAGTTGCCGTCGGTGCATCGTGCGGCTTCCAGCGAGATCGCCCTGACCGGATCCGCGGCCAAAAAGAATCGTTCGGCCGCCGGCATTTCGGATCTCGGCGTCGAAACGGTGTGCGAATTCCCGCATCCCCGATACCTCCCCGATTGCGCGGGCAGAGTGTTCCTGAAGAACAACGTAATCCCACGGACCCTGATGGCGAAGCACTCGGCGGGCCCCACTCCAGCCTTGGTAGTGTCCTTGAAGCGAGGCACCTCCATAAGTCACCTGCACGATTTTGAGAGATCGCTCCGAGTCATCAGCCTGCACAAGTCGGGCGAACATCGAGGGCATGTCGTTAAAATACGTAATGCTGTTGCCAATGAAGAGGATTTTCAGGGCCTCCGGCTCGCTGCTGGAAAGAACGACTTTCGTCGGCCAAAGGACCCAAACTCGATACCCAGCGAAACTGGCTGCTGCAAGCACGAGGACCACAAGCCACCAGCGAACCTGGTACCACCGCCGCGGGGCTGATTTTCGGTCGCTTGATGGAGGATGAGCAGTTTCGGTTTCGGCCGATTTCGCTTGGCGTTCGCTCAGGTCATCAGGGTCTGTCATCGTCATTGAGGCTCGCTGGTGGCGGTCTTTCGGTGGGTTGAGCAATCCAATTGTCTGATTGTTTGATAGGCCAACGGCTTGATGGTCCAACGGATTGAGAGTCTGGCGGGATCAAGGGTGACCGACTTGATGAATGGGTCAATCAATCGGCGTCAACACAGCAGAGCTGAAATCGTGATGTCGACCAGCTCGCCATACAACGCTCGGTCACCCACCCGACCCGAGCGTTCTGACTCGATCGGCCGACAATTCTTGCCACCGGCGGACAAGGTCATTACTGATTCCCTGAAAAGTTGTCGACCAAGCGGGGCGTTTCGTTCGGCAATCCGGGCTTGCTGTGGTGCCTCAGGCTGCCCCCTTGAGGTCATCACAAACAAGGGTAGACGGAAAGCCCTGGGCGAAAACTTCTCCGAAGGTCAGTAGCTTGTGGCCTGAATGACAACAGAGCACTCAAGCTGTCGCGAGGGTGCGTGCGATCTCTGACACAGAAGCCGAACTGTGGGACTTGGCAGGAATCGCTTAAGGTTTTTCCCGTTTTTGGTGCTTGGCTTCCTGCTGATCACCGGGGGGCTTGAGGCCGGCCAAAAAGGCAGCCCGGGATCAGGCCACCACTGTGACCGCAGTCAAGTTGACCAAGGATTGGGAGAAGTACGTTGGCAAACCGTTGATCGTCCGGGGAAAGTTTCGCTCGAAGACGAAGATCTTCTCGGACATCTTCGATCCTGGACGGATACAAAGGCCCAAGAAACAAAGAGCGGCCTCGCGTGTTCTGCACGATGAAAAACGGGGCCACAGTTCCGCAGCTGCAGCCTTGGGCAGACGATCCAAGTACGCGGCAAGTGCGAAGGACCCAACGGGTTGAGCGTTCTGCTGACCATTGACCTGAAAGGCTGCGAAGTCGTGGAGTAAGACTCTCACCTCTTATCTGCGTCTCCAAGCTCGGCGGAATCCAGACTCACCAGAGCCTGCTGGCAATGCCTGGCAACACCCCAGAGTCTGGCTGCTCACATGGCCCGAAGTTTCCATTCTCCGACCCTGAGCGGCTCTGGGTGACCAAAGAATTCCACATTCCAGCAGAGCAAGCGGATCAAAACGGGCCTCGCCAGGATTTCGGCTAAATTCACCGAAAATCAACACGGCCTTCATTTGCGTTTCATATCCTCAGATATGATACAGCCTTTCCCCTCATTCACTTTGATTCCACTGCCTCAGTTCCCCAAATTTTCCCCAAGATAACCTCAAACACACACCTCAGCACCAGTTTCCGGCACAACCACTCTGGCTTGTGTGGTGGAAAACTCTCCTTCTGAGTGTGTGAAGAGTTTTGCTCGTGGACTGGCCAACCAGGAGCTGTTGTTGCAGAACCGCAGCTGATGTTTTCCTGTTTCTCATGAGTGATAAGCTTTCTGCTTTCTAGTAATTCCCCTGTTCTCGAAAGGTTCCCCTTTACTTGAGGAAAGAGATGCCCCTGAAACGAATCCCTTTGATCGCTCTCATTCTTGGACTAGCAATAGCCGATCTCGCTACTGCTCAGACCACTGTGACGTTTCAACAAGGAGTCAATGGTTACACAAGTACGTTCGATCGACGCATCAGCGTTGGGACGAACGTCAACGGTGCTGACGTGGACACCAACTTCTCCAGCTTTTTCATCGACGGAGATCCCGATGATGACAGCCGAGCTGACTACCTGATCCGCTTTGATGATATTCTCGGCGGTCCGGGAATTCCGACCGGTGCAACCATTCTCGATGCCCAGCTGACTTTCCGAACGACCTCTTCGTCTGTCAGCGGCAACTCGCAATCGGGTGAAAGCTATAACATCTATCGCCTTGCTCAACCCTTCGATGGGGCATCGACGTTGGACGGCGATTTTGGTGATGGCAATGGCTCTTTCACTTCGTTTGTGGACGGAGTGGAGGTCTCGCAAGGGGAGGCCGACATCAACACCGGCACCTTTGATGAGCCGACATCTGGTGGTGGCCTGGCGGTTGACTCCTTTTACAGCGCTGATGTCACTCGGGCGGTTCAGAGTTGGGTCAACGGTGATCCCAACCTCGGGCTGGCGGTCAAGAGCGACCACGTCGACAACGACGATGGCTGGAGCGTTCATTCCACTGGCTCCTCCGACCCGTCCTTTCGTCCGGAACTGAGCGTCACCTACTCGACCGATCCCAACCTGGAGGTTTTCGAACTGCAGGAGGGTCTCAACGGCTACAACGGCACGACCGACATTCGCACCAGCAGCTTTGGCCCCACGGACAATGGCGCCAACGTCAGCGAAACATTCCTCGACGGGTCGGACGCCGCCAGCGCCAACGTCAACGGTGCCGATGTGGACACCACCTCCTCGAGCTTCTTCATTGACGGCGATCCCAACGACGCCAGCCGAGCGGATTACCTGATTCGATTTGATAACATTCTGGGTGGGTCCGGGATTCCTGACGGCGCGACGATCTTCAACGCCGAGCTGACTCTGCAAACCACCTCTTCGGCTGTCAGCGGCAACTCACAATCAGGCGAAAGCTACAACGTGTATCGCCTCGCGCAGCCTTTCGATGGAACCTCCAGCTTGGATGGCGATTTTGGTGATGGAAATGGCTCCTTCACTCCCTTTGTCGATGGAGTGGAGGCCTCTCAAGGGGAGGCCGACATCAACACCGGCACCTTTGACGAGCCGGTCTCCGGTGGCGGTCTGGCCGTCGACACAGCTTACAGCGCCAATGTGACTCGGGCGGTTCAGAGTTGGGTCAACGGTGACCCCAACCTCGGGCTGGCGGTCAAGAGCGACCACGTCGACAACGACGATGGCTGGAGCGTCCACTCAACTGGCTCGTCCGATATCTCGGCTCGTCCGGAACTGAGCGTGACTTACTCCACCGATGCGGGGATTGAACTCTTCGAACTGCAGGATGGTCTCAACGGCTACAACGGGACTACCGACATCATCATCAGCCAGTCTGGGGCGACGGTGAACGGGGCTAACGTCGACCAAGCCTTTCTGGACGGTGCCAATACCTCAGGTTCACCTGATGCTCCTTACCTGATTCAGTTCGACCTCGCCGGGGTGACCGATCCTGTGCAACAGGCTGAGTTGATCTTGAAAACAGGCATCGCCAGCGGGTCCTCCGACAGCGGAGGTCCTTACACCGTTCACCAGCTGCTGGTTCCCTTCACGACTTCCTCGACTTACTCTGACTTCGCGGGCGACGTCAACGCGATGCTCAACGCTGGTCAAATCGGTCCTGAGATTGCTCGCTTTGAGAGCATCGACGAGGCAGAGCTCGTTTCGGCCGATATCTCCACAGCCGTCACCAACTGGCTGGGCGGTGATCCCAACCACGGCCTCTACATTGGGGCCAACGGCACTTCCAACGGCTGGCAGATCTTCACCTCCGGTGCCACCGACCCCGACCTCGCCCCGATGCTGCGAATCCTGACCGCCCAGGACACACCCACCCTGGAAACGATGACCTTCCAAGAGGGCGTGGATGGTTACAACGGCACATTCGATCGGCGCATCAGCTCGGCAACCTCGCCAGACGCTCCGTACTTGATTCAGTTCGACCTGAGCACCTTGCCCGACTTGAGCGCTCTGGAAGTGGCTGAATTGATCCTCAAGACCGGAATCTCCAGCGGTGCTTCCGACAGCGGAGGCCCTTACACGGTCCACCAGTTACTCGTCCCCTTCACCGAGAGTTCGCTGTACACCGACTTCGCAGGCGACGTTGACGCGATGTTGGCGGCCGGCCAGATCGGTCCTGAGGTGGCTCGGTTTATAAGCATCGACGAGGCAGAACTGGTCAAGGTGGATATCTCGACCATCCTCGAGAACTGGCTGATGAATGGTGATCCCAACTACGGCATCTACATTGGTGCCAACGGCACCTCCAATGGTTGGCAGATCTTCACCTCCGGCGCCAGCGATCCGGACCTCGCCCCCTTGCTGCGAATCGTTGCCAACACCGGCACGACCACGACCCGACCAATCCCCGAACCTGCTGGGGCTGTCCTTTGGTCGGTGCTCGGGCTGGGGCTGGTGATCCGACGAAAGCGGTCAGCCTAAGGCTCACTCTCGTCTCCTTTCCGAAAACACACAGCGCGGGCACTTTTTTGCCCGCGTTTTTTTGTTGGCTTGAAGGGAAACCTCTTTCGCAGCTCAAGAGAACACGAATGTGCTGACGGTCACTGCTAGCATCAAGGCAGTAAAAATCGGCCAGTACAGCAGTTTGGCCAGCAAGTTGTCTCGATATTCGATGAGCTGGATCGACTTGGTTGTCAAAAACAGCAAAGCGTTCATCGAAACCACAACCAACAACGCATACGAGACAAAGTAGAGGGATTCAAGGTAGGTGACCACATCTGCGTCGATTCGCTCACGGAGGTCGATGTGCATCAACGCGATCGTAAAGAAGAAAGCCCCACAGGTGCCGAGGACACCGAAAACGTTGAAGCCGGACTGAGCTTGCTTCTCTTGGTTGGGACTGGACATCACCACCACTCCATACACAAGGACCGTGACAATCAAAATGGGGACGATATAAGAGATAAACGGCGTGAGAAACTGACGGTGGATGATCACGTTGAATTGCAATTCTGGGTAGCTCCCAGGGCTAGAATTTCTATTGAGGCTCGATTCAACCGTTTGGGGAACGATATCATAGCTGAAGAAACTGCTCTCAGTATCCCAGCTGGCAGTCCACAAGTTCGGATGAACCCCTGGTTGAGTGGTGGTATTTAAGAATCTGTAGCTGGCCAGTTCAGGCACAAGCAGAACGTTTTTGCGTTGATCGGGATGGCTTAACGCAACGATGACACGTTGGGTGTCAAACGGAAAATTGGAGTAGTCGAAATTGTTCCTCAGCGTCGCCCGGAAACTCCAACGGTAAAATTCCTGCTCCTGGGTTTCCTCGTAAACATCCTGTTGAAGGAAGATCGCCTCGGCATCGGGGGCCGCATCAGCCAAAACGACGCCCCGATTCAGCCCATCGTGTTTGCCTTTGGTGTACGTTTGCCAGATGTGCCCGCTAACCTTGACTCGGTAGGCTCCATCAAATTCCAAGTTCCGGATTTGGACTCGTGTTGGAATCACCTTGGGTGGCTCGGTGTGCTGTCGTTCGGCCATCTCGCTTTGCTGATCGACGAACGTCTCCAACCCTTGCAGGTCGGTCACCGTCGGTCCGTCATGCTCGGCGATGAAATCCTCTTGCCCGACATTGAGTAACCAGATGTAGACGATCACCCCCGAGCCGCCGACCGAGAAGAGCGTGACAATCGCAAGCCACTGGGTCAGATCGAACTGTCCTTTCTTCATCAACAAGATCGGCACCAAGACGACCGCAGCCAGAGCAGTCAAAGCTATCCCGATCTGCCGACGGTTGAGTTCGCCTGTGTTGCGATAGAGCTCGTTCTCGAAGATGGCTACCCCAAGTCGCCAATCGGACGGTTCCAGGGGCCGGTAGAAGAACCAGCCGCTCTGAGGGTTGGCCATGCCCTGATACGAACTGAAACGCAACCGTCCCGATTTGCCAGCGGCCATGTCCCGAGCAAGTTGGTACAAAGCCTCGCCCCTGGCGCCTGCCCGCAACACCTCCTCCCACGTTCGGCCGGCCCGGACTGCATCCTCGTTCGGAAATGCCAACAGCACCCCCTCCCGGTTGACCATGATGCCAGCTCCCAACCGCCCGACGAAACGGGTGTTCAGCAGATCGGTCAGGGCGGTCAAGGAAATGGCGACGTTGACGACGCCTTTCAGTGGCCGATCTGAGTCCGAGGGATCGCCGCTGAAGAAAGGGACACTGTAACCGGCGTAGGTAGACTCCGCTGCAGGCCCATAGGCAGCGACCCACTGAGGTGTCTTGCTCTGGGCGGCCGCTTGGTACCAGATGGCATCTTCGTTGTCATCAGGATCGGTGTAGTCGTAAAAGTCTTCACATTGAACGAAACGGTCGGTTTGGGAGTTGTAATAGGGGGCAAAAAGTCGTTGCTTGGGGTCGTAGGAAAACGGCTGAAAGGCCACTGTACAGCCAAGGATGCCGGCTTCCTTGAGGCTTTCGGCTTTGAGACGCTGCTGCAGGTTGTCGGGATGGATCACTCCTGTTTCCAGATCCCGGGCTAGGGCCTGGGTCTGTTTCTCCAGGGCCAGGGCCTTGCGTCGAAAGTAGTCAACGATCCTCTTGACCTGGTCCTGGCCGGTGGCGATGGCTTGTTGTTCGGTTTGGTTGTACTGGTCGATCAGTTGAATCGTTTGCACAACCAAAGCAACCAAGGCCGCAGAAATCCCCAACCAAGCCAACAGCTTGGCCCACCCGAGGACCGACCGAGGCCTGCGGGTGGCGCCTTGGCTTGAGCCCGCTTGCTCAGAGTCGACGCCTGGTTTGTCTGCCTGCGACATAGAGACCTTTCCTATCGGACCCATCACCAGAGGATGGATGCTGGTCCAGCCTTGGCTTGGTGCAGAAGCCTGACGGGAAGCAGGTCTTTAATGCCTTGGCGGACCATCCGCCCCACCTCACCGGTCATCCGTCCAGTTTCCTTGTGCATCGTGAGATCGCTGGGGCGACCCAACCGAAAAAGTCGTCGTATTGTTGGTCACCTTCGGTGCAGACCTCCAAGTCCTGAAACGCCTCCACTCGTTGGCGTACGGTGGTCCAGCCAAACTGCGTGGCTCATTGATCGACACCGTGGAGGAACTCGACCCAGGCAGCCTGCGCAAGGGAGTTTGCTTCATTCGCTTCAGGACCCAGGAGTGAGACACTCTCGGGCACTTGATAGTCGGATTCCGGATCGATGAAACCTCGGTGGACGGCGTCACAGGGGCGGGAGGGAATCTTTCTGTCGATGGACTCGTTATACTGCTCGTCAAGGTCTTCCATTGCTTAAAGCAGTTTTCGCAGTTGCTTGTTGAAGGACAAGGTCGGGTTGGAATGGCTCGTTGGTCAAGTCCAGGCGGTGCCGGGGAGTGGAACAGTCATTCCGTTGACTGGACCAAACCGTGCTTCTCCTCCAATCGTCGCCAGTAGCCTTTCCAGTATTCATCGTAGTAATCGTAGGCGGCATTCTGGATGTGGATCGGATCCACAACCTTCGGTGACTCTGCGGGGTCGAAATCCTTCAAGTGTCCTTGCCCACTGCGTTTGCGTGGGGAGACAAACCGCCAGGGGGAATCTCCGAGCACATCAGCACAGAGTTGAGCCAGGACGGGATCGTAGGCTTTGAGCTGCTTCCGGGTGGTGATGTGGTTGTGATCGTGATCCATAGTGCGGTTAGTATCGTACCAGCACTGCAGCCCCTCAGCCCAGTACTCCGCGCGATTCTTCGCCGCATAGCATTGCTTTGGGCCGCCAAAGACAATCAGAACTTGGTCGTCTCCAGTGACCTTCACCTGAGCATGAGAAGGCTTGCCGTTGACCAAGATATCTCCCGAGTCCAGACATTTCTTCAGCAACTCAGGGGATCGGTTGGGAAACCACTTGATCAGCTCGTCCAACAACTTGACCGGTTTCTTGCTCTTGATGCGTCGGAAGCGCTGTGCGGCACGCCCGTCGTTCCACAGGCCCTTCTGCCGGGCGTTTTGATAGGTCTTAGTCAGCCGCTCTTGAAGCGCTTGGTCAAAGCCGGCCCCGTGAATGACGTGGCCAAACTCATGGATCAAGATGCTCTCGGTCTGCATCCCACCCTCATACTCCAACACATCTTCCTCCGCGAAGACCACCGTGCGTCGGCCGTTCTTGGTGGTGAGAAATCCGCGTTGTCTCCAGTTCCAGAAGTCCAGGTCCTTGCCTGTCTTCTTGGTGGCAAATTGAGGCAACTCCGAGGTGAGCTCATTGTGGCCAATTAAGATGCAGAGCACCTCCTGACGTCGAATTCGTTCGGCCACACCCGGGTCAATGCCCTTCATGACGGTATCGAACAAATAGGCCGTCTCACGGATCGCCAAGTCGGAGACCCGCTCTGAAGTGGCAATGAGGATATTCTGAACCAGGAGCGTTTTCTTGTAAAACGAGGGATCCAGCTTGTATTTGGCGGCCAGTTCTTCGGTTGGTGGTTCGATCTTAGCAAGGTGGGCTTCGCCCTGGGCCTTTTCCGTTTGGCGTTTTGCCTGTTGGCCTTTGCCAGGGGTGACTTCCTGAGCCCAGAGGTTGTGAAGCTCCTCCAATCGCTTCGCAGTTTCCGGTTGCTGCTTGAGGTAGCTTTTGGCTTCCGGTTTGGGGTCGTCCAGCTTGGCGAGAAAACGCTTCTCGCCCTCGGCGATCAATTTGAAGTTGCCTTCCCGCACGGCCCAGTCCTGCTGCCATTGCCAGTGGAGGACTTGGTGAGGGCCAGGCGATTGCGGCGAGGCCAGCACCGGCAGCAGGCTTTTGCCGTCAAGCTGAACCTCCGGGAGGGGCACTTTGCAGAGTTCTAGAATGGTCGGATAGAAGTCGGCGGCGATGATCGGCTGGTGACGGGCCTTGCCTTGGGGAATTCTCGGGAGGTAGCTGATGATCGCTGGCACACGCAGCCCACCTTCGTAGAAGGTACCTTTGTGGCCCCGCCACTTGCCAGTGTTCCCGCCACCGCCATGGGCTCCGTAGACGGTCCCTTTGGCCAAACCACTGCGATGGCCCTCAACGCGGATTTCAAAGTTTTCAGCTGAGTGACCGTTATCGCTGAGAAAGAGGATCAAGGTATCCTCACGAATTCCCAGCGAATCAAGTTTTCTTAGAACTCGACCGATGCGATCATCCGTCGTGCTGATCATTTTGGCATAAGATCGCCGGGGCATGGGGAGCTTGGCGTAACGCTTTTCAAACTTCTCGTCTCCTTGCTCCGGATAATGCGGAATATTCAATGCCATGTAGAGAAAAAACGGCGATTCATGATTCTCATCGAGAAATCTTAACGCTTCGTTGGTGATCAAATCAGGAAAGTATTTTCCATCAGCGAATTGTTCTTCTGTTCCTCGATAGAAATCATGGAAACCGTTGCCATGCAGGAAGAAATGCTTGTAGTTATCGATGAAACCACCACGAAGGCCCAAGAACTCGTCGAATCCCTGCTTGGTGGGGCCGTGTGTGGCTGCGGCTCCCAGATGCCACTTTCCAAACAGGGCCGTTCGGTAGCCGGCGGCTTTCAGAGCCTCCGCGAGAGTGATTTCCTCCAGCGGCATGTTGATTCCCGGCTTGCCTTTGAGGTCACCTTGGGTCCAATTATTGATCCCCGACCGCTGGGGATGTCGTCCGGTCAACAGCAGTGCTCGGGCTGGACAGCAGACGGTGTGAGCATAAGCCTGAGTGAAGCGGATACCCTCCCGGGCAAGACGGTCCATATTGGGTGTGTGCAGATCCTTTGATCCGTAGCAGTTGACATCGAGGGTACCTTGATCGTCCGTCAAAAAGATCACCACATTGGGCTGACGACGAGGAAGCGCTGGCGGGATCGTTTTGGTTGGCAACCGGGTCAGGATCAAGTTGCGGTACCAGACCTTGCTGCCATGGTCGGTCAGCATGATGCGGCCCCGATTGTTGCGAGCAAAGTCCTCGTGGATGGCGAACTTGCTGCGGGACAGACGTTTCTGCCACTCAGAGGAGGCCAGATCAGCCTCAACGATTTTCTCCCCATTGAGCCAATGTTCGATCATCGGGCCATGGGCCACAATTTTGGCAGTGTTCCATTGGCCAGGCGGCTGCAGCTTCTTACGTTCATTCGGCTCGTAGAGATCGTACAAAGCACCACAGGAACCCTTGGAGCGGCCTGGTCGGGTCTCGCCAAGCAGCTGGTACTCACATCCCAGCGACCGGCGTCCGTACTTGCGGACACGATACTTCAGACCGTTGTTGCCGCCTTTGACGATTTTCCACTCAAAGCGAAGTTCAAAATCGCCCACCTCCTGATGGTAAAAGATGTTCCCTCCGCGACTTTCCCGGTGGATCGTCCCGTCGGCGACCTTCCAGCCCCGAGTCACTGGTTGGCCGGACTCAGTGACCCAGCCATCCAGTGATTTCCCATCAAAGAGCGAGATGCTTTCAGTTGAGGCTGACGCCGTCGGACTGCTCTGCTTGAGAGGATCGGACGACTTCTGTGCGAGCACCACAGCATCCCACACGAAAACCGCAAGGAAGCTTGCCAACAGCAAGGGCGTTGTCGATCTGATCATCTTCCTGTCAATGCTCAAGGATTTCCGCTCATCGGAGGGGATTTGTTCTCTCGTGCCTGGCTCGGCAACAGGGGTGGTTCGACGCCCAGCGGATTGTGGCCCAAGGCCAGCCGGACAGCCGAGTCAGTAAGAATGAGCGAATCACCAAGGACCGTCAACTCACAGCCGGGCACACACAATCCCTGCTCCTCGATGGTAGGCCAGACGCCCGGCATCCCAGCGATGAAACCGAAGGCAAACGCTTCCCTGCCAGCGTCATAGAATGGGCCCTGCCACCCTTCTTGGGAGGCGAAGGCGGGTGTGGACCAATTAGCAACTTATTGCAAGTATTTTTCTAAAACACTTGAAGGCTTCCTGAGGTGCAGAAACAATCGGGAAGGAGCAGGGGCGAGCAGCGACGGAAGAGCCAATGGTTTGGCGGGGCGGGCTGAACATCTTCAGTCAGAGCAACCAGGCGAGGTCCATCGAATACTGATTGTGGACCTCTGCAGCACATCACACGAAGCACTGTCCAAACGACCTCCCGAGGAGGTTCTTGGCGTTAAGATCACGGGGATTGGACACTCGAAATACTTCGAACCCACATGGATCGTTGATGGGCTTGGCCCCTCTTCGTTTCGTTTTCATTTCACCTTGCTCAGCTCTGGGATTGTGTTGGATCTGGTGGCAACAAGCAGAACTCGCGAGAAAGGACTTGAGGTGATGGGATTGTTCCGCTGGTTGCAGCCTCAGCGCCGAAAGGCCGACTCGACCGCAAAGGAGTGCGGCACCAGATCCTATCTCCTGCCCACGTTCCTCGCTCGGCTGGCCGATCCCGGCATCCGCACGATCCTGCTCTGCGGCTGTGGCGGTGGTTTTGATTTTGTTCACAGCCTGACGCTGTACCCTGAACTCCGCCGCCTCGGTAAAACGGTCATCATCGGCAGTTATTCCTTCGGCGATCCAACCAAGATTGTGGGGGCCGTTCCGGTGTTTGCTGAGGATGAAGCGATCGCGGTGCGTGCCTCAGCCGCCAATGTGGCCGACGCCTTCTACGGACCAGAGGTTCACGTCTGCTCTTATTTGGACTCGGCCTACCCAGCTTCCGCTCCCCACTCCGTCTACGGTTACTACGCCCGTGCGTTTACCGGACCCACCCTGGCACGGCTGTACCGTCAATTCATTGCCGCCCACTCCATCGATGCAATCGTGTTGGTCGACGGCGGTTCGGATTCCCTGATGGTCGGAGACGAGGAAGGATTGGGGGATCCGATCGAGGACGCCGTATCGGTCGCCGCGGTCGCTTCCTTGTTGGGACTGAAGGCAAAGGTGTTGATTGTCGTCGGTCTCGGTACAGACCGATTTCACCAAGTTTCGGATGCTGCCTCACTCCGCGCCGTTTTTGAGCTGACACAAGCAGGGGGGTTTCTTGGAGCAGTCAGCCTTGAGCCCTCGGCCATTGGCTCGATGTTCTACCGTGGCTGCTTGGAACACATCGACCAACGCCAGAGGTTCCGATCCGTCCTGGCCGGGACGATCGACTCAGCGATCCAAGGCTGGTTCGGGCAGGAGGACGTGCCCCCAGTTCTAGAGCAGCGCGTGCAACCGGGCGAGTTATTCCTCTGGCCGCTCATGGCGGTTTTGTGGGGCTTCGACGTGGAGGCGGTCGCACGACGCTCACTCATCGGGAGTTGGATTCGCGACTGTCGCAGTGTCCTTGAGTGTTACGCTGAGTTGCACAGTGGCCGTAGCGCCCTCGGGACGAAACTGCGGGATGTCGAAAACCTCCCCAAACACGAAGAAATGCGGAACACCCGAGCCGGCCGTTGACCAGGCCTTGCCGCAGACGGCGAGCTGCCTTGCTAGCTCTTCTTGGTCCTACGAGGAGGCACACTGATGCAGGAGAACGAAACTCGAGACGACGTCCTGTCAGACACCGCCAAACTTGCGACCAACCGTTACATCAGAGGGGTGCTTCTGCCCTCCGGAATCGCGGCCACTGGAGTGGCATTCCTTTTGGGCTTCTTTGTCAATGAAGTTGCCCGGTCGAATGGAACGGCCGGGCTCGGGCAACACTTCGGCGGGACGTAGTACGCACCAGCCAAACAAAGGTTAGGCCAACAGTTCCTTGACAACGTGGCCATGGACGTCAGTCAGCCGGTAACGCCGACCCTGATACCGATAGGTCAATCGCGTGTGATCAATCCCCAGCAGGCGGAGGATCGTCGCATGCAAATCGTGAATGTGAACCGCGCCAGGGACGTACTCATGCTTGGTGGGATGAATCACCTCGCCAGAGGCATCGGCCAGATTGTAGCCGTAGTCATCGGTGCGGCCAAAGCTGAACCCGGGTTTGATGCCACCTCCCGCCATCCAGATGCTGAAACACTTGGGGTGATGGTCGCGACCAAAGTTCTTTCCAGCGAGCTTGCCTTGGCAGTAGTTGGTTCGTCCAAATTCCCCGCCCCAGATCACCAAGGTCTCCTCCAGCATTCCGCGGCGTTTCAAATCCGCCACCAACGCGGCCGATGCCTGGTCGGTTTCGCGACACTGTCGCGGAAGGCTTCCGGGCAAGTTCCCGTGGTGATCCCAACCTTGATGGTACAGTTGGATAAAGCGGACGCCGCGCTCGGCCAAACGACGAGCGAGCAAGCAGTTGGCCGCGAATGTGCCGGGCGTTTTGGCGTCCTGGCCGTACTGCTGAACGATATGCTCGGGCTCTTGAGAGACGTCGATCACTTCAGGAATGGACGACTGCATACGGAATGCAAGTTCGTATTGAGCAATCCGTGCTTCCACAACCGGATCTGCGTGCTCCTCCAGTTTGATACGGTGCAGTTGATCCAAGCTTTCGAGCATTCGGCGGCGGTCGGAGGGAGCGATCCCAGCAGGGTTGTTTAGATACAGCACAGGATCCTTGCCGCTGCGAAACCGCACGCCCTGATGCTTGGACTTGAGGAAGGCGCTGCCCCACAAACGTGCGACCAACGGTTGCCCCCCCTTGTTTTTGGTGACCATCACAACAAACGACGGGAGATCCTCGTTGGCCGACCCCAGCCCATAATCCAACCACGCACCGAAGCTGGGACGCCCGGGGAACTCAGAGCCCGTTTGCAGATACGTCACACCAGGTCCATGGTTGATCGCCTCGGTGTACATCGACTTCACGAAACACAGCTCGTCGGCCACCTTGGCGGTATGCGGGAGCAGTTCACTTAACCAGGCGCCGCTTTCTCCATGCTGCTGAAATTTGAAGGGAGAGCCCACCAGCGGCAGGCTGGATTGGTTGCCGCTCATCCCGGTCAGACGCTGACCACCGCGGACTTCCTCAGGCAACTGCTGGCCATGTTTCTGGTTCAGCAGAGGTTTGTAGTCAAACAGATCGATCTGCGAGGGTGCCCCAGCCTGAAACAGGAAGATCACCCGTTTGGCCTTGGCCGGGAAATGGAGCTGCTCAAGAACTCCTCGCAGTGGCGAGCTGTTCTGTGGCTGGGAACTGAGCCCTTCATCAGCCTGCAGACGATGGGCCAACGCGACGCTGCCCAATCCCATGCCAAAACTGGAGAGGAAGCTGCGGCGACTGACGCCTAGCATCGCCTCACAACCCGGATCACTGACTTGGTTGGTTTTCATGAGTCTGATGTCAACTGGCATGTGTCGGGAATATTGAGTGATCTTCCGGCTGAGAACATCGGCTTTCTGCGATTGTGCGTTGAGTGCTATCTTCTCATGACGCATTCGTCGTAGTTCATCAATGTCAGGGCAACGCAGGCCATCGCCGCCACGCGATTGGAGTTCAGTTTGGGGTCGAATTTGGTCTCGCCGATTCCCAAAAACTCTTTGGCGTTTTTGGGGTGCTGATTGAAGACCTCCAACTGTTCCTCAAATAAGCCCCGAAGCACAGCTTGTTCTCGCTGCGAGGGATCGCGACTGGTCAGCCGAAGGAAGATTTCCCTCAAGACCGCGTCGGTCTCGTCGGCGTGGGACTTGATCGCCCGCTGCGCCAGCATCCGCGCGGCCTCGACGAATTGGGGGTCGTTGAGCAACACGATTGCCTGCAACGGCGAAGAGGTGCGTTCCCGTTTGACGACACAAACGTCGCGTTTGGCAGCGTCCAGAGCCATCATCACGGGGGCTGGCCCAGTCCGTTTCCAATAGGTGTAGAGACTGCGGCGGTAGAGCCCGGCCCCTTTGTCATGTCCGATTGGCTTAAACGAGACGGCGACCTCATAGGGTTTGGCCGGGGGACCGCCGATCTGCGAGACCAGTAAGCCGCTGACAGCTAACGCATTGTCGCGAACCATCTCCGCCGGCAGGCGATACACGGCGCTGCGTCCCAGAAGGTGATTCTCTGGATCACGCACTTGGAGCTGCGTCGTGGATCGGCTGCTTTGTCGGTAAGTCGCGGACATCACGATCTGCTTGATCAGACGTTTGAGGTCCCAGCGGTGATCCACAAAGTCCCGGGCCAGCCAATCCAGCAGTTCAGGGTGGGTCGGCACCGCACCCTGCTGGCCGAATTCCTCCGGTGAGCGAACTAAGCCTTCTCCCAGAAGCATCTGCCAATAGCGATTGACCGTCACTCGTGCGGTCAGCGGATGCTTGGGATCGGTCAGCCAACGTGCAAGTCCCAAGCGATTGCGTGGAGCATCCTTGGGCCAAGGTGTTAACACCGAGGGCGTATCTGGCTCAACCGGATCGGTCGGGGCATTGTACATGCCGCGTTTGAGGACATACGTCTGCCGGCGAACGGGCATGTCGCGCATCACCATGATTTCAGTGAGGCGGTCTTGCAGTCCGTCTCGATGACGCCGAGCTTGATGCAGGGCCTCCCGCTTCTTCTGCACTTCCGGATCGATGACCGAAAAATAGTAATCCGCAAGCCTTGCTCGCCTGCGGCTGTCGAGTTGGCCTTCAGGAGCTGTCAGAACCGAGCTGAGACTGATTCCGTCGTGCAGATGAGCGACCTCCAGGGGATGAAGCTGCCGGTTGAAGACCTGAAATTCATCCACTCGCCCGTCGGTAAATCCTCGGTCGCGAAACCTCTGACCAATGGCGATGTTGTTGCCTCCGCCTCCGGTGATATTCTTGCGGAGGTGATCACGGACCACATCGCACTGAGCCAGCTTGCCATCCACATACAAACCGAGACCTCCGGCTGTGCTGGAGCCATCGTAGGTCATCACGACGTGCACCCATTGGTTCAGCGGGAGTTTTTCTTGGGTGCGAATGCGAATGGCATTGCCCGGCCAAAAGTGAATCAACGACGCGCTGAGGCAGCCCTCTTCGATCAGCAGTTGGTAGCCCCGGCTGCCAGCGTCGGTCCATGCACGGGAACGATGGAACACCACCGCCCGGTTTTTTTCGTCGGGCGTATTGATCCACAAGGCGACCGAGAAGGGCTGGTGTCGGGCAAAATTGCCCACCTTCAGCCCAATTCCGTCATCGCCGGAGAGTTTGACCGCCCGGCCCACCTTGCCGGGGACACTGGTATTAGCGCCGCTGTTTACGTTCTCAAAATCCAAAGCAGCGATGCGTCCTGAGATCTCGGGGGTTTCAGGCCGGTTGGCGAGCCACCGCTCAAAAGCGTTAGCTCGCTCGGCTCGCGCCTTCTGGAGGCTAGCCTGAGCGAGATTGATGGCAGCCTCAGCCTCGGCCAGTTGCTGCTTTTGCGATTGGTTGGCCATGGCCAGTGTTGGCGTCGGGACCGAATTGGTGAAGTAGGAATACAGTCCGGCTTCGTCGATGTTGTTAAAGAACGCAAACAGCTGATAGTAATCCCGCTGACTGATGGGATCGTACTTGTGATCGTGGCAGCGTGCGCACTGCAGACTCAACCCCAGAAAAGCCGTTCCGAATGTCTGCGTCCGGTCGGCCACGTACTCGACACGAAACTCCTCGGGCGTACTGCCCCCTTCCACCTTTTGCGGATGCAACCGGTTGAACGTGGTCGCCAGAATCTGCTCGTCGGTGGCCTGTGGGAGCAGATCGCCGGCCAACTGCCAAGTGATGAACTTGTCGTAAGAAAGGTTCTCGTTGAATGCACGAATGACCCAATCTCGCCACGGCCACACAGAACGGCCTCGGTCCACCTGGTAGCCGTAGCTGTCACTGTAGCGGGATACATCCAACCATTCGCTGGCCATCCTTTCGCCATAAGCGCGACTTGCCAGCAGCCGATCCACCAACTTTTCGTAAGCGCCCGGCGAATCGTCGCTGAGGAAGGCCTCAACCTCCGCAGGTGTTGGCGGCAAGCCGGTCAAGTCAAAGGTGACCCGGCGGATGAGTGCGTTCCGTCCGGCTTGGGGGGACGGAGCCAGTCCCTCCTGCCGAAGACGCTCAAGGACGAAGCGATCGATCGGCGACTGCGACCAACTGGCTGCTTCCGGATGAGCTTCTGAAGAAGCCTTAACTGGCGGAACCGCCATGGTCTCCGGCAGCGGCTGGAACGACCAGTGCAGTTTGTACTGGGCACCATCGGCAATCCATTGGCGGATCTTGTTCTTCTCGGCAACCGATAGTTCGAGATGGGATCTCGGTGGTGGCATGCGGATGTCGGGATCTTGCGAGAGAATCCGCTCGATCAGCACGCTGGCTTGGGGATCACCTGGAACGAAGGCTCCGTACTCGATCGCCGCGTCGCGTTGATCCAGCCGCAGGTCGCTTTCTTGCTTGTCTGGTCCGTGGCACTGAAAGCAACGATCCGAGAGGACCGGCAAGATATCTCGGTTGAAATCGACTTGGGGCGGTTCTGAGGCTTGCGAAGCTGCTGACGGCAGGACGAAGAAGCACACCACCAAAGCAAGAGGAAAGCCGACACAGGGCCCCTGCTCAGTACAGCATTTCTGCCTGGCACAACGTTTCTGCCTGGCACAACGTTTCTGTTTGGCACAACGTTTCTGCTTGACAAAGAAGACTGAACGAGACTGTTCCATGGGGAGCCAATCGATCAAGGGGGTTCGATGCCAACACCTGTTGGCCTATTGTACAGACGCAGCCAACAGCTGTCCCAGGGGTCAGAGGCTCACGGGGCCCAGAGCTGGGTTGAACGACTCCAGGAGACTGCGGCTCGAATCCCCTCCCCCATAATGTGGGTGTTTCGTCACGGCGAGGGTCCTCGGCCATTGAGGAGCGCGAAGAATGAAAATCCACCACCTCAACTGCGGTCTCCTTCATGCTCCCCCGAGCCCGGCAGCCTCGTGCCATTGCTTATTGCTGGAGCTTGACGGTCAACTTGTGCTCATCGATACGGGGATCGGTTTGCAAGACGTTGCCAGTCCGTTGGAGCGGGTTGGTCAGTCGGCCATTGAGGCCGCTGGGTTTCGGTTTCATGAGTCGCTGACGGCTGCTCGGCAAATCGAACGTCTTGGCTTCTCTCCTGGGGATGTGACCGACATCGTCCTCACGCATGGTGACCCGGACCACGTCGGCGGGCTTGCCGATTTCCCTGCCGCCGCGGTGCACATTTCGGCGGAGGAACACGCACAGCTGTGGAGTGGGCATCCGCGGTATTCGCCTGCCCAGTTCGCCCACCAGCCGCGATGGGAGATCCACTCAGGTTCGACGGAGGTGTGGTTCGGGCTGGAGGGCCGGCCGCTGTCCTTGGGCTCTGGGGCCGAGATTCGACTGGTTCCTCTCTTTGGCCACACGCAGGGGCATTGCGGTGTGGCCGTCTGGCACGAGGCCCGCTGGCTGTTGCACGTCGGCGATGCCTACTATCTGCGGGTGGAGCTTGCCACCGATGAGCACCCTGTCTCGGCACTGGCAACACTGCGGGCTGAGGATAACGACCTTCGCCTGGCGAGCCTGTCCCAGCTTCGCCGCTTGTCTGCTGAGCACAGTCAGGAGGTGGAACTATTCGGATATCATGATTTCACTGAGTTTCCACCCGGGGCGGTCGGTACGCTGGATCCGGCCGAACCCAGCGCTGCCCCAAAGAGCTAGGCGGTGGATCAGCTTCTTGGCTCTGGACTCTCACGGTTGGAAGAAAAATCCTACCTTCATCCCCGAAACAGGTTTTGGCAAAGCAATCACAGGCTGATCGGCTTTGTTCTTATCGGCTGGTTGCAAAACGCCCAACTCTGAGCTGTCGCAGCCGCCCTTCCAGGCGACGTTCGTCGCTGGTCTTGTAGACGAGACGTCGCAGGTCATCGAAAAGTTGGAAGAGGAAAACCATGGCAGTGATCTCCTGAGACGAGAGAACCGGATCGAGAATTCCGGATCGAGAATTCCGGATCGAGAGAAAAGAATGTCGCAAGGCCAGACGAGCACCAACCTTGGGAGCCAATGCTCGTAACCGCCGACTCATCTGGTTGTTGTCGGAGATATCGGAAACGAAGACAACAAAACTCAAAGTCCAGGCGAGATGACCGGGCGATTGTCGTGATGGGAGCAGTGCTCAAACCATTCAGCTGGGATGTGCCCTTGACCCGCAAAGGTCACCGTCAGACGCGAACAGCCGTACCTGTCGGCAGGAAGTTGCCAATCCAACACAATTTGGCGAGCCAACCCTGTGGCTTCGTCGGCCCATAGGTCGAACACTTGAGGCGTCTGCTCTCTGTCGTCCTTAAGCAAGATCCCCTGCACGTGAAGACAGCGGACTTTGCTGCCCGGCCGGGACCCGTCGTCGATGACCTCCTCCGGCAGCATCTGGAGTTCATAACCTTCAGAGAGTTGTTGAAGCATCGTGGTGATGTGCAAGTAGGGCGTTGCCAGCCACTCCCGCTTGGCCAGCCAGGCTTCGACCATCCCCCAGTCCCCTGTCAGCACAGGGCCTCGCGGAGAAACGATCCAGCACTCGCCCGGATTGGCCCCGATCCAAACAGCGTTGGCCGGCAACAGCGAGGGATGCCGGAGGACGAAGTGATCGGCCCCATCGACCCACAAATCGCCTTGGAGTTTTTTCTGACCGGCAACCGGCCAGTGCACGCAAGCGGACAGGCGGTAATGCCGAGCGGTGGGCTCTTGGGCCTGTTCGAGGCAATTCAGCACCGCGGCGAGTGCCTGCTGGGAAGAGCGAGTGCTTGGCGACCAATCTTCCGACTGCACAAGCAGCTGTTGCAGCCGCTCTTCCAGCTGACGCTCTTCGTTGGTTGTGTAAACAAGACGTCGCAGGGAATCCAGGAGTTGGATGAGCAAGAGCATCGGAGTTGCCTCGGGAAGAGAAAAAACCACTTCAACAACCATGAAAGCCAGAACACGAAGCAAGCAGGAAGTTGAGGTGCCAGTGCTCGTGGCTGCCGACTAACCTGGTTGTTGTCCAGGAGGCGGGAAACGGAGACAACAAGACGAAGAGTTCACTCAGATCGATCCGGGCTGACGTACCCGATCTCGGAAACCCGCCCGAGGGCAGGACAGCTTCCGCTGAGTTGCCACGAGGTGTCCGGCGGACATCGGGGGAAGCGGTGAAACCACTTGTGGAAGACCGCGGCAAGATCAACGCCACCTTCAACGGTCGCAAGAGGTCGAGCGAGGCTCACCGAACGAAGGAAGGATTTGCAGATCTGCTTCACGCCGGGGCGACCCAGCCCAGTCGGTCAGCGGTCATGGCCGCGAGCAGGGTGACAAATTCTTGGAGAGATCGGACAAGCAGAAAGAACTCAGAGTCCAGGCGAGATCACACGGCGATTGTCGTGGTGGGATGAGTGCTCAAACCAATCAGGGGTGACATTGCCCGGGCCCGCGTAGGTCACCGTCATCCGCGAGCAACCGATTTTTTTGGCCGGCAGTTGCCAATCTAAGACAATCCGCCGGGCGAAGCCTGTTGCCTTGTCCGCCCATAGGTCGATCGCTTTGGGCAGAAGCTTTTTGACGCCGGGGCGAAATCTGCTCGGGAGTAAGGTCCCCTGCACACGACGACAGCGGACTTTTTCGCCCGGCCGGGACCCGTCGTCGATGACCTCCTCCGGCAGCATCTGGAGTTCATAACCTTCAGAGAGTCGTTGAAGCATCGTGGTGATGTGCAAATAGGGCGTTGCCAGTCGCTCCCGCTTGGCAAGCCAGGCTTCAACGATCCGCGAGCCGCCCGTTGTCACAGGCCCTCGGGGAGGCACAATCCAATACTCTTGAGGATTCGCCCCGATCCATACCTCGTTGGCCCGCAACAGCGCAGGGTGTCGAACAACAAAGCGATCGGCTCCATCGACCCACAAATCGCCTTCGACTTCTCGCCGACCCACAACCGGCCACTGCACGACCGAAGACAGCCGATAATGGCCAGCGGTGGACTCTTGGGCCTGTTTCAGAGAGCGCAACACAGCTGCCCGCGCCTGCTGGGAAGGGCTGTTGCTCTGTGACCACAGTCCCCAGGCAAGGAGAAGAGAGGCAGCTACGGCCATCGCCATCCAGCGACGCCTCCCACGAGAGGTTGCCGAGGGGGCCTGTTTCTCCGCCGGAGCGGGGCCTTGTTGGGCATCCAGGACACGCTGGATGCGTGCTTCTCGAGCAGCCGGATGTGGATACAGCGTTTCCTGCAACAAGACCTCGAGCATCTGCAGGTCAGCGGCTTCTTTGGCGTTCTTCTGAGAATCGTCTGCGTTCATGCTATCCCTGCGCAGGTTGGAGTTTTCTTTGCATGCAATCCCACAGCCGAACCTTCGCGCGGCTTAAACGTTTCTTGACGTTGTCGACTGCCAATTGCAATCGATCCGCAATCGCGTTGGGCCGCAACTCTTGCTTGTAGCGGAGTTCGATCGGCTGGCGATACGAATCCGGCAACCCCTGGAGGCAATCTCGCAGTGCGTCGAGCTTCTCGTCCAACGTGTCGCCACGCAAACGTTGGAGTTGCTCAAAACGCCAGTTGAGATGCTCCAAGGTCTCCTCTTCGACGTTTTCTGCCCCACGAGCCATCTTGCGGAAGTGTGCCAGAATCAGTTTGCTGGCAATTCCACGCAACCATGGTGCGAACGGACTACGCTTGTCGTAATCCCCAAGCCGCCGCCATGCCGTCAGCATGGTGTCCTGGAAGATCTCCTCGGCCGCAGAGTGATCGCGGACCGCCGAGCGGATATAGGCGAACAGCATGTCGGCGTTTTCGCGGACGAGGATTTCAAACAGCGATTTGGCGTCGAGGTCGGTTTCCATGACGTGCTATTGTCGTGCTGGACTCAATCGGAGACAAATGAATAGTCGGAATCTTTTTGGCACGATCTCACGAAGCCAAGGCCCAAACGGCCGACTGGCATCACAGTTTGCCAGTCGGCGTCGAGCCCGAGTCCCGTTTCCGGGCACGCTTCCTCGCAGGTTTCCGGGCACCTTCTTGGGCGTCGCCGTGGACGGACCGCCGAGCCGAGAAGAACCCTGAACGGCTTGGCATGCTTGATGTGGGGATTTCACCGCGCGGTTGACGCACAGACTGTGTGGTTAACGCCTGCCCGGTAAGGCTTCCCGGATTGCTCGCAGGTCCTCAGCAATCAGCTCAAGATCGTCGCGTTCGATATTGCTGGCTTCCACAATGGCTCGGAGATCACCGACGACGGCCTGGAGTTCCTCTGCTGGGATCCCAGCACTCTCAAGAACCTCATTCAAACTTGCCATCAGAGCCAGTGTTTCCGACAGGCTCAGCTTACCGTCCTCCAGAGCGTCATTCAGCTCGCCTTGGAAGGCCATCACGAGTTCTGGGTCCGGGGGCTGTGCGCCATCGAGGACCGCCTGAACATCAGCCTTGAGCTGCTCGATCTGCTCGGGGGTGACTTCCGACTCCTCGCGAAGGGTCTGCAAGTCGGTGGCCAATTGTTGGACAGCATCCTGAAGCTCACCATCGGGCTGAATCCAGCGATTGGGCAACGCTTCTCCAATGGCCTGCAAGTCGTCAACGATTAACGCGATATCTTCGCGATCGACATTGCTCGCTTCCACGATGCCCTTCAGGTCCTCCAACACCACCTTCGTTTCCTCAACAGGGATTTTGGCACTGCGGATCACGTCTTTCAAACTCAAGGAAAGATCCACCACCTCCGGGAGGGTCAGCTTGCCGTCTTGCAAAGCATCGCTCAACTCCTCTTTGAACGCATCAACGAGTTCCGGGTCCGGCGGCTCAGCGGCATCGAAGACCGCTTGGACATCGGCCTTCAGCTGCTCGATCTGCTCGGGGGTGATTTCCGATTCCTCACGAAGGGTCCGCAGGTCTGTGATCAGTTTTTCAATGGCCTCAAGAAGTTCACCATCGTGCTCGTCCTGCTGAAGGCCCTCTTCGCCGGCGACAGTCAGTTGTGCTTCCAAAGTTCCCACTTCCGCTGCGACAAAAGCTTCCGGACTCTCGGCAGCAGGATCGAAGATTGGGTCGAGCATGCCGGCCCCAGCAAAATCAGCGGCCAACAGGTTTCGGCTCTCCAGAGATTCGCAAAGCAGTCCCCTGGGCTGCCCTGCAGAACTCCTTGCCGAAGGTGACACGAGCGGACAGCTCCAGCGAAAGCAGCTATTCCAGAAACGAGCGAGCATCGAACTGCGATTCATCCTCAGAGTCCTCCCATGAGAAAGTTCAACGTTGCAAGGCCCGTATCAAACGGGCGAAACCCGCGAGACCACCGAGGCGGCGACTCGCTTGGAGAGTTGTTGCAGCGGAAAAGCTTTCCGGAGACAAGAATCTTTTTTGGAAAGGAGGAAGCTCTTGGTTGCTGAGGAATTTCTTTTCTGACGACGGCAGATTCATGCTGTGTCACGCCGCCGTGGTCTGCGGGAAATCTCGGTGCAACGTGTTGGTCTGATCAGTGGCCGACGAACTCCAGAAGACTTGAGCTGGGCTGTTCAACTGTGGGACGTTGAGTTCGCCTGGAACGACGGCAGGGTGCCGCCGATCCAGATCTGCGGCATCGCGGCCGCAAAGACAGCGTTTGTGAGGTCGGACCCATTGGTCCGTTGGCTTGAGAAGATGAGAGCTGGACTGCTGAACTGCTGGACCGATCGGTTGCCGGTGAGCCCGGGTCTGCCAATGCAAGAGGGGAGTTTCGGACAGATCCAGTCTGTGGGGCGAGGCCAGCACAAGCCGGCCCGCCACAACACCGATGCCGAGCTGGGATCACTGGCCGTCGTTGGATCTGTCGCGATTGGAGGCGGACTTGATCCCACCGCGGCCGATCATGTTCGATGGAGTCACGAGGAGCCTTGGAGAGAAGGGGAGCTGCCTGCTTGTCGCGGCGTGGTCAAAAGGCGTCAGGAGGCTCCCTAGCTGGTGGGAGCTCGACACCGAAGAACCCAGGAGAGCTCTTCGCCGAAGGCATGTTTCTTCAGTCCGTCCCACCAGTTCTTGTACTGGTTGGCAGGATAGACGTTGCGGTCCCAGGCGTCACAGATCACGGCGTTGGGGCCCCAGCTATCGGGAAAGCCCATATCGCTTTCTGGCGTGGCGGTGCCGCCTTGACGGCCGATCACAACAATGACGTGGGGGATGACAGCGTTGCGGGTCGACCCAGCACAGACATCCACATATTCCAAGATTTTGCCCTTATGAGCCTTGTACAGTTCATCGATAGCCACTGCGGAGACCTCTCCGCAGTTGCCGATTCCCTTGCTGGCGGCGATCTTGGCAGCCTTACGCAGAAACTCCCACATCGACTTGTCGCCCCGAGCTGCCTGGATGGTGCCCCGCATCTTCCCCAGCTCGGAGTTCTCAGCCAGATTCTGCGGCAAGGTCTCAGCCTTGTAATAGTTTTTATCGCCGATCCGAATCGGGGAACTCGTATAAGCATAGTTGGCCGACTTGGGAATCTTTTTCCGGGCCTTGCCAGCTGCTTCAATCCCCGCACGCATATTCTCTTTCAGTGCCATCGGTCGTATCCGAAACCAAGCGTTCTCAAGCGTTCTTGCTCCCGTCGCTCCGCTGTGGCGACGGGCCTTGCTGGGACCAGCGGTGCAAGAGCAACCGCTCACCGCTGATGCTCTCAAGCTTACAAACGCAAATGACCTGTGGGAATCTACTGCAGGCCGCAAAAGGGCTCAGAGAAACGAAACAGGGCAGGACATCGGTCAGGCAAGGCCCCTGAATCGGAGCCGACTGAGAATCAGTCCCGGGGTTCAGAAATGATGGTGGCAGTTGCAGGGCATCTCCAGCAATGCACCTCAGCCCATAAAAGCTAAATCGATTGGTCGATCGTTGAGGACAACCTCAGTAGGACTCTCAAGGATGCCACCTCGGCGGCCCTGGAAACCAAAGGTCACTTCGCCACCAGGTGGTATCGTGCGATTCCAACTGGCAGCACGGATGGTGTAGCGATCACCTTCCCGGCGGACGATCTCCGCGTTCCAGATATTGGTGATCTCGCGATCAAACCTGAAATCGATGGTCCAGTCGGTCAGTGGCTCGCTGGAGTTGTTGGCGATCTTGACTTGGGCAACAAATCCGCTGCCCCAATCATTGGAAAGAATGAATTCACCAGTCACCTCGCTAGCCGGCAGGGGATCAACAACTTCGTCGTTGTCCAGAATCGAGATGATCCCGCGTCTGCGTGCGATTTCTGCGGCCGCCGCTTCCAGTAACTCGACCGAGAACTGTTCATCCGGCTCGTCAACCGTATCGCCGAAGATGGTCACGTTGATGTTTTGTTGGGTCTCGCCTGGGGCAAAGAGCAACGTTCCACTGGCGGCAAGATAATCTTGGCCTGAGGTGGCCGTATCATCCGAGGTCGCCCAAGCAACCTGGACTGCTTCCAATGAGGATTCTGAGAGTGTCACTGAGGACGTCGCGACGATTGTCCCGCTGTCTCCTTCGGTGATTTGCACATCGCCGATGCTCAGTTGCGGAAGCGATGTGACCACATCGTTATCGATGATCTCAACGGTTGCCGAGCTATCTGTCAGTGAGGCATTCTCAGGATCAGAGAGACTGATGCGGAAGGTCTCTAAGTCCTCCGCATCAACATCTCCCAGAATTGTCAGGGTGATGACCTGCTGTGTCTCTCCGGGAGCAAAGGTGAGCACCCCAGAATCACTCTCGAAGTCGCTGCCGGCCACAGCGGTGAGTTCTTCCGTTTGCCATCCGACGGTGACCGGAACAGTGGTTGCCTCGCTCAAGGTGACAGCAACATTCACCTGCGTTCTTTCTGCCACAGACCCACCAGGGCCAGCGTTGACAGGCAGCATTCCAGAGAGCAGCCCTTGGATTCGGTCGTATTTTTCCCCATCAACGGTTGTCCAATCGGGATTCAAGATTCCCTCGGTGTCTCCGCTGTTAGGATTCCAGCTCCACCAAGTCCAGCTGATCGGCAGATTTCCAGCAGCTAAGTCGTTGGATCCGTTGACGTCGAAGTCGCCGGAGAGGTATTGCACCATGGTGTCGACCCAAGGGGCATCCAACGGCGGATCGAAACTCGCCCCCCATTCCCCAAGATAAACAGGGGCGATGTTTTCTTGGTAGATGTAACCAAACATCCGATCCCAAATGGCTGGCAAGTTCTCTGGAAAAGTGGGATCGCTGAACCAGGGTTGATTGAACACGCTCTGCGGATAAGCATGCGGTGAGTAAACAAGGCGTCCGTCCACATCCAGTCGGACCGGATAGTCGCCGGCCCGACTGAGGTTGCCGCCCCACCAGTAGGAGCCAGCCTCAGGCGTGGTCGAGACACCTTCGACGAAAATGAGCCAGTTCGGATTGGCAGCCAGCACGGCGTTTCCCGCCCGTTCCGCGGCAAGACGCCAGTCTGTGGCCATGTCACCGGTGCCCCACGTCCCCCCGTGGGGTTCGTTTTGTAAGTCAGCTCCGATGACCACGGGATTGTCAGCGTAACGCTCTGCCAATCGCACCCAATTGTCGATCCAGTCTTGCTCAGAATACTCGTTGGTGTACCAGAGCCCCCCTGGATTCGGACCCCCACCGTCGCCGGCACGGTGGTTGTCCAGAATCATACGCATCCCCAGAGCACCCGCTTTGTCTACAATCTTGTCAAGCACCTCGAGGCTCGTTAATCCTTGCAAGTCCGGATTCAAGCTATAGTTAATGCTTGTGGGCATCCGACCGGGCTGAGTTCCCGCGATCGAAAAGGGAAGACGGATGGTATTGAAGCCCAGATCGGCCATCTGCTCCATCATGCTCTCCCAGTTCCGTGCCCAAAGGCCATGGGGCACAGCGGTTTCCGTTTCCAGGCCGAACCAATTCACGCCGGTCAGTTGGACGGGCGTTCCGTTGGCATCAACGATTTGATTGCCTTCGGTATGGAACCAGCCACCCGAACTGACGGGCAAAAGGTCTCCCTCGACGACGGAGATATCACCGACTGAGACATCGGGCACAACAACCTGAGGAGCGTCGTTGTTGACAATGGTGACAGTGGCCGTTGCCTTGGCGATGGTGGCCCCCGATGGCGAACTCAGTGAGACTTGAAACGACTCATCAGATTCCAGCGTTGTATCGCCAAGAACAACGATTTCGATCGTTTGTTCTCTCTGGCCCGGAGCAAAGACCAACTCCCCTGCGATGCCGGAGTAGTCACTCTCGGAAGTTGCGGTCCCGTCGCTGGTGGCAAACTGGACGGAGACCTCAGTGGTGGTAGGCTCGCTCAGCGAAACGGTCAACCGAACTGTTTGGCTGCCGTTGTCCCCTTCATCGATGCGGAGATCTTCGATGCCGATTTCCGGGACGACCGGGGGAGGAGGGTCGACGATCCCGTCCTCAGTGAGGACAACGCCATTGATGACGATGTTTGATACCGCTGGAGCATCACCCTCGGGTTTGCCAATGAACCCGAAGCTTGCCGTCCGACCGTTGGCCAGTTTGCTATTCCAGGACAGACTCTTGACGGTATATCGGGTCGTCCCGTCCGAGTTTCCGCTTTGCTCGAGAATCCGACCATTCCAGAGATTTCTTATCGATCCGGCCAGATCGAACTCCACAACCCAATCGTTTGTTGTTGCGGGCTCGTCATTGACGATGTCGATCTTTCCTTGGTAGCCCGACCCCCAGTCGTTGATCACCTCAAAATCGACTTGGGGAACACCGTCGCCGACCACACCGGCAAGCAGGTGACGCGGTTCCAGCGATTCCGACGAAAGCTGCGTTGTCCGAGCCGATTCTTCGACCCGACGGGAACGTTTCGAAAAGAACATAAGGCATGCATGTGGCTGGTCGGGTAGTTGATTCACGGACCGACCCAGAGACGCATGGTCTTACTGAGCTTCGGAGAAGTGTTCGACCCAGGGCTTTCCGTCTGCCCTTGTTGGTGAGGACCTCAAGGGGGCAGCCTGAGGCACCACCGGAAGCTCGGATTTCCACACATAATGGTGCCCGCTTCGTCGAAGACTTTTCAGGGAATCAGTAAGATGCCTTGGGACCAAGTGGCCGGCAGGAGTCGCCCTGACAGACACCCGTTCCGGACGTCTCAGTGGGACTGAAGTGAATCAGCCTGTTCCGAGGGAGTATGGAGAGAAGAACAGGAAGGAAACAAGTGATGGAAAGTCTCAAACCCTCGATGTGGGGCGAGCCTTAGGGATGCGGTCGTCCCTCATCATTGGGACGGCCACCTCGATTGGTTGGTGAGGAGACCGACCTGATTGGTTGTTGCCGTGTGGGCTGTTGCTGTGTTAGCTGTGCCTGTGTTAGCTGTGCCTGTGTTAGCTGTGGCGGTTGGCGGAGTCTTGCTTGGATATGGAGCCACTCCAATAGGCTCAAACTGCTCTGGGAATGGGCGAACTCCGTCTCCGAAAAAGTCCCAAGCCCTCTCTCGTGCCTTCTGGCTCAACTTTGCGGCCCCTCTCCACGAAGAGCAGTGCTTACGAGATCACGCTTCCTTCAGGCAACTCAATCTTCTCTGCAAGCTGTGGACGCTGAAAAGATAGCTGAACGCGATGGAGCCAAGCGGGGTTGTCGCTGAGCCAGGGCAAGCTTGACGGCCGCAACGCAGATCGGGCGTCCATCGAGTTGAAGTCGGAGGCGCTTTGGGTTTCAGCTGGTGAGAGAAAGCGGTGCCGGATGCTCGAAGGTGCTACTGATTCCCTGAAAAGTCTTCGACGAAGCAGGGCGTTTCGTTCGGCAATCCGGGCTTCCGGGGGTGCCTCAGGCTGCCCCCAAGGGCAGACGGTCGCCCTGGGTCGAAAACTTCTCCGAAGGTCAGTAAGGCGTGAGGTTAGGATGAGCAAGAACGACTTTTGACCAGCACCTCGAAACCGCCGTCATCATGATATCCAGTCTCAGTACATTGCTCGAGACTTTTAAGAGTTTCGACCGAGTTCAACCAACGCCCTTGAATTGCCAGTCCGTGTTGCCAGTCTGTGTTGCCAGTCCGTGTTGCCTCCTCTCAACGCCTTTTTCATCCTGATTACCTCAAAGGTCAGACGGCTCAGTTCATTCATAGGTCAATCAAATCACTCAACGCGTAATGAACACTGCATCGCTGTTCTGGATCACTGCTCTTATCTGGGCCGGACTCGTACTGGTTGGTCACAAGGCAGTCTTGGGCGCAGAAATCGACAAATCGCCGGCACAACTCCGTGAGTTGGCGACCCACATCGTCACCGGTGAGGTTCTGGGCGTCGATGTCCGCTCCGCCCATTCCGAAACTGAGCCAGGTGGTTTCGACTACATGATCCACTGTACCATCGCCGTAGATGCAGTCGAGAAAGGGACGGGCGTGACGCCAGGTGACAGCATCGTCGTCCGCTGCTTTCAGCCCAAGGCTCGCCTGGCGATTACCGCGGGTCTGCAGGGGCACCATCCGATCCCTGCGGTCGGACAGCTGATCAGGGCCCATTTCCGCGGCCAGACCGAGTATCACGTTCTCCACCCCAACGGCCTGACGTCCGTCGACGGCAACCCATTGCAAGAGGCAAACGAAGTCAAGAGGCTGTTCAGGTCCTTCACGCTATTGCTTCCGCTGCAACTGTGGATCTTGATCGGAGTTTTGGTTGTGCCGGTGGCGGTTCTGACACTGTTTTTCAACCGACCAGTTCTCAATCGGGTGCTCACCTTGCTCCTGTTGATCCCTGCAATACTGTGGACAGGCGGGTTATCCGTCGGGTTACTCCACGTTATGGCCACGCTGAACGAATTGCAGATTCCTGTGACGATCCTTGGTATTTTGGTGATCGTCCCTCATGGGGCGTTCGCAGTTTGGCTCTGCCTGAGGGTCTTGCAACCAGGGAACATTCCAGGGAGAACCGGCTCGACGATGGCCGAGACCGCATCGTGAATCTGGTTGCGTGAAATGCCGACAAGCCCTTCTTCTCTTCCTGCTCATTAGCGAATTCGAGGTACTTCGTGGTTGCGTCGATCTTTCAGTTGGATTTGCGTTTCAGGGTTTTCCGTTGCTCGGCTCTGACTTCTTTGGTCCTGGTGATTGCCGTAGCAAGCCTGCATGCCGGAGACGACACCGAAACCGTTCGGGCGTTCATCTTTGCAGGCCAATCGAACATGGTCGGCTCCGATTCGAAGGTGAAGGACATTCATCGCTTCCCACCGTTTGCCGGTCTGGAAGCCCCACAACCCGATGTGCGTTTCTCCTATTGCCTTGGTCGCGAGAACAAGACCGAGTCAGATGGCTGGGTCGACCTTCAACCGGTCAATGGGATCGTTGGACCGGAACTGAGCTTTGCTCGGCAGGTGACGCGCCACACCCAAGCGCCGATTGCGATCATTAAAGTCGCTGCCGGAGGGACACATCTTGGCGGCGATTGGAACCCTAACGAACCGATGGGCTTTGCGATGTATCCGCTGGCGCTGAAAAGGGTGCAAGAGGCACTGGCCGACCTCACAAAGCAAGGGGTCAAGTATCGCCTGGAGGGGTTTATGTGGCATCAGGGCGAGAACGATATGTTCAATGAAAAATATATGGCATCCTATGGAAAGAATTTGCGGAACTTCCTGGCGAGCTGGCGACGTGACCTGAAGACTCCTGATCTTCGTTTCTACATCGGCGAACTGTGCACCAAGACGATTTGGGGAATGGATCTCCGACCGCGGATGTATGCCATTAGCCTGGGCCAGAAGAAAGTGACCCAAGAAGATCCGCTGGCCGACTATGTCCCCACCTCCCATGTGGGCGTCGAAATTGGCGGAGGTGTAGGGCTGCACTATCACTATGGAACTCTCGGCCAACTCGAGCATGGAGTCAACTATGCCAACGCCTACCTGCGGAACATCGGCAAAGCGAAGAAAATCGACCGCCCGTTGAAAGAATGGCCCTACGCCAAGGGCTCGAAGGTGAAGCTGTTTGTGCTGGCCGGTCACCGCAATATGGAAGGCGAGCGGGCCTTCGTCCAAGACCTTTCCAGGCTGGAGGGAAAAGCCGAATTGCTGAAAGACGATCCGACGATCGCCTTCAGGTACAGCCTGGGTGGAGGGTACAGGAAATCCTACCAGTGGGAACCTCTCGGGCCTGCCGGCTTCTATGACACCTTTGGTCCCGAGTTGAGCTTTGCAGCAACTCTGCGCGAAGCAGGCCTCAACAACATCGCGATTGCGAAATTCACGCACAGCGGTTCGCAGATCATCGACTGGACGCCCGAAGGAAGCATGGCAAAATCTCGCAACCTCTATCCGACCTTCATCAAATTCGTCGAAGAGTCCATGCGGCAACTCCAAGACAAAGGCCATGAAGTCGAGTTGGCCGGTATCTTTTATCACATCGGCGAGAACGACATGTCTTGGGGGCCCTTCCGCAAAGGTGCGCCTCAACGGGTGCGGTCTTTGGTGACTCAAAGCCGAAAAGACCTCGAATTGCCCAACCTTCTGTGGTATGTCAGTCAGCAACCCCCCACCGATGACAAACGCGTCAACAAGATCGATGTGACCACAAAACTGGAAACCCTCTTCGCCTCCGACAAGAACTTGATCCACATCAAGGCTTTCGACCTGCCCAAACAGGATAAGAAGCTCGTCATCGATGCCCCCGGGATCCTCTGGTTAGGCGAGAAGCTTGGCAAGGGATACCTGGCCAACCAGTGAGGATCTTGCGGCCTTCAAGCCCATCCAGGTCCTCACTCACCACTTCCCCCACGAATGGCCAATCCGGCTGGGTATCAGCTTAAAGACTGACTTGCCCAGCAAGAATTGCTGGCGGAAAAAGCAGAGATGGCCAAGGAGGATGCCTTCGCAGCGGCGGCCCTCTGTCCGACCAACGACTCGAGGCGTTCCGGCAATTCACCCGCAGACTGATGCACTCACGAGCCAAAATCACCCAGGCCGAACTGAGCGCGTTCTTGGATGCTGGTGATCAACCGCACCACATTCTGGAGGTCATTCTCCCTCTGGCGACCAATCTCAGGAGCAATTTCACCAACTCGGTCGCCGGAACACCGCTTGAGAAGCAAGTCGAGAATCGACGATGGGAGCGTCCCACGCTCGCCTAATCGATTTTAGAGTAAAAAGTAAAATTGATGATACAGACTCTGCTCCTGCTGAAAAAAATCCTTGCTCGTCCAAAACGCTGAAACAGCACAAGAACAAAGTATTTCGCAGCATTTCCTCAAACCGGACGAGCCAAGATAGTCTCCATCTTCAGTGAGAGAGTCGAGTCGGGCGTGTAGCCCAGCTTGGTGCCTCACTTTCTTCTCGTTAGGTGAGCAGCAGAACCACGCAACGCCTCAATGCCGTCAACCCTGCAATCGCCTCCGGCGCGACGAAAGAACTGCTCAACACCTCTGAACAGGCCCTTGAGACGATTCCCAACTCGGTCAAGGTCATGGCCAACTCTCCTGCCGTGTTGGAGATTTTTCTTTCCTTCGACACAGCCACCAGTCGAGCCAGGATCGCTGGAAAGGTCCTCAAACAAGTCAATCTGACCACCAGCGAAACAAACTCGTGCGACTATTGCTCCTCCCTCGTGTCTGCCATCGCCCCTTCGGCGAGCTTGTCCGCTGATGAGATCTTAGCTGGGCGGACCGGTAGTTCGGTGGATCAACGCACGCAAGCGACACTCCAGTTTACCGAAGCCGTCTCGGAAAATCGTGGGAAAGTCAGTGGCCAGCAACTCACCGCTGCGCGGAATGCTGGGTTTGAGGATTCGGAAATCGTGAAGATCGTCGCCAGCGTTGTCCTTTGTTGCGTCACCAACTTTCTCAACAACGTCGCCGGGACGGAACTGGACATCCCCCAAGCAGAGGCAGTTGAAGCCTCCTCAACTTGCCAGACAGGAGCCTGCTCGGTCGGCTCAGCCCTACTCAGCTTAGCCGGGTGATTGCAGTTGTAAGAACCCGGCTTATTTCCCCAAACCCATTGTGTGCAGTTGAGACAGAACAGCCGCTGAGTGGAAGAAGTGCGTGTCGTGAAGAAAGCGTTCCGCCAACGACGTGCGACGCCTGAGAGGGTGGCATTCATTCAACTTTCATCCCACAGCGCCTTGAATTCCCACTGATCTTCGATATGTTCGGACATAGGAGCAGTGGAACAATTCCCCAAAATATACGTCCCCCGCTCTCCACATCCCTTGAATTCATCAAACGTACCATCACGTAACTTGCAAGAGTTCTCTATCGTCTCCATCAACAGTTCTCCTATGTTCACTCGCGTAGACGCATTCTCCGAGCGACACTCCCCTGAGCTTGTTGAGACTTAGAACAGTTTCTTGCCGAGGACGACCAATGGAAGCCCGGTTCGCCAGACCTGGGTCTCGAGTTTGATCGAAGACTTTTCAGGGGATCGAAAGATGCACCCACAACGCGAATTCTTGTTCCCATTGAGGTGATTTTCCTGCTTCCAACGCTCGTTGGAGCTCTCCCCCGCCGTTGCTAGGAGTTGATTCGTTATGCGTTACGTCGGTTTGCTGTTGGCCGTTCTGGCGGTTGCCACTTCCGTTCAGGCTGCCCCACTGACTGTCGGCAAGGTTGCCGATGAGTGGGGAACCATTCAGCCGGGAGGTCCCCGACCTCCCAGCAACGGGAACCGTTTTTGGAATATTCAAGGGTCCGGCAATGGTAGCTTCGCCAGCAGCGGGACCCTTCGGTTCTCCTTGCAGGATGTCGCTGCCCAGTTTGACGCGGAGTTCGGAGCCGGGAACTGGGAGGTCAGCAACGTCAACATTGTGATCGAGCAAGACCCGTTTACGTTCACCGCCGATGGCATGGTGGATGTCTACCACTTCTCCAATGACGACCTGGCCATCACCAACGGCGCCAGCCCTGGTGATGGTCCCCCGGGTGAATTCGGGTCTCTTCCAAGCTCGCCATTGTTCTACGAAAGTGGCGCGAACATCCTCGATACTCGCACATCCGCGGAGACGGACGCCAACGCTATCTTCGGAACGGTCACCAAAATTGCTGAGTACGAGTTCGTTGAAGTGGCCGACGGCGATTTGGACGTCCTGGCTGGTCCCCTGGGGACGATTGACACCGACGCCGGTGTGACGACCGCCGCGACCGACTACGGAATCACCCTGCCTAGCAGCAACTCCAGTGGCGGCACAATCGCCGATACCACAGCCAACCTCGCAGCTGCCGTGGAGACCAACGGTCTCGACGTTGCTGCCCTTGCTTCTGACATCGAAGATGGAACTGATGCCCTGTCGTTGATTTTGGTTGGAGTTGACCCAGGGGTTGTTGCGAGCTACAAGGGCAACCCCTTTAGCAGCCGTTTTCCACCTAGGATTTACATCACAGCTGATGTTGCCAACGTCCCTTCGGTCATTCCTGAGCCAGCTTCCTTGGCCATCCTGGGCTTGACTCTGGCTGGTTTTGCTGGCCTGAGGGGCCGTCGGCAAGGCTGAGGTTCATCCCCCCGCAGAGCAACCTCGTTCCGCTGAGATTTCTTGGTGGAAACCCCATGAGCAAGAAACTCCAGAGCTCTCGCGAACCATTCCGCGAGGGCTCTGCTGCTTGTTGGGGCTGCTCCCTGGAGATCGGTTGGCTGCCGGAGAAGCCTTCGATTGAGGGCACCTCCATCAACCCCCAGTTGTGATGGCTCGCTGAGGCAGCCAGAGGCTGACCGGAAACGCCTAGTGGTCGGTTCCCTTCTGATTTGGCAGTTGGGTTTTTGTGGAATCGGGGGATTCACGTCCAACCGACTGCCAAAATCCACCGACTGCCAAAATCCACCGACTGCCAAAATCCACCG
>CAZYKP010000021.1:0-105367 GCA_964648025.1 uncultured Pirellulales bacterium | reverse complement strand
TGTTGATCTGGCAGCTGTTGATCTGGCAGCTGTTGATCTGGCAGCTGTTGATCTGGCAGCTGTTGATCTGGCAGCTGTTGATCTGGCAGCTGTTGATCTGCCAGCTGTTGATCGACCAGCCTTTCCGCTGTCCGGACGAGCCAAGATTTTCCTCAGCCTCAGTAGTTGGACTGTCCCAGATGTGGCCCGGTTCACCAGGATGTGGTGGAAGGGCTTACTTGAAGGTCCACACGTCGTACCCTTTGCCACAATCTGGAACAGTCGAAGTCGCTAGAAACGTGTGTCAGGCTCAGTGAGACATTGGCTCCCGAGATCGATTGGGCCATCTCAACGCTTATCGAGAGCCTCGGTCAACTCAGTGATTTGGTGGAATTGATGGCGCGTGTCGTGCTGGCGATGTCTGGGGGTGTCGACAGTAGTGTGTCGGCGTACTTGCTCCAGCAACAGGGACATGAGGTCATTGGCCTGTTCATGCGGCATGGTCAGCCGCTGGAAGAGGCCTGTGCAGTCGATACGCATGGGCATCAGCTCAGCCTGCCTGTCCAAAACGACGCTCGGCCCGGAAACAAGCAGGGTTGCTGTACCGCCAGTGACGCCGAAGACGCGCGAAGGGTGGCCGATCGCCTCGGCATTCCCTTTTACGCGGTGGATTTTCAGGAAGAGTTCGGGCAGATCATGGACTACTTCGTTGAGGAGTACGTCCACGCACGCACCCCCAACCCCTGCGTGATGTGCAACAACTGGCTGAAGTTCGGGCGGTTATGGGAGTATGCCCAAGATGTGGGAGCGGATTACATTGCCACCGGGCATTATGCCCAGCTGACTGACGAGCCCTCTGGTGACAGAGCGTTGCGACAGGGGGTCGACCAGACCAAGGACCAGTCGTATGTACTCTTTGGGATCAACCGGGAGATCTTGCCACGATTGATCTTTCCGGTCGGCCAATACGAGAAGCCGCAGATCCGGGCCTTGGCTGCCAAGATCGGCTTACGTGTGGCCGACAAGAAAGACAGTTACGACATCTGCTTCGTTTCCCGTGGGCATTATGCCGAGTTTGTCCGCAAGCGATTAGGCGGCCAGCTGGATCTGGCCGGAGAGATTGTGACGACAGGCGGAGAAGTCGTCGGCCGCCACGAAGGCATTCACCACTACACGGTCGGCCAACGCAAGGGCCTCGGGGTCGCGATGGGCGATCGTCGGTTCGTCGTTCGTATCGAGCCAGAGGCCCGCCGAGTGGTCATCGGCCAGCGGCACGAGCTAGAACGTTCTGAGCTGTTCGCTCGACGCGCTAACTGGCTCATGCCGACACCGAGCCAACCTGTCCATTGTGAGATCAAAACTCGCTATCAGGCCCCGCGGGTCTCCGCCACCGTCGAGGCCCTGCCTGGTGAGCGTCTGAGGGTGCTCTGTGATTCGCCCGACGACCAAGTGGCCCCCGGTCAAGCCGTTGTGTGCTACCACGCAGATCGAGTGCTCGGCGGCGGCTGGATCGAGTGAGCGATCCCCTCCTCCCAGCTGACCAGACCTCAGCCAACCCACCACAACCTCCCCACGAGTCTTCCCTGAACTCGTGGTGAAGCTGCTGGGGTGAGCCCTTCGGCGACAGAAGCGCCAAAAACGGCACGCAAAACCATATCGCAGCAACGCATGCCAAGAGACCCTCCCTCAAAAGGGGAGCCTCTCGTCTTGTCAAAAAAATTTTTTTTGGCAAGTCCGTGGCGGGCTGGCAAGATCGCCCTGCCAGCGGTAACAGCCTTGGGAGAGAGTTCACTGAGTGATGGTCTCTTGCCCAACTGTTTCCGGTTCAAGGCAAAGCTGGCTCCTGGAAGCATGAAGAGCTCTCGCTCTGAGGCTTGTGGGCGCTGCCTGTGCTGGGTTGTGCCAAGAACCGGCAGATCAGGCGGGACGGCTCAACCTGCAATTGATCTTGAAAAAATCTTGAATTTTGTTGTTTGCTAACAACATCCAAGGATCTCGTTGCACTTTGCAAAAACTCTCTGCTGAAATCAACTTGAGCACATGTCGGATCAGCCAGACATTTGTCACGCCTGGCTTCCCACGGCTGCCTTCGGAAGAGTCTTACTCGTGCACAACACGGGAACCGCCGGAATCATCAGTGATTTGCTAGCCGTTGATCTTGCAACTGTTGAACCAGCAGCTGTTGATCTGCCAGCCGTGAAACTGCCAGCCGTGAAACTGCCAGCCGTGAAACTGCCAGCCTTTCTGCTGTATCGGAGGAGCCAAGAAGCTGCTCTACGTCAGTAGGAAAGAAATTCTCTGGCAGGGTTGACTCCCTATAGGCATCACACAAAAGAGCAAGAAACCGTGTCGTTCGATGACCCAAAAAGGATTGGTCATCGTAGCTGAACTCAGGCCCATTTTGAGGAGCAAGAGCTGGCCGAACAAAGGATTGCGGAGCAACGACCTCCAACAAGCATCTCGATGGTGTGAGATAGACCTCGGAGGACAATGGTTATCAGGAAGTAGCCGTGCCTAACAAGCAGGCACATCAAGTGGGCTAAAACAGAGCAGTAAGGCTACTGAACCTGAGAGAAGTTTTCGACCCAGGGAACCGTCTGCCCTGAGATTGTGATGACCAAAGGGGAGCAGCCTGCGGCACCATCGCAAGCCCGCGTTCTCGGTCGTTCTGCGAGTCAGTCGCTTCTCAGGGATGGAATCGGGAACTTTTCCGGGAACCACTCAGACAAGTGACAGGCTGATCGGCTAAGTTCGACAATCGAAGGCAATTTGATGTCCAAGGAGAACCGTATGACAGATGTTTTTCGTAGACGGCCAGGTGCAGCTTGGGGTAGTTTGGCTGTTGTCAGTGCACTGCTGGTTGGAGGAGTGATCTTCTTCAATGGATTGCTGAAGGCCCAGCAAGGTAGCACGTCCGTTGACCGTCAGATGCAGCATACAGGACGGCAGCACGCACAGGCACTCAGCGCCGCCTTTCGCAGCGTTGCCCAAGAGGCTGCCCCGAGTGTGGTGGCCATTCGCACGAAAACAAAATCGAAGCGAGTGCGGCTCAATCGGGGAAACAACGACCAGCTTCCACGACAGTTTCGAGACCAATTTGGCCGCCGAAACCCGTTTGAAGGGACTCCTTTTGAGGATTTCTTCGACGATGAGTTCGACGGTCTGCGAGTTCCTCGGCAGTTTGGCAACGGCGATGGCATGTTTCAGATGATTCCTCGTCGTGAGGGATTGGGCTCTGGTGTGATCATCGACGCCCAAAACGGTGTCATTCTCACCAACAGCCATGTTGTAGATGGCGCTGATGAAATCACAGTTCGGCTCCATGATGGCCGCGAATATAAGGCCAGCGATGTTAAAACCGATCCGGATAGTGATTTGGCCGTCGTGCGGATCCCCAAGGCAGAGAACCTCCAAGCTGCCAAGCTCGGCGACAGCAGCAACATGGAGATCGGCGACTGGGTTGTGGCTGTGGGCAGTCCCTTTGGCCTGGAACTGAGCGTTACCACCGGAATCGTCAGCGCTAAAGGTCGCGGCTTGGCCAGCAGCCAAGGGGTGAACTTCTTGCAAACCGATGCTGCCATCAATCCAGGTAACTCCGGCGGTCCGCTGTTTAACCTGGAAGGTGAGGTGATCGGGATTAACACCGCGATCGCTAGCCGATCTGGCGGTTTTAACGGAATTGGTTTTGCCATCCCCAGTAATACTGCCAAGTGGGTGAGCCAACAGTTGGTCAAGGATGGCCAAGTTCGTCGTGCCTATCTGGGGGTCGGTATCCAGCAGATCACCAACGGCTTGGCCGAACAATTCGACGTCCTGCCAAACTCTGGTGTTCTCATCTCTCAGGTGATGCCCGACACCCCCGCAGCCAAGGCTGGCTTAAAGGCAGGTGACATCGTCACCAGGTTCGCCGACCGTGAGGTCAGCACACCACTTCAGTTGCAAGAAACCGTTCAGCAGTTGCCGCTGGGAACGACGCACACGATGGAGGTGCTTCGAGATGGGCAGAAAAGAACCTTGCAGGTGGATCTCCAGGCACGGCCTGAAGAGTTCTCCCTCGCCCAGAAGCGTCAGTCCTCTTCTCAGGACGAGGAGCTCGAATCCACCAGCTCTGTCTCAGGCCTGGAGGTAGGTGACCTCAGCGATCGTGTTGCCTCAAGATTGGGCCTCGAAGGCCAACAAGGTGTGTTGATCACCGGTGTGCAGCCCGGCAGCGCCGCTGCAGAGGCTGGGTTGGAACCAGGTATGCTCATTCAGCAAGTCGGCGGCAAGACCGTGCAAACGGTCGAAGAGTTTCAACAAGCCATCAAGGATCAGTCAAGCGAAGGCCTGCTCTTGCTTGTTCGTAGTCGGCAGGGCGCCCGTTTCGTGGCTTTGGAAGACTGAGCCTCGGACAACTCTTGGTGAATCGTCCGACTCTCGATGATCGCCCCCCAAGCTTGCCGTGTGCAGCCTTTGGGGGGCGTTATGTCTTGGTGCTTTCCTTCTTTTGGCGGTCGCTTTCTTCTGATAGTCGCTTTCTTCTGATGGTCGCTTTCTTCTGGCGGTCGCTTTTGTTGGGCAGGCTGGTCGTCTCGGGCTTCTGGTTGGCTGTCTTGCTACGCTTCTTTCTCAAAGCGGCGTGACGCTGATGGAGGAGAAGAAAATCTGCGGAAGCTCCTGACTGTTCTCTGCAAAGACGGAGTTCTTTTCCTACTACTGACCTTCGGAGAAGTAACCCACCCAAGGCGACCAACGGAAGCCCGGATTGCCGGACGAAAGGTGCCCATTTCGTCGAAGACTTTTCAGGGAATCAGTAAGGTTGGGGAAAATCTTGGCTCCGTTTTTTTACAGATGCTCTCCAGCCAGAGAGCCGGTACTGAAGGCCGCCTGAAAATTGTAGCCACCAATCGGACCATCTAGGTCAAGAATCTCTCCAGCAAAGTATACCCCAGGGACTAGCTTGCTGGCCATGGTCCGACTATCGACTTCTGAAAGAGCTACTCCGCCGGCGGTGACTTCTGCTTTCTTGAATCCCAGGGTGCCGGTCACAGGCAGGGAGAGCTGCTTGAGCAATTCGGCCAATCGCATCCGTTCCCCTCGAGCCAGTTCGGCCCCACGGCGGTCTTCTGGGATGTTAGCGCGTTGTAAAAGCAGCTCGGCCAGCCGGCGGGGGATTTCCTCGGGCAATAGGCCGACGAGTTGTTTTTTGCCTTCAGCGGTAGCTCGTCGCTGGAGTTGTTCCTCGAGTTGAGGTTGCTTGAGTTCGGGAAGAAAGTCGCAAACGAGTCTTAAGGCTTGCGGCGCATTATGCCGACTGATCGCCCGGCTCGCATCGAGAGCAACAGGTCCGCTCAGCCCGAAATGGGCAAGCAGCAGGGAACCTCGCGTGGAGGCATGCATCGCCGGTTTCTTTTTCTCCGGGACCGACTCGAGTACCCGCAGAGCGACATCCGGCAGTGTCAGCCCCTTGAGCTCAGCCACCCAGCCTGCCGCCACAGTCACCGGCACCAGAGCTGGCACCGGCGGCACAATTGTATGGCCAAACTGACGTGCCCAGGCATAGCCGTCGCCAACGGTCCCACAACCAGGATAGGAACGCCCTCCGGTGGTGATAAGCAGTTTCCGGCAGCTCAGCTGCTCACCTCCCGCAAAGACAGCGAAACCCTCCCCACACGCTCTGACCGAATCAACGGCACACCCCAGTCGCACAACGCATCCGCTGCGAGCAACACGTGCCAACAGAGCATCGCGGACATCCAACGCCCGATCGCTAACTGGGAAAATCTTGCCGGTCGGCTCCACCTTGGTGGGCACCCCCTCGGCCTCAATCAGCCGGATGACATCCTGGGGGCTCAGAGCAGCCAGTGGTGAATGCAGGAACCGACCTTGTTTGCCAAATGCATCGATGATGCCACGTGCGTCGGTGTTTTGCGTGATGTTACAACGAGTTCCCCCTGAGATGAGGATTTTGACCCCAGCTTTGCGGTTTTTTTCCAACAGAAGAACTCGGCGTCCGCGTTGAGCAGCACGAGCGGCGGCCAACAATCCAGCCGCCCCAGCACCGATGAGAATCGCGTCCCAATGAGTTAAGTCCGGCGAGATCATGAGAGGCCCAGCTACGAAAATCCAATGACGACTGAGCTCGGCTGGCCATCGTTGTGGCACAAGCCTTCTGTCAACAGGTCCTTTGTCAACAGGTCCTTTGTCAACAGGTCCTTTGTCAACAGGTCCTATGCGGACCGAGCCGAACGTTTGGATCCTCTTTCGGCCGACGCAACGACAGATCAATGGGCAAGCCACATCTCCAGTCCAACCGCTCAGTTCGATTGTATCGGTTCGCCCGAGAACCTGGGCAGGGCAGCCGACTAGGAGCATTCCCGCTCGGGCTCTACAATCGATGGATGAATACTCCCTGCAGGAGGCCAGATCCCGACATTCCTGAGGGCACCTGCCCATGTTGAGCTTGAGTACTGCCGGAGAATCACACGGAAAAACACTGATTGCCCTGCTCGAAGGGTTCCCTGCCGGCCTGACCATTGACACAGATTCCATTGACGAAGAACTGCGTCGTCGGCAAGGCGGGTATGGCCGTGGGGGACGCCAGAAAATTGAGACCGATCGTGTCGAGGTGCTCACCGGGATCTGGCAACAGCGAACACTAGGCAGTCCGATCGCTTTGCAGGTGGTCAATCGCGACTACAAACTCGAGCGACTCAAAGAACTGGAGCGACCACGTCCCGGCCATGGCGACCTCCCTGGGGCGATTAAGTACCAAGCGCCGATCCGAGCGATCTTAGAACGTGCCAGCGCACGGGAAACAGCCGTACGCGTGGCCGCCGGGGCTTTGGCCAAGCAATTGCTTGACCAATTTGAGATCACTGCCTTTGGCTATGTTGCCGAGTTGGGCGGCGAGGTGATTGATCCCGAGATTCCCTTGGGGGAAGCGAGCCTGACCACGCAACGCCAGCAGCGGGACCGCAGCGAGCTGTACACCCTCAACCCACAGCGTGATCTGCAACTCAAAGCACAAATCGACCAGTGCGCCACCGATGGCGATACTCTGGGGGGGGTCATCGAGGTTCGGGTGGAGGGCTTGCCCTTCGGATTAGGGAGCCACACACAGTGGAATCGGAAGCTCGATGGGCGATTGGCCCAAGCGGTGATGTCGATTCAGGCGATCAAGGGGGTGGAAATTGGTCTTGGCTTTGAGGCAGCTCGTCGGCGTGGATCGGAGGTTCATGACGGGATTCGGTATGACCCGGAGGCGGTCGAGACGCCGACATTGGGGTATCAGCGACCCACCAACAACGCGGGGGGACTGGAGGCAGGCATGACCAATGGCCAGCCGCTGATCATCCGGGCAGCCAAGAAGCCCATCAGCACGCTCCGCAAGGCGTTGGAATCGATCAACATGGAGACCAAAGAGACCCAAAAGGCGTCGTATGAGCGTAGCGACGTCTGTGCCGTCCCCGCTGCCAGCGTAATCGTGGAAAACGTGGTGGCCTTCGAAGTCGCAGCCGCCATGATCGAGAAATTCGGCGGAGACAGTCTTCACGAAATGAAGGCCCGCTACGAGTTGTTTCGACAACAAGCTCGCCAACGTTAGAGCACTGCCACCCCAGCAAGTGCATGTGCGGCACTTCATTGGACTTAAGAGAAGGCCTAGCAGAAATCTGCCAAGAATTGCTGCAAGGCTTGACGCCAAATTGATCCTTTGAGCGTGTTTTGCTTCATGAATCCAAGGGGTTTTCCCCTGCCTCGACTGTTCCCGGTTGTGGCAGAGGCTCGTCGATGTGGGACCCCAACCAATCTGGAAGACAACATCTCGGTGAACCGGGCCACGTTGAGGACAGTCTCATCACTGAGGTTGGGGAAAAACCAGAGCTCCTCGGGCACCCTGGAAAGTCAGCCGTGTTCCTGGTTGTTGCGGTGGTTTCCGCGTTTTGGACGAGCAAGAATTTTCCCCACAAGTAGTTAGGTCGCCGAAGGATTGGCGGACAGTTGACCAGCCACTTGTTGGTGGAGTAGTTTGGATGGCAAGGTTGACGTGGGGCCAACCTCAGCCAACGACATTTCCCGAACTGCATGTCTTCTGCTGAGCACTCTTGTCCGGCAGCCTCGGTTCGGCCTGGCCAGCAGGCAGGTTCCTTGTCGGTCCATTCACGACCAACCTCGTGATCGTTGGGAGCTTACCGAAAAACAAGAACCCAACGCTTGGTGAAATGAGTTGCCGAAGGTCGGTCGGTGAACGGGTCAGCACCCAATCTTCCACACTGACTGTCTCTTCCAGAAGTAGCTCACGCCGACACGTCGTAGCAACGATCCCCTCAGATTCGTTTTGGGGTCCAGGACACTTTTGGAAGAGCCTCGAAGAGGTGTTTTGGTGAAGACCGACGTCATCATGGATAAGAACCGCGGGTCACTTCATCCGCAGAGCCGCCGAATCGAAAACACATCAACATCTCCTCGATCCGACCCAACAATTCCGCAAGGCGTTCGCTCTCCTTCGAGTGAACCAAACCCAAACTGCCCCCCTGGCGATGGAGTTGCTCCTGCCAACCTCATCTCGCCCGCTCGTCAAGAACCGGCTGAGGAACAACCGGCTGAGGAACAACCGGCTTCCCACCGAGCGGCCGACAAGTCAGCTGACCGACCAGCAAACCAGAGCACTCCTTTGCCGACGATCGCCCCTCAGGACCGACTTGCTGCTGCCGAGCTTGCCGTTGCATTGGAAAGGCCAACAGGCCAAAAGTCAGCTGATGACGTTTCCAGTCAATCAGGAGCCGGCCCCGGGGTGGCCGGTGAGGGGCCAGTCGGGTCGGCGACGCTCGGTGAAGGTTTCCCGTTGCTATCGCAGGCGGACCTTGATGAGACCGTTGAGCATCTGAGGAACATCTTTCAGGTGCTGTCAGATCGAACACGCTTGCGGATTTTGTTCTACTTGTTCCAGAACGGCGAGTTGCATGTTCGCGCCCTCTGTGACTTATGCCACCAGAGCCAACCTGCGGTCAGCCACCATCTCAAATTGCTCAAAGGTCTGCAGTTGGTGGATTCTCGGCGAGAGGGCAAACACAACTTCTATTGCATCCGGCCAGAGCGGCATCATGAGTTGTACAACATGCTCTTCGCCGCACCGCCAAAGCGACCTCAACCTGATGATCAGTTCGACCCAGAGACCCTTGATCAGCTCGAGGACGAGTACCTCTAACGGTCATCGGTGATCAGAACACCTAACAGGCCTCCTCTGCGGACCGCAATCCCCAAGAAGATCACAGTCTTCAAGCGTCACGGTCTTCAAGCGTCACAGTCTTTAAGCGTCACAGTCTTTAAGCGTCACAGTCTTTAAGGATCACAAGCCTGCAGCCTTGCGGTCTGTGGGCTCGCGGTGGCCGAGGATCAACTGGGTTGATCGCCTCCGCCCTTTGGGCTACTGAGCCGAGGTCTCGGACTCATCAGGGTTGGTCGCCTTTGCCGGAACCAACTCAATTCCCGAGATCACAGCTTGCTCACTCCCTTGCGGTTTGAACTCAATTGTGATTCCGTCTTTCGAGCCGGACACCTGCAGCCGCTTGGTCAACGCCCGCCAGGGACCACCGGCCTGCTGATGCACATCCAAACCCCTCAGCCGCATGTGGCCTTGGACGAACACATCGAAGACCCTGCGGCCCTGCATCTGCTCGCGGGGTTCCAGGAAAATCAGTCGCAACTGATACCGCTGGCCTTCTCGCGCTGGCAACTGAATCTGTTGAATCCCCTCCAATCCTGAGGCGGCCACCCAAGGCAACGAACCCTCCTGCACACGCGAGCTGTGCTGACGAAAGACCTGCCAACCTTCTTGGGGAAAGAGCTTCACTTCGGCTTGGGGAGAGGGTCCACCCACGCTCGGGACATCCACCCAGAGAGTTCCTTGGGCATCTCGGCGGTCCCCAGGCGCTGCGAAGTTGATCCCCAACCGCTTTCCGGCTGAGACAGCCCCGAAAGCCCAGAACTCAGCCTGGGGCAAATGAATCAGAGCCAAGGAGGTCTGATTCTGATACGCACAGTTGCAAGTACGGGTGTAGTCTGGGGCGTTGAGCAAACCATCGGCTGGGATCAGGTTGTTGGTGCAACTGGATCGGAACCCGCCCAAGTTTCCGGTGCCCGAGTCACTGGCCAAATCAAAGAAGCCAGCGGCCCCGGAACGGAAGGTCAGCAGGTTCTGGCAGCCCACAGCTGTATTGCAGCCGTAGTTGCGGCGATAGCTCCAGCCGGTGGGCTCACCAGTGCGGATATCCAGGGCTTGTCCCCCAGCGCCGTTGGTGACGATGGAGTCGCGCCAAAGGAGGCAAGGTCCACCATAGGAAAAGGTGGGCTTGTGCCAGACGAGTTGCCCATCGGATCCCTGGAAGGCGGCCAGGCCCTGTCCGACCTCATCCCGGGCGCGGTCCCGATAAGCACTGCCCCCTTGAATGAGCAGATCATGAGCGGCGGAATAGTTGAGGAAGGTCCCAAAGACCGGCTGATGAGTTTGCCAGACGACCTCGCCAGACCGAGCATCCAAGGCATACAGGGTTGGTTGGCCGGGCAACTCGATTCCTCGACGGCGGAGCGTCGCCTTTTTCGCCTCAGAAAGAGCATCGATACAAAAGACTTTGCTGGCCCCCAGGGCGATATTATTGTGCCTAAAGTTAAACTGGGCCTCACGCTGCCAGAGTTTTCTGCCCGTGCGGCGATCGAAGGCGATCAAGAAGCGGCTTCCTGAGGCATAAGCTTCCCGTTGCGAAAGGATCTCGCGAAAGGCTGCCGGAACCTGCGACTTCTCGGATCCTGGCTGTTTGGATCCTGGCTGTTTGGAACCCGGCTGTTTGGAACCCGGCTGTTTGGAACCTGGCTGTTTGGAACCTGGTTGTTTGGAATCTGGCTGTTTGGGCTGGCCCTGGACGAGAACGGAGGATGGGGCCTTTTGCGCGGCCTGACCACCGAGGGCGACCAAGAAGGGATCTAAGGTGAAGTCACTACTGTTGATGCTTCTGTTGTGTCCTTCAATGCAGAGCACGTTTTTCCCGGCCCGTAGAAGCTTGGCGAAATCCTTGATCTCAAAATACTCAGCCCCACGGGCCTCGTGGCTGGCGATCCCCTGGGCATCAGGTCCACGACCTGAACCGACACCGCCTCGGGCGACCTCCTGGCCGTTGAGGTAGGCGATAAAGGCGTCGTCGTAGTTCAACACCAGGGCAAGTTTTTTAATCCCTTGGAGATTTTTCCCTTCGAATCGGTGTCGAATATAGACCCGCACAAACTTCCCCCGCATGTTCAGCAGAGTTTTGTCGTCGCCATCACCGTAACCGATGGAGGTCGGTCCTGAGGGCCACTGAGAATCATCAAAGCCGATCGACTCCCAGTTTTTAGGGGCGTCTGAGCCAGCCAGATAACGCCAGTTAGCATGTTCCTTGATGACCTTCCAGGCGCCTTGGGGCAGCACCGGTTTCCGAATCGAGCTGCCTTGCCGGGAGGGATTGACCGCCAGTGGTGCTGCGGCGGCGAATAGGGTGTCGCCATCGACTGCGGCGAAACCAAAGAGCAGCGAGGTGTCGCCTTGAGATGGGGCCTGCAGCTCCCGCCGGGGCTCACCTGTTTCGGGGTCCAATTCCACGATCCGATCACCGTAGACCACATAGATGGCATCCGAGAGAGTCACATAATTGCTGCCGATTTCTCCCGCCCCAGCTTGATGCGCCGTCGAATCATAAAACGTTCCAAGGCCCGGAAACTGCGTTTCCCACAGAAGCCGACCTGTGTAGGCGTCCAGCGCTCGGAGCTTGTCCGGTCCCTCAATGACCACACGGCCTCCGGCGACTTGAGGGGTAGGACCATGCCCATGGCGGGGCAAGATTCCCTCATGCGAGGGGCCGCCAAACCACAGGATCCCCAACGGGACCTTCACAAGAGTTTCTTGGGAAATCCCTGTTTGAGCTGGATTACCATATTGGTGAGTCCAACTGTCGCTGCCGGGCAGAGGACCCTCTCTGACGATGACTGTCAGCCCAGTGGGAGTTCGGCGAAGCACCAATGCCGAGGCGTCAGGTTGCTGGCTGGAGGGATGTTGGCCGCCCTGTTTCTCGAAAGTTGTCGGGTTCTCAATTTGTTTGCTTAGTCCAGCGTGCTGCTGCTTGGTGGTGGCCAATACGATGCGGCCACCGTAGGGCCGCAGACTACCGGAGGCGTGAGCGATCCAACCGGCGGCTGTTTCCGGTCGCTCGCTGGTGAGCACATTGGCGAGATAGGGGGGCAGGGAGAATGTGCTGAGGTCGCCTTGATGCACCGAAACTCGACGGCCATAGAGTCCAGCGGCGATCAGCCGCTTGCGAAGGGCGGTGACTCGCTCGGCTTGCGGATCAACCGCAATCAACATCAAGTCGGACCGTTGCAGCAGTTCCTCGACCAACCGCCCGTCTTGAAGACCGAGGACCACCCCATAACCTTGCCGGGAGGATGGCTCGGCCAACAGCTTGGTGGCCAGGAGGGCAGCGGCGTCTTCGGAAGAGGCCAAGGATTTTTCGGAGAGAGGATGGTGAGTCGGTTTCTCGGATTCTCTCTCAGGCGCAAAGCAGGACAACTTGCCATCGAGGGTCACCACAAACAGGCGGTCATCGGCGGCCAAGGCAGACCAGACCTGGCCCTCAATGGGGTGGCTCCAGACTGGTTGCAGGGGAGTCTGGGGATCGGAGTTCTCCGGCAACTGATAGGCGACCAACTGTTGCGGGGATTCCATTCCCACCAGGATGGGACCTGCCTGCAGCAGCCAACCGGCTGAGACTGGACGAGCCAGCCGCACAACTGACTGCTCAAGAAGATGCTTTCGGTCAGCCTCCAACAGTTGACCTCGGCGGTCGCGGAGAAGCTTCTGCCGGGGGGCTTGTTCCGCGGAGACCGACTGAAGCAGGCGGACGCTGTCCGAGCTGGCCAGCACCTGGCGATCTCCGGCGATGAAGGTGGGCTGGGGCAGAGCGACATTGCCACCGCTGGAGAGGGCGTAACCGTTTCCTCCAACAAAGTAGCTGGTATCGGTGGCCCAGACCTCATGACCGCCGTGCTTGCCACTGTAGCGAAAATGGAGAAGCTGACCATCGTTGGTATCAAAAACCGCTGGCACGCTTCGCCCCCCGGGAACGATCAAATAATCTCCGGAGGCCGCGAGGTGACCTTGTGGTGAGACCGTTGCGAAGGATGGCGCCCCATGCGGTTGGATGGTCCAGTTGGTGCCGTCACCGCTGTTGGTCCAGATGATTTGGCCGGATTCTGGGTCGACCGCATGAACGAAGATCCCCATAAACGGCCAGATGCTGGCGGTAAAATAGATGCGTCCCTGATGGAGCACCGGTCCTCCTCGCGCAGGCCAAGTGGAGATCAGACGGCTGTTTCCCAGAATCCGCCGATCGGTTGGCCCCCCGGAGACTTTCCACTTCAAGTCTCCCGTGTTGGCGTCAACACAGTACAAATGCCCGTCATCGCTGACAAAGTAAACACGCCCTTGGTTGACAACAGGAGCAAACCGCACCGGACCGTCTGCCACACGACGCCAGAGTTGCCGGCCGCTGTGTGTGTCGTAGGCGGTCACCGAGTCGGTGACTGTCGAGGGGACGAAGATCCGTTCTCCTGCCGCGACCGGATGCGGGGCCACGTCAAAGCGGAGCCGTGGTTGCGTGACCGGCCAAGCTGGGTTGGCCGGGGGCAGTTGACGGGTCCAGGCGAGCTTCAGATTGGTCGGCAGAGCATCTGGTGCAGCCCCGCCACGTAGGGCCCCATATCGCCACATCGGCCAGTCACCGGCCCAGCTAGGGCCAGTGGTGCAGACCACCAGCAAAATCCAGGCAACAGGGGATGAGTAAGAACGTCGACGTTCCATAAAGCAACCAGTGTCGAGAGCCAGTTGGGAAGGTAGGAACGCTCCCTGAGAGATGGGCCTCCCACCGTTCCCAGAATAGAGCAGTGGAGTCGGAACGACCTTGCAGAAGTAGCAGCCTATGCCGAGGGGAGTCTAGCCTCTTGATGGCCACCTCACCAGGGTCAGGCCCCAAGGATACGTTTCAGCAGTTCTGGTCTTGCAACTCCGGTCTTGCAGTTTGACAAATCTGAGCCCCTCAAAACCAACGAGTCCGCTGGATTGAGTCCAGAGGCAGTACGCTCTTCGGGCTTCACGAGGAATCCAACCTGGGACGAACACTGCCGACAAACTCAGATCGTTGGAAAGGCCCAGATGTAGCCCTTGTCCCAAAACCTCCTGCCCCCTGAGAACCCTCAAGCACTGAGAACCCTCAAGCACTGAGAACCCTCAACCTCTGAGAACCCTCAACCTCTGAGTGACTGTCCGAAAAGTGTCCCGGCACAACGAGGATTCGTTGCATCAAGACTCGTGAGCCACCAGCCGTTGTGCCTCCGCCACTATTTCGGACAGACTCTGAGACCTTGTGCTCACCCAGATGTTCTTGCCTGGATTTGTTGAGGGCACTCCAGGTTGGACCTCTGCCACGATCTGGAACAGTCGAGGTACGAGCAATCCAGAAAAACACCCTGCACCCAAGCGTTGAAAGAGAGGGGTAGTTCACAGAAATCTCATCATCAACCATCTCATGCAGGAGAAACAGCATGTTTGTTCCAGCCGTGCGGGTCGGACTACCGCGAGAGTTAGACAACCTGGCGGTCTTCCCGCTTTTTTGGGAGGGTCAGTTGCCGCAGACTCTGGAGTATCAACTTGCCGAGGAAGCTTTTGGGAGCAAGGGTCTGCGTGTTGAAGAGATCGACGAATCGGGCTCGGTGCCCGAGTTACGGGTCTGCAATCAGAGCAACAGCCGCGTGTTGCTGCTGGAAGGCGAACAACTCATCGGTGCCAAGCAAAACAGGATCCTCAACACCACCGTTTTGGTCCCCGCCAAGAGCGAGCTGAAGATTCCGGTCTCCTGCGTTGAACAAGGACGCTGGCGATACACCTCCTCCGCGTTTTCTCCCAGTGACCACTACTCACCATCAAAGCTACGATGTTCGCTGAAGAGCTCCGTGAGCCGGTCGCTGCGATCCGGCAGCGGTCACGGATCCGATCAGGGAGAAGTCTGGAGCAAGGTGAGCTCGCATTCCGGCCAGTTGAACGTCGTCTCCCAAACCGGATCGATGGACGATTCCTACCTTGCTCATAACACCGCATTGCAGGCAGCCCTCGCCGATCTCCCCTACGTTGAAGGAGCAACAGGCATGGCCATCGCCTTGGGCGATCGGATCGTGGCTGTTGATTTGTTTGACAAACCACCCACTTGCCAAAAAGTCTGGCGACGGTTGCTCAGCGGCGTGGTGTTAGAGTCCCTCTCCCAAAAGAAGAAGGTCAGCCGGCCGCAGGTCGCTGACGCGGAGTCGTTTGTCTCCCGGCTGAATACCCTGGCCTGGAAACCTGCTCCTGCAGTTGGTGAGGGAAGCGAGTTTCGAGCCGAAGCTTCCGCAACTCAGGCCTCCGCCCTTGCCTGGCAAGAAGCGCCTATCCACGTCAGTATGTTGGCCTCTTAATTGGAATCCTCTCGCTGGATCTCTGAGATCTGATTTGAGGGCACCTCACCAGAGGGGCTGTTGCTGAACGAGGATTCCCCTTGAGTCTCCAGGATCGTCAGATCGCTGAGGCGGATGTCATACCATCCGGGGTTATTGAGGTAGTCAGCGAATTCTACTAAGGCCCTGCCGTTCATGTTGATGGTTTTGATTGTGCCGCTCTGTCCTTGGAAACGAGCGAGCTCGGGACGTTGAGCGTTGACTTCAACACGTTTGCCGGTGTACTGGCTTTTTAGGTCTTCGAGCTCCGCAAAGCTTAGCCACATCCGTTTTCTTCCCAAAGTCGAGTGGGGCGAGGCAAGTGAGGCGAGACGTGTGACTGCTGCGATCGGAAGATTCTTGCTCGGCCAAAACACGCCAGCAGTTGGAATGACCGGTGAATTGGCAGCCTTTCCGCTGGGCCGGACAAGCCAAGATTTTCCGCAACCTCCGCAGGCGAAGCAAGGTTCAAGGTGCAAGGTGCCTTTGTGGCGCCAGCGGCCGAGTGTTTCACGAAGGCTCGGCGGCTGCCTGCGGCATATCTTGGGGGGAAGGATCTTGCTGGGTTGAGCTTGTCTGAGATTCGCTTGCTTGCTGGGTTGGTCGGGATATTTGATCAAGCTCGTCAGGAAAGAAACTGGCCAACACCCGCCAATCCCGGAGGAAGGCCCCGATCCAGGTCAACGCCAACAGGCCTGCTTGAAAACCGTAGTTGGTGTTCTCGGCCATGTGATGAACGATGGCTCCGCCCCAGAAGCCACTGACTGCAAGGACCCCTAAGGACGCGGTCCTGGGGATGAGCATCAACGCGACGGCGATCAGCTCGCCGGTGCCAATCAAGGTGGGGTTGAGAGGATCCAGCTGCTCTTTCATCGCTGCGGGGTTAAACAGCTTCATCAGACCCGAGAAGGTCATCAGAGCCCCGAGCAGCCCCAGGATCACCCATCCGGCAATCCGCACCTGCAACGGCCATGGTCTCATCAGTCGCTCCTTCAGTTCGGCAGTCTCAAGCCCTGAAACAGTCTCAACGGCAGTGTCCAAGAGTTTCCATCGGATCCATGCTTTCCAAGATCACGCTTTCCAAGATCACGCTTTCCAAGATCACGCTTTCCAAGATCACGCGCTGTTCAAGATCACGCGCTTACCAGGAACAGGCGCTTAGCAGGATTCTGCCATGGTCCACAGCGGCTTTGGGCTGTGGCCACGACCCTCAGCCAGGAAACTCGTTGACGGTCAATTCATGGACGGATCAGGGGGGATGTGCTTGATGCCCAATGCCGAGAGCAGCGGCGAATGGTGTTGTTGGATCAGTCGTTTCCAGAGCGTGTGATCGGTCTCAAAGATCTGCTCCGAGGTGGCCTTAGGGCTCAGCCAGGCCCCTTCGCCCAACTCCATCTCCAACTGCCCCCGCCCCCAACCGGCAAAGCCCAAAAAGAACTTGATGTCTCCTTGATATTGGGCGACCAACTGCTCGAGTTGATCGCTTTGCACGCTGTAGCACAGATTGGGCAGCACCTCAATCTCAGCGTACTCTGGCTGAGTATGCAGGGCCATCAGGGGACCGTGGACGGGCCCGCCCAGGTAGACAGGATCGGGGGTCTCAAACGGGGTATCGCTCACCTGCCGCCACACCTCGGCAATGCCCATGGAGGTAGGGCGATTGAGGACCAACCCAAAAGCCCCCTCTTCGTCGTGGCGAACGATCAGCACCACCGTTTGGTAGAAGTTCGGATCGCGGAGCTCGGGCGAGGCGAGCAACAGGTGACCTTGTAACGAATTCATATCCCGAACTCTTGAAGGACTCGACTCCCAGCGACTTGGAGATCTTCGCAGCTACGCTGTACCTCAACTAGCTGTCAATTGTACCGGATCAGGGGGGCAAGGGGCTACGGCTGTTGCCCCAGGTCGATCTTCAATGTCTTGAGGAGAAAAGCGTATTTATCGGCTTGTTCCTGAATCACCTTGGCTGTTGGCTTGCCGGCCCCATGGCCCGCCCGAGTCTCGATCCGGATGAGAACCGGCCCCTCCCCCGCGTGGCACTTCTGGAGACGAGCGGCGAACTTGAAACTGTGGCCGGGGACCACCCGGTCGTCGGTATCGGCAGTGGTCACCAAAGTCGGCGGGTAGACCACGCCGGGCTTCAAGTTGTGATAAGGGCTGTACGCATAGAGGGCCCGAAATTGCTGGGGATCTTCGGCCGAGCCGTAATCGTCGACCCAGAACCGACCAGCGGTGAATTGATGAAACCTCAGCATGTCCATCACCCCGACCGCCGGCAGGGCCGCTCCAAATAACTCGGGACGCTGAGTCATCACGGCACCGACCAGCAGCCCCCCGTTGCTCCCCCCTTCGATTGCAAGCTTCGCCGGTTGAGTGTACTTCTGCTCGATCAGCCATTCCGCGGCGGCAATAAAGTCGTCAAAGACATTTTGTTTGTTCAGACGAGTCCCCGCTTGGTGCCATTGCTCTCCGTACTCGCCTCCTCCACGCAGATTGGCCACCGCCAAGACCCCACCCAGCTCCAGCCACGCGAGACGGGCGACGGAGAACCGCGGTGTCAGCGGGATGTTGAATCCGCCGTAACCGTAAAGCAGTGTGTGGTTGTTCCCATCCAGAGTCAGACCTTTGCGGCAGGTCAGGAACATAGGGACCTTGGTGCCGTCTTTGCTGTTGTAAAAGACTTGCTTGACCTCATAGTCATCCGGGTCAAACTCGACTTCGGCTCGACGTAGTAAGGTGCTCTGCCCGGTGATCAAATTGTAGCGATAGGTGCTTGGTGGGGTGGCGAAACTGGAGAACAAATAAAACGTCTCGGTATCACTTCGTCGACCAGAAAAACCTGACGCACTGCCCAAGCCTGGCAACTCAATGTCCCGCACAAACTGACCGTCGACGCTGAAGAGCTTGACGACAGAGTGAGCGTCCTGCAAATACGAGGCAACAAAGCAATTCCCCAGCAAACTGACCGACGAGAGCGTCTGCTCGGCCTGGGGAATGACCTCTTGGTAGTCCAGCTTGTCTGTCTTGGCAGGTTCTGCTTCTGCGGGTTGCTCTTGATCACTTTCGGTTTGGCCGCGTTCTGCTTGCAAGGGCTGTTTCGATGAGGTTTGCCGACCTGCCGGTTGCTTGTGCAGATCGATAGCGATGACTCGTCCCCGAGGAGCGTCCAGATCCGTTTGAAAGTAGAGCACGTGGCCGTCGTTGCCGATCAAGGAATACTCGTCGCGGAAGTGGTCGATGAGTTCGACGGGCATCCCGTAAGGTTCGTCAAGATCTTTGACCAAGACACGGTATTTTCGATCGGTTCCTTTGCCAACGGTGATGATCAGGTACCGGCCATCTTCGGTCACCTCACCAAAAAAACTCCACTTCGGCTGATCGGGTCGTTTGTAGACGAGCACATCGTCAGCTTGGGCTGTGCCAAGGCGGTGGTAGTAGAGTTTGTGGTTGAGGTTGAGACTCTGAAATTCCTCTCCCTCCTGAGGTTCGCTATAGCGACTATAGAAAAAACCACGACTATCGCGAGTCCAACTGATCCGAGAAAACTTGATCCAGCGAAGTTCGTCGTCCAGGACCCGCCGGCTCTCGATCTCCATGATTTTCCACGTTCGCCAGTCGCTGCCAGCCTCAGCGATGCCGTAAGCGACGTAGCGTCCATCGTCGCTGAAGGAGGTCCCTGCAAGGGCGATGGTGCCATCTTCGCTCCAAGTATTGGGATCAATCAATACTTGGGGTTTTTCGTCCAGGGACTTTTGTAAGTAGAGAACGGACTGATTCTGGAGGCCATCGTTTTTGAAGAAGTAGTACCGTCCTCCCTCCTTGAAGGGAGCCGAGTACTTCTGATAGTCCCACAAATCTGTCAACCGCTGGCGGAGAGACTCCCGCTCCTGGATCTCCTTGAGGTAGCCAAAGGTTACCTGATTCTGGGCCTCGACCCACTGTTCCACTTGAGGATCCTCCCGCACGTCGTTTTCCAACCAGCGATAAGGATCAGCGACTTCAACTCCGTGATAAACGTCGACTTGCTCGACTCGACAGGTTTCCGGGTACACGATGCGGGGGTCTCCAGCACTTAACAATTCACTCATCAGCAACACCAACAGGCATCCCTGAATGAGAACAAGGCGAAATCCGTTCTTAACAGGATATTTCACGATTTGGACTAACACGACTGTTCCAGATTGGTTCTAGATAGGGGCTGAGGCGGACTCCGTCAGGACCAGCAAGTTGCAACCCACCAAAAAGCAGGGTGGCTACAAGGTCTCGGGTGGCTGCAAGGTCCCGGGTGACTACGAGGTCTTGGGGACAAGAGCCACATTGGGGACTGTTCTAAGAGTTACGGCAGTTGGGCAACTCGTTTCTGCCACAGTCGGCGGCCAACAGCTCGAATTCGCTCTGGGGGGCATCAGCAATTTTCCTGAGGTTTCAAGCCTTGTTTCACAATAGCCAAAGAGCATCTCAACGCACAGCACGCGTGATTGTGACATCGGCTTTGATCAAGACGAAGCCCCTGCGTCCCGAGCCCGCCGATCGTGAAAACCACCGTTTCGCTGCAGCTCACGCTGGCCAAGAGGGGTCCCGGATCAGGTGCATTGATCGCCCCCCGACGGATGAAGCTCAAGGAAGTTAAGCCAGCGGGCAAACCCCACAACTTGGCTGGCGACCCTGGTGAGCAAACGGACCTTGATCCGCAGTATCCTGAGCGGGTGAAAAAGCTGACAGACTTGCTGAGGAGGTATCAGCGTCGTGGCCGAGGCGTCTGACCAGCAAGGTCCAGTCAAGAACCCAGGACCTCGCCTTCACGTTGACCTTGACTGAGTTTCAGGCAAGTTTTTGGCCCAGAGATGTCAGTCTGCCCTTGTTTTTGATGACCAAAGGGGGCAGCCAGCGGTACCACCGCAAGCCCGGACCCTCGGTCCTTCCGCAATGTTGTCGTTGAGAACTTTTCCCGGAATCACTCGACCACAAGCACATCGTCTTGCAACTCAGGGATCTCCGCGAGAGTTCTGCTGAGGGGCCCCCTAGCCAGCAGATTGGCTCTGAGCGGTTGGCTGGCCGGGGTTTGGCTGGCCGGGGTTTGGCTGGCCGGGGTTTGACTGGTTGGCTGCGGTGTACCGACGGCGGAGGTGAACCGGGTCTCTGCGTTTGCGGACTTGCAAGTTGAGGGCCTCGACGAACACCGAGAACCCAATAGCGAAGTACAGGTAGCCACGGGGGATTTCGATCTCCAGCCCTTCAGCCGCCAGGGCAAAGCCAACCAACAGCAGAAAGGAGAGTGCTAGCATCTTGACAGTGGGATGCCGCTGAACGAATTCGCTGACAACCTTGGCAAAAAGCATCATCACAATCACCGCAACGACCACCGCGGCAATCATCACCACCAGCTTGTCGCCGGCCATCCCAATGGCTGTCAGCACGCTGTCAAGCGAAAAGACCACATCCAGCAAGACCACCTGAACAATCACCGACGAAAAAGAAGCCGTCTGCTGACCAGAAGCAGGTCCTTCTTCTCCCTCAAGTTTTTCATGGATTTCTTGCGTTGCTTTGGCTAATAAGAAAAGCCCGCCGCCGATCATAATAAGATCTTTGAGGGAAAACTCATGACCGAGGAGGGTCACCAATGGTTCTGTCAGCCTTGCCAGGACAAATATGAACAACAACAGGACGATTCGCAGCCCCATGGCCAATCCTAGCCCAATGAATCGTGCTGCTGGCCGCTGCTTTTCAGGAAGCTTAGAAACAAGGATCGATAAAAAGATGATATTATCGATGCCCAAAACAATTTCGAGTAAAGTGAGCGTCAGAAAAGCAGCGCCGTATTCTAGTATGACATCCACAGGCTATCTCCCCAGGGATCTGCCAGGCCTCAATCAGAGATGCTGGGCCTGATCTTTCAGTGGGCTGTTTCCGGATTGGCCGCAGCCCCATCAGCTGCGGCGCGGTGGGTTGGCCCGGCCGGGGTCGACTCCAAGCCAGCCATCCATCGCAGAACGGTTTCTGGGTCCGCTTGATCGCTGGTCAGTTGCTTGACAACTCGGCCGGAGCGAAGCACCACAACCCGATCGGCCAGGGCCAGTAGCTCCGGAAGATCGCTAGAGATGATCAGAATCCCCAGCCCTTGACCGGCGAGGTGCGCGAGTAATTCGTGGATTTCTTGTTTGGCACCAACATCCACCCCGCGAGTCGGTTCATCAACCAGCAGCACTCGGCCACCGGCGGCCAACCATTTGGCCAGCACGATTTTTTGTTGGTTGCCCCCGGAGAGCTGCGCAGTGGGGATTTCGATGCCTGGTGTGCGGATGTTCAGAATCTGGCAGAAGTTCTCAGTCACTTGGCGTTCAGCCGGCCGATCCACCCAGCCCAACAAAAGGCAGACCTTGTGCAAAATCGCCAGTGTGGTGTTTTCTCGAACACTCATGCCCAGAACCAAGCCATGCCGCTTGCGATCTTCGGGCACCAAACCAAGCCCATGAGCTAACGCCTCGCGCGGATTTCTGATGGTCACCTGCTGACCATCGATGAAGATCTGCCCGGTGACCCGTCGATCCAAACCAAAAATCGCCTCGGCAACCTCTGTGCGTCCCGCTCCGATCAGTCCGGCCAACCCAAGGATCTCTCCTGCAAAAAGCCGCAAGGAGACACCCTCAAATTTGCCGGGCGATGAGAAATCGCGGACCTCCAGCCGGACAGCCTGATGAGTCGTCTCGGCCGACGTGTTGTGAAGGGTCGACTGAGTTTGTGGTCTTGCCAGCTTCACCTCTCGTCCAACCATCAGACGAACAAGCTGATCATGATCGACTGATTCGATCGATTGGGTGGCGATATGTCGGCCATCTCGAAGCACCGTGACTGCCTGGCAGAGCAAAAAGATCTCCTCCAGACGGTGCGAGACGTAAATGATGGTCACCCCTGCGTCTTGCAAGCGTCTTATCAAGCGGAATAACCGCTGAACTTCCTGAACCCCAAGAGAACTGGTCGGCTCGTCAAAGACCAAAATCCGTGCCTCCGAGCCAATCGCTGCAGCAATCTGAACAAGTTGTTCCTGTGCGATCGACAGGTTCGCCATCGGTTGCTCAACGTCGAGATCCTCCAGGCCAATTTCGGCCAGCAAACGGCGGGCCTGGGCGATCATTTGGCGACGAGCCAGGCCCCAGCGGCCTGCCGGCAGCTTATGGAGGCACAAGTTTTCGGCCACCAAGAGGTTGGGACAAAACAGCAGTTCTTGGTGGACGATCCCGACTCCTGCCTGCGCTGCCTGACCAACGGTGGCAAAACGGTGAACTTGGTCATCGAAAGCAATCCAGCCGGCATCGGGGCTGGTGATCCCAGCCAAGATCTTGCCCAAAGTACTCTTGCCAGCCCCATTCTCTCCCAACAGCGCATGACAATGACCCCACTCCACCGAGAAGGTCACATCCTCCAAGGCCTGGACGCCTGGAAATCGTTTCGAAATATGCTCAAACCGGAGCAAATTGAGACTGCAAAATGAGAAATGACAGTTGGTTGGGACACCGCTGACTTGGGAGACCGCTGGCTTGGGAGACCGCTTGCCCTGGACGCCTTGTGCCCACCAACCCCTCACAATCGAAGCGACGGTCTTGCTGGCCCAAGGTGCTGATGAGTTCAAAGGCTCTGAGAGCCTGTTTCTTGCGGCTTCCAGTCTGAGAAGACGACCACTCGGTCAACAGTTTGTCCGCAAGAATCCGGTGGAGCAACTAGGGCGGGCCCAAACTATCGGGCAAGCAAGCCTGAACAACCGACCCAGAACAACTGAACTCGCCCAACTGAACTCGCCCAACTGAACTCGCCAGAGCAAGGGACGGATCGAAGGGTTGGGAGGCTGGGGATTAGCTATTGCCGATCCGGTGTTCCTCTCGGGCCAGAACGGCCAGGGCGTGGGCGGTGGCGCATCGGCTGACTCCGCTGCCGATGCGGTCGCGAAGGAAGATCGGCGGTGGCGAGGCCGGCATGACAGTATCGTCCAACACCGCCTGAGCGAGAAAATCGCCTTGGCCGGTCAGCACGATCGCCTCAGGCGGGCCAAGGAGACGCTCAGCGATCACCCGTTCGACCGCTCGACGCAGTAAGCGGACCTGTGAGGTCATCACAGCGCGAGCGGCCACCATGGCATCCTGGGCTGTGAACATCGTCCGATCGGCACAAACCATGCGGGCTAGCCTCTCGGCAGCGTATTCCTTGGTCGCCGGTCGGTTGTCGGCGGTGTCGCAGTTGTTGGGGTCTTCTGGCAACAATCCCAACATCAAGTAAGCATCCTGAGTGGTGGCGAAGAGCTCTTGAGCAATTGGGCAAACTTGGTCACGCCATTGCAACACACGACAGACAGCAGCCACCGGACTCCGGACGACTCCTGTGTAGACAAGTTCCCCAGAGGCCAGCCGGTGGAGGTCGGAGCGGCCAACGGCCACGTTCTGTCCGTCGATCAGTGGGATGATGTCGGTGGTGGTCGAACCGATGTCAATGAGAAGCCCCCTTCCTCTGGGGGAGTACCGGGAGGCAAAACGAGCCAACGCATGCCAGTTGCTGGCAGCGGCTAACTGGGGCTGGCGAATCGCCTCGGCTGGTTCGACCAAACGTCCATCAACCAAGTACACCCACACCTTGGGACGATTGCCGCCTTGAGTCAGGGATTCGGAGGCCTCGCGAACCGCCGCTAAGATGGCCTCGACGCCTTCGGCTTTGGTTCGAAAACAGTCGGCCAGTTCACCGGTCATGGTAACGCAGATCGGATCGTCACTGGTCAAGGTTCGCAAACGCCTGGCTGGTGAGCTCCCCGAACTGGTCAGATCTCCTGGGAGCTGGGCCGGAAGGTAGGGACTCTTCGGCGTCGCTGAGGGAGAACCGGTCGACCCGCCAGCTGGCCCCGCAACCGGGAGATCGGTTTCTCCTTCACCCTGAACGATTTTGGTGACATCACCGCCAGCGTGTGCGTGCACCATGTCATCGTCGGGCGGGTCATCTTGGGCGGGCACGCTGCGGTTGGACACGCTGCGGTTGGGCACGCTGCGTTGGGGCACGTTCTGATGGGATGGGTCTTGGTCGCGGTCAGGTTGTCTCCGGGCGTTCTCCGATGACTGCGTTGGGCTCTCGCTCGTTTGGGCGTAGGCATCCTCCAGCAGGATTCTCAAACATCGAGCCAAGCCAGTGGGGTTCTTCCACAAAGCATGGGGCCGCGCGGCAACGTACCCCTGCCCATCGGCTACCTTGACGTGTGCCCCACCAATATCGAGCCCCAATACCGCCATAGCATTCGGCGGCCCCAGGCAGAAAACTGCCGCCGCCGGCTCCAAACGTCTCAGAGGAGTGTCACCCTCAACTCTTCGGCCAATCGCCAAAGACTCACGCGAGGACACCAAAGAACAAACTGGTTTTGGTTGCCGGGTCGCTGTCGAAGCAATAAAAAAGTCGAGACTGTTTATAGCAAGGTTGTGAGTCCGCTTGGTTGGAAGCGTACTGCCCGGCTGGACAGACCCTGCATGGTATGGAGGGGTCTTGTTCCGTCGACGATTGCCAGAACGATTTCCGAAAGGTTGATGCCTGCGGCGCAGGCCAGTGTCTGCAACCCAACGTAGCTCGTCGTGAGCCGCGGGTTGATCTCGACAACTGCATCTTCAGAACCATCTGATTGGGTGCCGAAGATGAAATCTATCCCCCACAACGCGTGCATTCTATCTAGTGCTTCTGCAACTTGTCTAGCGAGCTGCTGCGCCCGTTTGGTGAAATCGGGGGGGCCGGCGGGGATTTGGCCGCCCTGGTAAATCAGACGGTTTTCTTGACGGCTGATCACCTGTCGTGCTGGTGGGAAGCAGAGGTGTTCGGCAGGGCCTGAGGCGACCAGGATGCTGGCTGTTTGGCCCGGCAGAAACTGCTCCACGCGAAACGGAGCGGTTGGTTGCAAGTGTTCCCACAGAGTCTGGGCTGTTGACCGATTCTCCAACAGGAAGGTGTCTGTAGCTCCCACGCCGTCGTTCGGTTTGAGCACCGCTGGGTAGCTGATCTCGCTCGGCCAGGGATCGCCTGGATGCAAGCAACGCCCGACGGGAACCGGAATCGCTGCGGCGGCCAGCCTCTGGCAGGTGCGGTGCTTGTCGGAAGTCAGTTCGATCATCTCCAAGGGTGGCCCCAGCAGCCGGCCGCCGGCTTGCTGAACCAATTGGCATCGATCGAAGAGGATTCCAGCGGATTCTGGTGCGATGACCACCACCCAGTCCGCTATTGCCGCTAGCTCGGCCAGCAGGCGTTTTTCTTGCCCTGCCTCGACCCGCACCTGAGTGACCTCCGGCGGCAACACTTGGGCCAGAGAGGGATTGGCCGCCTCCGACAGGATCGTGGTGCTGATCCCCGAGGCCCCGGTCAGGTCGCTGGCCAACGCTCGGACCATGGCCAACCCCTCGGCAGCTAGTGATCCAGTCGGAGGCTGCTGAGGAAAGTCCGTGGTCCACCCTCCGGCGGTGATGTATTCATAGACGACAACGTGCATCAAAAAGATCTCCCGACGCTGCTGAAAGCCCCCAGAACCTCAAGCAGAGTCCGTTCAGAAAACCTGAGGTTGAGTGCGTTGTGCTGCAAGCTCAAAAAAAGTCCCCAGCGAGCACTTTGACAATGGGCCGACTTGACAATGGGCCGACAGAGCGGGCCGTCAGACAGTCAGACAGGCCCCTTCCTGAAAGACACCGCGGCGAGAAGTCGCAGTTGTTGCGGACGTTGCTTGTTCCAGCTGAAGCTCCTGAGCGGTTGTCGGCGTTGACCCTTGAATTGGTGATCCAGAAAGCTTACCAGTGCCACTGCGTTACTTGATGCTCAGAACAGGTCAGGGGTCAAAGGCGAGAAGCGATCGCCGAAGAGACTCCACTGCCCCCCAAAGGCTTCGATCCTCAGTCGGAAGCTCTCAAGAACCTCAAGCCTGCCTGTTGCTCAAGCTTAAATAACACAGCTTGAACGACACGGCTTGACTTGCACGAACCTGAGTCACGCAAGCCTGAGTCACGCAAGCCTGAGTCACGCGAGCCTGAGTCACGCGAGCCTGAGTCACGCGAGCTTGAGTTGGACCAGTCGGGACCCACCTTGAGGCCGAGAATGTCGCTGATTGTGCAGAAGTTCGGTGGGACCAGTGTCGCCGACAGCGGGAAAATCTTGGAAGCCGCCCGGAAGGCAGTCAGGGCGCATCGGGCTGGCCATCGGGTGATTGTTGTCGTCAGCGCCATGGGCAAGAACACCGATCGGCTGATCGAGCTGGCCGAGCAAGTCTGCGATCATCCGCCTGCTCGGGAGATGGACATGCTCTTGGCCACCGGTGAACAAGTCAGTGTTGCTTTGATGGCCATGGCCGTCCATACCTTAGGCGGTCGAGCCATCAGCCTCACCGGAGCGCAGATCGGCATTCAGACCGACAGTACGCACACCCGGGCTCGCATCCGCTGCATCGATACGCATCGTTTACAAGCCGCCCTGGATGCCGGCCAGATCGTCATCGCTGCTGGGTTCCAGGGCATCGACGAGGACTACAATATCACCACTCTGGGACGAGGTGGCAGCGACACCACCGCAGTGGCCTTGGCGGCTGTCTTGGGGGCCGACAACTGCGAAATCTACACCGACGTTGATGGCGTCTACAGCACCGATCCCCGCATCCTGCCGGAGGCACGCAAAGTCTCCACAATTAGCTACGACGAAATGTTAGAACTGGCCAGCCTCGGGGCCGGGGTGCTGCACAACCGCTCGGTCGAGTTCGCCAAAAAGTTCTGCATTCCTTTGCAAGTTCGTAGTAGCTTTATTAGCGAAGTTCCTGGCACAGCTGTTTTGGCTCGCCCCGAAAGTGCCGATTCGGCGGTGTGTGGGGCAGCCTTGGTGAAGAATGAAGCCCGAGTGACGGTCATCGGTGTTCCCGATGAACCAGGGACCTCGCTGATGGTCTTTCGGGAGCTTGCCGATCGCAGCGTCTCTGTCGATATGATCGTGCAGAACATCGGCGAAGATGGACGAGCCAACATCTCCTTCACCGTCATCCGCGACGATCTGCCTGCCACTCTCCAAGCTGCTCAAGCGGTTGTCGAAAAGCTCGGAGCCACCGACGTTGGCTTTGATGAAGGTGTTGCCAAGGTCTCAGTGGTGGGCTTGGGCATGGCCCAGCAAAGCGGCGTGGCCGCCAAGATGTTTCGCGCGTTGGCCGAGGCAGGCGTGAACATCCTGATGATCAGCACGAGCGAAATTAAGATTTCCGTTTTAGTCGCTCGTTTGCATGCCTTGACGGCTCTGCAGGCGGTTCACGCTGCTTTTGAACTGGAGAAACCCCCTGCCCAGAGATTGCGGCTGCCTCGGCGTGTCACCGTGGTGCCAAGTCCTCAGACGGCCACAACTCCGGTGCCGGCGCCGGAGGATCGGGCGGTCGCGGCAGTCAGCCGCCTGCAAGGTATGGAGGACCTGACTGTGGACGCTGTTGAGCTCGATGAGACTCAGGCACGCGTGACTGTGGAGGGGATTCCAGACACTCCAGGTCTGGCAGCTGCGTTGTTTGAGGGCATTGGTGCAGCTGGCATCATGGTGGACATGATCGTGCAGGACATCGGCAGCGGACGCCAGGCAACGCTCAGCTTCACCGTTCCGCGAGCAGAACTGGAAAAGACCGTGGCCCTGGCCAAACAGCTCGCCCATCAGCTCAACTGCGGCGCGGTGTCCAGTAGCCCCGATGTGGCCAAGTTATCCGTCTTTGGCATTGGGTTACGGAGCCACACAGAAGTGGCCATCCGCATGTTCCAGGCTCTCGGCCTGGCCGGCATCAACTTGCAGTTGATCTTTACCAGTGAAGTGCGGGTCAGCGTGCTGGTTGGTGGAGTCAAAGGTCAGAAGGCGTTGGAGGCACTGCAACGCGAATTCGCTGATGCCATGGATTGAGCTTGGCCCGCTGACTTTCCGATGCTGCCCGACTGCCTCAACAAGCAGAGCAACGACCTTTGCCTGGACACCAGTAACTTCGACCCAAGTCTGGGCTGTCGCTTCCCAAGGCCAGGCTGCTGCTGAGCTCTCGCAATTCGGCTTGCTACTCCTCTTCTTCTCCCGCGAGGTCGGCCGCATACCCTCTATGAGCCAACAGCAGATCCATTGAGGTCTGCACGCCAGCTCGGTCGGGGATCCAGGATGCCGGTTGCACAAACATCGGTGCTGGGGCGAAACCAAATCGCTCAAGCAGCTCTGGCTCAAGAACCTAGTGGTCGGTTTCCTTCTGATTTGGCAGCTGGTTCTCGTGGAATCGGGGGATTCACGTCCCACCGACTGCCAAAATCAACCGACTGCCCAAATCAACCGACTGCCAAAATCCTAGCAAACAAGGCACTAGGGCGGCGAAGATCTGCTGTTGGACTCCGGAATCCTCCCTCCACCCTCAGTTCGTCGCTCCGGTCCAGAGCTTGCCTTGACGGTCGAATCAAACCTGCCCCCCGCCGTAAAGAGCCCTTGCCGACCGTTAGCCAGCCTGTGTGCCAAACCTCGGCACTGATCAGCCGAAACCGACTGCTCGGAAAGAAATCTTCGGGAAATGGTGATTTCCACTGAGGCCCAACCGCGTGTGCTGCGATGTGCCCGTGCAGGTTACTCAACCGGTTGAACCATCATCGCAATCGGTCGAGACGTCCCAGCAAATCTCTGAGAACTTGGACCCAAACGGTTGTGTGCCAAGCTGGTCTGGCCAACTGCTCCGACGAACATCAGCCCGTCCAGCCAAGAGATCACTCGCCCAAAACATCGTTGAGCACTTCCTCAGAGACGTAAATCGGCAAGATCGGATCGCAGCTGACCGCCACAGCAATTGCGTCTGATGGACGCGCGTCAACTTCCCGTAATTCCCCGTCTTGTCGGATACGCAGAACAGCGTAGTAGGTGTGGTGGCGTAGTTCGGTGATGACCACGTCCTGCATCTCTGCGCCGAGCTGCTCGACGGTGTTGACCAGCAAGTCGTGTGTCAGAGGACGAGGCGTATTGGCCCCCTTCACCCGTCGGTCGATGCTGGTGGCTTCGAACAACCCGATCAGAATCGGAAACGCCCTAACCCCATCAACTTCCTTCAGGTAGATCACCTGCGTTTGGTTGATATCGCTAATGATGATGCGGGCCAATTCCATCTGCACCGGCATGGATTCACTCCCACCCAGGGACCCACAGATGACAGGCCGAACGGACAGGCCCGACGCATGGATTATAGATCCAGCTGAGAGTTAGGGGGAGTACGCCCGAATTCGCCAGGACGGATCTGAACTCAACAACAATTCGGGCAGAAGCAAAGCCGCTGGGCGCCGAAGAGTTGGTCTCTCTGCGGAGGTGGCAAGGCCCAAAAGCCTGCCCGCGGAGGCATTTCTCGCTGGCAGCTGTCGGCTGCGACTTCGGAGACTGCCTCCTCCGGGAAGCCAATTCGGTCCCCCTGGACCTCAAAACTGCCTTGGCAAGAAATCGAGAGATTTAATACCGGCCTTCATGCTGAACTTTTGGCCAGTAAGTGTCAAAGTCGAACTCGGGACTGTTGTCCAGATCGTGGCAGCCGCGACAGTTGGCCTCAGCTGCTTGCAGGGTGATCCGCATCTGCTTCCTGCGAAGATCTGCCTCGGCCTCGGTGACCTCCAGTTCCCCAAGTTCTGCGGCAACGTGGTCGCTGCCCGGGCCATGGCAGTTTTCGCAGCCCTGATGAGTCAGCAAGGGAGTTTTTTCTTCGCTGAGATAGCCGCTCTTGTAGGGGAAATACAACTGGGGATCCCAGCCAACGACGTGACAGCTGAGGCACTCGGGATCGTGATGTCGGGGAGGATCGAGGTTTTTGAGAGTCTCCAAGGCCTTGGCGTGAGGGGTCTTCGACCAAATCTCATGGGCGGTTGTGTGGCAATCGGCACAGGCGGCTGAGCCGACGAAGGAGCGGCCACTGGGGTGGGCTCTGGGAACAGCGACAGCTCCACCCAATCCCACTCCCTCCAGTTCCGCCTGGTAGTTGACCATCATTTCGTACATGGCCTTGGTCTCGGCATGACGAGCGTCCAGGGCCACTCTTTTGTATCGCCAGGGTTTTTGGGGATCGTCGAACAAGCCGATCACAGCCAGGTACATGCCCTTGTGGCCCACCTCAACCAGCCGGCCACGCGAGCCGCTGATCTCCGCCAGCTCGCCAGGTGGCATTTCGGCACCGCCGGCGGTGACCACAAAGTCTACCTCGGGAAACTCTTTGGCCAACTCCTGAGAGTCGGTTCTGGAGCCGTGGACCAACAAAACCTGCACATCGGCTTGGTCCTTGAGGCTGGCGACCACCGGCCGAAGTGCCTCAGCAGCCGGCTTGTAGGTAAATTCCCGGTTGGTCACTCTCCGTTGGTATCGGTCTCCCAAGACCGCTGTCACGCCGATGCGTGTTCCCCCGACTTGGATGAGGCGGTGTTTGGGGATCAAGTCTTCCGCCCCTTCCAGGCCAACGTTGGCGGAGACGAAATTGTTGCTGGGCTGAAGGACTTCGTTGAGGATGATGGGAAGATTGAGCTCTTTGACCCCAAGGGCAACCGCTTGGTAGCCCATGGTTCTGAGGGCACCGGCGACATGGGTGAACTTGATCCCGGCTTGAGGCCCGAACCGTTTGACTTGCCCTCCAAGTTCCAACGCAATGGGATTCCAGCCTCGCTTCTTCAGCATCTGGAGAAAACCGTGTCGCCGGGCAAGGCCACCCTTCTGGTTTTCCTTGCCCGCGCAGCCACAGGGCTCAACGTAACCGTCCATCTCCCCCGAGATGACCAACACCGCCTGAGGCTTGGGCCAATCCGCCAGAGGATCTTCACCGGGGTGACCTTGGCTCGATGTTGCCTCCACTCCTTGAGAGCCAGTGCCTTCGCCAGGACCGCTGACAAAGCTTTTCTGGATGGCACCGCCCGCTCTTTGAGCGACTCCCTGCAAGGACTCGTCTTGATCGCTTGGTTCTTGATCCGCCGGCATCCACGTGCAGCAGATGCCAACAACACAGAGCCCCAGAATTGCCAGGCTAACACCTAAGCGGGTTTTGCGAGACATTGTGGTTCGGTGATCCGTCATACCGTTCCTCTCAGACAGGGGGGACACAGATTAGGTCACCATAGCCGCAGGTCGGGATCCGGGAGAAGAGCAATTTTTCGCCCTGTCGCGGCTGGAGGCGCAGTGGCCGGTTGAGAGTCAGACCCGGCCAGAGTCCTCTCACTGTTCTAAGACAGCGTAACGTACCAAGATGCGGACTTGAGGAGTGACCGGGTGATCGGTCTGGAGGGTCACAACCCCGATTTCTCCGGCTTTGGTGCCCATTTGGTTCATCTCCGGGGCATCCGCGGCGATCTCAATATCAATCGGGAATGTGACAAGCTTGGAGGTGAGAGTTCTCTTGGGGCCCACTTTGGCAAGCAAAATGCCAGGTTTGTTTGTGGTGACGCCCTTGATCGTGATATCTCGATGGGGACCACGAGCTAACAGACGCAGCTGCCTCTTGGCCCCTTGGAAACGTGGAACCTGTCCGATTGTCAGCCGTCCACGCGTCGAATCGTACCCGTTGCCGAGAACACTCAGATCGCCCTCAACAACCCCTCGGACAACCCACTCGACTGAGGCCACCTGATCGCCCTTCTCCCGATGCACACCCTGATCCACCTTTTTGGGGCCAGCTTCTTCCGGCCCAGGTTCGGTTGATCTGGGTGTTTCTGGCCTGGGCTGCTCAGCGGCGTCCTTTGCTGAGTTCCCCGGATCATCAGCGTCTCCCGACTTCTCTGCGGATCCTCCCTCTTGGGAGGCCTCCTGTTGGGTGTCCTTGAGCTCAGTCTCCTTGGGCTCAGTCTCCTTGGGCTCAGTCTCCTTGAGCTCAGTCTCCTTGAGCTCAGTCTCCTTGAGCTCAGTCTCCTTGAGCTCAGGTGTTAAGGAGTTCCGCTTCAGCGGGACAGTGGTCTTAATCGTGAATTTTTGGTTGAACTGCCCTAATGGCAGACCAGGTTTGACAGTCAAGGTACAGAGATATCCGCTCTTTCCGCCCAGGGGCTGATAATCGTCTTGTGCAGCCGGCGTCCAGGAGATCTCGAACTGCTTGGCGGTTTCTGGATTCTGGGGCTCAATAGAGGTGATCTCGAATTGCTCCACGGCGGGACTGTAAACCAGAAATTCGGATTGATGCTCTTTGCTGGAAGAGATTCTCGACAAAGTCAGAGGTGACGGTTCAACGCCGACCAGTTGCAGGATCTCTCCGGTGATCACCAGCTCAATGGAAGGGTTCTTGGGGTCGTTCGTCTTGACTGGGGCTGTCTGGCGGAAGGCAACCATTGATGAATCGCCCGACCATTCGACCTCAGCCATGGTCTGCTCACCTGGCTGGAGTTCCGTCTCGGCAATCGTAAAGCTGGTGCACTTGCAGCTTGGTTTGCCAGCCTCCAGCTTGAGAATCCCTGGACCTTCATTGCGGATGACAAACTCATGGCTTCCTGTCTGACCGACCTCGAGTAAGCCAAAATCATACTGTGGGCCACCGACAACGATAGCTTGAGGTGCATCCCCGCCGATCCTCAGCGAACCGGGACGGCTCCCTGGCAGAACCAGGGCGACCACCCCGACGGCACCCAGCACAACGAAAATTCCCACGAGCGAGAGCACTGTCTTGGTAGGCATAGTCGTTCAGGCTCACAAACAAAGGAGGTTCTATTCCGCGCTTTGTTCGATTCCAGAAAGGGACAACTGAGATTACTGGAATTGAGGACACTTGAATCAAGCGAAGTCGAGTCAGGTGAAGTCGAGTCAAGCAAAGCCGAAAAACAAACGATGCCACGCTAACCGGCCTGGTCCGGCGCAGTGGTGATACGTTGCAGAAGTTGGTACAGTTCGCCGCTGAGCTTTTTGTCCTGGTGTGGCGTTCGGTCGCTCAAATCCAGTGCCTGTTGTGCGGTGACCGCGGCGGCCTGGCGATCCCCTGCTGCGGCCTGCGAGCGTGCAAGCTCCCCACGATGCTGTGGGCTGTTCGGGTACCACTGCACAGCCAGGCTCAACCACTGGACCTCCTCAGCCCTGAAGACCTCATGGAGAGGTTGATAGGAGGTCGCCTCAGCCGCTCGCCGGTACCATAAACCGATCTGCAGGTGCGACTCCGCCGAGGGTCCACGTGCTCGCAGATACTGCTCCGACCAAAACACAAACTCTCGCCACAGCCGCTCCTGCGGTTGGGACTCCCACTTTCTTAAGGCCAGCTCTGCCAATTGCTCGGCAGGCCAAGGGTTCAGCGGATCGGCCTGGGCCGCTTGGGTCAGGAACTGGTCAACTCGTGCCGCCTGAGTTTCTGCGAGTTCCCGCTGCGAGGCCGACCCAGATGGGAAACCGCTTTGGGAGACCACCTGGGCCTGCTGCCACGACATCCGCGACGAAGAGACTGGAAGATAGGCCGTCAAATAACAAGCGGCCAGCAGTCCCAACGACACAACCGACCAAACCACCGCCACCCATTTTCGCGGCGGACGTTGCTCCGACCCCGCTGGCGGCAACTGGCTAAGAGTTAGCCCCAAGGCCAACAGCATCCAGCCCGTCCCAATCACCCCCGGAAAGCTCAGTCCCCCTGCGGCCAACAAATTGACCCCTAAGCCGACCAGGGCCACACAAACGACTCTTCGGGGCAGCCTCCCATCCTCCACCCAGGGCCACAGAAAGCCCAGGCAGAGCCCAAGCCCGGTGATCACACCCACAACAAGTCGCGGAGAAAGCACATAGCCATAAGTCAGCCCCCCTAAAAACGCCAACGGCGCCCCCAGCAGGACCCCTAAGGCAATCGACCGCGAGGCATCCCGGTCAGGTTGTCGTTCACCCTCGGCTTGGCAGGGCGATCGGAACAGCTGCCATGCGAAAGCTGCCAAGCCAGCGAATAAAAGCAGCAAATTGGGCAGGCCTGCGGTTGCGGCCATTTCCACGAGCCAATTATGGGGGTCGAGCACCTCCTCACTGGCGGTGGCTGCCTTGAACCGCATGTAATGATCCTGAAACTGCCCAGGCCCACATCCCCACAAGGGCCGCTCGGCAATGATCTGGCCGGCTCCTTGCCAGTACTGCAATCGATAAGAAAAGGACTTCCAAGCCTCGGAGAACACTTCCCAGTCGACCACACCGGTGAGCCCGATGGCGAGTAAGACCCCTCCAAGACCGACCCCAGCAATGATCCAACTTCCCCAAACCCAACGGCTACTCCAGGAGGCGGCCCAAGGTGGGCTCCCGGCTCGAATGGCCCACTCTCTCCGGCTCAACCACCCAAGCAGGACCAGCCCAAGAGCCATCGCCGCCCATGCAGAACGGCTTTTGGTCAACACCAGACAGGCCAAGAGAAGAAGCAAACCCAGAGAAACACCTAAGCAAACCAGCCTCCATCTGGGATCGCCCTTTTCTTGGCCAGTTCTCTTTCGGGAACTTTCAGGGTGAGCTGGAGAGCGGCCGAAAGGAGACTGGCTCAGACGGCTGGCCTGGTTGGCCTGGTTGGCCTGGTTAGCCTGGCTGGCTTGGTCCGTTGGTTTCCTGGTCCACAAGCTCAGCAGGATCCCCGCCAGGACCAGCAGCCAGGGGACAAGGAAACCGGCCAGGGAATTCGCTAAAGAGAATGTGGCGTAGGGCTCATGGCTGTATAACCGCTGCACAAAACTGTCCCAGGCGGCACTCTCGGGCGTGATCGTCAAACCATTGGCACGGACAAATTCCCCCTGGTCTTCTGCCTGCTCAAACATCTGACGAGTGGCGGGCATCTCGACCGAATACTGGTAGATGCCATATACCGCCAGAGCAACAGCTAAACCGGAAAGCCCGGCAACCAAGGCTCGTGCTTCTCGGTTTGAGGTCACCAGCTGACGGGTGAGGAAGAAGCCGACTGCCAGTCCGATGAATTCCCACAGCATGTTGGAGGCTGCCCGAGGGGCTCCCTGGCTGCCCGCAATCACCGCGCTGAGGGTATAACCCCCAACGAGGAATCCCACGGCGATTTCGGTTGGACCCCAGCGGACCTCCAACCCCCCCTTGAGCAGCCCTCGCAGCGCCCAGCCAACCAACAAGGTCAGCCACAACATCACAAAAATCAGCCCTTCTCCTGTGAGAGGAAGTTCTCGAGGGAGCAAAGGCCGTGCCACCCACAAGGCTGCCACGCCAGCCAATAACCAGCGGCGAGCTGGTTCTCCCGACCAAGGAGGATTGTCCGTGGCAGTCGCTGGGCCTGAAGATCGTCGCGTCATGACTTCAGATCATTGCCAAAGGGGTGGCGAAGCTCACCGGCAACACACCATGCAGACGAGCCCGCTGCAAGGCCCGTCAACTCGCCAGGGAACTCTTCAGCGTTGGCAGGAGACTATCGGAGGGAGCCCCAAAGCAACAGCCTCGCGGTTGAGGCCTTCGAGTCTCCCACCTCCAATCCAGAACACCAAGCCAAAAGAGTCGGACAGAAAAGTCAACAGCCAGCCGCGTGGACCCCGCCTGACCACACTGTACAACCTCACCGCCCCGCTCGGGAGGATTGCGGATCCAGAAGTCGGTCGTAGAATCCTGGATTCTGCCGGATCATCCGGCCATCGTCCCCCTTGGCGGACAAGTCGGACGATGTTTCATGATGCCTAACAGGAAAAACATGTCACAGTTGAAGGTTTTCGTCACCCGTCTGATTCCTGAGGTCGGGTTGGAGAGGCTCCGGACGCACTGCCAGCTCGAAGTGTGGGAACATCCGCTTCCCCCGCCACGGGAAACACTGATCGAACGCCTCCAAGGGTGTGATGGGCTGCTGTGCCTGCTCAGTGACGCGGTGGATGCTGAGGTGATGGATGCTGCCGGTGGGAAGCTCAAGGTCATCAGCAACTACGCAGTTGGCTTCAACAATATCGACCTTGCCGCCGCCAATGCTCGGGGCATCCGTGTCGGCAATACGCCAGGCGTGTTGACCGACGCGACCGCCGACATTGCGGTGGGGCTGCTGCTGGCAGCAGCTCGATGCATCGTGCAGGGTCAGCTTTACGTCCTGGATGGACAGTGGCGGACCTGGGAGCCTCGTGGTCATTTAGGGGTCGACCTGGTTGGCAAAACACTGGGAATTGTCGGCCTCGGGCGAATTGGGATGGCGGTGGCCAAGCGTCTGCATGGCGGTTGGGGCATGCGGGTGTTGTACCACAACCGCACTCCCAATCCTGATGCTGAGGAGCAACTCGGAGCGGAGTTGGTGGATTTTGACACCCTGTTGGCTCAAAGCGATTTTGTCAGCATCCACGCCAGCCTCAACGAGAGCAACCGCGGCATCTTCGACGCTGCGGCCTTTCGCAAGATGAAAAAGTCCGCCGTGTTGATTAACACCGCGCGGGGTCAGCACGTTGTGCAGACGGACTTGGTGGCCGCCCTGCAGGCGGGAGAGATCTTCGCTGCTGGCTTGGATGTCACCGACCCAGAGCCCCCTTCGCCAGACGACCCCCTGCTGAACTTGCCCAATGTGGTGATTGCCCCTCACGTGGGAAGTGCCACTTTTTCGACCCGAGACCAAATGGCCACAATTGCCGCTGAGAACGTGTTGGCCGGGCTTCGGCAAGAGCCTTTACCCCATTGGGTGAACCCGGAGTGCGAGAAGCCCACCTCCTCCGCAAGTTCTTAAACAGCCATCGAGGTCTGTCGCCGAATTCTGCTGGCTTGCTTGGTTTCTCTTCAAGCTTTCTCAGGGATTCGGCGGCACCTTGGCCTGCGGTCTCTGCCGCTGCAGCCCCGCCCAAGTGGTTTTTGTTTGGGGTGCGCGAAAACAGTTCCCACCGCGTGGCGTCTCTGGGAAGTGAATTGTTGCATCCCTGACCAGAACTTGGTGCACTACCTTCAGGATTTGCATCACCGGACTTGCTCACCCCAAGATGAACGCAATGAGACGAGCAACCGAGTTCCTGTTTGGTCTCACATTTTTCCTCTTGGTGGTTGGAGGCGGCATCGAACTAACCGCCGATGAGCAGGTGGTCTTCTTTGCCGGCGGAGGCCAGAAGGACCCGCATGGTGTTCCGGCAACTGACGCTGCGTTGCTGCGGCCCTTTGGGATGGATTTTGATCCGAAAGGACAAGCTGTCATCGTTGAGCTTGAGGGCGGACGGGTGATGCGGGTTGATCGCGATGGGCTGATTCATAGGCTGGCTGGCAAACGCAGTCGTGGCCTAACCGGAGACGGAGGACCAGCAGCTGAGGCCACCTTCAACGGGATGCACACAGTCGTGGTCGATCCTCAGGGCACCATCTTGGTGGCCGACACCTGGAACCACTGCATTCGCCAGATCGATCCGCAAACCGGAGTGATCACGCGGCTTGCCGGGAGCGGCAAGAAAGGTTTCGCTGGCGACAATGGTCCTGCCGAAAAAGCACAGTTTGCTGATGTGATGTGCTTGGCCTTTGGCCCCGACAACAACCGCTTGTATGTCGCGGATTTGTCGAATCGCCGTGTCCGAGTGATTGACTCACCGACTGGGCAAATCGCGACCTTTGCTGGAACAGGCGGCCGCGGAGATTTTCTAGAGAATGCCCTGGCCACTCAGACGCCGATTGGCCCTCCGCGGGCTGTGGCGGCCGACCAGAAAGGCAACGTCTACATCCTGGACCGGGGTCGAGGCGGTCCGCTGAGGGTGGTCAATCCCGCAGGAAAGATTCGGACGTTGCTTGACCACCGGAGGCCGGACCCACTTAAGGGCCCCAAGCATTTGTGTATCGACTCTCAGGGAGATGTGATCATCGCCGACACCGAGAATCATCGGATTCGCAAATACGTTGTTGCCACTGGTGAACTGGTGAATCTGATCGGTAGTGGAAAACGTGGAGGTGGTGGTGTTCCCGGTCGTCCTGCGGAGGTCCAGCTCGATCAACCGCATGGTGTGCGACTGCACGGTGGTGATCTGTATGTTGCCGATAGCTCGAACAATCGGGTGCTCAGGTGGCTTCAGTACGAGGCCGTTGATCAATCGAACTCAGCAGAACACCCGAACTCAGCAGAACACCCGAACTGAGCAACACGCCCGAACTCAGCGGATCGGTAGGACTCAGCAGATCAGAACGCCTCAGCAGATCAGGACGCCTCAGCAGATCAGGACGCCTCAGCAGATCAGGACGCCTCGTTGGCCCCTGGGCTCTGAGGCACCAGAAGGCAACGGGGAGCATCAGCGAGTTGGTAATTGTCTGAAAAGAACCTCAAGGCCACCTCGCAGTGAGTCAACCGTTCGTGCTGTTGGGTTATTTGTTGTTGTTGACTCTCAAGTAGGGCTCGAAGTGGTGGTTTTGGCGGATCCTGGCCATCTGCACCCTGAACAAGGCTACTTGATCTGCAGCATCCGTTCCAAGGAAACAAGAGCCCACTTGGCAGTTTCAGGATCGACCTCGACCTTGTTGACCGGGGTGCCTGCCTCCAAGTTCTCCAGGGACCAGCAGAGGTGCGCAAGGTCGATGCGGTACATTGTTGCGCACATGCAAACAATCGGCGAGAGGAAGTGGATCTCCTGTTCAGGATGTTCCTGTTTGAGGCGGTTGACCAAGTGCAACTCCGTGCCGATGGCCCATTTCGTCCCCGCGGGAGCTGCCTCAACTTGACGAATGATGTAGCCGGTCGAGCCACTCAGGTCAGCCGCATCGACCACTTCCATGGTGCATTCCGGGTGCACCAACACTTTGATCCCGGGGTGTTGCTCCCGAAATGCCTTCACATGAGCGGCAGTGAACATTTGATGAACGCTGCAGTGGCCTTGCCACAGCAGCACCCGGCTTTGAACGATTTCTTCGTCTTCCAGGCCGCCGAACTCCTCGAAGGGGTTCCAGACATGCATTTGGTCTAGGGGAACGCCCATCTTTTTGGCCGTATTGCGTCCTAAGTGTTGATCAGGAAAGAACAACACCTTTTCGCCCCTGTCAAAAGCCCACTTCAGCGCCGCCTCGGCGTTGCTGGAGGTACAGACCATGCCTCCATGACGACCGCAAAACGCCTTCAAACTCGCTGCGGAGTTGATGTAAGTCACCGGGATAACGCCCTGGGTGTCAATGAGCTCGCCAAGCTCTTCCCAGGCATTTTCGACTTGCTGGATTGCAGCCATGTCGGCCATAGAACATCCAGCTGCCAGGTCAGGCAGAATCACCGTAGCACGTTCGCCGCGAGCCGCGAGCTTGTCTGGGGTGTTGGCCACCACGTCGGCTGTCTCGGCCATGAAGTGCACACCGCAGAAAGCGATGTAGCGACACTCATCGCTCTGGGCAGCCATTTGGCTGAGTTGGTAGCTGTCGCCTCGCAGGTCACTCAACGCAATGACTTCATCTTGCTGGTAGTGGTGTCCCAAAATCAGCAACCGCGAGCCCAAACGGTCTTTGACGCCGCCAATTCGCTCGGTCAACGTTTGATTGTCAAGCGATTTGTAAGTGCTCAACTCGAATGTCGGTTCGCCGTTGAGCCTTTGTTCGGGTCGTCGCGGCTGCAGACCATGGCCACCACCAACCACCAGCCCTTTCTGGTGGTCGGACGTCGTTGCTGTTCCTGCTCGCGTTTGCATCAGTAAGTCCTCCTCACGCTTGTCCTTCGACTTCCGCCTCGATCGGCTCAGATGGTTGAAAATCCTCACCTAACCGGTTTTGACCCTTCCATCAGCCGCCAGATCCGATCGTCGCTGTGTGAAGATGACATGAGGGTTTGTGAAAAATTTCTCTAAGGGATTGTAGACTCGCCCCTCGCTCAGACCAACTCGGTGGAATATACAGTTGTCTTGGAATTGCTGGAAATAGAACCGCTTTGGCAGAACATTTGCTCCGATGAGGCGAAATTGTTGGTTCACCCTCAGGAGTCAGGGGTTCGTGTGATTGAGTTTGGCAACGGGCACGTCAAGGAATTGGGGCATTGGTGCTCAGAGAGAGGAGCATCATTTTAAGGATTTGTGAATGCCTTACTACGGCCTTCCCAGTCAACTTGCTTTCTGGAAATTCACTGCAGATACCAACGCCCCGCGAGCTTATGCAGATCAATTCCCCTTGACTTGGTTGAACCTGTTGATCATCGGTGAGGTTCTTGAAGCTGACTGTCTTCACGGCGGTTTGGGACCGCTCCGCTAGTGTCAACGGGTTGGTGGTGGCACAATGTGGTCTGGTTCGTCGGCGGAGGAAGGCAGGCGGCTTGTGGCGGATTAGTCCTCCCGAGACTGTCCCAGATTGCCGGCGAGACTCACTCAGTGGGGACCCGAAAGACCCAAGGCAACAACACCGGGCTGGACACAAGTTCTCGAGGGACACAATTGCTCGAGGGACACAAGTTCTCGGGGGACACAAGTTCTCGGGGGACACAAGTTCTCGGGGGACACAAGTTCTCGGGGGCAAAGCTCGCTGGGGACTGTCCAAGGAATGAGTGTTTGTTCATGATTTTGCTGATCGACAATTACGATTCTTTTACGTACAACCTGGTCCAGCGTTTGGGGGAGATCGACCCCAAGCTGGATCTGCGTGTTGTCCGCAACGACCAAATCAGCCTTGAGCAAATCGCTCAATGGTCGCCATCTCATCTGATGATCAGCCCCGGGCCGTGTACCCCCAACGAGGCAGGCATCTCGGTAGAGGCCATCGCCCGATTCGGCCCAGAAATCCCGACCTTGGGCGTGTGCCTTGGACATCAGTCGATTGGCCAGGCCTTTGGGGCGACCATCAGCCGGGCTGATCGTCTGATGCACGGGAAGACCGACCTGATTCATCACGACCGAAAGGGGATCTTCTCAGGTTTGCCCAACCCCTTTCAGGCAACGCGGTATCATAGCTTGATCATCCAAGCGGGAACTCTCAGCCCCACAGAGTTCGAGCTGAGCGCCTGGAGCACCACTCCCCAAGGCCAGCAAGAGATCATGGGGATACGCCACCGCCGTTACCCCATCGTCGGCGTCCAGTTTCACCCGGAGAGCTTCCTTACCGAAGACGGCACAACCTTGTTGAGAAACTTCCTCGCGATGAAACGCTCGCCAGATTTGGTCGGCGCGTGATCCCCACGGCCTCCAGCTGCGTTGCTACTGACAGTCAGCCGCAACTTGCGGCTTTTTGCACACGTACTATTTCGCTTATTCGCGAAATACAGAACCACCCGAAGACCAAGCACCGCCGGAAACCAAAGCGAGGAGCTGACCGGTGATTTTGTGGACTCGTGATTGTTGAGAATGTTAGATCAGCTCTTTCAGGCACTGAGTGATCGCACACGTCGGCAGATCCTGCAGTTGCTTCGCCAACGGGATCTGACCGCGGGGCAGATTGCCGCAGAAGTCCAGGTGGCCCGAAGCACACTCTCAGGGCATTTCAATGTCCTCAAGGCAGCGGGGTTGATTGTCAGTGAGCGACAGGCCAACCGGCAAGTCTACAGCCTGAATCTCTCGGCCTTTGAAGAAGCCCTCGCGGCGGTCTTGGAGTTCTTTGATGTGCAGCCGCTGCAGGAAGCTCAGCAAAGGCAACAGACCCAAACATCCGAACCTCAACGATCACCAGCCGAATCACCAGAGACACCGCTGAGGAACTCTCGTCCTCCGGATGCTTCTGCCAGAGAGCCGACCGGACTGCCTGCCGAGACAGGCGACAGAAGCCGAAGCTCATGAGCTTTTCCGAGACTCATCCACAAACAAGCATCACCACGCCACCAACACAACACAGAGAGGACCGATCCATGGGGTGGTCGCCGTTGAACCTTTCGTGGCGGACGGAATGGCCGCACTGGTTTTTGCTAGCAATCATGACTATCGTTGCTGTGGTCAGTTGGCCCCAGCTTCCTGAGCAGATCCCGGTGCACTGGAACATCGAAGGGCAACCGGATCGGTTCGGTAGCAAGTGGGAAGGTGTGGCCCTGTTCCCATCATTGGCGGTGGGGATCTACTTGCTGCTGGCGTTGTTGCCGATGATTGATCCGGGCCGGGCCAACTATCGAAATTTCGCCACCGCTTACAACGTCCTCCGATTCTCGATCCTTCTTTTGATGGCGTTTGTGCACCTCGTGGCACTTGCCAACGCAGCTGGTTTCCTTGTGCCTGTGGAACGAGCAGTCCCCGCGGCAGTCGGCTTGCTGATGGTTGTCTGCGGTTTGGTGATGGGCAAGTTGCGGCCGAACTGGTTTGCTGGCATCCGCACGCCCTGGACGCTTTCCAGCAAAGTGTCCTGGACGAAGACTCACCGTCTCGGAGGTTGGGTTTTTCTCATCTGTGGAGCCCTGATGTTCTTGGCGGGCCTCGGCGGATTCCCTTGGGTGGCCATCGTCGGCGGAGTTGGGGGTCTCATCCTGGGAACCATCGCTCTGGTCATCTACTCCTATTTTCTCTGGCGAAGTGACCCCGACCGGATCAGCCCGGCCGGGACCTTGCCAGACGATTCCCCGAGCGAGGGAGATCAATCGTCCGCTTCCTCGTGTTAGTGACCCGAGTGCCCCGTCGAGTGGTCCGTTGCCTTCTGATTGGCCAATTGGGTTCTCGTTGAATCGGAGGATCCGCGTCGAACCGACTGCCAGAATCCCAGGAAACAAGGCACAAAGCTTGGGAGCGGACAGAGCCGGATCTTGTGCGATTTGCCTCAAAGGGTCATCAGACGATCAGTGGGCATCGGTCTCAGCCCAATTTGATCATCGGACCGGGTCATCAGCAGGGGTCAGTAGGGTCGATTTCGGAACTGGTGGCCTCGGCGGGGAGACTCCCTGAGCTGAACGGATAGGGCTGTCCGAACGCTCGCAGGTTGGTGATTTTAGGGAGAGTCTTCCGGCGGTGAGGTCAAAAAGAAGAACAGGTCGGCAATCTCCTCTTCGGTGAAGTGATCCAGCAGGCCATCGGGCATGGCGCTGTTGCGGCTGATTCCGATATCCTCGATTTCGCTTTTGGGAATCTCCACTTTTTTCCCACTGGGAGTCAGAACGACCACAGAGTTGGTCCCGCCGGATCCCAAAATGCCCGTGACAACCTTCCCATCGGTGGTCACAACGGTCCGGCTCTGGTATTGGTCGCTAATGACTTGGGAGGGGAAAAGAATCGACTCGAGGATCTCCACTCGTTGGAAGCGGCTGCCGACTCGAGAGAGGTCGGGTCCGGTGCGTTCTCCGACTGAGCCATGTCGGTGACAGGCAGCACAGCGGCCCTTGTTGATGAACAGGTCGCGACCGTACTCCCAGTCACCCTGCAATCCCTCCTCGCTGGTCAGGAAATCAGCCAGTTCCTCAAAGTGCCAGCGGCTGTTGGGATCATCCACAGGCAGGGTTGCTGGTGGGCTCTCAGGGAAGTTCTGGGCAAACCAGTCCTGCCATTTGGCGAGTGCCTCCAGGGGACGATCTCCCGGAGTGGCAAGTTTGCGACGATGCCAGAGCCGGAGTACCTCCAGGGCAAAATGGCCGCCCTCATCACCAAGCCGCAGTCCTGCCAAAATCACCTGCCGTGTCGGTTCACTCTTGACCGGCTTGAGGCGGATTTTCGCCAGCGCCTCCAGAATCATCTCCGCGGTGACCGAATCCGCTGGCGGCAATGCGCGAATCAACAACGGCCAATTGAGTTTCGCTTCTTCCAATTCGTCCGTCGGCCGGGTCGAGAGAACCATGGCAACGTCGCTACGACGTTCAGGATACTCATCGAATAAACTGCGGATGTAATCTAACGCATGCTCATCGCTGCTTTGCCCCAACACCGCCATCAGCCCGGTGGCCAATTCCTGCGCAGCACGATCAGTTCGGCCAGCCAAGGAAATATCCAAGTCCAGCAGTGTATCGACCTGTGCCTCAGAGAGCTCCTTGGGACAGCTGCGTAAGACCTGCAGGGCCATTCCCGGCATCTTGGCCCCACGAGCAAGCAGCATCCCTCGCTCACGTGGCGAAAGATTGGCCAAAAAGTCTCGAGCAATATTGTCTAAATAGCGAGCTAGGCTCTCACCACCATCCAAGAGCCTCGCGGCCTCATAAAACGCCAACAGCGTGGTCTTCTGTTCGGTGGTCCAGCCGGTTTGCAAAAAGCGAAGGCAGCTGGCCAAATGCAAACGCTCTTGGAGGGGGACAGCGTCGTTGACCAGCTCAGCGATGAGGCGATCCACCACACTGGTTTCCTGCAGATGCACCAACAGTCGCACCAATTCTCGATTCATCCGCGGATCGCCGGCGGGATACTCTTCGGCCAAATCGGCCGAGAGCTCCAACAGAGCTTCTTGGTCACGCGGCCCCTTGAGCAGCGTCAGTTGAAGCACACGCAAGAGCCCTAAAAACTCCTGATCGGTCAGATAGCCACGTAAAAAATGACGGCTTCGAGCGATGATGCCCTCCAGCACTTCATCGTCGTCAACCAACGGCAACAAAGCCATCGATCCCCAAATAAATGTCGAAGGATTCTCGCTGGTGAGAATCGTGGGTTCCCAGCGATCCTGCGGTGTTGCCTGCAGAAGGCGGATCGCGGCAAACCGAACAGGCTGCGGGGCTGCCTCCAGCAAGCGAAAGAGCTTGTCAAGCGGCGCCTGCTGACGGGCGCGGACTAGGCTTTCACAAGCCACACGCACCACCATGGGATCGGCATCTTCGATCAGCAGCGTTAAGGCGGCCGCTGTCTGCTCATTGGCATGAATCCCCATCAAGTACGCGGCCTTGGCACGGACAATCGGACTCGGGTCGCTGGCAAGTTTCGCCAGAAACGTATGCGACGGAAACGGTCCCACCAGTTGCATGAAGTCCAGTCCCCGAGCGCGGTCACTGGGGTTATTGGAGGTATCGCTGATGAACTCTACTAAGTTCTTGGTCCAGCGTTTCCCCATCTTCAGCCGGATGCGGGCGACCTGGTCGCGTCCCCATGCGCTCTGCAGCTGCGGCTGACGGACCGCAGCGGCGATCCCCGTTGCCGGTGGCGGGGCCGGCACCGACCTATCGTAGGTGAGTCGGTAGATGCCCCCCTCGGTCCCCCGTCCTCCGGTGGCAAAGTACACCCATCCGTCGGGACCTACGGCGATATCGGTGGCGTTGAGGGGTCGCCCCTCCACAAGCACGTCGCTGGTGGCCTGAAAGCTGCCTTGGTGCTCCAGTGGATACACCGCCAGGATCTGTCCTTGAGACCAATCGCAGACCAGCAAGGCGCCCCGATACTGCTGAGGGAGACGGTGGTGATGGTAGAAGGTCACCCCGGCTGGGCTTCCTCGGCCCATCTCATGGACTGGCGGGAGATTGTCAGCAAAATACTGGGGCCATTTGGCCCAACCACTACGCCAGCCATATTCGCCCCCCGGGATCAGATGATGAACTCGGGCAGGACGGTACCAGGGCAGTCCAGCATCCCACTCCATGTCGCTATCGACGGTTAAGAGCTCCCCGCTCCGGTGGAACGCCATGTCGTAGTGGTTGCGAAGTCCGCCGCAGAAGACTTCGCAGAAGGTTCCGCTGGCATCGGTGCGGATGACCGTCCCCCCAGGAGCACGGATCCCATTGGCGTGACCGCCGGGGTCTTCGTAACGCGGGCGGAGCAAATCGCCTTCATAAAAATGGTGATAGGGGCTGCTTGGCTGAGGCGGCATCATGCAGCGAGCGTGGTTACCTAAGGCCACATAGATCAGGCCTTCTGGTCCGAGCACGACGCAATGCGGGCCATGCTCGGTCATGCCACCCTCAAATTTCATCAAGGTGGAACACTCATCGGCTGTGCCATCCTGGTCGGCATCGCGTAGCCGGCAGAGGCCTGGCCCATCGGGGCCACGGCCCACTGCAAAGACCATTCCATTAAGCGGCAGGATCCCTTGGCAATCGGTGATCTGGTCGGCATACAGGCTCACCTGGTCTTCCAGGCCGTGCTCATCATCATGACGGGCCATCAACAGCGGTCCACGCTCGCGGCTGATGATCAGGTCGCCCCGCTCGTTGAAGGCAATGGCAACGACACTGCCGGTTTTCTCCGGGGGGACCACTTGCTCGACATGGAAGCCCGGTGGGGTTGTGAATCGGCTGAGCGATCCACCACCGACACCTTTGACCTTGCCTCGCCAGGGCAGTGTCCCTCCCAGCGGCCCGAGTTCCCGAGCGGCCGTCCACCGCACATCGTTGAATTTCGGAGTACTCCAACCGCGTGGGCCATAACTGTTGGTCTTCCAGGTCTTATCGGACGAATGCGTCACCTCGGTGTGACCAGCGTCCTTGACAATCAGCCGCACAGCCAACCCGGCCGGCGAGCCCGCTGTGAGGTTTTGGGCTCGCACGGACACTACGTTCTTCCCGCGACGCAAATAGGGGCCGATCTCAAATTCCTCGAGAGTGGTGACATCCTTGTCTCCGCCCACTCGCTGGCCGTTGACCCACAACTGGTACGCGTCGTCACAGGTGATCTCGACCAGTCCGCTGACCGGATCACTCATGGAAAATGTTTTGCGGAAGTAGCGGCTGACCGCCGCCACGCTGCTGGGGTCCCGCTCAGGGTACCACACCCACTGCGCCTCCGCTGCGAAGGCGGGGCCACCGGTGACCGGCAAGATCCCTGAAAACACAACCAGACTGGTGACCCACAGCCCCCAGCATCGGCTCAAGAGCGATCGGGAAGGTCGCCAGCACAGAGAACACGGACATTCACTCATTTGGTGTTTCTCCCTCAACATCCATGTCCGAGGGGAGCCGCATCGGTCGCTGCAACGAAGCAGTCCTCTCAATAACCCAAATGCAGGCCAAGGATTTCCAGGAACGAAGACTGGTTGAGCGGGAAAGTTAGCCAGCGAGCCGGTTTGAGGCAATGTCAATCGTTTGCAGCTGGTCGATCTTTCCTGATCGGTCCTCCGCCTGATTTTGTCGGCTGAGTTGGCCGGCTGAGTTGGCCGGCTGAGCTTTGGGGAGGATGTTTTTTTCAGGGGAAGCACAACCGCCCGGCTGACCTCTTGGTTGGCGTGGCCGCGGCGTGGTTGAGCTTTCTGGATTGGCCCTCCGGGTGGTCGAGGTCGGACAGCGGGACTAAGTTAACCCTCTGGGTGGTCATGCTTGATCGACTCTTCAGGCTTGAGAAAGCCTGTGACACTAGTTTCCCGTGTAATTCCTTTTTTGCTATTGAAGAAGATGCTGATGAAACCTTCGCTGTTGGCGGTGGCCGTGGTTCTTGCCTCGGCCTTGACTGCGTTCTCGGCTCAGCAGTCGGCTGAGGGTAAACGGCCGAATGTTCTGTTCGTCTTTACCGACGATCACTGTATTCAGGCGATGAGCTGCTACGGTTCCAACCGCAACAAGACTCCGAACATGGACCGGCTGGCCCGAGAGGGCATGATGTTTCACAACTGCTTTGTGACCAATTCCATTTGCGGTCCCAGCCGAGCGGTGATCCAGACCGGCAAACACTCTCACCTCAATGGATTCACCCGCAACGGCCAACGCTTCAACGGAAACCAGCAGACCTTTCCCAAGTTGCTCCAAAAGGCCGGTTACCAAACTGCCATCATCGGCAAGTGGCACCTCGGGACCGTCCCTCAAGGGTACGACCACTTCGATGTGCTGTTGGGCCAAGGCCCTTATTACAACCCGCCCATGAGGACCAGAAACGAGAAAGGCGAGGTGGTCGTCGTCAAGCACACCGGTTACACCACCGATCTGATTATCGACAAGACGCTGAACTGGCTCCAAGAGCAGAGGGATTCCAGTAAGCCCTTTATGCTGATGTGCCAGCACAAGGCCCCCCACCGCAACTGGCAGCCGGGCCCGAAGTACCTGACCAAATACGATGACGTCACTCTGCCAGAACCGGCGACTCTGTGGGACGATTACTCCGGACGCAAGAGCCCGGCCTCCACACAGACGATGACCATCGAGAAGCACCTCACGCCATACGATCTCAAGCTGGTCGCGCCGAGAAACCTGAAGCCTGAGCAAAAAGCGCGTTGGGAGGCTGCCTACGGCCCCAAGAACAAGGCCTTTCAGAAGGCCAACCTCCAGGGAGAGGAACTCGTCAAGTGGAAGTATCAGCGTTATGCCAAGGATTACCTCCGCTGTGTTGATTCCGTCGACGAAGGGCTGGGACGCCTTCTCAATTATCTGGATGAATCCGGTTTGGCAGAGAACACCGTTGTGGTGTATTCCTCAGATCAAGGTTGGTATCTGGGTGAGCACGGGTGGTACGACAAACGCTGGATGTACGAGGAGTCCCTGCGAACTCCCCTGTTGGTCAGGTGGCCTGGCGTGACCAAACCCGGCAGCGAAAACAACGATATCACCTCCAACCTCGATTTTGCCCAGACGTTCTTGGAGATCGCCGGAGCGCCTCTGCCGGATGATATGCAAGGCCGCAGTCTGGTGCCCTTGCTCAAAGGAAATACCCCCAAAGACTGGCGGAAGAGTTTCTACTACCACTATTACGAGTTTCCCGGCCCCCACAGTGTCCGCCAGCATTACGGTGTTCGCACCGACAAGTACAAGCTGATCTACTTTTATCGGCTGGACGAATGGGAATTTTTTGATCTAAGCAAAGATCCCAATGAATTGACCAGCCAGTATGACAATCCCAACTACGCCAGCGTCATCAGCGAACTGAAGGGAGAGCTCCAGCGACTCCGCGAGCAGTACAATGTTCCTGAGGATGCTCAGCCGGAACGCAAGCGTCGTCGATCCCAGAGATCTCAGTGATCGGATCGTTGGAATCCTTTTGCAACGATGACAATGAACCGCCAGCGAATACGCAGCACCGCAACGGACCGATGGTGGGCATTCTCGCTGGCGGATTTTTTTCCCGGGCATTGTTCAAGCTCAGAACGCGATGCTGCCCAGCTCGGTCAATCGGTGGGAAACAGTCCGGGGCCTTCCGGGTCCGGAGTAAGAATCGAGTTCCGAGTAAGAATCGAGTTCCGAGTAAGAATCAAGTTCCGGGTCAGGTTCGTGGGACCAGCGCAAAAAGAACCCACTTGCGTTTCGGTTCAGCTTGAGCAAGTCCCCTGTCGACGCGAGGGAGCGTCGTCACCTCTAGGGAGTGTGCTCACACCTCATCTTTGGCGGTGGGCCAACGGGATTGGGTCACAATCAGGGTCTCTCCGTTGACCCGGACGTGTCCGAGACAGCTATGACCGGTCGACACGACGCAGATGCCAACCAAAAAGCTTCATCACGATCAAATGCACGCGAGCTTGCGTCATACGATAGAGAAACCAAGGGATTCTCGGACGGTAATTGAAGATTGCTGCCATCACACTCTTGCGGTCTGGAGTTTCGCGGAACTCCAGCCGCGCAGGGGCACGATAGTCTTCCTCCGGTGGCGGAGAACTCAACAGTCCGCCTGTGATGTAATAGAGTGTGCGATCGGGAGTCGACCGGCTTTCTGAATAGCTCAGTCGCAACAGCGGTGTCCGAAGCCCAAAGAGCCTGACTTGCAGATTCAATTGCTCATCAACGTCGACAGTCAGCAGAAATCTCAACAACCTCGGCAGCCAACGAGCGTACTCGCGTGCGACCCATTCTGCATCTTTTCCCTCGGGCAGAGGCAGACGCTGGATGGAGACGACATAGCCTTCCACCAGGGCAGACGCCTCGGACCGCTTCAAATGTCGAGGAGACTTTTTCGTCTGAGGTTCTCCTTGGATCGCCTGCTCAAGGGCCTCATCAAAAGAGAGTTCCGTGCCAGCCAACGCTGGAATTTTGAAGTCGGGTCGCACGCACATGTCGTGCCGCAGGCTTTGTACAAGCGGGCGGACTAACTCTGCATGGGCACCGGTGATCATTCGGATCGACGCCACCGAAAGGCTCAGCGGAAAGACCGGGACATTGGCAATCAGCGGCTTCTTGCCACAACAGGCCAACGCCGTCCTTTCCATCATGCCCTGATAGGTCATCACATCAGGCCCGCCGATGTCGAAAGTTTTCCCGTAGGACTCAGGTCTTCCCAAGGCCCACTTCATCGCCGCGACGACGTCACGCACGCTAACTGGTTGTGTCTTGGAGAGTGTCCAAGGAGGACAAACCATCACCGGCAGCCGCTCGGCCAGCCGGTGCATGATCTGAAAAGACGACCCCCCTGCTCCAATGATCAACCCCGCTCGCAGTGTCGTCACCGGAACCCCGCTTGAAGCCAAGACGCCTTCGACCTCCAAGCGGCTTGCCAGATGATTAGAAAGGCGTGACTCGTCTTCGGGAATCAGACCGCCCAGATACACGATCTGCCGAATTCCCGCCTTCTTGGCAGAACGGGCGAAGTTATCCGCGAGGATCAGGTCCATGTCGCCGAAGTTGGCCTGAGTCAGAGCCGCAGGGAGCATCGAGTGAACGAGATACAACGCCAGATCCGCTCCCTGGACCGCTTGCTCAAGTTGCAACAACGACAACAAATCGCAAGTTCGCCACTCGACCCCGGGAGTGCCCTGCTGATCACCACGGCTCAAGCCAATCAGGTCAAAGTCCTCGCGTAACGCCTGCCGGGCGGCACGCCCCACAAAGCCGGAAGCACCGGCGATTAACACCTTCTGTCGCTGCGTAGCAGTCATGAAGGAACCCACCTAGTGGTCGGTTTCCTTCTGATTTGGCAGTTGGTTCTCCTGGAATCGGGGGATTCACGTCCAACCGACTGCCAAAATCAACCGACTGCCAAAATCATAGGAAACAAGGCACTACCAACTGCCCATCAAACTCTTAAGGCCCCCCAAAGAGCTGGGTAAACTCCGGCATCTTAGGCAGGCCAACCAGCTCGACAACCCTTCACTGCGGTTGGTGGCTCCCTCGGGACGGGAAGGCTCTTCGATGGCCTCCTGCGGCACATCACTATGGCATCAGATGCAAGGGCTGACACATCAGGCGATACGTCCCGACCCGCTTCTGCTGATGATGGAGCTTGCATTGGTACTACTGATTCCCTGAAAAGTCTTCGACGAAGCGGGGCGTTTCGTTCGGCAATCCGGGCTTGCGGTGGTGCCTCAGGCTGCCCCCTTGAGGTCATCTCAAACAAGGGCAGACGGAAAGCCCTGGGTCGAACACTTCTCCTAAGGTCAGTAAGTCCGACAGAAAGAGGACTTCCGGTGCGGGAGGTTGCGGGAGAGCCGCCTCATCAACCAGGTGGAGCCGACCAGGAAGATCCGCAAGAGCGAGGCCTGGATGGCCATAGGCGATCACCAGCAAAAGCAAAGAACATTTCAGGACTGCTTGTGTTCGCTTCGGCCGTTGTGTGTTGTGCTGCTTCGCTTTCGGAAGCACCTTGGAGGGTCCGTCCATTGGTGTCGTTTCTGAGAACAAGGACACGGGGATACCCTCGTCGACAAGGTTGGTAATCTAGAGTAATTCAATTGACCCCAAATTGATGAAAAAAATCTCTGGATAAGTTTCTAGAGCAATCTTGATTTGCCCGAGATCGTCAGGGTCAATCAGCCCCAGGCGAGCCGCTGGAGAACCAGGGCAACAACTAAGGGGACCAGAGCAACAGCTGAATGCTAAAGATAGAGCTCGGCCATTTTGCGCCAGTAGCGACCTCGATGGGCCCTTCCATCCCAACGATGCAGTGCGTGCCAGATGTGTTTGCTCCAGAGTGTCTCAGAGAGGCGAAGATTGTTCTCGAGGAAGGGGTCTTCGTTTCCGATGGTCAGGACGACGTCCATGTTTCGCAGGGCACCCAGGCGTGCTTCACATTGTAGGCCAGGCAAGTAATGGGATGGGGAATGAAAATAGATATTCTCATCATAATACCCTTCAAAAAGATTAGAGAAGCTTTCGACCTGCAGACATAAGTCATAACGGCCGGAAAATGCACAGAGCTTCTGAAAGAGGTGGGGATGCCGAAAAGCGATATTGGCTGCGTGGAAAGCACCCAAGCTGCAGCCGTGTGCAATCGTACAAGGATGTTTGTTCTTGCCATTCATCAAAGGCAAGACTTCGTTGAGAATATATTCTTCAAACTGAATGTGGCGTCGGATCCGATCAGCCGGATGACGCCACCAGCAATACAAACTTTCATGGTCGATGCTGTCGACACAATACAGCTGCAGGTTTCCAGCATCGAGCTTGTCGCGAAGGACTCGGACAAGCCCCAGATTCTCGTACTCATAAAAGCGTCCGTCCCGAGTGGGAAAAATCAGGACCTTGGCGCCATCATGGCCAAAGACAAGCAGTTCCATCGACCGGCCCAGACGCTCGCTGTGCCAACAATGGTATTCGCGGTTCATAAGTTTGCGAAGAAGCTTTTGAGTTGTTCAAGAAGGTCTTTTTGGTCCTTCTCTGCATTGGCATATTCGGAGTGTCCTTGCTCCAATACGAAGAGGTCCCTCTGGCTTGTTAATGCGTTGTAGATGGCAAATTGCCCCGGCGGAGTGACCAGCGGATCGTAAAGTGCCGCAGCGATGTGGACAGGCACCTGGATGAACGCCGCCGCCGACGCGGCATCGTACAAGGCCAACGTCTCGGCAACCTCGGGGTGTTTGCGTGAGAAGTCCTGGACGGCTCTGGCGCTGCCCCAACTCGGCAGGCTCAGCCGCAGTTTCTGGTGACCAAAGGTGGGGACTTCAAAGTGGGCAGCTCGAATTCGGTCGTCCCAGGCGGCTGCCAGTGCGCCGATGCCCCCCCCAAAGCTGATGCCCATCAAAGCGAGGCGGTTTTTGGCTGCCGGGAAGAGTTTTTCAGCCGCCGAAACCGCCAGCCAAACGTCTTCCACGCATCCGCCGAGGATATAGCGGTCCGGTTTGTCGATATCATACAGCACGTGGTAGTAAGGGTCCTCAGGGATACCCTCGATCTTGCTGCGCCCCAACCCCCGCAGGCATGGCCACAGATAAGCTGCGTCGACAAGCGGCACCGCGTCACCCGGCTCAGGGCAGCCACCGTAGCCATGACCGACCACCATCACACGTTTGACGCAATGAGCATTGGGCAGCGTCAGCCAACCATGGATCTCAACCCCATCCGTTGATTGATAGCTCAGGTCATACAGTTCAAAGCCATTCCGTTGACGCCCTGTATGCCGAATGCCGGGTCTCGGATGGACCTGCAGCGCCCGGGAGTACCGCCACTGCCAAAACTCCTCAAATCCCGCTGGCGTCTGAGGCGGTTTTACGTTGAGAAGCTCGGATGTGCTGTAAAATTGGAACTCTTGTTCTGCCATCATCAAGGAGGAACCCAAAAGACTTACTTCGATGAGTCGGCCATAATCTACCATCTGTGAGATTCTGGCGGAAGCAAGCTTTTCTGCTAAGCTTCTATGAAGATTCTAGGCTCTGTCTCAGAACGGGCTCGTCGGCCAGAGGGTGAGATGAGCGAGCCGCTGGCAAGGAGGCCGAAGCAGGCGAATCCCATCCTCAGACGTATCTGACAGGTGATTCGTCAATGCAGGCCGACGCAGCCAGCGGCTCGATCCAGCCGCCCGAAGCCGGATTGGTATTTTGAGACAGACTTGGCTGTTTGAGCTGCCGCACTCGGTCGGAGACCTCAGGAAAACCTCGAGCTTGGAGGGGCCAGGTACCTTTTCGCGGGACACCATCAAGCTCATCAAACGCCCACCGCTGCGATTGACCCAGCGAGAAAGCAATCGATTACCGGCGGTGGTCGCCTCAGGCCAGAAGCCACTTTCCTCGGAAGAGAGTCGGTACCAGAAACTGTGGCAGAAGGACTTCGGGACTTATCTGATGCGGGCCGGCTGGGGCACCTCGAATTCATCGGTACACTTTGAAGGGAAGCTTTTTCTGCAGATCGACAATCAAGAGCAATCGTTGTTACTGAGCCTCAGATCAGTCTTCGACCGAGGGCGACGGGCGGAAGCCCGAAGTGCCGGACGAAACGCCCCGCTTCGTCGAAGACTTTTCAGGGAATCCGTAGTGGCCCTGGTCGCCGAGACTGGGGAGGAGATCTGGCGGGTCAAGCGAGATGAGCCGTGGCAGTCCAGCACGCCGATCACCTGGCACAACAGTCAACGAGATGAGCTGGTCGCCGTCGGTCAGATCTGTCGATGCTACGATCCGCAGATTGGCCACCTTCTGTGGCAACTGGACATGAATCAAGCCCGCAGTTCGGCAACACCGCTCACTGTTGGGGATCGTTTGTTCGCCAGCACCGAGTCTCACAACCGCGGCGGATCTGATGATGGCGGCTTCCTCTTTGCCGTCCAACCGGGTGGCTCCGGAATATCACGCCTAACCAAGACGCTCACTCGAACGAATCGGTTCTCTGGAAGATCCCACGCTGTGACCTCCAAATGGCCTCCCCGATCCTAGGGCCAAGGCCATCCCTCCCTTCTCGACCGATGCAGTGGTCTGGTCCACTGCATCAACGCGGAAGATGGGATAAGCGTCTATCAACAAACGACCGCCGAGCGGTGGTGCATTTCGGGCATCACCTTGTGCAAGCAGGGGTCGAGTGTTCTGCCTGGATGACGGCGGCAAAACCGACGTTTTCACCGGCGGGAAGGGGATGTCGCGTGGCAATGTCGAGGCCGATTTGCGGATCGATTTGCTTGGAACAACCAGACACTGCGGGGTACTTGTGTTCAACGGGGGGTGCGAAACCAATGGTGTGATTACAAGCCAATGTAATTACAAGCCAGTGTGATTACAAGCCAATGTGATCATGCAAGTTGGGATTACTTGCTTGGCATCGGTGGTGGGACGGTGATCTGGATCAGTCGTGGCGGGCTTTGGTTGTTCGACTGAGCTTGGTAGCGGACAGCAGCGGTCTGGGCAGGAGAGCCATCTGGATTCTGCTTGAGGATCAACTGGCCGTCTGCGGTGAATCGCTGGCGTTGTTGGTCACGGATGCGTGTCCAGCCGATCAACTGGCCCTCTGGGCTGTAATGATATTCATCTCGCCAGTCCTTGGAAAAGTCCAAGCGGGGATCGACGTAGTTGCCTTGAAACTGTGGGTCGGTGTAATCAATCGCCAGGATGCGTCCGTCGGCTGAGTATTCGCGTCGTTCGTTATCCAAATACCAAAAGCACACAAAAGCCGGTGCGGAGTAATAAGAACCGTTATGGACAAAGCAGCCGATGTCGACTCGATTGGACTCCATGGAGTGGCCCTCGGTGATCGGCCGCCGTGGGTGGTAAGCCACAGAGAGTTCGACCTGGGAGCGGTCGTCATTGAGTGGTTTGATCGTGATGCGTTGCCGGTCTCCGCGAAGAATGACCCAATGGTAGGTCAGCTGCTTTCCGTTGAGATCTTCGCTGTCTTGGGCTGAGACAACCATCCGCCGACGGTAAGCCGAGGACTTGACAAGCCGACCGATCGCACAAGGTGTATCGCACAACTTCTCACGTGGACCGATGTCAAAGTAGTCACGGCCAACGACCCCTTCGTCCTCCTGAAGGACCTTCAGTCGAACAAGCGGTGGGAGAGCCTCCGGTTCGAGGCTGTGAGCCAGGGTGACCATCCTGGCCGGGTCAACATCCTCTTTTTGAAAGACCGTGGGATGGGCTCTGCCAGTCAGATAATCGCTTGGCCGCTTCACTACCTTATTGCTCATGCGAAAAATCATTTGCACAGTCGGCATCAGTGCCTGCGATTTGATCAAGCGTGCCTTGACCTCAGGCCGAAAGGCTGCCAGCGTTGCAGCAACGGCATCCAAGAAAACACGGTCACTGCCCGAGGAGCCCTGCGAGAGAATCATGTAAGGCGTGTTGACCGGGAAAAGATCACCACGACCGGGTTTGCTTTGGCCCTTCTTCTTCCTCTTCTTTTTTCCCTGGACTCGTTTCTGCTCTTGCTCCTGGCTGGGCTGGGCAGGATCGTAGTCGCGGTGCTCCGGATAAACATACAGATGATGAGTCACATATTGCAGATAGAGAAGTGCCGGGCCGCGGGGTGAGGTCAGGGCATGACGGCCCTGGCTTCGCCAGTAAGGGCCCGAGACAAGGGCTGTTGAGGAGTTCCCCAGGGTCACTTGGTTAAACAGTAGGCGGAGTTGCAGGCCATGGTGGAGCCTTCGCTTTTTGGCTTCTGGGCTGTATTTCACCTCGGTGAGTTGGGGAAAGTACTTGAGCCGAAGACTCGAATGGCTGCCGTCGTGGTTATCATACAGGTCGCCATGATTTCCTGCGGCCGTGCCCTGGAGGCCCCACTTCCGCAGGTAGTCGCCGGCAGTCCCATAGCCCTTGGCGATGGGTTGGTCGGACTTCTTCTCGGCGAACCGAAAGAACACCAGGAACATGCCGAGCTTGGGGTTCCAGGCGACGTTGTCCTCGCTGACGGTTGCCACACCGTCGGCTACCTCCGTCGGCATGGTCCGATAGTTCCAACGCGGCTGCGGCACACCCTCCTGCGCCCGTTGCACAAGCTGGCCAAACCGCTCCATTTTCCGCAGCGGTGCAAGGTCTTCGTCCTCTTGAAGCTGCTCGGCTTTGTCAAAGCCCAGTTCGATTGCGGTGGCCAACGCATCCAACGCTGGGTTGGTCTTCCCCATCCGGGCCCGAGCACGGGCCAGATTGTAGTGTGTGTTCGGGTCGAGGGGATACTTTTCGGTTAACTCCCGCAGCAACCGAGCTGCCTGTTTGTACTGGCCCTCTGTAAAAAACCGAGCGACCACTTGCTGAGTCATCCTCTGGGAGGCCTGATACCCCGGAATGTCAAAGACGCTCGGCTTGGCTGAGACCTCCTCAGCGCCCTGGCCAGCTGTTTGGTCCTCCGTTTGGCCGTTTTGGGGAGACTTACCCCAGCAAACCCGTCCCGGGGGAAGCAGTACTGCCCCCGCTAAAACCAAAACGATCCAAGCAAGCTGCCCTGAGGACAAACCAGCCCGCGTCAGTCCAACCCGACATGAACGAGCCTCAGATGGGGTGAGTTGATCTCGACGGGTGCTCATTGTGCTGTGTCGTCTTTGGTTCCAACGGCGATGAAGAAGGTGACAACCAAGCGGGGCTCAAGGTAAGCCCTCGGACCTCGGCAGGTCTTGTGTCTCAAAGTCTGTCCGACATAGTGGCGGAGGCACAACGGTTGGTGGCTAGCGAGTCTTGATGCAACGAATCCTCGTTGTGCCGGGACACTTTTCGGACAGCCGGTCAGTTACCCGACTTTTGGGGGAATGGCCTGCAGATCGCCCAAAGCGGTCGCAATCCCTCACAAAACCTATGCTTCTCGTGTCGCAGGTGTCAAATCAAGCCCGTCATGACTGCGACGGTCAGGCTGAAGCACGCGACCCAGCAAGGTGTCGCGATCAGAACGTGATCTGGGTACCACGGATCAACGCTCGGCGATTCGGGCTTCCGTTGGTTGCCCTGGGTCGGAAACTTGTCTGACTCAGCGTAGGCATCCCACTGGTCCAAAAAACTGTCGGCAGTTGTCTGGCTCAGGCCAGGGATGTTCATCGCCAATGACTGGAAGATGGAAGCCAATCGCCAGCACTCTGAAGCCTGTCAACGGCCTTTCCCCAAGAAACAACGAATTTCCTTGCTATTGAGAGGACGTTCCGTTAGGGTAACTTTCCCTTGGTGTCCGGTTCTTTTGCCCCCTAAAACCACATCCAAACACCGACCCCCGAGAAACCATCGGGCGGATCTGCTTTGCTTTCGATTGTTGGCTCTGACTGCCAGTGTGGAACACTCTGACTTGCCGGTTTGGGTGTTGGCGCTCTGTCAGGTTCTTGAAGCCGACCCACAACAGCTCCCTCCCGTTGCCAAGCATGCTCCATCGGTCCGGCGAGACATCATCCCAAGAACGGATTTCCTGTCGAAATTCCGAACCTTAGTTCGGAGCTCAGAACAATCTCGGTTCCTACCCTTTGTTTGCGAGAAACACGATGCGGATGGCACAGATCTGTTTGTTTCTGGGGGCTTTGGTTGGAATGACAACCACCGCGGGTGCCCAGCTGATCACTGTGGCGGATTACGACTTCGCCGATGATCAGGCGCCGGTCGGATTTGCTGAATTTGGCGACCCGACCTATGTCGACGGGCAACTGGTGCTCGATGGGGCCGGTGACTACATTCAGGCGGTGGCACCGACGGTCGCGACGGACAACGTTGTTTTGGAGACGATTGTCTCAGCCGAGACTTTCGGGGTCTTTAACTTCACCGCATCGATTACCAACGCTGATGGCTCCAATTCCGGCTACGGGGTCGTCGCCCAAGGTGGAAGCTGGCGAGCCATCACCAGCGGTGTGGGTTTTCCAGGTCTATTTCCTCATGGCAACCCTCCTACTGCAAGCGTCGCGCTGGCCTATGTCCGTGAGGCTGGCGACAGTTCTCTGTACGTCAACGGTTTGGAGTTTGACAGCGGCGGCGGAGACGGCAACATCACCCTGACCGACTCGGGCGTCATCACCATCGGCGGCCACAACTTTGATGTTCCCAACGGTGTGTTTGATGGTTCGATCGATCGTGTTCGTGTCTCGACCTTCGCAGGGGCCTTTGATCCGACTGAGCTGCTCGGCCCCAACGACGGCACCATTGGCGAGTCTTCGACGATCATCGCCGACCTTGCCGCTGACTATCGCGAAGCCCCGGCAGATGGGCAGACAAGCAGCGATCTTGGTATCTCGGGTACCAACTCCGGCCTGTGGAACTACTACAGCGACACCGACAGCGACCCAACCAACGGTGGACTGGCCTTGCTGACATTTGGCTCCACTGGTCTGGAAGGGGGCGACGGCTATGCCGGCACCGGAACAGTCTTTAACGATTGCTGTGGGCCGTTTCCGGCGATCAGCGATGATGGCCTCTTTGATGGTGTTGCGACGCTGCCGCCTGGCGTGCTGGCCGGGCACCCCGGCTCCAGCTCCAGCACGCCCCCTGAGTTTCTGGCCATCGAATACACAGCGACCGATTCTCTCGAGGACTTGGTGCTGAGCTACTTCGTTGAGAACCCTGGTTCCGGCGGCGATGGCATTGGATTCGCCATTCTCGATGGCAGCGGAAGCGAGCTAGCCACAGGAACCCTCGACGGTTCCTCCACCGGCCTGCTGACCCTGCCGCTGGGCGAACTCAATCCAGGAGACCAACTCTGGTTTGTCCTCGATAACGGCCCAGGCGACAACGCAGCGACCGATCAGACGTTCATCCAATTGAGATTGAGCGGAAGCGTCGCCGGGCAAGTGATCCCCGAGCCGGCGACCGGAGGGCTGTGGTCCCTGGGATTTCTCGGCCTGGCGACTTGGCGGTCCCGCCGGCAGGCTTGAGACTGTCCGAAGGTCTCCAACTGGCAATCCGAAGGTCTCCAACTGGCAATCCGAAGGTCTCCAACTGGCAAAACGCGTCGCGGAATCAAAAAGCCGCCCCAGCCTCCCCTGGCCGTTGCACAGTCCCACGCCTACCCCCTCTGGTGACTCCCAGCCGTCGAGACAGCCCTTCGCGCTCTCGGCGGCTCGTTCGTTGCACCCAAGAGGGCCAAGTCTCTTCGCGGCCTCCAGCCCGCGTGGCACCATCTTGCCAAAGGAATTTCAGAACGAATGACAACGTGAGTCGGTCGGGCCAGAAACGAGTTGCCAGAAAGAAGTTGGCAGAAAAGAGTTGAGAACGAGGCGGGATCGTCAAACGGCAGGCCCTCATCCGCTGATCGATCTGCAGGGGGCGATCGAAATTTCGTTTGTGATACTCGACCAAGTGCGTAGAGGATTGACCGCTGAGGTCGGACTCAGTACCTTTCAAAAAACATCGCATTTTACTGATTCCCTGAAAAGTCTTCGACGAAGCAGGGCGTTTCGTTCGGCAATCCGGGCTTCCGGTGGTGCCTCAGGCTGCCCCCTTGAGGTCATCACAAACAAGGGCAGACGGAAAGCCCTGGATCGGAAACTTCTCCGAAGATCAGTAGGGCTGAACTTCGCCCAAACACCTTGCAAGCCTTACCGCCATTTGGCTGGGAGGCTCCTTCGATGACACACATCCATCACTGTTAACGGATGATTGTCTTCAACCTTTGTTAACTCACCGATCGGAAGCTTCTTGCTCCTGGAAACAAAATACTGAAGCGACTCTCAGTCCACAAAGTAGCCAGCAGCCCACCGAATGACTTCGTCGCTCAACAAGCAGAACACGCAAGACGAGCAAGAGCTTTCACAATCACAGACGTATGGATCGCATCAGCTCAAACGCTAAGGAAAGAAAGCTCATCTCCATCTTGAGTTGCCCACCCCCATCCCTTACCCGAAGTGACTGACCCAACAATTGCTGCAGAAGGAATCACCAGCAATCGTTCCTACCGACAAACGGGCTTTTCCAGTCAGCGGATTCCCTGAACAAGGGGCTCAGCTGACTAAGTGCAAAGGTTAAACCTGTCATTCTCGAGGACCACGATGAAGAAGAAACTGATTTGCTTCGCCCAGTGTGTGTTGTTCTCCCTCGCTTTGGGTGCTTCGGCCTGGGGCGGTCGGCCTGTCGATAGCATTCTTGAGTGGAATGCGGTTGCACTGAAGGCCAACGCGTTGGATCACACCGGTCCGGATCTGCCGGGTAATGAGCTTTCCGACACGCAGGGGCCGCCGGCGTCGGCTCGGGTGTTGGCCATTGTGCACGTGGCGATGTTCGACGCTTACAACTCCGTCGATTGTCGGTACACGCCGTACCTGACTCTGGTGCCCAAGGCGGAAAAGGCTTCTGCCGACGCTGCGGTTGCCAAGGCCGCTTATGATGTGTTGCAGGAGCTGATTCCAGCAGGAGCGGAGATTTACGACAAGGCGTTGTTAAAGACGCTGAAACGAGTCCGCAGCCGAAAAGCAAAGCTCAAAGGCCTGCTGGTTGGCACGATTGTCGCACGAAGGATCCTCGAGCTCCGCTCTCAGGATAAGCAGTTTCTCGGGGGGACCTACACGTCAACCGGGGAACCCGGAGACCACGATGTCGACCCCAAGAACATCGATCAATCGTTCATCAGCCCAGATATCGCCTCGCTGCCGCCCTTCGGTGTTGAGGACATCACCCAATTTCGTGCCCCCCAGCCGCCCGCCTTGGACAGCCTCGAGTATGCCGTTGCCTTCGAGGAAGTGAAACGGTTGGGGGAATTCCGAGGAGGTGACTCGGGTCAGGTGGTGCCCACCGACGATGAGACGTATGTGATCGCCAACTACTGGAGCTACAACGGCAGTCCGCTTATTGGCACCCCACCCCGCCTCTACAACCAGATGGCCCGCGTCGTCGCCAAGAAGCAACGGAACAAGACCCACGAGAACGCCCGTCTTTTCGCGTTATTGAATATCGCTATGGCCGATGGCGGCATCAGCGCGTGGGACAGCAAATACACTTATCGTTACTGGCGGCCGATTTTGGGCATCCAACGGGCCGATGAGGACGGCAATCCGCTGACCGAGGCTGATCCGGACTGGTGCGCTTTGGGCGGTTCACGGAGCAATCCCTTGCCCGGCGAGAACAACTTTTCGCCGCCTTTCCCAGCCTACACGTCGGGCCACGCCACCTTTGGTGCAGCTGCCTTCAAAACTCTGGCGAACTTCTACCAGCGGGACGACATTTCCTTCGTGTTCGTCTCCCAGGAGTGGAACGGTGTGACTGTCGACCAATTCAATCGCCGCCGTCCGCTCGTACCCCGGTACTTCAAAAGCCTTAGCTACGCGGCCGCCGAGAACGCCGCTAGCCGCGTGTTCAACGGCGTCCACTGGAGGTTCGACGGAACCGAAGGGGTTCGCGCCGGAAACCTCATCGCTGATGTGGTCTTCAACACGAATCTGCGGCCCAAACGCGGGGGCCCCATGGCTATCCCCGATGAGGACTTCGAGGCCCAGATCGACGCCATCCTTGCCGCCGCCGGGAAGCAAGACCAAGAAGACGATCAGGACGAAGATGACAGCGATGAAGATGACAGCGATGAAGATGACAGCGATGAAGATGACGGCGATGAAGACTAAGACTCAGAGGAGGTTCTGACCGAGGGCGGGAGGAAGAGGCCTGGTTGGCTGGTTGTTTGGCAACTGACCTGGCCGGTCGCCTTTCGGGAAATCAATCGCGTCAATTCCTCCTGATCCATTCGGCGGCATCGCCGCTCCGCAGCTCAATCTGAACTTGGCTCCCGGAAAGTGGACTGTCACTCTCCGGGAGCTTTCCGTTTGGGCTCTTCCCAAGCGGTCTTTCAACCGTTGCGGTCCTCCACATCCTGAACGGTCTCGGCACTGGGAAAGTGAGTAGGAGAAACGGTCGGGTTGGGCAACGGTCCTCGGCAAGCTGCCGAACTCCGACGGCAAGCGTTTCATCCGCTTGGTGTATCAACCGGCTGGTCCCTCAACGGGCTGCTGCCTGCGGTCACCCTGGAGCTGGACCCTTCGATCCAGTCGCCGGAAGCCAAAACACGCAGACCTGCGAAATCGGCTGGCGTCATCGTCGGTCACGCGAGCGATTGCAATCTGCCGGTACCTGACCGGTTGGCAAGCGTATCAAGAATGGCCCGGTCGCACGCCTCATGCAAGCTCAACTGGGCGAGCTTGAGCATCGTGTCGCTGTCCAGTGCTGGGTGAGTCCCTGCGGTGTCCGCGAACGCGACGGGCGAGGCGGCGTCGGTGGGCGAGGCGGCGTCGGTGGGCGAGGGAGGCGGATGGGCTGGGGTGTCCGGCCGAGAAGGAGGGGGCAAGCCCTTCTAGAATCGACCATGAGGGCATCACGTCCTGCGAGCGAGGTTATGCGTTTGTCTGCGCACAACTCTCATGGCGACACCACCGGCATCGATCTTGGAATGGATGCGTTTGGTGTGAGTTGGGAAGAGGCGGTTGTGTGGAAATAACGACCAAAGGCCACCCAGCAATCCATCAGGGTGGCTCAGGGTCAAGGCCCAGGGGACTGAATCTGTCTTGGGCGATGCTGATATTGCTCGGGCGGAGGGCCAGAGACCTACTCTTCCGTACCAGCTAATTGGGCGATGGCCTGGGCCCAGTGGAAAAACTTGCAGTCGGCCAAGTCTTGGATGGTTTTCAGGCCCAGTGCTTCTTCGAGCTTCTGAGCTTTGTCTTCGGACATACCCTGCAGAGAGAGAACGGGGAGTTTCAGAATCTCTTTGAGGCTCTTACCTTCATCTTCTTTTTTGAGAGCTTTGTTGATGTTCACAGGTGGTGTCCTTTTCAGAGTGACCAAGAGACATGGAACAAAGTTCTGGCAATTTAACTAAGGCCCAGGGGAGAGTGCAACTCCTTGATCAGGGATGCCGGTGGATTGATCACCCAGCCCGTTGCCGCTGGGTGTTTCCAAACAGCGATTGGCCCACCTTTTACTGAAGTTGAGGAAACTCCTGGTTCGTCCCGCACAACGCAAAGGTTGGCAGATCACTGATGCTTCCGGCGGTTCCCGCAGTTCGGACCGGCAAGATTTTTCCTCCACAACAGTCGGACAGACGCTCGGAACGCTCCCTCGAGGCGGCTTGAGGGATCAGCCCGCCGGTCTTTCATCTCTTAGACACATTGATATCAATACGCCGGAGATCGGTTGATGGACCGTTCTGCCAAGTTCAAGGGCTGGTGCCTTGCCGACGGCATGCTGAGGTGCGATCACGGCTGCCCCTTGGGTGATGACCGTGTTCCCGGCCACAGGTTGTCAATGTTGAACTCGCAGAGGTCACTGCAAAGCCCTTGTGGCAATTCGACACGGTCCTGTCTCCCCCACGCCTTGGTTCGCCCTAGCGTGCTCTGGTCTTGTCATCCGGAACCCACAATAGATCAGACAATGATCGAGGCTTCCGCTTTGCACCTTGTAGTCTGGAGCCTGATGGCCATGTCGCATGACCCACCCTGGGAAGAAGGAGAACCTGCCGGGAAGCCGCTGACCAGCGATCGTTTTGCCGCATTAGCCGGTCTGTGGATACGGGCGCAACCGGCCATCGCCGCCTACGTCGGTGCAAACACAAGCGACTTCCACACCGCTGAAGATATTGTGCAGGAAGTCGCTCGCGTTGTTGCCGAGAAGTTCGGCGAGTACGACAGCTCAAAATCTTCTCCGGTTGGGCTTTGGGGATCGCCCGATTCTGTATTCTGGGTTACTACCGCAACCGCGCACGCTGTCGTTTGGTCGGCTCACCGAGAAAAACCAATCGGCAGAAGACGCCCTGCAGCCCGAGCAGACCGCTCGGCCTGTGCTGGTGCAAAACGCCATCGGAGGACAACCGGCGGTGCGGTTCGACGGCGACTCCGACTTCTTGGTCACCACCCAGCTTGAGACCACCGATGATCAGACGGTCATCCGCGTGTTGTCCTATTCCAAGGCCAGCCTGAATCCCCAACGGAGATGGGGAGGGCAAATCGTCAGCTACGATGGCCCGCCCAGTAGGCAGCTTGCCGGCACCCTCCAGCCCGGCGTCATTCAAATCGGTGAGCCGCTCCGTGAGGGAGAGTTCCAGGCGACCCTTGTCATCGCCCTGGCATTTCCTGGGTTCGTGGGAGAGACGCCCGTCGAGACCGGCCGTGTTGATGCAACCCAGCCACTGGGCGCAGAACACCTCGCAGTGATCGCCTACCGATACAGCTACAGCCAACAAACTGCCCAATTGTGGATCAACGGGAAGTTGAGCACGCAGAGCCGAGCCTTCGCTCCGGTAGCAATCACCTCGCGGAAGCTCATCGGCCGGCACGCCTGGAAAGAGTTATTCTTTGCGGGGGATCTGGCTGAGCTGGGAATCTACAACGGGTCGCTGACCGACGCTCAGCTCGCTCAGGTGGTGGAATTCCTCGCCAAGAGGTATGGCATCGCTCAAGAAGGTTGACGGACCCGAGCCTCTTTCCCGGGCTGGCTCACTTCCCTGCCGGGCGGCAGTCGATTGTCCGAACAGGTACCCTCCGACGAAGCCTACCCTATTTCCTATCGGCTCTGGGACGACCTAAGAACGGCCTCAGGAAAGTTCCAAGAGCCGGGAGAAGGACGATCATCGACAGAGCATGGATGTTCCACCGCCAAGACGTGGCAACCCGATATTCTCTCTCCGGCTGATGCTCATGTTCGCAAAACCATGGTCGCGCAACATGGGCATAGGCGACGATGATATCACCAACCGGCAAGATTCCACCCAGATACCGTTTCTTCCCCCGGAAGGTCCACGGCAAGCCAACAGTCTCTCCTGACTGCGCGATTGCGTCCGCCAGCGAAGAGTCGCCATAAATCTGCGCAATCCCCATCATCAAGACCGTCGACGACAGGCTGCGACCCCAGATCAAGGGACCGCTGTCGACATCTCCAGGGCCAGAAACTCCCGACGGGTATTCCAAAAGACACGGCGCGCCCATGAATTCCGTTAAAAAACGCTGGCGAAATTGGCTGTACTGCTCCTTGGCAAAGGTCGCATCAATGTCCGGCAGAAACCGTAGCATGATCATCTGCGAGGTGGCTCGGGCGACACTGATGCCTTGTCCCTCGGGAAGATCAGCTGTGTGCGGCAGAAGTCCTGTTTCCGGATCAAGCCGCCTGCGGGCATCTTCCAGCCAGGCTGCGATCACAGCCCGGAAGCGGTCTTCCTGAGAGATACGATCGTAGACCGAAAGGGCATGAATCGCAGGCACTGTGTCACAGGGCCAAGCTTGACCCCTGTAGGAGGCCAGAAACGGAGTTCTCGACTCCAAAATCGCCAAGGCGATGGCGTCACACTCCTCTCGCAACCGGCGAACTTGAACCGGGTCGTTGCCTTGTTGGAGCAGAACAACTCCTGCACGGAGTGAACATTTCCACGCCGAGTAAAACATCCCGTGATCGGGTGGGAGATCCGGCGGAAACGGCTCTCGTCCTTCCCTCGAATCCAGTTTCGACAAACACCACAGGGCTTCTTCGATGGCCTGCTGCGTCTGGTTTCGGTCTCGAATTCCCGCTTCCACCCAGGTCAAACCATGAAAGAGATAGCTAAAGTAATAGCCCTCGGGGAACAGCTTTTGCATGCGTGAGGCTGACCCTCTCTCCAGCGCAGAACGATGGGCTGCGAGCTGTGCCAGGAGGCCTGGTGGTAGCTGGTCGTTGCTCGGAGCCAAGGGGGAAGGCCAATACAACCTGATGTTGCAGAAAATGACGATGACGACCATCAGTCGCCAGGTCCAGATGATTCCCCCACGGATGAAGTGTTTCAAGAGAGTCATGCAACAAGATCAAGAGACCCTCGAGTGGCCCCCCGAGAGAAGGGCAATCCTTGCAGGGGACGCCGAGCGGCCGATCTCTCGGCGCCCGGCGTGGAATCGATGGGTTGTCGGCAAAGGCTGGTCGGCAAATCCTGTGATGATCAACCGAGAAGGAATTCTTGAGGAGGGTGGGGTTCAATCGATTTTCAGGTCGATCGTCTGCTGGCCCGGCTTGACCTCTTTGCTGAGCTTGGTGGTGGCTGGGTTCCCGTAAGTTCTGGGGACGATTTCTGGTGGCCGAGCCTGTCCTTGTGGCAACGCAGACAATCGGGGATCCTCGACTAACACCTTATGCCAGCCCACGGCGGCCCCTTGAAAATCCTTTCCTTTGAAGGTGCTTTGGAGCTGATAACGGCCTTGTGCGTCTGTCGTTCCACTAGCGTTTGCTGCCACATCATTTCCCTTGGCCGGATCCGGCATAAAACGGATCGTCATGTTCGGCTGCGGCTGACCCCGCACGTACAGCACACCTTCGACCTCCCCGAACTGCGGGGGAGTCTCGCCACAGCCGGCCAGCAGGGCCAGCAGTGAGACAACGACTGCTGTTGAGGAAAAATCTTGCTCGGCCAGAGCACGCGAGACGCCGGAACGACCAGTGATTTGGCCGCCTCTCCGCTGTGCCGGGCGAGTCCAGAATTTCTTCAACCTCAGTAGGCAAGTCCCCATCGATGGGAGCGTTTTACTGTTCACTGACGACCTCCTTACCTGCCCGTGTGCTCCAGGCTTGCAGGGTGATGGAAGACACGCTTTCGTTGATGAACCGGGTGGAGCGGTCGGCGAAGACGAACACAGCACCGCCTGGGTGTCCGCTACCCCAGGCCATCAGGCGGTTGTCCTGACAGGCGTATGAGCCGCTTTCGCCCTCACACGACTGGGGGACCTGTGAGTTGATGGGCTGGAAACTGCTGCGGGTGACATGCCCGGTGCCCTTGAAGCCCCCGCACCAACCCCACAGACCCCATTCGTGAATCAGCAGCCCACTGCGTCGATTGGAGCTGATGGTGTTGAAGATTGGGTCGTAGTTGTATTTCTCGCCAAGCAAGATCGTGTTGCTGGTCCCGTCGCGAATGGCAGCCAGGCGGACCCGCTTTTGGTTTCGATCCGGGGCTGAGGCGGAACCGGTGGTGAAGAACAGCCCGTCAGCCTGACCGTGGTTGGGGTAGTAGTTCCGAGTCCCATGATTGCCGGCGTAGCTGGTAATGGCATAGTAGCCGGGGAAATTCAAGCCCGAGTTGCCGGGACTGGAGGTGAATTGGTTGACCGGCTCGTCGTACTGATCGGAGGGGCAAAGCAGCAGCGGCAACGGTATGGCCGCAGGGGACTGCGGGGTGGCGGCATTCTGGCGGAGGTCCTCAAAATCCCACAGGTCGTAGAGATTCTGTTGCTCAATATACGGCAAGAGATGCACAAAGAACGTCGTCCCCTGGTAGGTGCCGTTGATGTTCTCCTGAGTCAATCCTGCAGGCAGGACCTCTTTATTCGTCGCCAGGAAGTTGTGGACGGCCAGCCCGAGGTTCGCCAGATTGTTGGCACATTGAATTCGCCTCGCCGCCGCGCGGATGGACTGCACTGCAGGAAGCAGCAGTGACATCAGAATGCCGATGATGGTAATGACAACCAATAGTTCGACCAGCGTAAAGCCTCGACGTTGCATGTTTCCGCTCCGTAGTGTCCCCGTGTGGTGCACCAAAGCATTGGTCCGCTGAACAAGCTACCAGTAAATCCTATTGAGACGTTTCCCTCAAGGGGCACCTTTCTGCCGCAGCGACAGACCCGACCGCTGCGTTCGTAAGTTTCTTGCTCGTCCAAAACACGCGAGCCGCCGTAACGACCAGTGATCTTCCAGCTGTTGATCTAGCTGTTGATCTGCCAGCTGTTGATCTGGCAGCTGTTGATCTGCCAGCCGTTCCGCTGGACCGCAGGAGCCAAGATTTTCCTCAACCTCAGTAGAAGAATGTCTAGCGATGAGCGGCGACAAAAGCCGTCCGTGGTGAAGAATAGATGAAGTTTCCGTCGCTCAGTCTCCGCGTAGTGAAGCCTTCCGGTGGATTTCGGTTCTCAACGCACCGTCTGCCGAGCCTCCATCAACAAGCCACTGAGCACGAGATTTACTTATATGGCGGTAGCGTTCTTACTGAAACAGCTGCCTTCGCAAAGGCGAGAGTTGATGCATCTCAGATTGCCGAGAAGACGAAATCGGCAAACAAGGCGAAATGCTCCGAAGCGACTTGATGTGCCGAAGGGAGAGGTCGGCCAGAAGGGAAGGGCAGGTTGCTTTGGTCCAGAGGGCCACATCCATCACCATCGAAGTCCGCGTCAGATCGTTCTCCAGGGTTGTAAGCTCACCGTACTCTCAGAGACTGACCGAAAAGAAAGCACTTCTTGCAACTCGGCAGTGCGGTCCTTGATGACCTGATGGGAGATTTCGGAGGCCTCTTGGCCAAGACACCAAGAAGCTTCACTGCGGTGGATGATCCCAGCCCTGAAAGACAGTTCGCTGCCCTATGTTTGGCCGATGAGGATCTGCCGAGTGGGTCAGTTGGCTTGTTCTTCTGCCTTTTTGGGTGGGATTGATAATCACTGGTTCCCTGAAAGGTCTTCGACGAAGCGGGCACCTTTGGTCCGGCAATCCGGGCTTGCTGTGGTGCCTCAGGCTGCCCCGTTGAGGTCATCACAAACAAGGGCAGACGGAAAGCCCTGGGTCGAAAACTTCTCCGAAGGCCAGTAGACTCACCTCGATGATCCGCTACTGAGTTTGAGGGAAATCCTGTCTCGTCCGGCACAGCGGAGAGGCTGGCAGATCAACAGCTGGCAGATCAACAGCTGCCAGATCACTGGCCGTTCCGGCGGCTGGCGTGTTTTGGCCGAGCAAGACTTTTCCGAAGGCAGCAGTCATCAATCGACTTCTTTTCGGAGATCACCGCAGTGTTTTCAGCTTCCGGCGAAGTTCCCTCAACAACCGCACTTTTTTTTCAAACTGAGTCTTCTCCAGCTGGTAAGAAGCCCGGTTTTTGGTCAGCACCAGGGTGTGAGGGGAACCCCGACGTTCGGTCTGCTCATCAACGTCGAGGTGTCCCATCAAGATCTGGTGGCTGAGATGCCCTCGTCGATAGGCCGCGGCGGAGAACCGGTAAACGCACTCTCTGGGGTCGCGAAGAAACTCTGCGAGTTCTTGGCAATCGGCGCAGTTGCACCGCAAGTTGGCTTCTCGGCTCCAATCCGAGGGGAACTTCACTGGTTGAGCGGTTCGTTCCTCGAGCTGCGCGATGCAGTGATTGATGAGCGTTTTTCCGCAGGCTTTGAGTTTCTGGTTGTGGGCGCTTTTGGGATCGATCCGCAGCGAAGCGGGAATCAACACCTCGTGGAGACTGTAGCGTTTGGGATCGTTGACCGCATCGCGGAGAAACTGCTCCAACAGGGTGGGCTGATCGATGCCCGCGAACGCGTGAAACAAACCTTCGACGACTCCCTCCCGCGGTTTGTTCGCCTGCGCATAGGGGAGTTTCTCTGAAGGTTGGTCCCATTGCCGCAGGATCTTCAACACATCCGAGGCCAAAGACGTGCACACCCGTCGACGCTCGGCAGTCATCTCGCCAGCCGCTGAGCAAAGGCCTTGGTAAATCGAAACCAAGTGGACGGGCTCTGCCTGCTTATTCTCTGGCCCCTGCGTGTTGACGAAGAAGGAAAGCACCTCAGCCATGGCCTCCCAGCCCAGACGCACACAAAGCTTCCGCAGCGCTGGACCCTCGCCACCGCTACAGTCCTGGACCAACACCTCTCGGACAAAGCGGGAGCCTAAGGGCAGGTCGGCAAGTTGTGTCAGGCATTGCAACATCTGACGAGAGCCTCCTCGCTCTGCCCAGCGACTTCGCTGATTCACACCTCTCCAGAAATCGATGATCTTGGCAGCGAACTCCTTGCAGACGCTGTACCTGGCAGGACGTTTCTCCTGCTTGATCAGTTCCATCAAGGCCGGCAGGGCCGTTTTCTGGCCTTCCCGGGCGAGTATCGAGAAGCGTGCCTGCGGTTGCCAAACGACCAATGCACCTTGCTGGTACCATCGGTTCATGGAAACACCTTCGTTGCCAGTGTATGCAAAAACCGTCTGCTGCATGGGCAACGCGTCAAATCCCTCCGGGTAGGGAAGATCCTCGGGAAAGAGGCTCAACCGGCCCAAGTCCGGCCGAACTCCGATCTGGTCCGACCAGTGACTCAGGCTCCATTCTTCGTCGTACACCTCATCCATAATCGCATCTTCGTCGTTGCCCTGGTAATCCCAACCGTCGTAGCCTGGAGTGGCATCGTCCAGGCCTCCCGACTGTCTTCCATCAACCAGGGCCAAACAGACTTCGTAGTCCAACTGACCGGCAGCTTGGGTCAACATCTCCGCATGCACTCGGTCGGCCCCCTTGAGGCCAGCAAAGCAGAGCCCGGCCTCGGAATACTGGTGCTCAAGCGGAATCACCAATTTGTCACGCGGAGATAGGGGGTCATGGAGAACCTCAGGGAGAATATCTACGAGTTGGCTGACCCCATCCGCGTAATGCGGCGCTGTTGGCTGAGCAGGCGAGTCGATTAACGATAAGTTGTAGATCAAGCATACTCGGTACCCGCTGGTGACACGCTGAATCTCGTGTTCGCAATCAGCGTAGAAGGCAACGTACTGGATGCGATACTGTTCCTCGGGCTCACTCAGATCGAATTGCTGCGATTTCCCATCATGACGAACAATTAGCTTGCCACCCCGGTGCTTGCTGGGTAGACAGACCACCAAAGTGGCAAACATGCCCTGTTGTTTCTCAGTGTCACGATGCGGCTTGAAGAAACAGCCTTTCTCGTAGACGAGCAACTTATAGAAATCATAGGTGACTTCCCTCATAATCCCCAACTCATGAGCAACGGTGGCAACCAGGGCCGCCATTTGCAGATCCCAATCGGGATTGCCGATCTTGATTTCCTGAGGATCGATCTGCCAAACTCGCCGCACTTTGGTATCGACGATCGTTTGCTCGCCTTGCCCATAAGGGGCTTGGTCAGCGTGTTCGATCAGCTCACGCGCAACTGAGGGGTTGACCGGCAAGCCGACCGGTCCCACTCCCTTCACATCCAACCCAGGAAGGACGACCGAGAAACTGCCGGAAACTGCAAAGTCTGCCGATTTGCCACCGGATTCGAGAATCTGCAGCAATTTGTCCGTTGCTGGGGACACGGGAACTCACCTTCAGAAATAAGATCCAACGATGCGCGAACACCCGCCGAACTTCACGAACACATCGTGCAATCGTTCGACAACCGCAAAAACACACCAAAAACGTCACCACCCTCGGCAGCGGCTGCTCAAGAGCACGGTGACCCATGTTCCCAAAGAGTGACCTCAACTGAGACACACAACCCGGATCGGCAGTCGTGGATCTGCGTCGAAGGAAAATCAGCGTTTGTTGGCTGCTGGTTCCATCCTGTCACCGCCTTCGATCGATCCCATCAGGGCCTTCAACTGAGCGACCTTCTCAGGAAACTTCTCGGCAAGATTGGTTTGCTCGCCGAGGTCGGCCTCAAGATCGTAAAGCTCGTCGACTTGCTGTCGGTCATCCTCGATCGCATAGCCGTGAAAGAACGCATCGGGCTTGAGGTACTTCCATCGGCCCTGACGGACGCCTGCGTTGTGAAAGTAAAAATGCTCGCGCCCGTTGTCGCGGTCCCCCAAGAGCAGCCCCGTCTGGTCGATCCCGTCAATGCGGCGGTCATCGGGCAACCGAAAGCCACAAAGGTTTGCCAAGGTGGGCATCAAATCGATGGTGGCAAAGATGGCATCGCAGACACGCCCTGCCGGAACCCGCCCTGGCCAACGGACGATGCAAGGCACGCGATACCCGGCCTCGTAACAGGAGCCCTTTCCATTGCGAAGCGGCCCAGCCTCACCCCAAAAGATCGCCCCTTCAGGGTGCCCCTTTTTTCTTTGAGTGTACTTGGGCTGGTTCCATGGTCCGTTATCTGTAGTGTAAATGACCAGCGTGTTTTTGCTCAGGCCCAGTTCGTCGAGCGTATCGAGCAGGCGGCCTGTCTCATAGTCGAATTCCTCGACGACATCACCATACAGCCCTCCGGCGGACTTGCCACGAAAGCGATCGGAAGCGTCAATGATGGTGTGCATCATCGTATGGGCCACATAGAGCACGAAGGGCTTGTCAGGATCGCGTTGTTCCTTGAGGTAGTTGATCGCCTTGTTGGTATACAGAGAAGTTAAGCTCCCCATGTCGCGAGTGGAGCCAGCCTTTTGATTATTCTCATGAAAGCTCACCCGGCCGTTATCGTTGGCTCCCAAGGTGCCAAAGTAATAGTCGAATCCTTGGGCAATGGGCATCCGGGGGAGGATCGCCTTACGGTTAGAGACATCCCACTTTCCGATGCAAGCGGTTTGGTAGCCCGCCTTCTGTAGCGATTCGGCGAAGGTGATCTCAGAGGCTGGCATCCCCCAGCCTTTGCTGCGGATCGGGTATCGTCCGGTCAACAGCGCCGAGCGTGAGGGGCCACAAACGGTCTGAGCGTAAAAGGAGGTGAAGCGGGTCCCTTGCTTGGCGAGCTTGTCCAGCCGTGGAGTTTTGTTCTTCTGATTGCCGTAACAGGCAAGGTCGGCATAGCCTTGATCATCGGTGAAAATGATCAAAACGTTAGGACGCAACGGTTCTTCCGCTGTTGCGGCAGCTGCCCAGCCCATGGCAACCAAACCGAGAAGAACGAGTGCCGGCCAACGAACTGAGGACCTTCTGGTGATTGTCGACATGATGCTTCCTCCATCCTGCACCGTGATGCCTCAAAAGGGTTCCAGCCTCAGCCAGACCCCAACCAAGTGCCCCGGCTTTGAGCAGGGTCAACGAAATACTGTTGGTCTTGCGGTGAAGACTCTCTTGGTAACGGAGATCGGTCCCTCGGAGAAGACCTCGGCCTGTTGGGAAGTCGGCTCGTCAATCCGCCAGTCCAAGGCCCGCACAATACAACCGACTCTTTGGAAATGCAGCAAGCTGGGGTTCCTCCGCACCTGCTTTGACCTTCGCGTTGACCTGGCAACCCGAACTCGAGAATCGTCCAATCTGAAAACCTGTCGGAGCCGCGGCAAATACAAGTAAAAAATTACGAAGGCCTGCCCCGAGCTTCCTTCCATGCTGCTTGCCAGGATCGGTGGCCGTGACAACCAGGTCAGTTGCTGGCGCCTCACACTGGCTCACCGCCTTAGGAATTACTCTGAAGCCCGGCTGGGGGCAAGGGTGCCAAGAGTCGAGACCGGTGGCAACAATCTTTCACCAAATTTCGTAGATGTTTATCGGGAATTACAGCAGGCCATCCACCGCGTATGATGAGGAATCCTCGAAAGGAAAGTCGGCCCGGACCGACGCGTATCTACTGATGCACGCCAGCAGAAATCGCGGCCAATCCTAGGGAGGCCAGCCATTCGGGGACCGTTCACCAACAGTACGCCCAAGGGCCGAAGGCGTATTCCTCCAACTCAGGGGGGCTTGCTGTGTCGCCTGACCTCGCTGGCCGGGAGAAGCCGATGATGACAACCAGCCTCAGATTGTTCACTGCGTTGGTTCTGGCCATGTTGGTGGCCGGTTTCGGCAGAGAAGTCTGCTCGGCCGAACCAGAGCCCCGGCTGCCCAACATCATCATCATTTACGCCGACGACTTGGGATATGGGGACTTATCGTGCTACAACCCTCAGGCAGCCTACAAGACGCCGCGACTCGATCGGATGGCCGCTGAGGGAATCAGGTTCACCGACGCCCATAGCCCCTCGACGATCTGCTCGCCTTCTCGCTATGGCCTGTACTCCGGTCAGCTGGTCTGCAGGACGGGCCGGGGTTCACAAGCTTTTGAAGGCCCAGGGGGTCCCAGCTACTTAAAGCCGGGACAACTGACCATCGCGAGCATGCTCAAAACACGCGGCTATCGGACGGGCGTCTTCGGCAAATGGCATGTCGGGCTGACGTGGTTTGACAAGAATGGTCAACGCCTTGGGGGTGGTTTCAAGAACTCTCTGCTGATTGACTACGAGAAAAGCACTCCACTGGTTGATGGGCCCAATCGACACGGCTTTGATGAGTCGTTTGTCACTCCAAACTGCCCGACGACCGACCCGCTGTATCTCTACATCGAAAACGGGATGGTGCCAGTTCCGGCGAGCCAACGACACCGCCGAAACACGCTGCCCAATCCTGGTGGTAAATGGCGATGGGATCATGACGAAGGCTGGATGGCACCGGGCTACCGATTTGTGGATGCTGATCTACTCTTTTATGAGAAGACGGTCGCATTCATCACCAAGCACAGAGAAACATATCCCGACAGGCCTTTTTTTGTCGTCTTATCCACGCAAATTTCTCACGCACCGGTGTTGCCTGCTTCTGAGTATCTCGGAAAAACGGAGGCAGGACCACGGGGTGATTTCATTTATGAACTGGACGAGCTGACCGGTCGCCTCCTTGATACGATCAAGCGTTTGGGAATGGAGAAGAACACACTTGTTCTCTTCAGCTCGGACAATGGCCCTGAGACAGTCCACACACATTGGATGAGGCAAGATCATCAGCACGACGCAGCAGGTGGTTTCCGTGGGATGAAACGTGACGGATGGGAAGGCGGCCATCGGGTACCCTTGATCGCCCTTTGGCCTGGTCGCATCCCCCCCGGGCAAGTCTCCGGTCAATTGTCCAACACCACCGACATCTTTGCCACACTGGCCTCGGTCGTCGGCTATGAGCTTCCTGATGATGTCGCGGTGGATAGCTACGATCTACTACCAGCAATGCTTGGCAAGCAGAGCGACCAGAAGCCCATTCGGCCCTACATGCTGACTCAAAGCTTCCGCGGAGAGTTTCAGCTGCGACAGGGACACTGGAAGTATCTGGCCCACGTCGGTTCTGGGGGAAACAGCTATCAAAAGGGTATACTGAGGGAATACGCCCTTCCCGAGACAGCCCCCAAAGCAGTTGGTCAGCTGTACAACCTCAAAGAGGACCCAGGGGAAACAACCAATTTGTTCTTTGCCGAAGCGGCTCGGCGTCAGCAGATGCAGGCATTGCTGGAGAAGTTGATCAGCCAGAACAATGGCCGCACTGCCCCGACCAATCGCAAGCCCATCGGCATCGATCACATCGGGTTGGTCAACTCACAATAGTTAAGAACCATCTGCGGATACCTCAAGAACGAGACCGATCGTCTGGCCTTGGTCGTGATGGCCAACGGGGGCAGCCCCAGGCACCACCGGAAGACCAGGCACCACCGGAAGACCAGGCACCACCGGAAGACCAGGCACCACCGGAACACCGGATCCACCGGATGCTCGGCCGCAACGTCATGACCTCGTTGAGAATTGTTTAGGGAAGCAATCGAACTCGTATAAATATTTAACTCTCGAATTATGAGAATTCAACCCGTGAACAGTCGGATCACGATTAGTTTGTTGGTGCTCTATCTGACCATGCCAGGGCCTTTGGCATTCTCTCAATCGTTGTCGGTCCAGTTGAAAGCGGAACCAGTGCAGCGGTTGGCACAAGCGGCTCGCCAAAAGGGCAGTGCCGTCCGAGGAGCCATCCTGTTTACGCAGCCCAATCTGTCCTGCACTCGGTGTCATGCCGGTGCAGAAGGCCAGCAGCTGGGACCGGATCTGACTCAGTATTCGAGCGACTCCACGGATGTGTATCTTGTCGAATCCCTCCTGGACCCATCCAAGGTCATTCGAAAAGGGTATGAGTCGGTCACCGTTGTCACAACTTCGGGCAAGACGATCGCCGGACGGATCGTCGAGCGAAACGCCGATCGTCTGACGCTTCGTGATGCATCGGGCGATCTCCCTTTGGTGGAGCTTGCCCAAGAAGACATTGACGAGATCGCACCGAGCAAACTGTCGGCCATGCCCGCCAACCTTGTCGATCAACTGAAAGATCGTGGGCAGTTTTTGGATCTTGTTCGCTACTTGATGGAACTCAATGCTGCCGCCAAGACTGCAACGGAGAAAGTCGACTTCCGCGGCGGCAAAACCGTTCGGCAAGAACTCGAAGGCATCGTTCTTCTCAGTGAATTCAATTGCTCCGCATGTCACAGTGATGGTGCCCTCAAGAAGCTGCTGCCTCCGAAACAGGCGCCTGACTTGTCGTGGGCGGCCGGTCGACTTGATCCCGATTACATCAAGCGGTTCATTGCCGATCCGTGGCACCTCAAGCCCGGGACCAGTATGCCCGATGTGATGAGCACCCTCTCCTTGGAAGAACGTCAGGCTGCAGCGGAGGAAATCACGCATTATCTGATGTCGCGCGGCGAGCGATCGTTCACGACCCAGCCGATCGCCGCAGAGGCTGCTCAGCGTGGCCGGGAATCGTTTCACACAGTCGGTTGTGTGGCCTGCCATTCGCCTCGTAACGAAGAAGGACGCGAGTTGCTCCCGGAGACTTCGGTGCCATTGGGGCGGCTGGAAGGGAAATACAACCGCGACGGGCTGGTCGCCTTCTTGAAAAACCCGCTTCAACACCGACCCTCTGGGCGAATGCCCAAGATGAAGCTGACGCACTGGGAGGCCGTCGACATTGCCAGTTACCTGCTGAGCACACCTCAGGGCGGTCGTCCGGTCCCGGAGGCTTTCCGGTTGGACCAGGCACTTGCCGAAAAAGGCAAAGTCCGATTCCAACAGCTTCGCTGCGGACAGTGTCACCAGGGCGTTGCCAAGGAGTCCAACCCGATCTCCCTGCCGCTCTCAGAAGTGGACCCCAAACGCGGCTGCCTGTCGGGCGACCAAGGTCCCTGGCCGCAATTCCATCTCACCGATCAGCAGCGCGAGGCGATCAAGGCAGGGCTGCCTCACGACGATCTGAAACTGAGCCAGCCAGATCAGATCGCTGTGTCGTTGAGGGCGTTTCGATGCCTGAACTGTCACCAGCGTGATGACCTTGGCGGGGTCAGCGCGCGGCGCAATCGTTACTTCAAGACAACCAACCCGAATCTCGGGCCACAAGGACGCATCCCTCCCACGTTGACCAACGTTGGTGCCAAACTGAAACCTCAGTACATGCGTCAGGTCCTCGTCAGCGGTCGAGCCGTTCGCCCCTACGTGCTGACCAGGATGCCCCAATATGGCACAGAGAATGTGGCTCATTTGGCCGATCTGTTTCAGCAGGTCGACCGGCTTCCGCCGGTCCAATTTGCCCACTTCCGAGACCAAAAAGAGATGCGGAAGATCGCCGCAGAGATGGTCGGCACCGGCGGTCTCAACTGCATCGCCTGCCATACATTTCGCAGGAAGAAAGCTGCCAACATGCCGGCTGTTGATCTGACGGAGATGGCCGAGCGACTGGAGAAGAACTGGTTCTATCACTATATGCGAGAGCCACAGCGATTCAGTCAGAACACGGTGATGCCATCCTTCTGGCCAGGCGGACGGGCGATGCGCAAGGATATTCTCAACGGAGATGCGGACAGGCAGATTGAGGCACTCTGGCAGTACCTGCTCGACGGGCGGCAAGCACGCACCCCACGTGGCCTCATTCGCGAGCCGATTGAATTGCTTGCGACAGAAGAAGCCGTGATGCTTCGGCGAAAATACCAGGGGATTGGCAAGCGAGGAATCGGGGTTGGCTATCCGAGCCAAGTGAATCTTGCTTTTGATGCCGAGCAAATCCGGCTGGCGATGATTTGGAAAGGAAAGTTTGCCGATCCAGGCGGGGTCTGGAGAGGCCAGGGCCATGGCGTGGTGCGTCCGCTGGGGAAAAGTCTGATCCGATTTGGCGTCGGGCCGGACCTGGACGATGCGGAAAAGCCCTGGATCGTTGACGAAGGAAGGCCACCGCATCACCAGTTCAAGGGCTACTCGCTAGATGAGAAAATGCGGCCGCGGTTCAAATACCGCTTCGCCGACTTGAGCGTCGAGGATTTCCCGCTGGACGTCCTCGACACGTCGACAGGCCGCCCCTTCATCCGTCGAACAGTGACGGTAAAATCCCTCAAAAGCCTCGCAACCGAGGGCACGCCCAGGCCCGAGGTCAAGCTCATCTTTCGCGCTGCCACTGGCAAGAGCATCCAGCCAAGCGAGGCGGGGTCCTTTGTGATCGACGACCAGCTTGAGGTTCACATTGACAAAGGGCACACCGGTAAGATTGTTGACCGAGGCGACTTCAAACAACTCTGTATCCCGCTGCAACTCGTCGACGGCTCGGCCAGCCTCACTCTGGAATACAAGTGGTAAGGACTTAGCATGAAAACGGCATTGTTCATCACCTTTTTTTTGGCAACGGCCGGATTACTTCGGGCTGAGCCTCTTGGCGAATACTGGGGGACGGCCGAGGAAGAGGCCAAGTATTACCGTATCGTTGAGATTCCCTTCCCCAAGAATCTGGCACTTGAAGCTGGGAGCTTTGAGGTGCTGCCGGATAAAAGGCTCGCCATTGGCACGCGTCGGGGGGACATCTATTTGGTCAGCGGTGCCTTCGAGGACAACCCGCAGACGGAGTTCCACCGCTATGCGGCAGGGCTCGATGAAGTGATGGGATTATCTTACCAAGACGGTTCGTTTTTCGTCACGCAGCAGACCGAGGTAACCCGCATCAGCGATACCAATGGCGATGGCCGGGCCGACGATTTCGAAACGCTCAGCGACGCCTGGGGATTTCGAAATTACCATGAGTTCTCCTTCGGCTCCAAGTTGGACCAAGACGGCAACATCTGGGTCGCTTTGTGTCTGTCTGAGTCGTATCGCTCGAAGGTGCCGTTTCGTGGCTGGTGCGTGAAGGTGACAAAAGACGGCAAAACCATACCCGTCTGCAGTGGCATCCGCAGTCCCTGTGGCATCGGCCCCAACGAGCACGGGGTGATGTTCTACGCTGAGAGTCAGGGACCGTGGAATGGGTCGTGCTCTCTGAAAGTGCTGCAGCCCGGCGGCTTCATGGGCCATCCTGTTAGCTTCAATTGGTACCCGCTGGCCAAGGAGCTCGGTCCTGCCCCGGTTGAGCCCAAGTCGCAGTCGAGGCTTCACATCGAACGCAAGCGTGTCAAGCAGCTGGTTCCCTATGCTGTGGTGTTTCCTTACCGGAAGATGGGGCGATCGATTTCAGGTTTCGCGGTCGATCGCACCGGTGGGAAATTTGGGCCCTTTGAGAATCAAATCTTTATCGGAGATTTCAGCCTCAGCGTCGTCATGCGTGCCACCACCGAACAAGTCAACGGTGTGTGGCAGGGAGCGTGTTACCCTTTTCGAGAAGGCTTGGCCACCGGACTGCTCGCCTGTCAGTTCACACCACAAGGCGATCTGATCGTTGGCGGCACCAACCGAGGCTGGCCAGTCCGCGGCCCACGGCCCTATGCCCTGCAGCGTCTCGACTGGACCGGCAAAATGCCCTTTGAGGTCCAGCAAATCAATGCTCGGCCAGGCGGCTTTCTGGTCACCTTCACCAAACCAGTGGACCCAAAGCTGGCGGCCAATCCCGAGACATACGCCCTGACGACTTATACACACATCTACCAGCAGGGATACGGCAGCCCCGAAGTTGACCGCACAACCCCAAGGGTCACTTGGGCAGAGGTCTCCAAGGATGGACTTCAAGTGCATCTGAAGGTTGATGGCCTTGTCCAGGGCCATGTCCACGATTTCGACTTTCAACGAGTCCGATCGGCGGAAAAGTTGCCCCTCGTGCACACGAAAGCCTATTACACCCTCAATGAGATCCCCAAACAACTGACTCACAATGATTGAGTCCTGCCCGGGCTAAGGGTTTTCCAGGAAGCCTTCGTGTGCCTGAGGCAGGGACCAATCGAGACCTTTGCAGACAATCAACAGAGTCCGGGACGCTGTGTTTGTCGAGGAGTCGCCTACCTCGACTGTTCCAGATTGTGGCAGAGGCCCAACCTTTCGGGCCCTCAACGGATCCCTGCAACGACCTCTGGGCGGGCAATGGCCCCATCTGGGATGGTCCAACTACTGAGGTTGAAAAAAATTGGGCTGGTCCGGCACAACGGAAAGGCTGCCAAATCAGCGGTCGTTCCGGCGGATCGCGTGTTGATGGTCGAGCAAGATTTTTCCTCATCAGCAGTAAGAGACTCTCCGAAAAGCATCCGGCAATCCACTGTGTTGTGGAGCCCAAGTCATGGTGCAACACGATCCAGGTGGATCCCGGTGCTTTTCGGACAGACTGTAAGAGCAGGAGCCTCTTGCTGGATTTGCCGCAACCGACGTTTGCAAGTCGTCAAGCAAAGGATTGGGTTGCGAGGTCAGCTCAGGCGAAAATCTCAAGGACCGGTCGGCCATGCCCATCTTTGGTGGCGTAGAAGGGACGCTTCTCGATTTCGAAGGCAGTCTTGGGGCTGATGCCCATGGCCGTGTAGATCGTCGCGTGCAAGTCCTCCACCGACACGGGATTCTCGACCGCCAGCAGTGGCCGCTCCTCGGCGGTTTTCCCGTACAGAAAGCCTTTTTTCACTCCCCCGCCAAAGAGCGCCACGCTGGTGCCGCCGGTGAAGTGCCGGTGCAATCCATAGTGTTTCAGGTCCTGCAGGGTCTTTGAGCGAGCGCGAGACTGATCACGCGCACTGGAACCAGGGACGCCTTCGATCATCATGTCGCGGCTGAACTCGCTAGCGATCACCAAGAGCGTTCGCTCCAACAAGCCGCTGGATTCCAGATCAAGAATCAGCTGGGCAATCGGCCGGTCAACTTCTTTCTTCAGACGGGCGACGGTTGTGTGACCGTTTTCGTGTGTGTCCCAGTGCACAAAGGGGATGTACTCGGTTGTGACCTCAACGAAGCGGGCGCCAGCTTCCACTAATCGCCGGGCGAGTAAGCAGCCGCGGCCAAAGCGGCCGGTGTTATAGCGTTGGTAGGACTCCTGGGGCTCGCGGGTGAGATCGAAGGCATGTTTCTCCTTCGACTGCAACAGGCGATGCGCGGCGTCCATGGCACGCAGCATGGAATCTTGTTGGTAGTCGCTGAGCAACTCGCGGTTGGGGCTTTGCTGAATCAGCTTGCGATAGTGCCGGTAGCGGTTGCCGAATCGGCCGGGCTCCATCCCCTTGGGTGGTTGCACCGAGCGAACGGCATCCTTCGGATACGGCAAGTTCATGGGCCCGAATTCGGAGCCGAAGAAGCCCGCGGTGGTGAAGGCTTTGAGCTCTTCCTTTTCGCCAACTCCTTCCAGCCGCTGCCCGATGTTGATAAACGGTGGCACCACGGGGTTCTTGGGGCCGAGCACCTTGGCCATCCAAGCGCCCAGATGCGGAGCTGCCACCGTCAGCGGCGGGACGTAGCCGGTATGCCAATGGTATTGGTGCCGAGAGTGCAGGATGTGCCCTAAGTCCGGCTGCACTGCCGAGCGAATGAGCGACCCTCGGTCCATCACCTGGGAGATTGCTTCGAGCCCCTTGGAGATCTTGATATCGTCTACGACCGTATCGATCGCCGGAAAGGTGCTCAAAATCTTGCTAACGTCCAGGCCTTTCTCAAAGGGCAGATATCGCTTGGGGTCCAAGGTATCTGGGGCAGCCATCCCACCGGCCAGCCAGATCACAATGCAGGAATCTGCCTTGGCAGGCGGATGCTGAAGCCCAGCCGTTTCGTGGCCCTTGTTCTCGGGGGCCTCTGAGCCGCTTCCGGCCCAAAGACGTGGAACGCCACAGGCCATGGCGGCGCCAGCGGCCGAGCTTAAGTGTTTGAGAAAATCTCGTCGGGCAAGCTGTTCTTGAATCGACATCACGCCATCCCTATCGGATGATTTGAAATTCCGGCAGCATTAAGACCATCCACAACAGATCCTCGACCGCACGAGGGTCACGGCCGTCGCCGACAACTTCCAACAGAACTGCTAGTTCCTGCGGCGTGGGCTCTCGTGAGAGAGCAAAACGATACAGCCACAAAATCAACTCCTGACTGGACCGCTTCTGACTGACGACGTTCTTGGCACCTCGCTGAAAATACCCGGCCAGAATCTCCCCATTGGACAAATCGATGGCTTGTAAGGTGGTTAGCTCAGCGGGCCGCGTGGTGACGACCTGATCACGATTGGGTCGGCCCAGAGACCGCATGAGAAAATCGTTCTTGACCAAAGCCGCCCGAACCGGGAGACTCGCCCGGACGTTGGTGCTCCGGCCCTTGGGGTCCAACAGAGAGCCCCAAGGTCCAGCCCCGTGGGCTTTCAGCTCGGCTGCCCCTAGCCACCGACCACCAGCTTTCCGGGCCTGCCAAGTGTCGTCAGTGGCAATCACCTGGCGGTTTCCTTCCTCGACAAGCGTCAGCTGACAAATAAACCCGGCCGCACCACCAAACATCTCGGCCTCGACCTCGATCAGATTGTCTCCTTTGACCAAAAACTGAGCGATGTCGCGGTAGACCGGTTTGGTCCAATCTTTGGACGTGGCGACTTGGGTACCGTTGATCTTCAGCACAAAAGCATTATCGCAGGTCGCCATCAACCTGGCGGCGGTTGGCACGTGATTCAGCGAAAATGTCTTGCGGAGTTCCGTTTTGCTGATCAGCGGACCGGGAAACCAGATCCACTTGGCTTGAACCGGCACAGAGTTCAGCAACTTGGTCGAGCCGTCCTGGTTGCTCTGCCCTGAATCACTGTCGCTTGGCGGCCTCAGCGAGCGGTCGACCTTGGCGGCGGGCTGGTTCGGGTGCGTTTTGGTCATCTGCCAGATGGCGTCGACCAATTGCTCAGCGGTCATCCTTTGAGCCAGCGGTCCGGTGTAGCGGTAATCATCTCCTGGCGCAGCAGGCGAGATGGCTGTCTGCGATTGGTAGGCCTGTGAGGTCATCACAAAACGAATGAACCGACGCAGATCGTAGCCGTCCTGGGCGAAGCGGACTGCGAGATAGTCCAGCAGATCCTCGTTGAACGGCTGAGTGTGCATCGCATCGACCGGATGCACGATCCCGCGACCCATCAAACGATGCCAAATTCGGTTGACAATCGTCCGTGTCAGCCGCCCGTTGTCCCGGTGGGTCATCAGCTGGGCCAATTGCTGGAGGCGTTGCTGCTGACTCGCCTGAGGATCAATCTGCCCCAGTTCGGGAAAGATCCATTGAGGCGTTGCCATCGTGCCGGTCGGCTTATCACAACGGTGCAGTTCCAGCGGCGTCGTTGCGTAGACAGCCGCCAGGTTGTACGCCTCGGCCAGTTTCCAGCGATCGATAAAACTGTCATGACAGCTGGCACATTTCATATTGATGCCTAAAAACACCTGCGAGATGTTCTGGGCAAACTGAATCTCACGAGTTTGACTGGCATTGACCTCACCACGCCATTTGATTCCCTTGATAAATCCAGCTGACTCCTTGGTGGGGGCGATCAACTCCCGAACAAATCGATCGTAGGGCTTATTCTCTTTTAACGCCGCATAGAGCCAGGTGGTAATCTGCTGGCGTCCCCCGGTGATGAAACCCGTCCCGGTGTAATCGTTGCGAAGCAGATCGTTCCAGAAGCTCAGCCAGTGGTCCGCGTAAGCAACATCATCGGCCAAAAGTCGGTCGATGAGCTTTTCTCGTTTGTTGCTGGAGGTATCCGCCAAAAAAGCTTCCAGCTGGTCGGGCGTGGGCAACAGCCCGATGGCAGCAAGGAACGTCCTGCGTAAAAATGCCGCATCAGAAATCGGCTCGGGCAGCGGATGGTTGTCTTGGCTCAGCTGAGCGTCCAACAATCGATCAATCGGATGCAGACGTCCTGCCAGTGGCGGCGGAAGGGTGACCTGCCGGGGTCTCAGCGGCGGCTCCCAGGCGGGTTTTCCCAGAGTGACACCTTCCTCCCAGGGCATCCCCTCATCAATCCACTTCTTCAGAATGGCAACCTCTTGGGCGGGAACTGGCGGCCCCTCGGGAGGCATGGCAACACCCTCCTCCTCGGAGGTGACCCGCTCCAGCAACAGGCTCTCAGCCGCCTTCCCAGGGATGACCGCCTTGCCGCTTTCCCCGCCAGCAAGCAGTTCTCCCCGGGTGTTCATCCCCAGGCCGCCCTCTTTGCGTCCCGCTGCGTGGCACTTTCCACAGTGCTTGCTCAAAATGGGCATCACTTGGTGAACAAAGTCAACAGCAATTACTGTCCTTGGCATCGCCAAGGCCAAAAAACACATGCTGAGTATTGGCAGGATGCGCTGACAAGAGAACACAAACGCTTCTCCCCGAGGCGGACGTGAAACCATGTTACGTTGCTGCTCCTCTTGAGCTCCCGGAGCCCAAGGCTTTCATAACCTATTAAATGTATCAACATTTATCGATAGGTGCAATCAACAGTCACCATTGGAGGGGTCTGTGGTGTCAGCGTTTGGAAACTGTTGGGCAATTGCGGTTGACTCGGCCAACGGACATCGGCGGACTGCCGACGTCGGCCGGTTGGTGCCTCCAGTGAGCTCTTCAGCTCCTCTTGGCCGGTGAGAACTGGGCGGCGGAGGCCCTGCCAGTGGCCGTCGCTTGCGGGCTCTGCACCCATTGTTCTGACGCTCACACGATCCTGTGGAGTCAGCCGGTCAGGCCGACCTCCCTGCGGCGGAAGGAAGCGACCAGATGCCACCCTCAGAGCGATATCAAGCTCGGAATGGTTTTTACATCTTACTGACAACCTTTAGCAATCGATTGAGACTCGCAAGCCGAGTCCGATCACCGCGACGTGTCGTCAGGGGGGAGGGGGCAGCGGCTGATTGGCCGGAATCTGTGTCCACGCGCAGCGCCCGGCCATAGGCCGCCACGGCAGCTCGCACCGCCTGGATGTTGGTCTTCGAGTTGAGGGCGAAGAGGACGGTTTCTTGGTGCTGCGACTGCACAACTAGCACTGTGTAGGAATGGCCCTCCAGGGTGATCGGCATCAAGCGACACGAGGCAATGGGCTCCCAGGGCCAACATTCTCATGACACGCCACCTCCCTGCATGACCCGACGACCGACACCGCGCTCGGAGATCACGACCAAGTTCGGGTCACGGGCCGCCAGAAACGGGACGCGGTAGGCTATGAAGACCCCAGCACCGGCGGCCAGCAGCACATTCAGCGGCCAGCTTCCCATCATCGGCTTGTTGTGCAAGGCCGTACCGGCTAGGCAGACCGCGACGATCCCCAGTGCCAAGAGCAACTGGGACCAGCGGTTCGGCTTCAGGCCCTGTTGACGTCCCAAGGCACGCTTGAATGAGGCAGGTTCCTTCCAGCGGAGCATCACCAAGAATTCATTTCCATTTGGGGCAATCGCAGAGATGGACTGCGAGAACTCGCAAGCCCCGAGGAACGCCACCGGTTTCCTTTCTGCAGGGTGTCCCGACGCGAGGAGTCAGCCTTCTCGGGGTTCCCTTCGCTTCAAGGCGAGCCAATGCTTGCCAACGGGACGCCGCTCTATCCTGTCCACTTTCCTCCTGCTGCTTTCGGAAAATTCTTGCTCGGCCAAAACACGCCCGCCGCCGGAACGACCAGTGATTTGGCAGCTGTTGATCGACCAGCTGTTGATCGACCAGCTGTTGATCGACCAGCCTCGCCGCTGTGCCGGAGGAGCCAAGATGTCTTCAATCTCAGCAGCAGAAAACCTAAGATTTTTCTGTCATCAGAAACGTGGTGCTACAGTTTTTGTGCGTTGAAGAATTGCGGTTTGCCGGTCCGCAATGCGAAGACGATGACGTTGTTGGCCGGTTGGGGATTGGCATTGCCGTTGTGGCAGGCGTGAACGGACTGATGATCGGGAGGCGAGGGATTTGTGTCTGTCTCTTTGACATCCTCGAACGCTTCGTAACTCATCATCGTTGCGCCCCCGTTGAAGGTCATCTCGACGTAGGTCGTTGGCGTTGCGATCGTTCCCTGATCCCAGCGGAACCCCCACAGCTGACCGTTGTAGTTGAGAGCCTGGGCGAACTGTTTGAGCTCTTGTTTGTGAGCTCGATCGTCGCTGTGTCGGTTGCTCGGACAGAAGCCGTACAGCCCCATCGCCTGACCGCCACCCCGGACATGGTTGGAGACGAAGTTCGCGAACCCCGCAACACGCTCATCACGCACGACTCCTGCCAAATGGTAGGCAAACAATCCAAGAGAATTGACGTAAACGATTCCATGGCAGTTCCCGAGGCCCGGGAACGCCACGCACTGCTGGTCGTATGCGACATCGTGCATGTTCACGTATTTCATGGAAGTTCCTTGTTTCAAATGATACTCTCTGATTGGAGCAACCGCGGAACCTCTCCCTGCATGGAGTCGGCACGGTCCTACTGACCTTCGGAGGAGTTTTCGACCCAGGACGACCGTCTGCCCTTGTTTGTGATATCCTCAAGGGGGCAGCCTGAGGCACCACAGCAAGCCCGGATTGCCGAACGAAACGCCCCGCTTCGTCGAAGACTTTTCAGGGAATCAGTAGTTACCCCAAATCGTCCTGGTTGTTTGTGTCACCACGGGTTGCAAATGAAGGCCGACGCTGTTGGACCGATGCGCGACTGGAATTTGGAAAAAAATCTGCCTAGAAGAAGCAGGAGGCGGAGGTCAACAGGAGGGAGATTGCCATAAGCAGTCGAGTATACCAGGCTCACTCCCCCAACGACAAGCCATTGTGTTGGCCGCAGTGTCTGATTGTCTGTGTCTGATTGTTTGATTCAGTCTCAGGGTATCTTAGGGCCGGATGCCGCCCTGTCGGGGCTCACCGTCGATTGTGGATTCTCGGAAAAGTGTTCGACCGCGTGAACTGCCAATCTCCAGCAATCCGGGCTCCCGTTGGTCGCCCTGGGTCGGAAACTCATCTGACCGTCAGTAACACTTCGACCTGTTGCGGTCCTGGCCTGTCGGCGGTCACGGCGAACCAGTAGGGGACCATGTCGCGGGTGAAGCCCTCCCGTCGCGTTCGAGTGTTCAACGTCAGCCTCTGGCACATCCAGAGAAAGCCGTCCAGGCATTGGTCATCCTCGTTCGGGATCCAGCCACTTGGCTTTGCAGGTCGGCCCCTGAACTGCATAGCCGACTCGGCCAAGTGTGCCAGAGTCTTGCGTCGGTGAACGGCTCGCAGTGCCAGAGGAGCCAAGATTGTCCTCAACCTCGGTGGGGCGGCCCACTGCACCGTCGAGTTGTAAGAGTAGGTTAAATCGCCCGACAGCTCACTCCGATTGGGGACCAGAAATCGACTGAGCCGAACTGCAGGTGGTGTTCGACATCACCTCCCGAGCGTCCAGTAGGTTGAGTTCGCTTGTATCCTACGTCAAGCTTTTGCAGGGAGGGAAGATCCCACCTGGTTGCCTGCCCGTCCCTGCTGCTGGGACCTGCGATCTGCTAAAAGAGATGGGGCCCAGCTCGACCGAAGATCGGCCTGTGGCCTGAGTCTGCCCGAGGACAGCCTGATTGGCCCACGACGAAGACTAAGGAATCGTCCGTCGAGAAGTTTCGGAGCAACCAATTATCTGGGCCTGATCATGAGCTTGCTCACCAGGGTGATCGTCATCTTACTGATTCCCTGAAAAGTCTTCGACGAAGCGGGGCGTTTCGTTCGGCAATCCGGGCTTGCTGTGGTGCCTCAGGCTGCCCCCTTGAGGTCATCACAAACAGGGGCAGACGGAAAGCCCTGGGTCGAAAACTTCTCCGAAGGTCAGTACTGTCCGGAGCGTCGGTGGTGTGGGGTATGAGCCAACCATGCAGATCGAATTTGAGCAACTGTCCAAGCAGTATATCGATGAGTTTGCGGGCTTCTCGCCGATCCGAGCGACTGAATTGGGCGATCATCGATTTGACGATCAACTTGATCACATCAGCGAAGAAGAACGGGCCAGACGCCTTCGTTGGCTTGGCAGCTTCGCCGAACGATTGAGACAAATTGATGCCAGCAGGCTATCTCGGGCCCAACAGGTTGACTCCGCGTTGTTACGACACGAGCTGGCCTCGCAGACTTGGGAACAAACGGAGTTGCGGGAATGGGAATGGAACCCGCTGATTTACGCCGCTTTGACAGGGGATTCCATCTACACATTGATGGCACGCGATTTTGCGCCAGCGGCAAGGCGACTTGCTTGTGTTACCAGCCGCCTGGAACAGTTTCCACGGTTTTTGAAACAGGTCCGCCAAACCCTCCGGCCAGAGCGTGTCCCCTCAATCCACGCCCAAACGGCGATCTCCCAAAATCGCGGTGTTCTCAAAATTCTGGACAACCTCGTTGGCCCATTGCTCAATGACCTTTCGGAGCCGCAACGCGACCGGCTTGTTCGTGCCATGGAAATGGCCGAAGCAGCGATCGGAGAACATCAACAGTGGTTGGAGTCCGAGTTGCTGCCCCAAGCGAAAGGTGACTTCCGGCTGGGGATCGAACTGTATGAGAAAAAACTCACTTACTCGCTCCATTCCCCATTGCGGCGACAGGAAATCCGTGACTTAGCGGACCGCCGAGTCCGCGAGCTTCATGACAAGATGTACGCGATTGCCAAGGAACTTTATCGCCAAGACTATCCTTTGACTGTTTTTCCTGACAACCCCTCGGATGCCTTCCGACGAGCGGTGATTCGTTTTGGATTGGAGCAAGCGTACAAACAAACCCCCCAAGCTGGAGAAATCGTAGCGACCGCCAAGAGGTCCGTTGCCGAGGCCACGGAATTTGTTCGGCAACAAGACTTGGTGACCATTCTGCCGGATCGTCTGGAGATGATCGTCATGCCCGAGTTCCAGCGTGGCGTTGCTCTGGCCTATTGCGACGCGCCTGGGCCTTTGGAAACTGACCAGAAAACGTTCTACGCGGTCTCACCAATTCCCGCAGACTGGACACAGGAACAAATTCGCTCCCACTTACGCGAATACAACGCCCGTTCGGTCGATGTCCTCACGATCCACGAAGCCATGCCAGGCCATTTCCTGCAACTGGCCCATGCCAAGCGTTACTCTGGCAAGCTACGGCGTCTTCTGCCGTCAGGAACATTCATCGAAGGCTGGGCTGTGTACACGGAGTGGATGATGTGTGAGCAGGGATTCCGCCAGCACGATCCGCTGCTAAAACTGATTACGCTCAAGTGGTATCTACGGGATGTCACCAATGCCATCCTGGATCATTCGGTTCACGTCGATGGGATCTCCAGGCGGGATGCGATGCGGTTGATGGTCGAAGACGCCTTTCAAGAGGAACGCGAGGCCGCCGGCAAATGGACCCGCGCCCAGCTGACTTCTGGTCAATTGTCGACGTACTTTGTGGGCTACCTGGAACACGTTGCGATGAGGCAAGAGGCTGAGCAGAGGTGGGCTGATCAGTTCGACTTCAAGTCCTACCACGATCGAGTCTTGTCGTATGGATCGCCGCCGACTCAGTTTGTCCGTGCGCTGGTCCTCGACGAGGAGGTCCCGCCCTCAATGGGGGAAGAACCATAAAGGGCCCAGCTGATGGGCCGGCCCACAGGCTGGAGAGGCCCATAGACTAAAGTGATCCACAGACTGGAGTGATTCACCGACATGATCACAGGTGTGTCGCTCAATTGGTTTGGTAGCGTGATCGGACTTAGCCGTTCTTCTTGATGTGTCAGCACAAGGCGGCTCATGCCGATGGATGTTCTGCGACTTCAGCCGATGACATCCCGAGTACGCTGAGGTCGTTTCCCAACTCAAGAAGGAGTTGCCTTGACTCCGCCAACAAGACAACCTGCAGGAGTGACAGATGGAACCTGCTGAAACATGGCGACGAGTTCTGCTGGTTGCGGTTCTGGTAGTTGGAAATGTGGAGCTTGGGTTCTTGGCTGCCGGAGCGTTGGCTGAATCAGGAGAGGCCAAGCCGAACAGGCCCCATGTTCTGTTGATCATTTCCGATGATCTCAACACAGCCTTAAGCGGCCTGGGGCATCCGGAATGCAAGACTCCCCATCTGGATCGATTGGCCAACTCGGGCGTCACCTTCACGCGTGCATTTTGTCAGTTTCCTGTCTGCGCGCCATCTCGAGCGTCCATCATGACCGGCCAATATCCGCTCACCAACGGCGTGGTTGGCAACGGGGGAACAGTGGACCCAGATCGCATCACGCTGCCACGCCATTTCGGCAGCCACGGTTATTGGACCGCCCGTGTGAGCAAGATTTATCACATGGGAATTCCAAGAGATATCATCGAAGGCAAGCCGGGTCGCGACCATGCGTCATCCTGGGATCAAACTCACAACATCACCGCTCTGGAAACGCTGACGCCCGGCAACGCAGAGGATTTTACAATGCCCCAGAGTGTGGGCTTGTTTCCCATCGAACGAAAAAAGTGGATCTCTGCACAAGCCAGCGGAAGGCAGTATCGCATGCCCAAGACCGTTCGGGGCCACTACGCCGTTGTTGAGGTCGACGACAAACAAAGCCACTTGCTTGCTGATGCAATGGCAGTGGACAAGGCTATCGAACTTTTGCAGATGCGTGCTCACAAATCGGAGCCCTTTTTTCTTGCAGTGGGGTTGGTACGACCTCACTTTCCGTTTGTCTCAAACCAACGAAGTCTTCGTCAGTACCGCCCGGAAACGCTTGCCCTTCCTCAGGTCCCCGAAGACGATTTTGCCGACATCCCTCCCCAGGCCATCGGCACCGTTGAGGATTTTGGCGAAGGGCCTATTCGGAAACTGAGACGCGGATATTACGGGGGGGTCAGTTTCATGGATCGCCAGGTCGGCCGACTTCTCCAGGAACTGGAACGATTGAAGCTACGGGGGAGAACGATCGTGGTGTTCGTCTCCGATCACGGCTTCCTGCTGGGAGAACATCGAATGTGGAAGAAGTCCCGTCTCTGGGAAGAAGCCATTCGAGTTCCTCTGATCATCTCTGCCCCAGGAAAGAAGCAGGGCGAGGTGTGTGCCCAGGATGTTGAGTTGGTTGATCTCTACCCCACGCTGACAGAACTGGCCGGCCTGCCGCAGGATTTGCGAGTTCAGGGACAGAGTCTTGTCGCGTTCCTTGAGGATCCCCGTGCTTCGTGGTCCCGAAACGACGCCTTCATTCAATCCAGCTCTGGCTTTTGTCTTCGAGCAGGCAAATGGGCATACATGTGGTATCCCCCTTCCAGCAGGCACAAAGAAGAAGGATTCATGCTTTACGATATGCAGCGTGATCCCAGTCAGCACAAGAATCTCGCGACCGCTGCCGAATACGCTGCGATCAGGAAGCAACTCCACCAACGGCTGATCAAGCGAATCGAAGCAGCCAAAAACAACTGAGGATCCGGAGACTTTTTGATCGAGGGGGAACTCCGTCCCCGAGTAGGTCACAGGCCCAACGGCAAGCCAGACCAGCGGAGTGCTCGGATGCCCTCAGTGGGGCCTCTCGCGGAGGGTCGATCAATGGGTATCATCACGCGTCAACAGGAATTGGGTATGTATTCCAATCATTGGGTGGTTTGCAACGTTTTGTTTCTCGGTCTGGGGGTCCTGATTCCTCAGATCAGTCTTGCCACAGACTACCAGCAGACCAAGCCAAACATCGTCTTCATTCTTGCTGACGACATGGGTTACGGTGACCTCAAGGCTTTCTATCCTCAGAGCAGGATCCCCACCCCTCATTTAGACAAACTTGCCAGAGACGGGATGTGTTTCACCGACGCGCACTCCGGTGGCTCCACCTGCAAGCCTTCCCGCTACGCGTTGCTGACGGGGAGATTCGCCGCTCGACGTTCCCACTTTAACGACAGAGCTGGCCCGATCATCGCGGAAGGCCGAGCCACCCTGGCGAGTATGCTGCGTGAGAATGGCTACCGGACGGCCATGGTCGGCAAGTGGCACCTCGGCTTTGATCAAGGTGCGAAAACGAACAGCGACGCACCTCGGAAGGGATTTGCCTTTGATTACAACAAGCCCCTAAGCGGCGGCCCCGTCGATCGCGGGTTTGATTCGTTCTTTGGCATGCACGCCTCACTCGATATCCCTCCTTACTTCTACATCAAGGACCGCACCCCTGTCATGCGGCCGACTGTCAGGGTTGCTGATAGCTCCAGCGTCGGCGGAGAGGAAGGATGGAACAATATCCAAGGGGTCTTTTGGCGTGGTGGAAACGTGGCGCCGGACTTCAAGCATGCTGAGGTCACGTCTCGGTTTGCCAACGAGGCCAGCAACCTGATTGAATCGCACGATGGCCAAAAACCGCTGTTTCTCTATCTCGCATTGCCCTCTCCGCACACTCCATGGTTGCCGGCGGAGGAGTTTGTGGGAAAAAGCGGTGCCGGGATGTACGGCGATTTTGTGATGACCGTCGATCGTGTCGTCGGTCAGGTCCTGGGCAGCTTGGACACGGCAGGGCTGAGTGACAACACACTGGTCATCTTTTCGAGTGACAATGGTCCGGTGTGGTACCAAAAGGACGTCAAGAGATTCGGCCATCGGTCCGCCGGTCCCTTGCGTGGTATCAAAGGCAGCGTCTGGGAGGGCGGCCACCGCGTTCCGTTGATCGTGAGATGGCCAGGCCAGATCAACGCTGGGGTCAACTGCGATCGCACCATTGCCTTCGCGGATGTCTTCGCCACGCTGGCCGCGGTCGCAGGGCAGAAGAAGCTCACCCAGGGAACCGCCGAGGATAGCGAAAGCTTTCTGCCGACGCTGCTGCATCCAGATCAAAACCAGAAACAAAGATCGGCCATTCTGCACGGCGGAAAAGTCATCCGCGACGGTCACTGGAAACTGATCGCCACCCAAGGAGGCCGCGGCTTCGGTGCCCAGCGAGGCCGAACTTATGGGATTGAGCTGTACAACCTGAAGGAGGATCTCTCCGAGAAAAACAATCTCGCTGAAGAAATGCCGGAAAAGGTGGAGGGCCTCAGAAAGAAAATAGCCCAGATTCTGGGCAACTCCAACGCAACTCCCAAGTAGAATTCGCCCCGGCAACACCCCCGCTCAGTGATCTCAGCCGTCGGGGCGCAACTTTCCCCCCTCAAAAATTCCTCCGCTGGGGAGGACCGCCTCCTCAAGTCGCATCAGCCAATCGGACCCTCTCATCCCTTTTTGGTAGGGAGTTCAAGCCAGAACAATGCTGTTATGCACTTCTATTCGGTTCCGCTGGTCGGTTGCCAACTCCTATCCCCGTCGGGAATCTGCTTCTACTGATTCCCCAAAAAACCTTCAACAAAGCGGGCACTCTTCGTCCGGCGATCCGGGCTTCCGTCCTGGGTCGAACACTTCTCCGAAGGTCAGTAGAAGGCCCCAAGGTGAGGTCAGCGTCTGAAGTCAGGTCAACGGATTGGATTGTTTACTTTCCCAATAAACCATACCCCATTGCAATCGAGCATCTATGACTGAGTCGAACTTCAAAGGCTTATGTGAGCGAACTCGTGAGATGACAACGCCAGTCCTTGCACTTCTCGGTTTGCTTTTGGGATTGGCTCTCACTGTCGGCACCTCGCAGGCTGAGACGGCACCTTCTAAGCCGAACATTGTCCTGCTGTTGATCGACGATTGGGCTTGGAATGGCAGCCCGGTGCCCATGGACGATTCCATGGCCAACTCGAAGATGCCGGTTCTGCAGATGCCCAACCTCCAGCGTCTTGCTCTTGAAGGAATGAAGTTCCGCAACGCCTATGCCGGAGCGCCCCAGTGCTCGCCTTCACGAGTCTGCATCCAGACTGGGCAGACATCTGCCAGAAGCGGGTACACCGTGTATCTTGGGAAAACCCGGGATGACTACTACGACACCAGACGCCAGTATCAGAAGCTGCCAGTTGTCCCGAATGTCTCGGATTCCAGTATTGATCCCGGCACCACAACCATCGCGGAGGCTCTCAAGCCGCTTGGGTACTCCAGCGCTCATATGGGAAAATGGCACATCGGCGGTGATCCAGGCCAGCAAGGGTACGAGGTTCACGACGGGAACACAAACAACAATCCTGGTAACACCCTGGGCAAGGCCCAACGACAGCCCGAGGATATCACCGATCCCAAGCTGATGTTCAGCGTCACAAAACGAGCGATCGGCTTCATGCGGCAGCAGGTCAAAGCTGGGAATCCATTCTACCTTCAGGTATCCCACTACGCGATGCACGCAGGACGGGAATGCCTGAACGAGACTCGCCAGAAATACGCCATGCACCCTTTGGTCCAGGACTATTACCAACAGGTAGGAAGAACTGCGGAAACGATCAATCGAAAACAGGATCCGGCTATTTGGTTGGGGATGGGCGAAGACCTGGATACTTGCATTGGGCAAGTGCTCGACGAAATCAAGGCGCTGGGAATCGAAGAGGAGACTTACGTCGTTGTCACCTCGGACAACGGCTATCGCCATCGGTTTTTTCCGGGATTGGCCCAACCCTTGCACGCGGCGAAGTGGTGGATTTGGCAAGGCGGCATCCGTGTGCCGATGATCGTCAAAGGCCCGGGCATCCAGGCAGGAAGTGTTTTTGAGGATAATGTCGTCAACTATGACTTTCTTCCCACGTTCCTCGAATGGGCCGGCGGGGATCCGGCCCACCTCAGCAATATCGACGGTGTCAGCCTTGCCAGCTACCTGCGAGGTAACAGACCGGAAGCCGCTTTCAGAAACCGGTTCCTCTATTTCCATTATCCTCACTACCGCACAACCATGCCGCACTCGGCCATTGTTTCGGGGACGCGAAAGGTCATTCATTTTTACGAGCGGCCCCAAACGCTCATGCTCTTCGACCTGGCTGCGGATGAGGGCGAAGTTGAGAACATCGCCGAAAACAATCGCCAACAACACCGGGCACTCTTCGACCAGATGATGCGGTACTTCGAGATGGTCGGCGCTAGGATCCCGACGGTCAATCCCGACTACGACCCCCAGCACTACAAAGAGACCAAAGAGTACGAAACCCGCATGAGGTGGGGGCCCTTCGAGGGGCGTCGGCAACTCGACAACGACGAACAGCCAGCCTCCAGGATAAAGAGCACGGAGCCGACCGAGCGTGTCGAGCCCCCGCAACCACCTTCAAAAACAGCGCAGCCCCCAGCCAGCCTCCTCGGTCCGAAGGAAACCGTCAAAGCACTCGACAAGAAACTGCCCAACATCGTCTTCATCTTCGCCGACGATCTGGGCTATGGCGATTTGGGATGCTACGGCCATCCCTACGCCCGTACCCCCACCCTGGACAAGCTGGCTTCGGAGGGCACCCGTTTCACTCAGTTTTATGTGACGGGCGTCACCTGCTGTCCGAGTCGCACAGGGATCATGACTGGTCTGTTTCCGGCTCGATTTCAGAAATACCCGGCTGCTTACGGGTTTGGTGATCGTGCGACTGTGACGGAGCTGCTGAAGAAACGTGGCTATCGGACCGGCCACTTTGGGAAATGGCACATCGGCCCCGAGACGGAGAACGTTTACGGAATTGACGAATACCGCAGCGGGGGCTCCCGAGGAGATCCGCGTGGTCGGGATGCCGGTCTGTTTGACGAAGCGATCCGATTTCTCAAAGACAATGCCGACAAGCCGATGTACATCAACGTGTGGGGCCACGCGACTCATCATCCTGTCAACACGCACCCTGGACTTGTTGAGAAGTTTCAAGACGTCGTCGTCAATCGGGCGGACTTCTCTCAGACTATGCAACTGAAATTTGACCAATGCCGCAGCATCGGAGGCGACCTGAATTTGTGTATGCGGCAGTATCTCGGTGATGTCTATTCCATCGATCAGAACGTGAAGCGGCTGCTGGAGGCAATCGACCAGCTCGGGTTACGAGAGAATACCATTGTGGTCTTTTCCAGCGACCAAGGACCGGCCCCGGTTTTGTTGGGCGCCAAAAAAGAGTCCAAGAAGTTTTCAACCAACATGCTTGGGTATGCTGGGGAGTTTCGCGGCGGCAAGCACCAACAGTACGAAGGAGGTGTGCGAGCGCCTTTTATCGTCCGCTGGCCCGGACATGTGAAAGCAAACCACCTTGACGATGAGAGCGTGATTTCTGGTGCCGACTGGTTGCCCACTCTTTGTCGGATTGCAGGAATCCAAGAGATCCCCAGAGACCTGGATGGCGAGGACGTCTCCGATATTTGGTTGGGTGCCAAAAGGCAACGGACCAAGCCTCTGCTCTGGAAGACCAGTTCGCCCCGCAGCTCTCCCTCGATCCGCAAGGGCAAGTGGAAGCTTCATCTCAACCCCAGAGGCAGCCAGGGCGTTGAGCTGTACGATCTTTCCATGGATCCTGCCGAGAGCCGCAATCTGGCGTCTGAAGTTCCCGATGTTGTCGTCAAACTCACCCGTCAAGTCAATTCCTGGGTGGCCGAACTGCCAAGGCGTTATGAAAAAAGCGATACCAAGAAGTCCAGGAAGAGGACGATTGATTGCCTGAACAGCTCTCGAGAAGCTTATTGAGGAACGACCGAGGATCCGGCGATTCCGGTAGTCACCCTGGGTCAAGGATCCTTCCAGACTCAGGAGAACGAAAACGGATCGGTGTCGCCCAAGGACAATTCCGGTGAATCCATTGATATCAACTGAAAAGAACATGACACCAATTCGATTGCTACTCGGGCTGGCCATTGCGTCATCCGTGCCGCTTCTGGCGCTCGGCAAAGAGCCATTTGTCTCCCGTCAGCAAGCGTATGCTGAACTGCAGCCCGCTCAAAAGGGAGCCGGAAAAGACAAGCCCAAGGGACTGAACGGGCGAGTTGTCACCGGTTATCAGGGATGGTTTCGGGCAAGAGGTGATGGCTCGGGCCTTGGCTTCCGGCACTATCAGAAGGGCCGGAAGTTCGAGCCGGGTCACTGCTCCATCGATTTTTGGCCTGACCTATCCGAGTTCGACGAGGACGAACTCTTTCCGACGGCGTTTCGGCATCGAGACGGCAGCACGGCTTACGTGTTCAGCTCGATTCATCAAAAGACGGTGGATCGGCATTTTTCTTGGATGGCTGGGTACGGGATCGATGGAGCCTTTGTGCAGCGGTTCGGAATTCACGGTACGCAAGAGCGGCGAGACTATCGCAGTCTGCGGTACGAGAATCGCAAGCTCGTTCTGTGTCGGGACGCGGCGATCCGACATGGCCGTTGCTGGGTCCTGATGTATGACCTCTCCGGTTTGCGTGACGAGGATTTCGATCGGCTGGCTGAGGATTGGAAACAGCTTCGCCGGCGGATGCAACTGGGAACCGATCCCAACGATTCTGCTTACCTGTATTTGCATGGAAAGCCACTGGTCGCCATTTGGGGTGTGGGTTTCCGTGACGATCTTGACTACGGTCTTCAGAGGGCCGAGTGGTTTATTCGTCTGCTCAAGCACAACCCCGAATGGGGCGGGATGAGCATCATGCTCGGTGTGCCCTATTTCTGGCGTGAGCAGAATCGGGACGCCACAGCCGATCCGAAGCTCCACGCGGTTCTCAAGCTGGCCGACGTGATCAGTCCCTGGTCGGTCGGACGCTATCGCAACGGCCAGGACGAAGCGGACAAGATCAGGCAGCACCAGCGTGCCGATCGCCAGTGGTGCAACAAGCAGACCATTGAGTATCTGCCGGTCCTGTGGCCCGGCTTCAGTTGGCAAAACCTCAAAGGCACCAAGTCAGCGGGCATTCCCCGCGACGGCGGACAGTTCCTGTGGCGTCAATTTCAAGCAACCGCGATGGCCGGCAGCCGAGCCGCCTACATCGCTATGTTCGACGAAATCGACGAGGGAACTGCGATCTTCAAATGCACCAACGATCCGCCGGTGGGCGCATCCCGATTCAAAACCTACGAAGGTCTTCCCAGTGATCACTACCTCTGGATCTGCCGCGAAGGCGGGCGGCTGATCCGTGGGGAGCTTCCGAGTCGATAATTGGCCTGTTTTGCCCTGAAGTCCTGTGCTACTGCCGGAGGTGAAATGAAACTGCTACCAAGCCTGGTCATAGTTCTCTTTCTCGGTCTGAATCAGGCGACTGCAGAAACGAAGCCCAATGTTTTGTTTCTGGCCGTCGATGACATGAACGATTGGATCGGCTGCCTGGAGACGACGCCTCGAGCGATCACTCCTCATCTTGATCGGCTGGCCGCACGTGGGGTGAATTTCACCAACGCACACACCGCAGGAGTCTTCTGTGCCCCCAGCCGAGCGGCGATCTTCACCGGGCAGTACGCCTCAACGACCGGCTGCTATCGGACAGCGAACTACTTCGTCAATCACCCAGATATCGAACCGCTGCAGGTCAGCTTTTCCAAAGCCGGTTACCGAACCTTGGGAGCCGGCAAGCTGTTTCATCATCCCGCCGGAGCCATCGATGTTCGCGGATGGGACGAGTTCTTCCTGCGTCGTCAAAGCCAACGCGAAGGTGGTTGGCCGTTGGATTCGTGGGGCCAAGGCACACCGTTTCCCAAACCCTTCCCCAACAGCATTTACAACAAAGGCCAGCAGGTCACCGGCGGGCTGTTTCTTGAGTGGGGGGCCATTCCCAACGACCGCGAAAAAAAAATGGCCGATACCATCCGCATCAACTGGGCGGTTGAAAAGCTCAAGCAAAAGCACGACAAGCCATTCTTTTTGGCTGTCGGCATTTATGCCCCGCACTTTCCCAACTACTGTCCTCAAAAGTACTTCGACCTCTACGACCCAGAGCGAATCAAGTTACCTCCCTATCGAGCTGACGATCTCGACGACCTGCCCCCGAAAATTCGCAAAATCAAAACAGTACGATCACGGATCCATCAAAAACTGGAAGGCTTGAACGCTGTCGACGACGCGATTCATGGGTACCTCGCCTGTATGAGCTATGCGGATGCGATGATGGGACGCGTCCTTGATGCCCTCAAGGACAGCCCTTATGCGGATAACACCATCGTCGTCTTCTGGAGCGATCATGGCTATCACCACGGGGAAAAAGGAGACTGGGGGAAACACACGCTGTGGGAACGCACTTCCAATGTTCCCTTCATCTGGGCGGGACCAGGCGTTGGCCGCGGCGAAAAGTCTGACGTCACCGTCAGCTTGATTGACATGTATCCCACGCTGGTCGACCTTTGCGGTCTGCCTCAGCCGCGGCAGGCATTGGAAGGTGAATCCCTCGCTAAGACGCTGGCCGATCTCCCATCCGCCAAAGACCGCAATGTCTTTCTGCCGCACATGAATCGCGGGGAATATGCCATCATCAATCGTAACTGGCGCTATATCCGCTACGGAGAAGATGGTGAAGAACTCTACGATCTGCAGGCCGATCCCAACGAATGGAACAACCTCGCCAACAACCCCAACTACGCCGGTCGAAAGACGGAACTGCGAAGTTTCGCCCCCAAGACCTTTGCCGAACCCGCCCCCAAGCTCAACGCTCGCAAGGACCTCGTCATCGAGGGCGAAACATTTCGCTGGGAAAAAGGACAGGGCAACTACAAGCCCGCACCGAAATACCTCCCTTACACCGACCCGTCCTTGGGGCAAGCCAAGTCAACCGCCAAGAAAAACGTTCTCTTGATCGTTTGCGACGACCTCAACACCCATATTTCGCCGTCTGGATACCAATCAATTCACACGCCGAGTTTGGATCGACTCGCGGCCGAGTCCATGACCTTTCGACGGGCGTATTGTCAGTACCCGGTGTGCGGGCCCTCAAGAGCTTCATTCCTCAGCGGGCTCTATCCGCAGTCCACAGGCGTGCTGAACAATGTGGCGGATATCAGAAAAGAACGGCCCGGGACCATCTCGATGCCGCAGTTCTTCAAGAAGAACGGGTATTGGACTGCCAGCGTAGGCAAAGTCTTTCATTCACCAAGGCACGAACATGGCGTGGTTGCTTGGAATGAATTCATTCGCTTTGGGAATGATGAACTCCCCATTGTCCGATTGGCTCGCCAGAAGTTTGAGGCCAAGCATGGTTCCGTCGAGAAGGGACCGAATCGCAAACCATGGAGAACGCTCAAGAGGCAAGTTGCGGCCAAACTTGATGCCCAGACACCTCCGGGTTACGGGAGAAGCGGTTTGAGCGACGAGCAGCACAAGGACGGGAAGAACGCCCGGCAGGTCGCCAAATGGCTTTCGGAGCGGGCCCACGGAGAGAAACCGTTCTTCATCGCCTGTGGCATGCAGAAACCACACGTTCCATTCTTGGCTCCGGATAAATACTTCACTCTCTATCCACCGAATAAGATCACATTCACACCGGACCGTCCCAACCTGTGGGACTCGCTGCCCAAGACGGCCATTTCCAAGCGCTATGAGGCCTTTGGATTCGAACTCGGCAAGGAAAATCCCTCACGCCGCCGCGAATACATGCAAGCCTATCATGCCTGCGTCTCGTTCGTCGACGCTCAGTTGGAGATCGTTCTCGATGCTTTGAAAGAGAGCGGCCACTGGGACGACACCGTGGTGATTTTCACGTCGGATCACGGCTATCACCTCGGTGACCATTTTCTCTGGGGCAAGGTGACTCTCTTCGACATTGGTGCCAGGGTGCCTCTCATCATTCGGGCTGATGGATTGACCAAAGGCGGGACAACCTCAGAAGCCATGGTCGAGCTTGTCGATATCTATCCCACGGTCGCCGACCTCGCCGGCTTGAGGCCGCCGCAACATCTGCAGGGTGTTTCCCTACGACCATTGCTCGGTCACCCCGAGCGGCTCGGGAAAAAGAAATACGCCTACAGTGTCGTGTCACGTGGTGAACAATTGGGGTATGCCCTGCGAAGCCAGCGATGGCGTTATGGCAAGTGGCCCGACGGCGAAGAACTGTACAACCTCACCAACGATCCCGGTGAAAAGAACAATCTTGCTGCAAAACCCCATGTCGCTGAGCGACTGAAGCAATTCCGCGCGCTACTGGCCCACAAGCAGCGAGAAGCATCCTCTGGTCTTTGACGTTACCCCGGGAACTTTGTCAGAGACATTCTGACATCACGATGGCTCAGCAGCCCAACTGAGCGAGTGTGGATCCGGCGGTTCGAGCCCCGCGTCATCGAAAGCCGTCGACTTGACCGTCGTGACGGCGGATTCTGGTCGATCCAGCGAATTATCGACCAATCAACTTATTGGCCGCTTGGTAAGCCTTGTGCCCGGTCGAATTCCCGGGAAGCACCTCAGCTTCTGTCGCGGGAATGTGGCGGCGGTGTGTCCTGATGACCTCTGCCGTCCCTTGATCGGCCCTCTCCTCGGGTGAGGCCAGGTTCTTCCATTCATGGGGATCCTTGCGGTGGTCGTAGAGTTCCTCGGAGCCGTCACGGTAGCGGATGTAGCGGAAGTGCTCGGACCGGACTGCGTGATTGCCTTTGCCAAAGGATGAAAGTGCCACATGCGGCCACTCCGCCTGCGGGTCTTTCATCAGTGGCACCAGCGAATGGCCTTCCTGGCTGCTGTCCGCCGGCAGGCCAGCCAATTCCAGCAGCGTGGGGTAAATGTCCAGCAGTTGGGCCGGTTTGTTGGTTCGCTGCTGCTTGTCAAATCCGGGAGCGACGACGATCAGGGGCACACGCGTGCCGTCCTCCCAGAGCGATCGCTTGGCCCAACGCTGTTTTTCCCCGAGGTGGAAACCGTGGTCGGCGAACAGGACCACAATGGTGTTGTCCTTGTGTGGCGAATCCTCCAGAGCATCGAGCACAAGCCCGAGGCAGTGATCGACGAAAGCTGTCGAGGCAAGATAGGCCTGCACCGCATGCTCCCATTGGCCGGCCGATTCAACCCAAGCATGCTTCGGAGCGACGTGTTTCTCGTTGGTCAGCGCGATGGCGTAGGCGCCGATGTCATCACGATCGTCCGCCCTGACAACCGGACGCTTCACCTGGTCACGAGGAAAGAGGTCAAACCACTTCTTTGGCGCATACATGGGCACATGCGGTCGATAGAATCCTACCCCAAGAAAGAACGGGTTGGGGGAATCTTCCGGTTGTGCTTTCAGTTTCTCGACGGCCCACCGTGCGATCTTGTAGTCGGGCATGTCCTGATCACGCTCTGGGAACGCGCCCCAATCCCAAAGAGGATGTCCGTGAGGTTGCGAGATCTTCTTCTTGGGTCGCGGACCAAACCCGCCCATCGACCCTCCGTACTGCTGGAAGAAACGCTTGTCTCCACCGTGGAAGATCTTGCCGGCGGCGAGCGTCCGGTAACCCTCTTTGGCAAAGCGTTCGGGAAGGGTTTCGAGATTTCGGAGGACGGGCGCTCGCTTGAGGTCTGGGCCCAAGAAGTAGACGCCGGAGGAGTGCGGATACCGACCCGTCAGGAGGCTGGCACGCGACGGATTGCAGACGGGAGACTGGCAGTGTGCATTGGTGAAGAGGGTTCCCTGTGCGGCGAGCCGATCCAGGTTGGGGGTTTTGGCCTGAGGGTGGCCGCCGAGACAGCCGGTCCAGTCGTTGAGATCATCGACTGCAATCAGGAGCACATTGGGCTGTTTTTCTTCGGTTGCATGGGCGTGAGGAACGCCCGCCGCTGACACGAGTATCGCGCCCAAAGAAGCATACCAAAAGAGATCGGCATTGTGTGTGCGAAAAAGTCGTCTCATATGATGTCGCTTTTTGTGATACCAGCTTTGGTCAAGATCGAGTTTGCTCAACACATTCGTCACTGTGTTCCGAGACACCCGATTGGAAGATTCAGGGACTCTCGCTGTGACGCCTGTTTCGGGCACACCACGCCGTTGTGCTGTGGGCGAGGAATCACAGTGATTGTACCACCTGACATTTTGGAATTGGAATGCCCGCTGAAACCGAGATTGGCCGGGCGGTCGCTTGTTCGCCCTGGTTGAGGTGGCGTTGTTGATTGCTCGCGGTCGTCCGGTGCAGGGGATCTCAACTCGGTGGTTTTTCGCCCTCAGTTTGCACCACTGGGTGATATCTTCGATCAGTCCGCAAGCCCCCGCATTGTCGGCGACGGCCGGGCTGAAACGACTGCCAATCGCTGCGATCGACAACAGGTTTGGGAGGACAATGGCGGTCGGTGTCGGATGAAGCAGCAAATCGCCTGGAAAACGCAAGGGGGTCGGTCTGGACTTATGCGACCTCAGTTCGCCAGCCCCTTACTAAAGTTGGGGAAAATCGTGGCTCGTCCGGCAAAACGGAAGGCTGCCAAATCACCCCTCTTGCTGACAATCATTGTCTCCAGATTTGAAGTCCGTGCAGACGACGAAGAGATTTTCCATCGCGAAATCGGCATCCGTCGGATCTCGCTGGACTGCGTTGAGCGAATTCAGGTTGCTTTTGAAGATAAAAAGCTACCCGACTTGGGGGCCGTGCAACACGCAAAGAGCGAGCTTCCGCCTCTCGCCAATACTTGCCTAAACCGTATATAACAATTAAAAAAACTTTCTTTGACTGGCTGCTGGTTTCTTGGCGTGCAAAGGAGAAATCTGCTCTCGAAACGCAGCTGCTAGTCAATCCCCCGATTCGGAACAGGTCTCGAAGTGATTGACCAAAACGAAATTTGCCTACTATGGTACATGTCTCGAGTGGTCCGCTCGGATCAACAGATCCACCAGTACTGACGATGTGGCAAGCAAAGGCTCAAGCTGTGTCGTGAGTCCTGTCTCGTTACTGAGGTTGTGTAATATCTTGACTCGTCCGGCACAGCGGAAAGGCTGCCAGATCACTGGTGGTTCCGGCGGTTTGCGTGTTTTGGACGAGCTAGAATTTTCCTCAAGAGAAGGAGCAGGAGGGCGGCCGAGCTTCTAGGAACGAATCATGAAACGCTTCATTATCGGTATCTCAGGAGCTTCCGGAGTCATTTACGGGATCCGGTTCCTCGAAGCGCTCAAAGAAATGAATGATGTCGAGACACATCTGATCCTCAGTAGATTCGGGAGGCTCAACGTTGAGATCGAGACATCCTACAAGCCTCAGGAAGTCGAACAACTTGCGGATGTCGTCCACAGGATTGGCGACCAGGCGGCATCGATTTCCAGCGGATCATTTAAGACCGACGGGATGATCATTGCGCCATGCTCCATGAAGACTCTGTCGGGGATCGTCCATTCGGCCTCGGATTCCCTTCTTGTTCGAGCCGCTGATGTGGTGCTCAAGGAACGTCGAACGCTGGTGCTCATGCCACGCGAAGCACCACTGCACATGGGGCACTGCAAACTGCTGTATGAAGCGGCACAGCTGGGTGCGGTGATCGCTCCACCAATGCCAGCCTTCTACAACCGCCCGCAGACGGTCGACGACATCGTCAATTACAGCGTCGGGCGAGTCCTGGATCTGTTCGACTTGGACACTGGGACCCTCAAACGCTGGGAGGGGATTGGTCGGCCTGCTGCCGTGACCTCGACCGAGGAGCCGACTGGAGAGAACAACCATCCCCGTGCTCAACTGAAGCCGGATTGATGAACAACCAGACGGTGAATCGTTATGGTTTGGTTCTGCCCTCGTTGAGCTCGTCTTGAGTCTTTCCGCCGTGGGATCGAAGGTACTCCAGGATTTCGCGGTACACGTTTGCCGCCGTTTGTTTGCCTCGAGCACTCGCCTCGCCGGTGGGGGTCCAACGGTTCAGGCCGCCCACAACATTGATCTCGGCTCCCTGCTCGACCAGCAAGGCAACCGTATCCGGTTTACGATGGATGACCGCCAGGCGCAGCGGCGTGTAGCCGCCCAAGGTCGGTTCGTTGATATTGGCTCCACCGGCGAGCAGCGTCTTGGCTGTCGCGGCAAGCCCATACGCAGAGGCAAGATGAAGCGGTGCACAGCCGTTCTCGTCGGCCACGTCAATCTCTGCGCCCTATTTAAGCAGAAGCTTGGCGACCTCGGCGTTGCCGAAGGCCATTCTGTGGAGCGGAGTCTGACCGGGGTCGTCGGTTGCTGTCACCGACGCGCCATGGGCAAGCAACAAACGCCCAACTGAGGAATTGGCCGCGACGCGAAGGGGCCCATGTCCCCTTTTCGGATTGACATTGGCACCAAGGGCGATGAGCAGCCTTGCCGAGTCGACATGTCCCTGTGCTGCGACATCGTGCAAGAGTTGATCTGCGTCCCGCACCTCTGCTCCTTGGGCAATCAACAGGCTGGCAACTTCAGCATGTCCCATCCGGAGCGCGTCCTCGATCGGAGTCGTGGCCGTACCCCAGTAGCGACCATCGTCCTTGGGAGCCAAATCCACTCCACGGGCGATCAACAGACCAGTGCTTTGAAGCTGTCAGTGGAGTGACAGCACAATAGGTGCTAGCAGTGA
>CAZYKP010000020.1:0-105480 GCA_964648025.1 uncultured Pirellulales bacterium | reverse complement strand
GCTCACCTCCCCTCACTCGACCACATTTTCCACCCACTTTCGAGACGCTCACACGGGAGGTTTCTCAGCACGCTGACCTGCTGGCCGGCAACAAGCCTTTGGCCTATGCTGAGGCAGGCAGAATCGTAACATTCGTTCAGCAGCACAATTCCTCGATTGATTTGAGCCATCTCTGAAGGTGCAAGCGTGCAATTTCAGTTGGTCAGCCAGTTTGAGCCCAGAGGGGACCAGCCACAGGCCATTGAAGAGCTTGTCCGCGGCATCCAGTCTGGCAAGTCCCACCAGGTGTTGATGGGCGTCACCGGCTCAGGCAAGACGTTCACAATGGCCAACGTGATCACGCAATTGCAGCGGCCGACGTTGGTGCTGAGCCACAATAAAACGCTAGCTGCTCAGCTCTTTAGTGAATTTCGGGAGTTCTTTCCGAACAATGCGGTGAGTTACTTTGTCAGCTATTACGATTACTACCAACCTGAGGCCTATATCCCGCAGCGTGACATTTACATCGAGAAGGACGCGAGTATCAACGAGGACATCGATCGCTTGCGACTGGCGGCCACCAGTGCTCTGGTCAGCCGTCGGGATGTGATTGTGGTGGCGAGCGTCTCGTGCATCTATGGTTTGGGGTCACCAGCGGATTACCAAAACATGATGGTTGGGCTTCGGGTGGGCTCCCAGGTCGACCGGGATGAGCTTCTTGCCAAGCTGGTTGATATTCAATACGAACGCAACGATATCGCCTTTGAACGAAGCAAGTTCCGCGTCCGCGGGGATTCCATCGAACTGTGGCCTAGTTACGAAGAGTTTGCCATTCGCATCGAGTTGTGGGGCGACGACATCGAACGGCTCAGCCTGATCCATCCCACAAGCGGCGAGACCCTCGAAACCAAAGAAGAACTCTTTATCTACCCCGCGAAACACTTTGTGTTGCCCGAAGAACGCATCGCCGCCGCGGTGGAGCTGATCAAGCAAGAACTGGAAGAACGGTTGGAGAGATTCCGCTCACAGGGCAAGTTGTTGGAGGCCCAACGGCTCAACGCCCGGACGCGTTTCGATCTGGAAATGCTCTCCGAGGTGGGCTACTGCCCGGGAATCGAAAACTACAGCCAGCCCCTCAGCGGACGGCCACGCGGTTCCACTCCTTATACGTTGTTGGATTTTTTCCCCAAGGACTTTTTGCTACTCGTCGATGAATCCCATGTGAGTATCCCACAAATTCGGGGGATGTATTTTGGGGATCACAGCCGCAAAGCCACCTTGGTGGAACATGGCTTCCGGCTACCCAGCGCGATGGACAATCGCCCGCTGAAATTTGAGGAGTGGGGGGGAAAAACGGGTCAAACGATTTATGTCTCGGCCACGCCGGGGCCCTATGAGCTCGAGCAGACCGGCGGGGAGGTGGTCGAGCAGATCATTCGGCCGACGGGATTGCTTGACCCGGTCATTGAGGTCTGTCCGGCTCGGGGACAAGTTCCTCATTTGCTTTCGCAGATCGAAGCACGCAAATCCGCTGGAGAGCGGGTCCTGGTTACCACGCTGACCAAACGGTTAGCGGAGGATCTCTCGCGGTACTTCAACGAAAATGGGATCCGTTGCAAGTGGCTGCATAGTGAGTTGGATGCTTTTGAGAGGGTGGAGATCCTCCGTGACTTGCGTCTGGGACACTTCGACTGTGTTGTTGGGGTGAACTTGCTACGCGAGGGATTGGATTTGCCGGAGGTCTCTTTAGTGGCGATTTTGGATGCCGACAAAGAGGGATTCTTGAGGAGCGAGACCTCCCTGATGCAGACCATTGGCCGCTCGGCCCGCCACGTCAATGCCAAGGTGCTGCTTTATGCGGACACGGTGACCGATTCGATGCAGCGAGCGATCGAGGAAACCGAACGGCGGCGTGCGTTGCAGATGGAGTACAACCGCAAAAACGGCATCACTCCAGAGACCATCCGCAAAAGCATCCGCGTGGGAATCGAGGCCGAGGCCGCCGCAAGGGCGGAGGCCAATGCAGCCGTCGGCCGTACCGATGAACGGGTCACCATCACTGAGGAATACATCGCCGAATTGGAAAGCGAGATGCTGGAGGCCGCCAAGAACCTGGAGTTCGAGCGAGCCGCCCAGCTCCGCGATCGAATCGAACGCCTTCAAGATCAAATCGGCGAGCTGGCTCCGGCGACCGCCGAGGCCGAAGCCAGCCAAGAGCAATCCAACCGCCGCTCTCGACGCGGTCGGGGACGCAAAGGAAACCCTCGGGTCCCCAAGCCCCACAAGCCTTAGCGTTGACAAGCTCGAGCGTTCACAAGCTCGAGCGTTCACAATCGCGAGCGTTGACAAGCTCGAGCGTTCACAAGCCTTCCCCTGGAACCATAGAACAAACCGGGACTTGCCGAGAATGAGTACCCTCAGAAGGAATACCTGGTAGATGGTGGCCAAGCGTCCTTATGCTTGAAAGGGCTCGGCCGAGTTCTACAACGACAAAGGTTTTGATCTCCTTTCGGATCGATATCTTTTTTGGGTCCGTCGCTCCCCAGAATCCAAGACTTGCTGCAAGCAGAAGCTTGCTGGTGCCGATGGCTCGGCCGGGACGAGTGTTCTTGAGCTGATCGTCTTGGGGCAAGAGCTCGGTTGGAATATCAGGCTTCTTAGGACAAAAGCTTTGGGGGCCACGCGAGAGCGGACCGCTCCGGGAATCACAGTGGTGGGAATATGATGACCGATGGCAACGAACGGACGGATGATCATCAAGAGTTTCCAGAGGTGGTAAAGCTCTTTCCGATCCCCAATCTTGTCCTGTTCCCACACGTTCTCCAAGCCCTACGGGTGTTTGAGGAGCGTTATGTGGAGCTGTTCGAGGCGGCCCTGGCAAGCGACAAGATGATCGCTCTGGCGGTCCTTGCCCCGGGCTATGAGCTTGAATACGAGGGACGACCAGAGCTCTTTAGCGTTGCGTGTCTGGGTCGGATCACCACTTATACCAAATTGCCGGATGGCACCTACAACTTTCTCCTGCAGGGAATCCAGCGTGTGCAGTTGTTGGAAGAGCTTCCACCGACCTGGAGCTACCGAGAAGCTCGCATCAAGCCACTGAACGACTCTGACACCGGGACCCCCGAAGATCGCCATAAGCTACGCGTGCAGTTGGTGGACTTGTTTCGCAGTCTGCTGCCCCCCTCTGGAGAAGCTCACCAGCGTCTTGAGGAACTTCTCAGCGAGCAAGTCCCCCTCGGTGCACTGACCGATATCATCGCCTACACTGTCGAGTTCGACCTGGCTGTCAAACAGCAACTCCTCGCCGAAACCGATGTCTGCCGGCGAGCAACCCTCCTGAGCGAACAACTTGGCCCTCGGGTCGCAGCAGTCACCGCCCGACGACGCCCGTTTCCGCCGGAATTCAGCAACAATTGACGTGCATCTCTTGATCCGGACAGGCATCAAAGAGCCGGGCAGCCAACTCGCGGCACCCGACTGGCAATCACTGACGTTCGGATTCAGAAGTTTCAGCCCCAGGCCCGTTTTCTTCGGGTCGAGGAACCAAACTCGCTTATGACCGAGAAACCCGTGGACCGTAGCTTGCCAGCAATTCAGCCGGAGAACCGTCCCAACAATGGACCCTCCGTAACTGGGTCGTCATTAACTCCTCAGATGCTTGTGCACCACGCTGATGAGCTTGAGGAGCCGCAGGGGGAACTTCCCTCGGTCGATTTGCCTAGGATCGAGGCTGCCGTCCGTGAGATCCTGTTTGCCGTTGGGGAAGATGCCGACCGAGAGGGCTTGTTGGAAACGCCTTCTCGGGTGGCCCGGATGTATCGGGACATGTTCTGCGGGTTGCATCAGGACCCCAGGATCCACTTGGAAAAGGTCTTCACCCAGGAGTACGACGAGGTCGTTCTTGTTCGGGACATTAGTTTTGCCAGCATGTGTGAGCACCATCTGCTGCCGATGATCGGCAAGGCCCATGTGGCTTATGCTCCCAACGGAAAGGTCGTCGGCTTGAGCAAACTGGCCCGAGTCGTGGAAACGATTGCGCGTCGGCCGCAGTTGCAAGAGCGGATCACCGAGCATGTGGCCGAGGCCCTGGATACTCGGCTTTCTCCCAAAGGTGTGGCGGTGGTCATTGAAGCTGAGCACAGCTGCATGACCATCCGGGGAGTGAACAAACCCGGCGCGTTGACGGTCACCTCCGCCATGCGAGGGCTGTTCCGGCATAATCCGACCAGCCGCCAGGAAGTGATGGCACTCATCTACGGCCACCCTGCCATGCGCTAAGTCGCTCTGGGCTATCAGCGATCGTCTGAGGGAGACTTCTGCTCCAGCACTTGCAGCCGCCAAAAGAACCGCTTGCAGTCGCCAAAAGAAGGGGTCATCCTGACAAGTCAACCGATTTCCCGATGCGCAGCCTCCACCTGGGCTCGCTTTCCCGGAAGACCTCAGGGACTCCCTCATGACACGCTTGTGTGCTCCTGCCCTGTGCTGGCACTTTTGGCATTCTTGTTCGTCGCATTCCCTTCTCAGGTGCAAAGATTTCTTCTCCTGCGGTTGGTCTTTGGCCCTAGCGGTGGTCAGCGTCTCGGTGGTTTTGGCGGGGTTTGCTCCTCATGGAAATGGGGCCGAACTCACCGCTGAGCAAATCCTCAAGGACACTGGAGTGCAAGGAGGGCTGATCGTCCACCTCGGTTGTGGTGATGGCAAGCTCACCGCCGCGTTACGGGCCAGCGAGGCGTACCTGGTTCAGGGACTTGATCGCGACCCACAGACTGTCCGTCGCGCCCGCCAAGAAGTCGTAACCCGAGACCTCTACGGGCCGGTCACCATTGAGCAGTTGACCGGCAATCGCCTCCCCTATGCAGACAATTTGGTGAATTTGCTGGTTGTTGAGAAAGATGTTGGTGGAATTGCTGTTGATGAGTTGATGCGTGTGTTAACCCCGCAGGGAGTCGCCTATCTCCAAAGCCAAGGCAGTTGGGACAAGTGGACCAAACCTCGCCCAGCCGATATCGACGAGTGGCCGCATTATCTGCATGGACCTGACGGAAACCCTGTGGCCCGGGACCAACAGGTTGGTCCACCCAACCAAATTCGCTGGATGGGCCTGCCCAAATTCTCCCGAGGCCACGAACAGCAAGCCAGCTTCAGCTCCTGTGTCACCGCCGGGGGACGGCTTTTTTACATCGTCGATGAAGCTCCCACTGTTGACGTTCGCATGCCGGCTCAGTGGACGCTGGTCGCAAGAGACGCCTACAACGGGGTCGTGCTCTGGAAACGGCCGATGGGCCAGTGGGTCGACCATCTGCGGCGGTTTCGATCAGGCCCGGCCAGCCTCCAGTTCCGGTTGGTCGCCAGCCCCGAACGGGTGTTTGTCACCTTCGACTTTGTGGGGCCGCTTTCGATCCTTGATGCTGCCACTGGAAAAACGCTTCGGATCGTCGAGGGTTCCGAATACACTAAGCAAATCATCCACCAGGATGGCATGCTCTGGTTGCTGACTGATGACTTAGTCGGGCAGTTGGCCAAGGTCGACGCCGCGCGTCGCCGAGGGGAGTTCATCCCTCGAGAGTGCCGCATCCTCAAAGTAGACTCCCAGACCGGCCGAACTCTCTGGGAGCGTCGCAGTGACGATTTGGTTTTCCCTTCGATCACCTTCAAAGACCGTCGGGTGTTTGCCCAAACTCCCAAGCGTGTCTTTGCTCTGGATGATGCCACCGGCAGCGAGGTTTGGTCGGCCGAGCTCGCCGCTGAGTTACCGGTCTCCCGAGGCAAGATCAACACCGGCGAGATGCAATGGGAGGCCCCAACCTTGCTGGTCGGCGACAAGGCTGTTTACGCGGCCGATTTCAAGAAAATCCAGGCTTATGCGGTTGCTGATGGCAAGCTGCTTTGGCAGGGGCCCAGCGTCAAGGGCTACAACGCCCCTGCTGACCTTCATCTTGTTGGCGGACTGCTGTGGATGGACCGGGCCGGCAAACGTGTGGGACTCGATCCGCTCACCGGCCAAACCAAAAAGCAACTGCCCCAGCGAAGGGGCTACATGCACGCACGGTGCTATCGAAACAAAGCGACCGAGGGATACTTTCTGCTGGGGCAGATGGGCGTGCAGATGCTGGAGATCGAGACGGGCGACATCCGGGAGAATGATTGGATTCGCGGAACGTGCCAGTATGGGATCCTCCCGGCCAACGGCTTGCTATACGTGCCACCGGATTGCTGTGCCTGCAACATGAAGACCAAGCTCAGCGGCGTTTACGCTCTGGCCTCCAACCCCGAGAGCTTTCGGCCTGGTTCCCCGAGCACAGCTCTCACTCGTGGTCCGGCTTTTGGGCAAGTTCAACTGGGTACGCCAGGCCCTGAGGACTGGGCCACCTTTCGCGGCAATCCTGCACGTGGGGGAATGTCCTCAAGCAACCTTCCCCTGCCGCTCTCGGCGACTTGGAGGACAGATCTGGGTGGACGCCTCTCCGGGGTCACCGCTGCCCAGGGACGACTGTATCTTGCGGCCATCGATCGGCACACGCTTTATGCCCTCAATCAATCTGACGGCCAGGTGGCCTGGCAGTTCATCGCAGGTGGTCGCATCGACTCTCCCCCAACGATCCTGGGCGAGCTGGTTTGCTTTGGCTCGGCAGACGGGCATGTCTATGCCCTGCGAGCTACAGACGGCCAACTGGTTTGGAAGTTTCGAGCTGCCCCAAGCGAACGGAAAGTCTTTATCAGCGGACGATTAGAATCTGCCTGGCCGGTCCATGGCAGCGTCCTGTTTCACGAAGACGCCTTGGTATTGACGGCCGGACGTTCTTCGTACCTCGATGGTGGAATCACCCTCTACAAGCTGAAGCCGGAAACCGGAGAGGTTCTGGCTAGCAAAGTCATTTACAGTCCCACCGCAGAAGGCAAGCAACCTGCTGGTGGTGGTCGGGATGTTTTTGGCGTGCTTGATGATGTGTTGTTGGCCGACGGCGGGGATCTCTACATGCGGCACGCCAAAGTCGACTTCGAACAAGGAGCCTCTTCCCAAAAAGGCGTGCATCTCTTTTCGCCGATTGGTTTGTTGGATGACACCTGGTGGCATCGTGCTTACTGGGTGATGCACGATGAGTTTCTCTCCCACTGGAGCGGCTGGTGGAAGGTCGGCAATACGGTGCCCTCAGGGCGAATTCTCGCTTACAACCAACAGGCAATTTACGGTTTCGGACGGGACGCCTACCCCGGGGGCAACTCCGGCCAGTGGCGAGGCGGGGAACGTTATCATCTCTTCGCCTACGACCGCAAGCAGACTCAGACGTCTGCGAAGAACACCGACCCCATGCCTGCCCAGAAGAAGAAAAGAAGAGGCCCCAAAAAGAAGCCGGCGCTGAAGTATCGCTGGAAGCAAGAGATTCCCGTGCTGGGCACCTCGCTGGTGGTCACCCCAGAGAACGTGTTTGTCGCCGGCCCACCAGATCTGATCAAACCGGGCCCAGGACGAGGCGACGCCCTGTTGAAACTGGCCAATGCCGATGAGGCTGTTGCAGCCTGGAACGGCCAAAAAGGCGGTCTGCTCTATGTGGCCTCGGTGACCGATGGCTCCAAGCAGCAACAGCTGAAGTTGCCTGCGCCCACGGTCTTCGACGGGATGGCGGTTGCCAGCGGCCGGCTGTTTTTGGCCCTCAAGAACGGTCAGGTGATGTGCCTTTCCTCACCCTGACCCACTCCAGCAGCGGCAGCCCCAGTCTCATCAGTTCAAACGCGGCAACGTGCTGGTAGAACAACCGATCGGGCAAACAACCGATCGGGCAAACAACCGATCGGAATCGACGTTCTGAGTAGCTGGCGAAAAATCGGAGAACTTTCTTGTCGGGAATGCCCTCTGCACCCACGCAGGACGTTCCCGACAGATCACCGTTGCCTCCAGAGGACAGTGCCGGGAGTCGACGTTCCCCGACTTACAGCGAAAACCTCGTTGATGAGCCTCGCAGGAGATATCCCTCCGATGCACCGTCCAGCTTTCCTGCGCCAGTTCAACGCAAGTTCGCGGTTCATGGTGCATTGGCTGCTTCAGCTTGAGAGGCCCAGAACTCCTGGGCTTGTTGGAAGTGCTTGCTCATCGTCTCCCGAGCCTCGCCTTCCAACTCGGCCAACACCGTCTTGGTCCGTTCTTCAAGCCATTGTTCAAAGAAGGCCACAGCCGACCGGCTCACCCTTAACTGGCCGTTGTAACTGACATGCCATGGAGCAGTCATGGCAAAGCGGTAGGTCTTGGCTTCGGTGCAAACGGCTCGCAACAAAAACCAACCGCTCTGCTGGAAGGTCACCTGAGGCAGCTTGCCTCCACGACGGGCGTATTCATCGAGCCGCAACGAGTAAACAGTTTTCCCGTCTTGGACGACTTCCAGATAATCGATTTTGTCCCGAGTATAGAGAGTGGTCTCAATCTCAAAGGTCGTGGATTCTCCTGCATTGGCCGAGAAGATGTAGCCGGGCACTTCGTTGCGACAACGGGGCCTCAACAGTGGGCCGTTGGTGACAAAGCAACGCCCCGCCCGCAGGCCTGACCACCAGTCTTGCGCTTGCAGACCTGAAAGGCCTTGTTCCTGAAGATCTTGCGGATCCACGTACACGTACACCCGGTTGTAGCCTGCCGGGTTGGAGACCACACCCGATCCGCTGCCAGCCGAGGGGGGGATATGGACTCCGGCATTGAGCAGTTGGAAGTAGACCTCGTGCGTCCAGCGTCCTTCGCCGTGAGGCCCGCGATAGCGTCGCTCCTGCTGCGGAATCCTTCCGGCAGGCTGACCTTGGTGTGTCGGACCCCGACGCCCGAAGTCGCGGTGCGCGACCCCGACAGAATCCACCAAACCCAGGCCGACCCACAGCGGCAGGTCGTCCCAGGTGGCCTTGGTCAGATCGATCCATGCCCCTTGAGCTTTCGCCTGTTGGAGAGCGGCCACCAAGTTGGGCAGAGCGGAAGCATCTGGCTGACTTCGCCGGCCTTGAGCAGCGGCCGGCAGTTTCGGGGGTTCCTTGAGCTGGAAGACCGTCAAGGTATTCTCCCCAGCGGTCCCCTGGCGCCCGAAAAGCGTGTAGCAACGTCCATCAGGAAAGCGAACAAGGCCCTCCTCGTTCGCTTCCCCTGCAGGTTTGGCGGTCTTGGGTCTCCCCCAGGTCCGTCTGGGCACACCGTGGATCAACGGAGTGAAGTGCAACCCCTCGGCAGAAAGAAGGAGTTGCATCTCTGAGGCAGGGCGTTGCAAATCGAGGTCGGCTGAATACCAGTGGTGCTCAGTCATGTCGACCACACGCTTCATATCGACGGTCTTATTTCCCCGAGAATTCTCATTGATCACAAAGTTGCCAAAGCGGTAGGCATACTCGGGCCCGCATTCAATCTCAAAGGCGTAGGCCCCGCGAGGCAACCGCATCGAGAGTTGGCCAGCTGCGGTGGTGTGATCGACCCAGTAAGGGCCGCCAGGGAGTTTGCGGGGCCGCTTGAATTGATTGATCAGATGAATCCGAAACGGAGTCGGTTTGCCAGTTTGGCGGTCGGTCACCGTCAGAACCAACGTGCCGCCGGCAGCTCCCAAAACCTCCGGGACCATCGTCGGGCTCATCAACACCAGGAGCAGAGCCCAAGGCTGAACAACCTGTGGGAAACGGAGCCCCCTGCTAGACATCCGGGTCATCACCAACTCCAAAAACGCAAAAGTGACAAGCAGACCGTCGCAACCACCCTAACAGGTTCTTGCCCACAGCGAGACGGGAGTTGGTGACCAGAATTCGCGGAACGCCGAGCTTCTGCTGCCGGCCAGGCGGCTGCTCTCAGAGCTTGCCCGATCAGAGCTTGCCCGATCAGAACTTGCCCGGTTAGAACTTGCCCGGCTAGAACTTGCCCGGTTAGAACTTGCTGGATCAGAACAAGTTCGTTGGAATGGACAGCGGTTATGCTGGGTGTGTTTTCCGGCCGTGGTGGGGCTTAACTGGGCTTTCGTTTTCGAGGAGCTTTCTTGTTGGAGACCCACTCTTTGGTGAGTTCCTCGAAAACCTCGGGGGTCTCGTAGCGAGCGATGGACTTCCCTTCTGGCATGGGTCCGACTAGCTCCTTGAACACGGGCAAACCCCGCAGAGCCAAGTCGGTGCTGCAGTCATCAACCCCCACCTGAGTGTGCATTCTCAGCAATGGCTCTTGGTGAGAGAAGTCGCGAGTTCGCAGAGACCCGTCGGGGGCTTTGCTCACCAAGCGGTAGGTCCGCGGTCGCTCTTGCGGTGGGTAGTGGGGCTTGCCCATCAGCCTTGGCCTCCTGTGTGGTGGAATTTGGGCTCTTAAGGACATCAAGGGGGATCGGCCAAATTCCTAAGGCAGGGGGAAAGTTTCTGCTTTGGCCCCTCCGGCGGCTAAAAACCCTAGGGCAGGTCAATTCCGATTGATGCTTCAAGCCCTTGCTGCAAGAGGAAGTTGTGCATCAGGCAAACGCTGTCAATCGAGCCAACTCGGCACGATGCGAAACCGGCCCACCCTCCAGAGCGGTCTCTGCTGATGGAGCTAAAAGACCACCAGCCCTCCATCGACGTTGTAAGCTTGCCCAGTGACACAGGCGGCGGCCTCACTGCCGAAGTAGACGGCCAGGGGGGCGATTTCCTCAGGCTCCAGACGGCGTCCGATCGGTGTTATTTTTCGTTCCAATTGATCCAGCGAGAGGCCCAGCCGGTCGGCATCGTAGGCGACGCGTTTGTTGTTCATGGCTGTGCGGACCGGGCCAGGGCAGATCGCATTGGCTGTCACGCCTGTGCCGGCGACCTCCGCGGCGATGGTCCGCATCAAGCCCAACAGGCCGTGTTTGCTGGCCGTGTAGGCGACCCCGTGGAAGCTGTGCACTTTCCCGTTGATGGAGGCGATATACACAAGTCGCCCCCAGCCTGCTCGGAGCATCTGGGGCAGCACCGCCTTGGAGAGCAGATACGGCGCGGTCAAATTCACCTCCAAGGTCAGATCCCACACCCCATCGTCGAACTCGGCCGCCGGTTTCGGATCAATGCTGGAGCCCACTCCCGCGTTGTTCACCAGGATTTCCACCGGTCCCAGCTGATCTTGGATTCTCGCGACCAACTCCGTGGGAATTGATCGATCCGCTAAGTCCGCCGCCAGCGGCAGCGACGTTCCGCCAGCTGCCCGGATCTCCTTGGCAACCTCCTGCAACTGCTCCTCGGTTCTGGCCGTCAGCGCCACCTTGGCTCCCTCCCGGGCATAGGCCAGCGCAATGGCTCGGCCAATCCCTCGGCCCCCTCCGGTGATCAACGCGACACGATTCTCCAACAGTCCTGCCATCGATCTCCCCTCACATGATCGGATTCGCACACGGTTGTGATTCCAGACGCCCGGCATCTCACGGCTGGGCTCTTGCCCACGTCGCCTCTCAAGCTCGAGTGAAATTCGCGGTTGTCGAGCTTCTCCAGGGTCCCCACAATGTTCGAGATTCTCAACGCCAGTCCTTCTGTGGAATTCAGAATCCTTTCGAGCCGGTGGTTCTCCGTGACTGACCGACCCATAACTTGGAAGCGTTGGCTTGTGCTGGCAGTCAACGCTGCCATCCTGCTGGGCGTCAGTTGGGGGCTGTGGATCTACGTTAGCCGCTACCTGGCGGATCTGCAGACCTGGGAAACCCTTTGGGGGCGAATTCGTTGGCCGCTGCTGCCCTTGGCCGGCTTCCTCTACCTGTTGGGTTTGTTCCCCTGTGCGGCCTTCTGGCGGGGTGCCTTGTCGACCTTGGGCTACCAGCCGAGCTGGCTGGCCACGGCGAGGGCTTATTATATCGGGCACCTGGGCAAGTATATCCCCAGCAAAGCCATGGTGGTCTTTCTCCGTGTGTGGATGCTTCAAGGACGGGTGCCGGCTGCCCCGGCGGGGATTGCGGTGTTTCTGGAAACTCTGACGATGATGGCCGTCGGCGGAGTTCTTGCAGGGGGGTTATTGGCTGCGTTTTACCGAGAACATCTCTGGTTAGCTGCTTTGGGGGTCGGTCTGGCTGCAGCGGCTGCTGTGCCGATTTTGCCGCCGGTGTTGGCCAAATTGGCCGCCTTGGCTCGAGTGGGTCAAGCTGATCCGGAGTTGGTCGAACGGCTTGAGCTCCTGACCCTCCGCAAGCACCTGCCCGGTGTGTTGGGCATCGCCGGCGGTTGGTTCTTGATGGGCTTGAGCTTGACGGTGACGATCACCGCATTGGACCCCAGCTGGTCTGTCGGCCTGGGGGAAATCATCCTCTGCACCGCAGGGGTCGGCCTGAGTGTGGTCGCGGGTTTCTTGTCGCTGTTGCCAGGCGGGGTCGGTGTCCGTGAGGTTGTCTTGATGCCGGTGCTGCTGACAGCCACTGCCGAGAACGCGGTGGCCGTTGCCGCAGCCATCCTGCTGCGGCTGGTGTGGCTGCTGTCGGAGGCGGTGATTTCCGCTATCCTCTACCTCTGCGGCGGCTGGAACTCGCCACCCCCGAAGTGACCCTCCAACCCCGCAGAAAACAGCCCTAGCAGAAAGCCCTTATCAATTGCTCCAATCAAGAGCCCAGTCGAGGACCAGACATGCTCTCCTTGGTGATTCCTGTCTACAACGAAATCCAGAGTCTCAAGGAATTGCATGCCGAGATCGACCAAGTCAGTGGCTCTCTTTCCATGGCCATTGAGATCGTCTTTGTAGACGATGGGAGCGGCGATGGAAGTTGGGAGTGCATTAGGGAACTGGCCGAGCAGGATGGCCGTGTGCGGGGAATTCGGTTTCGGCGGAACTTTGGCAAAGCTGCTGCTCTGCGTGCGGGCTTTCACGCGGCCAAGGGGCAATACGTCCTGACGATGGATGCCGATCTCCAAGACGACCCTCAGGAAATCCCTGCCTTTTTGGAGAAACTCAACACCGACGGGTTGGATGTTGTCAGTGGTTTTAAGCAGAGCCGACATGACCCCTGGCACAAGGTTTGGCCGAGTCGGGTGTTCAACCGGATGGTCAGCTGGCTGACGGGAGTTCACCTTCACGACCACAACTGCGGTTTGAAGATCTACCGGCGGGAGGTCCTCGGGGAGATCCGTCTCTACGGGGAGCTCCATCGGTTTGTGCCGGTGCTGGCCGCAGCCCGGGGTTTTCGAGTTGGGGAACGAGTGGTGCATCACCGCAAGCGGAAATACGGCCACTCCAAGTATGGCTTCCGCCGCTTCGTGAAAGGGTTTTTGGATCTCTTGACGGTGACTTTTCTGACCGGTTTTGGACAACGCCCCCAACATGTGCTAGGAACAGCCGGGCTGGGATTCTTCGGGCTGGGACTGCTGGGAATGGTCTACTTGGCCATCTACTGGGTGGTGCGGCAGCTCAACCCTGCTGCGGAACTGGAACCTTTGCATCAACGACCCGCCTTGATTTACAGTGTGGCTTCCTTACTTTTGGGAAGCCAGCTGATGTCCATCGGGTTGGTCGCCGAGCTGATCACCGCCTATCAGATCACCGACCGCGACACTTACTCAATTGCCGAAGAGACTTCTCCCGCCCAAACAACACAGTCTCAAGAAACAACCTCTTGAGTCTTGCGATTTGAGACTTGGAGAAGTCCCTCAACTGAGGTCGCCAACGCCCCAAGTTGGCCAGACTAGCAGCTTGGCCAGATTAGGCCGCTTACGAACTTTTCGCTGTTGATCGATCAAGAAGCTTTTCGAGAATCATTCATCCATGCCTGCTGCCTTCGATTCCACGCCACCTCATCTGCGGCTGGACCCGAGCGAAGTCCCACCGGAGCTTGCTCTTCCAGAGGAGAAAGCAGCAGCCGATGACGATCTGCAAGCAAGTCGCTCCCACATACGCTGGACCTGCTATGCGGTGTTGATTGCGGTGGCGGTGGGGCAAATGAGCGGCCGCATCCTGGCGGTCAATAGCGTCGATAACGAGAGACTCTCGAGTTATCTCAAGAGCACGGGCCGGCCGGATTGGCAAAAGCAGCGGCCGTTTCTCAGCGCCAATGATCGCAGCCGTTGGGCGACCGTTCGCGCTCTTGTGGATTATGGCACCTACGCGATCGACGACATCCACCACCAGCCCAACTGGGACACCATCGACAAGGTGTACCATGACGGTCATTACTACAGCAGCAAGCCGCCGCTGTTGGCCACCATCTTGGCCGGAGAGTACTGGGTCTACCAACAACTCACCGGAAAGACCCTGGCCGAACACCCTTGGGAAATTGGTCGCACTTTGTTGATCATCAACCAAGTTGGTTTGCTTTTGGTGATGTACTTGGTCTTGGGCTTACTGGTGGAGCGATATGGCCGTAGCGACTTCGATCGCATCTTCGTGATGGGCTGTGCCACTTTGGGAACCTTTCTGAGCACCTTCGCAGTGGTGCTGAACAACCATATCTTTGCTGCCGCAGCTGCAATGATCGCCCTGTACGTCGCTATGCGGATCGTCATCGATCAGAAACGGAACTGGTACTACTTCCTCTTGGCCGGGTTCTTCAGCGCTTTTGCGGCAGCTCATGATCTTCCGGCCCTGGCGTTCTTCGCCTTGTTGGGGCTGACCCTGCTGTTTCAGTCTCCCCTGAGGACTCTGACGATCGGACTGCTGGGGGCCGCTGTGGTCGTCGGCGCGTTTCTGGGCACCAATTACGCCGCCCACGACACCCTGGTGATGCCTTATGCGTTCCGGGGTGAGAACACACTCATGCTCAACCCCAACGAAGAGAACTGGTATGAGTTTCAGGAGACTTTGCCCAACGGAAGGGTGATCTCCAGCCATTGGTCCGACCCCAAAGGCATCGACGCGGGCGAACCCGATCCGGCAGCCTACGTCCTGCATGTGCTGGTCGGGCGTCACGGCATCCTCTCGTTGACGCCGATTTGGTTGCTGAGTTTGCTGGGGATGCTGATGTGGTCGTTTGATACCAGAACCCTCGTTTCCTCAATCTTGAGCCTCATCTTTCTCTGTGCCGGCGCGGTCCTGCTGACAGGCATCCTCAATCCGCAGATTGCCACACTGGCAGAGGAACTCAACCCTGAGTTCGTCAAACTGATCTCCTTGGCTGGTGGCTGCGGATGCCTCCTCTTGGCCTATCTCCTGATCTTGTGGCGGGGAACGCCCCATCAGATTCTCGGCTGGCTCGTCTTGGTGCTCACTGTGCTGGTCCTGGAGTTTTACCTCACCAGGCCCCAAGGAGATCGAAACTACTCCGGTATGAGCAGCGCCTTCCGCTGGGCGTTTTGGCTGACGCCACTGTGGCTGGTGGTGATGCTTCCGGCTGCTCGTCTGTTCGGACGAAGCCGAGTCACCCTTGTGCTGGCTTGTCTATTGCTGACAGTCTCCTCTCTGGCGGCGGCCTATCCCACCTGGAATCCTTGGACGCCGCCGATCTGGCATGACTGGGCTGTCTACAACGGCTGGGCGCAGCCTTACTGAGGGAGACCACCTGCTTTCTCGGTTCGCGGGGTTTTGTAGCCTTCCTCCACAACAAGCTCTGAGCCCAACTCAGCCCCACCGCCAAGGTGCCCCTCATGCAGAAGCTGACACTCCCTCTAGTGTTGCTGGTGCTTGCCCCGCTGGATTGCGCTGTGGCCCAGGCCCAGCCACCGCTAGGGGCTGAAGATCTGGCCCCGGTGAGATCGTGGTTTCCCAAGGCTCCTGCTTTGCCTAGGCCGACTGAGGAGGTGATTGAAGTCTCCGATTCCCAGCAGTTGCAGCGTGCAGTCAGAGAGTCTCAGCCGGGCCAGACGATTCTGTTGGCTGATGGTTTGTACCGCTTGAGTTCACGTTTGAACGTGCGGACAGACGGAGCGAGCATCCGTAGCGCTTCGGGCAATCGTGAGAAAGTGATCCTGGATGGAACCTCGGTCGCGGGTGGGGAGCTGGTCGAGATCAACGCCAGGGATGTGACCCTAGCGAACTTGACCTTGCAAAACGTCCGCTGGAATGCCGTGAAAATCGGGGGCCGGGCTCCCACCGAGCAGGTCACCATCTATAACTGCGTGCTGCATAATATCTGGCAACGAGGCATTAAAGCCTCTCATGTGCAGCAAGAAGAACTGCGGACTCGGGGCTGCCGGGTTCAGTTTTGCCTTTTCTATAATGATCATCCCAAGCGCTACGCCGATGACCCTGCCGATACCCACAAGAATTTTCGGGGAAATTACATCGGGGGAATTGATGTTAAGGATACCATTGGCTGGACCATCAGCGATAACGCTTTTGTTTCCATCCAGGGACGGAGTCGGGAGGGCCGAGGAGCCGTCTACATTTCCGAACGGGGAAGCGATTGCGTCATTGAGAGAAACCTCTTTGTGAATTGTGACATCGCAGTTGCTTTGGGCAATCCTTCTTTGCCGTTCTCACCCATCCACGCGGTGGACTGTGTTGTCCGTAACAATTTTCTAGCCAATTGCCCTGAGACCGGAATTCTAGCTTGTCACACTAAGAACTGCCAGATCCTTCACAACACCATTCATGACCCAGATAACAAATATGGCCGATTGATCTTCATCCAGCTGACCAACGATCACCTCGTGGTTGCGAACAATCTCCTCAGCGGCCCGGAGATCAACAAAAACCTCAACACCAGCTCCAACGTCAAGCTTTCTGGGAATGTCGTCCGCCCAGATCTGACCCATGCATTCGTCGAGGCTGCCGCTGGGAACCTGCACCTTGAGAATCCGCCGGTCGGCATCGTCGACGCCGCTACCCGGCTTCCCCTGGTCTCGCACGATATCGACAATCAACCGCGTCTCAATCGTCCTGATGTGGGAGCCGATGAGATGAGATTCCAGTCGCGCTCTGCCGAAGACGAGTGACAGGCAGCCACTGCAGCGATGGACCTGCCGCCCGGTTCACATATCGTTGTCTCCGATCAGGGAACCACGAAATCGATCGAAGGTGGTTGCAGAGTGTCCGCGGTCAGTTCGACCTCGGCCGTTTTGACATAGTCAAAATTTACCACACGGCCTTCTGCAGTGACCGTGTATTTTCCGAGGGGAACTCGCTCGAAAGTAAACCGGCCCCGTGCATTGGTTTGGACGGTCATCGCAGCAGGCGGAGGTTGGGCACCCTCAGGTGGCGGTCCGTCAGCAGCGACCGGGGCCAGGGTCACCTTGACGCCTTCTTGTGGTTGAATCCCTCGAAAACGGACCAGGCCTAACACCGTTCCCACCGGTGGAGGTGGTGGTGGAGTCACCTGAAGCTCCACGCGAAGAACCTCACCTTGATTGCCCACCTTGTCGACGGCTTGGATCTTCAGGGGGTACTTGGCGACCGCGAGTCCTGCCGTCGGGATCTTGGCTTCCCAGTCGCCACTTGGTCCCAGGGCCGCTGCAACGGGTGCTGTAGCAGTGCCGTCGAGCTCCTCGCGAGTGACCGTCACACTGGCAACGCCAGCCAGCTCGTCCACACAAGCGATCCGGACGATCGCCTCGTTGGTCCCGACAGGAACCGCCACCGATGCGGCATCAACTTCTGGGCCAGCACCATCCAATCGAACGTACCGAGGTTCGCTGTAATAGAAATTGCCGTTGTAGGTCAGCCGAGCCAGCACCCCCAAGCGAGCGTTGCGAACCGAAGGCGCCGGCAAGTTGAGCGCGTAGTCAACCACAGAAGTGCCCAACCGTAGCCCCGTTCCCTCCTCCGGAGGCACCAGCAAACGGGCCACCATCTGGCGGTCGGCGCGGAACTTCCAGACACGTTCGCCATCGAGCGTTCGGTCGTCACGAGTGTCGTAGCCAAGTTCCACGATCGTTTCCGGGTCGCTAAAAGCCCCAGCAGGAGCATCCACAGTCAGTTTTACCGGCACAGTGCCCTTGGGTGCTTTGTAGAGAGCGTCTTGCGGTGGCTCCCTGAGGACGATGCCCCGAACATCGATGTCAGGCAGAATCTCCGGAACGTTGTCGGTCAGTCGCACATTGAACCGAAAGGCACGCGGACAGCCATCGACATCCAAGACAACTGGTAACTCCCTGCCGGGATCCGGGGCGAGCTCAGCGTACAGGACCGCGTCTTTGGTGTTGGTGACCGTATCGGTCAGTTGCATGACAGTATCAGCAGGCAATGTGTCGCCAATTTGCCAGGTCACAGTCGACCCCGCTGCAGGCAACTCCCCCTGCTTCTGCGGCCCAATGCGGATGGTCAGCCGGCTGGCTTGCCGGTCATAACGCACGTCTGGTTGTTGGAGGTATCGACTCGGTCGCTGCACAGCAATCGGTAGCTTCCAGATCATCCGGCGGGGTGGATCTGCCTGCGAATCGATCACCTCCAGCTCAAGCCCCCCGGTCACCTCGGGGAAACCTGCCAAAGGATCTTCCGCCGGTTTCTCCTCAGCCTGACCGCTGTCGGCTGTTTGACCGCTGGCATCCCCTAAAGCTGGACCGCCCGGTGGCTCAGCACTCGCTGCTGTCGCTTCCTCGAGAGACACTCCTGGTGGGAGAAACGCCAGCGGCACTGGCTGACCATCCCCAGAAAGGGTCACGTTGTCCGCAACAGCCACAAGGGTCTTGTCCAGTTGACCCGACTGACCAGAATCGCCAAATGAACTCCCTGGGGAGTTTACTGCTGGATCATTCGCTGCTGGATCATTTGCTGCTGGATCATTTGCTGCTGAATCGCTCGCTTGTTGCGCATCCGCTTCAGGCGTGTCCGTTTCTGGCGCATCCAGTGCGGGAACAGGCAACGCAAACAACTTGGCGGAGACCGTCCGAGTGACTCCTGTTGTATTGGCCAGCGACAAATCGTAGTGAGTTTGGGCATTGGGAAAAGGCTGCAGGATCTGACCTCCGACTGTCGGGCCCCAGCTGCCGGCGATTCCGCTGAGCCGCAAAGCAGCGGTGTAGGGCTTGGGCAGCGTGATGCGGATCGTGTGTTCCGACTGCACGGAGGTGGTCCGGACGCGAACAGTGAGGTACACATCCCGTTCGGAGGGTCGACGAGGCCTCACCAGCAAATCGATCACTTGCGGGGCATCGTTTTGCAGCCGGAAGGTCGGGGGTTCGTTGCGCAAATTGGGGTCCGCTGGCAGGCGATGGCTGTAGTAATACAGCCCGTCATCGGCTGGCTCGACCGAGAGCACCTCGTTGTTGAAGTCCAACAGCACCCAGGCTTCTGCCGATTGTGGAACTCGGAAGCGGACTTTCAGGGAGACCCTGGCGGTATCGGCGGGCTCAAGCTCCAGAAACGACGGCCCGGTGAAGGCGAGGGGAACATCCCGAGGTTGAACACCTTGGGGGGCCGGTTGGTTTGGCACTCGGCTGGACTGCCTGTGGTAGCTGACGGCGATGGAGTTGTAGAACTCGACTTCTGCCTTGTCGGTTGCCTCGTCGCGAGCGGTGCGAAACCTCTCAGCATGCCACTGAAGCCAGTCAAACAGCTGAGCACGCCTGATGGCATCGGTCGGACTGAAGGTTCCCACAGCACGTGCGTCGCGGGCATCGATCAGGGTCAGGGCGATCACCCAGCGGTCCAGCTCCACGAGCCGCTCGACTCGGCCCGACTCGGGGACGTTACGCATGTTGCCCAAGCGAATGGCCGCTTCCTGCACTCGACCGGGCAACTGTTGCAAAAAGGTTCTGGCGGCTTGTCCTGCCTCCTCAGCTGTTTTCCATAGATCTTCTAGGGTTTGCACTTCCTGCAAATCGGCATCGGTCAGCTTTTCCGTTTGCCGACGCAAACGGGTGACCGCCCCGCTCAGATCCACCAAGGGCCGGTCCAGTCGGGGATCCAGCCCCTCGACCAGACCGAAGTGCCACTCCAAAAGTTCCGCTCGTTTGGCCATCGCCCGCCAATGGTCGGCGGTCATCCGTCGTCCGGCGGCAAGTTGCTTGGTCAGTTGCTCAACTTGCTCAGCAGGGGGGTCTGCCAAGAAACCCTCAGCCAGGGCATCAAGGATGTATGTTCGCCCAGAACCGGCTTGGAGGGGAACCAGAGTGACATCCTCGAGGCTCCACCAAACGCTCGGCGGTGTATTCTCCTGAACAGCTGCGGCCGAGGGCAGCAGCGAGTCCAAGGTCGAACGGATCTCGCCCAGACGAAGCAGCGTCTGCTGCAGATCACCGTCGCGATCCGGGCTGGGGTGCATAATGAGGTCGCTGGCCTGCGGGATGTCCCGTTGCAGAGAAAACTGCAGCAGCTCGCTGACGAGCATCTGCCCGGAGGGCTCCGGCTCGCCCGAGGTGGCGGGTCCTTCTGGATTCACAAGGATCTCTCCCCCAGGATCGGCCATATGCAGCCAGCGTAGATAATAAGGCAGGCGAAACAGGAGGTCATTTCGGGCCGCAAAAACCGCTGCAACTAACGTCAGGCGTTCGCTGGCTTTGCCATACTGGGTGGCTGCTTCTCGAGTGAGGGATTGGGCTCGCGCGAGATTCTGGCGTGCTCGAGAGAGCAACGCCCTTTCCCCGGCTCGCCGATTGCGGTCGGCCTGCTTGATCTGCTCTTTGACCCATCCTCCCGACCAAACGGCCTGAGCAGCGACGAACTCGCCAAGCCGCGCCGTCTCAATCGTCTGGCGGGCCACTTCCCAAAACTGCTCTCGTTCTTCTGGGGAAATGCTCGTCAGCCGACGAGCGATTCTCGCGGCCAAATTGAGCTCCAAGACCTCGGGGTACGCTCCTGAAGCGGCCTCCGCCCAGGCCCGAAAAGCCGACCCGTCAGACGTTTGCAGCGTCGGCTGGGCGACAAAGCGGTCCAGCTCCTCGGCCAGTTGCTGCAAGTTTCTCGATAGAACAGTGGGAGGTCCCGGAAGCACTAAGGGAATCGCCCCTAGGGTTGCGGGCGACTGAGCACCTGATAAAGGCTGCGGATGCGATTCCGTCAGACGAGTGGCCACTGTCGCGGGGCCGCCCTGCACCAACGGCGGTTGGCCGTCCAACAGCTGGCCAAGTGGGAGCAGCCGAGTGGTCACCAGGTCCGCGATCAGCGGGTCAGGGAATTCATCCCCAAAGCGTGAGCGGATCTCGCAGGCAATTAAGCTCTCCAGGTACTCTCTCCATAAATGGGGGGCGTAATCAGCAGGGGCAAACCGCCCCGGTTCCCCTCGCCCATTCAATCGCGCAACTAACTCCCAAGCTCGCTGGACTGCAGTTTCAGCAAGCTGCTCCTCGAGGACAGCACTTCCGGGCGTGGGAGCTGACTGCGCAACAGGCGCCTCAGCCGGCTGGCCGGCATCGTCGGGTGTGGATGGCGTGGTTTGCTGGTTGGATGGCGGAGGGGCCGCTGCCGCGAGTGGCTGCTGGTTGGGAGGCGGCGGAGCGGGATCGCCTTGCGGCTGAATCCAGGCTGTCGTTGCAGCCGGTTGCAGTTGCGCCCAGAAGAGGGCCGCCTGGATCTGACCCCAAGCCTGCCCGCTCTGCTGCACAGTCTGGGCGAGCCATCGGGGGGCGGCTTGTTGCTCAGCACTGAGCTGGATGCGTTGCTGCGATGTGCGGACCAGAGTGGGCACGCCAAGGGCGCTTGTCTCAGCCGTCCCGCTTGTCTCAGCCGTCCCGCTTGTTGCAGCAGTCCCGCTTGTTGCAGCCGTCCCGTTTCCGGCTGGCTGGGTTGGTCCTTGGGGGGATTCTGGCGAGGTGGGATTGGGCGTTGAGTCGTCCTGGGGTGCTTGTGTCGGGATATCCTCGCTTGGCTCTGGCTCGTCTTGGGCATCAGGCACGACAATCAGGGAGAACTGAGCTCTGAGTGGGCTGAGTTCTCCTCCGCCCCACACCAGCATCGGGGTTTGGGAAGAGAGTGTCGCCGCTTGGGACCGGACAAAGGCAAACAATTCTGCCAGGGTCACTTCTTGGTTTTGGTCTTGGTCGCCCTCAGTTCCCAGGCCCCGTTCAATGAGACGTCCGAAAACGCTTTGCTTCCAGGGGTTACAAACTCTCGATCGCTCCAGTGAGCTATGGGAGCATAGAACCCAGAGGCTGGAATCTCCTGTGCGGGCGACGGCCTTGCGAAGCAGGTCTGGAAAACGATTGCCCAACAGCCCCAGACGAGGGTCGTAGTCAATCCCGCCGGCATCGAACAAAACGATCTTTTGACTGGCCGAGACGGATTGGATCTCTTGCAGGACTTTGTCCAGGTGGACCCGTCCATCGCCGGTGACGCCCGTGAACTGATCGGACGCTGAGGCCTCGTTCTCCGATTTGGGCCGGAAATCGCTTCCCAAAAGGTAGGCCTGGCCATCTTCGGTCAGACACTGAGCACGCAAATAGATGACCAGGACGTCCGAGGCGGAACCCAGCATCCCTTGAAGTCGAGTCGACAGGCTCGCCAGGCCGTCGGAGGTTAATGACTCGGCGACCTGTTGGACCCCAGATCCCGCTGGAAGCGGGGCAAACAACTTGCGATCGCTTTGCTGGAGTTGTCGAAAGTCCTCTCGGGTGAAGCCAATCGGGGGAACCGAGAGCAACTGGTAGTCTGTGACGGCGACATAAGCCAACCGAGGACGGCTCGTCCACAGCGGTCCCCCAGCGAGCCCTGCCAGCATCCCCAAGGCACCCAAGGTCCCCAGGGTGACTAGCCACAGCTTCATTCGCCGCCATGTGTGGGCTGATGACCCGCGGACCGCCTCGGAGGGCCGTCGCCAACTGGTCCGGGGTGTTTGTACGCGAGACTTCGGGGCTTTGCTGGCTTTAGCCATAAAAAATGGTCCACCTCGACGTCAGGGTGCCTCGGCCGGCGTCCTGGCTGAATGTTGGCCGGGTTGTTGGCCGGCTTGTTGGCCGTTTTTTGGAAGGGGCGAAGGAGGACCGCCAAGGGCTCTGAGGATGATCAGGGCCAACTCGCTTGAGCCGAGGCAGCCGTGGAGTGACGAAGTCACCCGAATAAGCCCCTCGGGTGTTGTGTTCACTCTACACTCTACATTCGGTTACGGGCACCGCGTTGCGTTGAGCTGAAGTGAAATGCTCGAAAGAGGGTGGGGAAATCCTATCCTGCTGATTAGCTCGAGTGTTCCAGATTGTGACAGAGGCTCACCCTGTTGGGACCAGAAGTAGCCAATGCATCAACACCTGGCAGCTCATGGCCACTTCTGCGACAGCCCAACTGCAAAGTGAGGGAAGAAAGGGCAGGCTCTTCTTGTTGGGTTGCACTCTGCTGCGACGATGTGCTGCTCAGAGGCAGGTTTCTACTCTCCCCCTCCAAAGGGTAGAGAGGGTGTTGTGCCTGCCCCTTTTTAAACTTGTGGATCCAAGATAGTCTAGGCTTCTACACTGGCTCCAACCGGAATTGGCTTGGCTTGAGGGGTTTGCCGGGGGGTGACCGCTGGCAGGAGGTGCAAGTCACCGACGAGGCTATGCAGCGTGAGGGAGTCGATCTCGGGTTGTTGCCAAGTGGACACCCAGCCGTCCCAGCTGACTGGCACTTGGCTCAAGAGGAACTGGCGGGGCTCCAAGGTGGGAAAGCGTCGGTGAGTTTGCCGAGCCTGCCGGCTGGGACCATGACTGGCCGGAGCGATTCGCCATCGTCTGCGGAGGTTGTAAACCACTTCGGTGGTGTATTCGCCGTCCGGCCAGACGATCAGGCCCCGGTCAGCAATATCGTAGCGAAGTGGACCAGCGTTGGCGGTTGGCTGGTGCCCTGAAGGTTCAGCTTGGCGGCCTCTGAGGAGGTGTTCGATTTGCTCACGAACAAGGTGGATTCCTCCACGCTTGTACAGACCGATCAACGCTGTGAGGAACACCTGTTTCAGAGAGTGGGGCAATTCCTGCACCCATCCGAGCTGGCCGATACTGGCAACCAGCCACCCACTTTGTTCTTCGACGACCAACCAGAAACTGTCCCCTTCAGCGATCGCTTGCATGACCTCGCTTGGGAGGGCCTGTTGGTTTGGATCGGCCGGACCGACTGGCTGAGCGAGGTCTTGGGGCTGGGGAGGCAAAATCTCCAATCGAATTCGGTTATTGGCCAGCTCCACACGTCCGGAACGGGGGACCGGCAGAGGCCAGTGGGGGCTGACCTCCAGAGTGGTTCCCAACTCGCGCCTGGCAAACTGTTGCAGATCGTGCCGAACATGGTGCAGTTTGTCGCCCACACTGTCGGCAACACCGAGACGACCCGAGGTGAAGGCCTCTTCCAGGGCGGCCCGGAGCTTGGTGAACAAACCAGGAATTGTTCCGGAGTGGAAACCAGGCTTGAGCAGCCGCAACAGTGGCTCTCCGTGGGAACCAATCACCGCACGTTGCAAGTTCTTGGGACGGTTAGCCGCGTAGAGATTCCAATTCTCACGGAGTTCCCAGACGAGAAACCCGACAGCCCCAGGTAAGAGCAACTGCGTCCAGAAAAAGATCCAACTGGCTGTACTCTCCCCAAAGGCAGGGACAAGGACAACCGCCCACAGGTAGACCAAGACTGGAAACATGATCTTGTGAGAGACCGTCACCACCGGGAAGTGCTTAATCGGATTGATCTGTGGCTCAAGGAGCACCGTAGCACAAAACCGCACAAAGTAGTCGATGAAGAACCAAACAGCCCCAATAATCGGTTTCAAGATCTTCGCCGCCCGGCTGTCCCCGGTGCGGAAGCGTAGCCACTCGTCGACCGCGTAGAGCACCCGTTCGGTGCGTTCCAGAAGCCTTTTGAACTCATCCATGATGGACCGGTACATCGCTGGCAGGACCGTGAAGAAGAAATGCCGCCAGCCACGTGAGATCCGCTCGGCGATCAGCTCCTCGACGTCTCGCCCCAGGCGTGTGTTCAAGAAGGCCGAAGCGGCCAACAACAACCCCACCAGCGTCCACAGCGAGCCGACCGGCAGGCCGGCGATGAATCGCAGCGGCAGCCAAATCAGAAGGGCCGGGATCAGCGGCTTGACCAAAAAGGAAGTCAGCAACTGGACCGGACGGCTCTCCAAGATCAACCGCACTGGCGGCCATTTCAGCAGGACGCTTGGCAGATGTGCCGTGAGAAACCACAGCCAGTGTCCCAGCTGACGCAACCCCAAGGTCAGTATTTGCCGAAACCAACGGATGTGCAGGACCCCTATCAGAAACATCGCCAGCAAGGTCACCCACAGGGGATTCAGCAGCCCCACCCCGTGGTGGTGGCTGGTGAGCTTCTCGGATTGATCCGGCCGGTTGCTCCGGAGGACAGGTGCCGAATGCTTCTCTGGAGGTTGAGCTTCGGTTTTCTGGCGATCTTCAGTTTTCTGGGGAACTTCGGTTGACTGGCGAGCTTGGGTTGACTGGCTGGTTGCCTCCTGATCGGGGCTCAGATCCGTTGGAGTCTTCCCAGCTGGTTGGCTTTGCTGGCCTGATTGGCTTTGCTGGCCTGGTTGAGTTTCTGGACCCCCTGGCGAGTGGCTGTGATCTTGGACGCCAGGATTCTGAGGAGGGGGCCTCGGGGCTTGAGGATCAGCTTGAGTTGACTTTTTGCCAGCAGGCTGTTGGCTTGCAGGCTTTGGCATGACCTCTGGTGGAGGTTGCCCGGCGAGAGGATTTTGAGATCCCTCTGGCTGCAGGAAGGCGACAAGGCGAAGGCCTCCAGCAGCGAAACTGTCCGAGTTGCCTCGATGTGCCTGTTTTAACTGTGCCTGTCTTGGCTGTGACTGTCTTGGCTGTGACTGTCTTGGCTGTGACTGTTCGGGAGGGGCCTGCTCCGAATGGAGGGCTGTTTTGGGATGATGTTCCTGGTGGCCATGCTCCTTGCTTCCCAAGGAGACTAGCAAACCGGCGACGTGGTCGAGGCCACCGAGAACAACCACCGCGGCGAAGAACGGCAGCAGCAAATATTTGGAGAGGAACCGCCCTGTGGTCGATCCAAAGCCGACGGCGCTGAAGCTTTGCTGAAGACGCAGATAGCCTTCTGCACGTCGATAAACTCCGTCCAGGGCGAGGGCGAGTTCGCGATCCAGTCTGAGCAGCAAGTCCCCGCTAAAAAATTCCAGAGAGGACCGCAAGTCGGGCAGCTTGAAGCCGTTGCGACTGATCGCATCTCGCAGTTGGCTGAAGGTGAAGTGCCCATGAGCAAGGATCTTGTCCAGCAGCTCCTCAACAAGTTTTCGATAGGCGACCTGTTCGGGGAGATTCTCAGGCTGCAGCCCCACCGCATTGAAACACTGCTTGATCCGGGGCCGCAGTTGGTCACGGGCCCGCTCCTCGGCGGCCTCGGCCAGGGGCATCAGCAAATGGTTGAGCTGATAGCGACCTGTGTCGCTGAGCCGGCAGGAGTTGACCCTTCCAACGGCCCGAAGCAAATGACGAGCAACCTGCACAGCCTTCTGGGTGGGCAAGTGCCGTTTCAGCGGACGTTGGCCGTACCACAGTACATACTCCACCAGGTCAACCTTGTACACCTCACGGCCGGCATCCAACCACGCACTCTGCAGGTCGTAAAGGAGTCTTGCCTCCGAGGTCCAAATCCCCAGGGCCGACCGCCTCAACAGGCCATCCAACGCGGTGACCCATTCGGGCAAATCCCGCGGGGTCAGGCCCAAAGCCTCCTGCAACTTGCTGGCCAGCTCCTTCAAATCCCGTCGAGCTTCAGTGCGTTGAACTTGACCTTCAGCCGACTCTGGAAGAGTTGTTGATGCGGGTAACCCCGCTTCATGAGAACCCTCACCTTCTGGACTTCGACCATTCAGACCCGAGCTCCTTGAACCTGGCCCGTGTGAGACTGGCCCGTGTGAGACTGGCCCGTGTAAGACTGGCCCGTGTGAACCGAGTGCGCGCGTTGGTTTGCCGGGCGTTGGTTTGCCGGGCGTTGGTTGGTCTTGGAGCTCTTGGGTCTGACGGGCCTGGCGTTTTTTCTCCAGCACTCGGGCTTGAGTCCGCAGCACGGCAGAACGGACGAAGTTGAGTTTCTCGCGGGCTTTGCCGGCTCGGCGGACCAGTCTCAAAAAGTTTCTCGCGGTCGGCTCAAGCTCTAATTCGGCAGGGCGGCGGGCAGAGACGCCTTGTTCCAAGCCGTCGGCTTTGGGGGGGTTCAACAGATCCACCGAAGAACCCGAGAGGAGCGAATCCTCAGGGTCGTTGTCCCAGACTGGCCGATCCAGATCTTGGTCGGTGAACTGTTGGTCGGCGAACTCGTGGACAGGGGAGAGTGAGCCGACCGCTTCTGCTTCAGCGGCCGCTTCTGCTTCAGCGGCCGCTTGGCCAGCACCGAAGGTTCCGTTGGTTGGTCCCCGGTGATCGGGGGCGGACTGGTCAGGGGAGTCTCCAGAACTCCGGAAACCACGAGCCGACGGTGCCTCAGAACTCTGCGGCGAGCGAGCAACGTGTGCTGCGGGGGCTTCCAGATGGAGTTCCTCCGCATCCAAGAGACTCTCAGCTCCCTCGACCTGAGGTGGGTCGGGCGCATGCGGCAGCCGAGTGTTCCGCCACCATTTCTCGACATCGAGGTCGGCATCAATCAGATCATCAACATGAGAGCGTCGAGATCCGTCCCACTGATTGGTTTTTGCTTTGATCGAGAGAGCAGGGGGGTGCTTGTGAGTCCTGATGCGGCTCTGACCAGAACCGTCCCAAAGAGTTGGGAACCAGGCCGGCAACATCCAGGGAGCAAACTGTCGGAGTTCGCAATAGACGGCCAGAAACTCGCAGTATTCGGTGACCTCGTCTTCGGGGGGCAAGACCAAATGCTCGCGACGCAAGACAAACCGTGCTTCATCAAACTCTGTCTGGCCGATCTGGTCGATTCTGGCCCGAACAGCAGCTGTGTTGAGATGTCCTTCCCGAACCAAGTGCTCAAGAGCCAGATGAATCCGCAGATGGAATAAGCGTCTCCAGAACAGCAACAACGTGCGATCGGTCGGCCAATTGTTCAGCCGTTTCTGACCTGGGTCGGCCAGCAACAACACATCAGTCGGAATATCGCTGGGAGTCGCCAACCCAAGCTCAGCAGCCTCCACACACCCCAACAGGCTCTCTCGACTCACCCAGTAAGACTTCCGGTGAGGCAGATGGAGTTTACTCGGGGGAACATGCCGGTCGTGCCGAACAACCCGGCTGATGACCCTGGGTTCAACCAGAAAAGCACTGGCATCAACCGCTTGCAAGGCAAACGCGAGTTCCTCGGATGTCAGCTTGTCAGTTCTCAGATTGCCTATGGTGGGATTGCCTGTGGTGGGATTGCCTGTGGTGGGATTGCCTGTGGTGGGATTGCCTGTGGTGAGATGGCTAGTAGCGAGATCGTCAGTCGCCAGATTGTCAGTTGGGTTGGACCGCTTGCCCGGAGACATCAACATCACCCCTCTGCCGGATGGTGGCCTCTCAGGTTGCAATCCCCCAAAAGCGGTGGGAAATCAACCGCTTGGAAAAGCACCTGTCGGCCGCTGGATTGCTCTGATTGTAATGCTCTTGCATCCACAACCTCAACGAGGGCCGGATCGTCTTGCCACTGCGGCCTCTTCGTCTGCGGCCTCTTCGTCTGCGGCCTCTTTGATCCACCCTCAGGGTCATTCTCCCAGTCCCGCCAGCAGCGGCCCAGTGAGAAGCTCGGAGTCCATCGATCAGGGGGAATCCGCTTGATTGACCCCAACTCCCCGGGAGACAATCATTGATCCCTAAATTGGGGCATGCGTGTCTGACGTCCGTTGGCATGCTCGGTCGGTGAGTGTGTCCAAACAGCGTGTTCACAGGCAGCGAGCGTGCTGGGGAACCACAGATGGATAGAGGCGACCCAATGGCCCGTGTCGAGACTGAGGCAGATTCTGCAACGCCGATTCCCCTGCTGGGGTTGTCGATGGCCGGGTTCCTGCTGATTTTTGCCCTGCTTCTTTTTCTGCCGGCTGGCAGGTTGAATTGGGTGCTCGGCTGGGTTTATCTGGCCCTTCTTGGGGTCGACATCCTGACCACTTTGGTGTGCCTGAGGCGTTGGAACCCTGAGCTGATCAAGTACCGGATGCGAATTGGCAAGGGAACCAAGACTTGGGACATCATCTGGAGCGTTCTGTTTGCCCCGATCATGTTAGCGATCCATGTGGTCGCTGCGATTGAGGCCCGCGACGAGATCTCAACCTTTCCGGGGCTCTTTTGGATGCTCGGCCTGGCGATCTTCCTGCCGGGAATGGCCCTGCTGACTTGGTCGATGGTCGTCAACCCCTTTTTCGAGAAGACCGTTCGCATCCAGACCGAGCGGGGACATCGCGTCATCGATACAGGCCCTTATGCCTACGTCCGCCACCCTGGTTACGTTGGCTTTTTGGCCTGGATCCTGGCGATTCCTCTCCTCTTGGCCTCAGCTTGGGCGTTTTTCCCCGCACTTGCGGCTGTGGTCGGTCTGCTGATCCGCACAGCCCTGGAAGACAGGACGTTGCAGGCAGAATTGCCGGGGTATTCCGAGTATGCCTCGCGGGTGCGATTTCGACTGCTCCCCGGTTTGTGGTGACCTGAATTGACCACCCAGGCACTTTGTCTTGGCCATGCTCTGCAATTGCCCCCCAGCTTGATCGAGGGTCCCTGGAAAAGGGGTGCATCGCAGACACCCCGGCTGGTTGTTATGCTTGAGCGTTCCAACCTATTGGAGGCGAGAAGCCCCCGACTATCCCAGACGCCCTAGCTTTCTGGGAATGGTCTTTGCCACCGCGTTTTGCTGGAGGATCGTTGTGACCCGAATGTTGTCCTTGGTGCTGCCGTGTGTGTTGCTGACAGCTTGTAGCAGCCCGACCGATGGTGATTTGGCATCCCGAAGCGAAGGTCCACTGGTTGTCTACACGACATTCTTTCCGACCAGCTATTTTGCTAAGCGTATCGGTGGAGAACAGGTCGAAGTGGTTTGTCCGGTCCCAGCCGATGGAGACCCAATTTTCTGGCAACCAGATTCCCAGACCATCCGGAAGTACCAGCAGGCCGACCTGATTGTGATCAACGGGGCCGACTTCGAGAAATGGGTGCAAAACGCTTCACTCCCGGCCTCGAAGCTGGTCAACACCGCCGAAGACTTTCAAGACCAGTGGATTCGTTACCAAGAGGCCACCACACATTCTCACGGTCCCGAAGGGGAGCACACCCATGAGGGCATCGACGGACACACTTGGCTCGACCCGATCAACGCGACCCAGCAGGCACAGGCTATCGCGGAGGCCATGATCGAGGCAGACCAGCAGCACAAAAAGGAGTTTCAAGAGAATCTCAAGCAACTCCGCAGCGAGCTCAATCAGCTCGATCAGCAGCTCAAATCCTTGACGAAGCAACTGGGAGATCGACCGCTGTTGGCCTCTCATCCGGCCTATAACTACTTGGCCGCACGATATGGTTGGGATGTGGTGAACTTCGATCTCGATCCCGAGACGATGCCCACTGCCGAGACCTTGCAGACGATCCGTGCCATGCTCGAAAAACGTCCAGCCCAGTTGATCCTCTGGGAGTCCGAGCCAACAACAGCCATCGCGAATCGATTGAGCCAAGAGTTCGGGCTCACCAGCGTCATCTACTCTCCTGCAGAGCTTGTTGAAGGGAACACCGACTACCTGGAAATCCAACGCCAGAACATCGACCGGCTCCGCCAGGCCCTTCAATCGATCCAGCCAGCGGATTCTTCTGATTAAAACAATGTATAAGCTACGAACTGACTCCCCTTCCCAGCGATCTCCCGTAGCCTCTACCTAGTGGTCGGTTTCCTTCTGATTTGGCAGTTGGTTCTCGTGGAATTGGGGGATTCACGTCCAACCGACTCCCAAAATCAGCCGACTGCCAAAATCAACCGACTGCCAAAATCCTAGGAAACAAGGCACTTCTGAGCTTAGGGAAAATCTTGGCTCGTCCGGTTGGTGGATAGGCTGCGAAATCAGCGGTTCTTGTGGCGTTTTAGGGTTTTTTAAGAGGAAGAATTTTCCCCAAGAGCAGTAAGATGTCTCCATGGTGGATTCGAGGAAGACTTGGAGAGTGCCTGGTTCATTTTTGCGGACTTTGGAAGGTGTGCTGAGTTCGTCTTGGATGGCTGCGGTGGCTGTGGTGGTCGGGCTGTTGCTGACAGTTCGCATGGTCTTTGGCGGCTTTGAGGCTGACGACTATTACCACCGGGCGGTGTTTTGCGGGTCAGAGCGTTTTGCTGAGCAGTTGAAGGGGCCGGAGTCGATGTTCCGGTTTTTTCACGGTGACCCGGAGGAAGTCCGAGCGGCTTTGGATGTGGGGCTGGTGCCCTGGTGGACCGCCCCATCGATCAAAGCGGAGTTCTTCCGGCCGATTACGGTTCAGACTCATGTGTTGGATTATTGGCTCTGGCCTGATCACCCTGAGTGGATGCACCTACACAGCCTGTTCTGGTTCGCATTGGTGGTCCTTCTGGCGACGCTTTTCTACCGGCGTATGTTGGGGCCAACCTGGCTCGCCGGGGCTGCAGCCTTGCTCTTCGCTATGGACGATGCTCATGGCACGCCCGTCGGTTGGATCGCCAATCGCAGCACCTTGATTGCTGCGACCTTTGGCATCGGTTGCTTGTTAGCCCACGATAGCTGGCGCCGTCGAGGCCGCCATGGGGCTTTTTGGGTGGCCTTGGTGCTTTGGGTGCTGAGCCTTTGTTCCAAAGAAGCTGGCATCGCCACATGCGCTTACTTGTTTGCCTACGCACTCTGGCAAGACCAGTCGATCCTGAGTCGGCGTCTGTTGACGCTGGTCCCTTATGGCGTTGTTCTGGTGCTGTGGCGTTTGGTGGTCAGCGAGTTGGGCTACGGTGTGTCGAATGTGGGGCACTACGTCGACCCGCTGAGCGATCCAGGTCGGTTTGGCCAGGCGCTTGTGCAGCGTTTTCCGGTGTTTTTGATGGGCCAGTGGGGGATTTCGGCGGATCTGTGGTTGCTGGCGGAACTTTTTGGAATGCAATCGGCCCTTTGGTGGCTTTCGGTGAGCTACCTCGGCGTTCTGGCCCTGCTCTTCTGGCCGTTGTTGTCCCGTGACCGACTGGCGAGGTTCTTTGCCACTGGGATGCTTCTTTCGGTCATTCCCATCTGTGCGATGGTTCCTGGTGATCGGCTGCTGCTCTTTGTCGGCCTCGGAGCATTTGGCTTGTTGGTGCAGTTCTGTCAGGCGGCCTTCACGGCTGGTTGGTTCGGTCCCGGTTTCCGTTGGTGGCGGGCTCTAGCAATCCCAGCCGCCCTATTACTGGTCGTTTTACACGGCATCGTCGCACCAGCGTTGTTGGCCAGCAGAAATGGTTCGCTGGGATCAAGAGAACTGTTTCAGACCTTTTATCTGAGGATGCCCTTTGATGATGCGATCGCTCGCCAGGATTTGGTCGTCGTTAATGCCCCGATGCCGATTTTTATGTGCTATTTGTTGTATCAGTGTGAGCAGGAAGGAAAGCCTGCTCCACGAGCGGTTCGCACGCTGGCTCCAGGCCTAACGCCCGTGACCGTTTCGCGTCCCGATGAGCGGACGTTAGTTGTCGAACCGGAATCCGGCTATCTCCGTTTCCTGGACAGCCTGTTTCGCAACGAGGACCATCCCCTCAACCAAGGTCAGCAGATTCGGCTGGCCAGAATGACCGCCACTGTGCTGCAGGTCGACCAAGGCCGCCCTCAAATTGTGGCCTTTTCTTTTGAAACCCCGCTGGAGGATCAGTCACTCCGCTGGGTGAGCTTTCAGGACGGACGATTCCTTCCCTGGAGGCCGCCTGCGATCGGCCAGCAAGTGACCCTGCCTGGATATCAACCCCGATCAGCTCGCTCTGCGGAGTAAGAGCCCAGCGCGGCAACAGCCGAGCGGATTGCCATCCCCCGGAGAGAGCCAGCCTGCGAGGTGCGTCAGCGACCAAAACGTGGGTGAGCCCCTGAGTGCCAGCGGGCCGCCGTTTGTGGGGAAGACCGCTGGACCTGTCAGCTCCACCTTGGGACGAAGCCAGCGGGCGTTGGAACGCTTTGCGAAATGGAAGGAGGTCCCCCCTGGCAGGATGCTCAGTGGCAAGATGCTCAGTGGCAAGATGCTCAGTAGCAACCTCCTGGGGGTGACCGTCGCTGAGGTAAGCTCAGAAGAACGAGCCTCTGCAGAAGACAAGCTACCTTGTTGCCTGCCTCTTCTGCGAGGCTGCCGAAGAGACCCCGCTAGCCCGACTGGCGGGCTTCTTGAACATGGGATCCTTGGGATCCCCTCGGGAGAGCAAATACGCCAGCAAATCGAGGACCTCCGCCTTGTTGAGAGGTTTGAGCAACCCAGTTGGCATGGCCGAAGTCTTTGAGGGGCTGAGCTCCTCAACCTCCTGTCGGGCGATGGTGGTGACCTTGGTGGAGTCCTCCGGATCGGTGAGGATTGTGATGGAGTCGGCGTCCTCGCTGGCCAGCCGGCCGGTGATGACCTTGCCGCCGGCAGTCAACACGATCGACATCCGATACTGATCGGAAACGACGCGACTGGGATGGATGAGTGCCTCGGTCATATCCTTGATCCCAAAACGCCCAGCTGCTTGCGTCAAGTCTGGTCCGGTTGCCCCGCCTTCTCCGCCAAACCGGTGACAGATGACGCAACGAGCGGCTGCATAAGTCCGCTGGCCGTTTTCGAAGTTACGTCCTGAGAGGCCGTTGCTGGTCAGTCCTAAGATCTCCTCGACGGTCCAATCGTGGCCTGGCCCCTTGGGCATGGGCAAATCCTGAATCGGCGCTGGCTTGCGGAGACCGGCTGCCTCAACGGCCAGCCGCTGGATATCGGAGGCATTGGCGAAGGCTTCATTTTCCATGTTGGTGATAAAGCCTTGATAGCTCGCACCGCCTTTTTTGCCACGAGCTTGTTGTAAGTAACGGAAGTAGAAAGTACTCAGTGGCACCGTCCAGCCTTTTTTGGCGTTTCGCAGCACAAAGGCGTAATGCAGCTTCCGCAAGTCGGGCATGTTGGCCAACATTTGTGCGATCTTGCCGCCGTAGCCTTGGTTCCGAGCTAACAGCTCAGCCATATCCTTTTGGGAGAAGTCACGCTCCTGCTTCATCAAGGCGACGGATTTCCTGACGACTTGATCGGACTGCAGGTAGACCAACAACCTGGCCAGCTCGGCGTTGAGCTGATCGTCCGCGGCCGGGTAAACGCTTTCCAGCCTCTTGGCGAGTTTTGCGGCGGTCTCTTTGTTGGGTTCGCCCATGCGGATGAAGGTCAAGGCATAGGCTCGCAGCAGTTCCAGTTGCTGGGTTTTGCTCAGCTGCTTGAGCCAGAGGCCATCGAGGGCCTGGAGCAACTCAGGCTGGAGTTGTTTCTCGCCCTGCCGTGCCAGAGCCACGACCGCCGTGATCAGGGCTGAGGCATCCTCCAGTCCCAAGGCTCGCTTTTGCCAGGCGGATGTCTCTCGGTGCTCCAGAGCAACACGCGCGGCATAACGGATGTGCCGATCTGGATGGCCAAGATTCTGGAAGATGAAGTCCAGGATTTTGGCCTCCGAAGGGCCTGTTCCATGCAGCGATTCGAGCCGATTGCGAAGCTCGCGCAAGGCGATTGTGCTGGAGTTGGTATCTCGGGCATCGACGGGGCCCGTCGGTTCGTCGCCCACATAGGTGACGCGGAACAATTCGGACTGTGTGCCCCGGCCTCCGATGGTGAAGTACAAAGCCCCATCCGGACCGATGGCCAGATCGGTCAAGGGCAGCGGTGTGCGGCTGAGGAACTCTTCTTTGGTGGCCCGATAGCTGGCCCCCTCGGGTTTCAGGTGAACCGCATACATCGTGCCGAAGGTCCAGTCGAGGATGTACAGGGCACGTTGGTATCTGGCAGGAAACTTGCTTCCGTATCCAAACCTGGCCCCTACCGGCGAGCCAGGACCGATATTGACTACCGGGGGAAGGCTATCCGGGAAATACGTGGGCCATTTCCCGGTACCGCTACGCCAGCCGAATTCACTGCCGCTGGTTGCATGGACAACTCGGGTAGGACGATACCAGGGCATCCCCATATCCCATTCCATGTCGGCGTCGTAGGCGAACAGCTCGCCGTCGGCGTTAAAATCCATGCTGTAGGGATTGCGATAGCCGATGCTGAAGATTTCCCAAGTGATGCCATCAGGATCAGTTTTGGCGATCCAGCCGCCTGGGGCCAGTTTCCCACGTGCGTGTCCCCGGGCGTCCCATTGGCGGGGCAACAGCAGATCTTCGCCCCAGTTGGAGGGGATACGGCTGGCATCAAACTGGCTGGGTGGGTTGGTGTGATTGCCAGCGATCAGGTAAATCGATTTTCCATCGGGGGACAGACGCAAGGTATGCGGGCCGTGCTCGCCGCCGCCGGCGAGGGCTTTGAGCTTGACGACCTCGTCGTACTGATCGTCATTGTTGGTATCGCGAGCTCGGTAGAAACCACTGCCGGGCCCTCCGTTGACCGAGAAGTACAAGCTGCCAAAGGCATGCAACATGCCCTGGGCGGCTGAGATGTTCACTCCCAGCTTTTCCACCTTGGTGGGTTGATCGCTGCCGATCGGCGGCGGTGTGATCCGGCAGATCCCCTTTCTGCCTTGGTCGCTGGCCAAAAGGCGACCTTGGTCATCAAAGGTAATGCACACCCAAGACCCAAGTTCCCCTTTGGGAACTGTAAAGAGCTTTTCGACTTGGAAACCGGGCAGGGTTTTGAAGACCCCCCGTGGCCCGCTGGCCAAGGTCACTTGGGCAAAGACATCACCCCAAGGCTGTGCTCCCAATTTTCCGTGTGTTTTGATGGCCGTTGGGTTTTGGGTCCCCGATGGGAAGCACTTCCAGCTCTGATCGCTGACGAGGGATTGGACTCGCCCGCGGGGGCCTTGGATCGCCAGCTTGGCCACAAATCCCGACGGCCCACCAGCGTTGGCCACCTCGGCGACCAGTTCGTTTTGGCCGACTTTCAACTCCGAGGTGATCTTCCGTTTGATCGGGGTTTCCCAAGTGTTGCTGCTGGCGATCTGCCGACCGTTGAGCCGCAAGACCATCTGGTTATCGCAGGTGGCTTGAATCCAAGCGTTCTTGATGCCGGCCTTGACGGAAAAAGTCTTTCGCAGAGTGTATCCGGCATTCGCATCTGCCCCCCAGATCCAGGTCGGCTGAGGTCCACGGGCCAAGATCGAATCATCAGCTTGGGGGGAATCGGAGGAGTCGCTCTGGGAGGCCGTCTTCCCGGGTTCGACTGCCGGGATACTCTTGATCACCTCAGGTTGTTGGGTGAACGGGCCCTGCGCCAGCGTCAACATACTGGAATAGGCGACGATGAGCACCACTGTCATCATCGTGCTGGTACGCAACATCAAGATTCTCCAAAGGGGTGGACAGCGTAAGGGTTACAAACGACACGTCCGCGGAAACGACACGTCCGCGGAAACGACACATTTGCGGACACGACACATTCGCGCGTGCTGGCTTTAGCCTAACTCAATCGCCTCTGGAAGTCAGTTCCCCTCTCAGGCAGAGGGTTCTTGTTTTCCACGTTGGCAGAGTCTGCCTTTCTCTCAGGTCCCTCAAATCGGGGCTGGTCGAGACATCTCCTCTCGGTCAATCTCTTGTAGAGTCTCTTCCCAAACAGGCTTCTCTGGGCAGCTTTCCGGAAAGCTTTTCTCTGGAGAGCTTTTGTCTGGAGAGCTTTTGTCTGGAGAGCTTTTGTCTGGAGAGCTTCTCAACAACCTCGATCTGGACGGCGGTTTCTCTCCAATAACGCAATCCGTGGAGATTGTCCGTTTTTGATCAGAGGGCCTCTGGCTGATTGAGTTCAATCCGTGAGATCTGACCAACAATTTGTGGTGCATCAAGCTATGGTGACATTGGTTCAAGAAACGCCAGCGAGCAGCCTCCTGGGGAAGGTCAGCACCAAGTGTGCGTTGGTTGCACTGGCGGTCCTGACCGGCAACGCCGCCTCAGCCCCCGCTCTAGAACCGGTTGAGGTGATTCAGAAAGCCATCAAAGCCCGCGGTGCAAAGGCCTCCAGCAGAAAACCTGGCCTTTACACAGCAACCGGCGAAGGCAAGATGAACCTTGGGGGTGCGGCAACGAAGTATTCGGTCACTTGGTCCGCCCAACCTCCCTCGAAAGTCCGTTGGGAGGCGGATCTGCAGATCGCAGGGGGAGCCGCCACCAAGCTCTTGTTTGTCGTCGACCAGAAGCAAGGCTGGCTGAAAATCGGTGAGAATCCCGCCATCCCTATGGATGACGGTTTCCGCAAGTCCTTTTTACTTCAGCTGCAAGTTGATAAGGCCTCGACACTCGTCCCACTGTTGGACCAAGGGCAATACACACTCACTTCAGGGGGGGAGTCCGAAGTCAACGGGCAGAAAACGATCGCTTTGAATGCTAAGAACAAAACCGGCCTGGAGGTCGGCTTCTGGTTCGATCCGAAGACCCATCGGCCAGTGAAACAGGAGTTTTCCAGTTATGACTTTTACGGCAACGAGGTGCTCAAGACGATGTACTTGAGCAACTATAAGAAGATCGGTGGCATTCTGATGGCCACCGATTATGAGATCCACCACGACGACGAACTGTTTATGACCCTGACGGTCCAGAGCATCAAATCCCAAGAACGACTGGAGGAAAGTCTTTTTGCCAAGCCCGAGTAAGCGGCACTGCACCTCCCTGACGATCAACCTCGGTCCAAGACGATGCGGTAGCGTGCTTTGCCACTGCGGAGATGCTCGAAGGCGTCGTTGACTCGGCTCATGGGAAAGTGTTCGGTCACCGGGGCGATCTCATGCCGGCCAGCGAATTGCAACATCTTGCGGATCGTTGAGGGGCTGCCCACCGGCGAGCCGCCAAGTGACAGCTGGCCTAAAACCATAGGCATAAGGTTCAACTCCAAATCCTCGGTGACCGCGCCGAGCATATGCAGACGGCCTCGTGGCTTGAGCGTGCTCAAAAAGGCGTTCCAATCGAGATTGACATTGACCGTGCAAAGCAGCAAATCAAATCGTCCTGCAGCGGATTGGATGGCCTCGGGATCTCGGGAGTTGATGGTCTCGTGGGCGCCGAGTGTCAGTGCCTCCTCCATTTTGGGGCCGCTGGAGGTAAACGCCGTCACTTGACATCCCCAAGAACGGGCGAACTTCAAGGCCAGGTGCCCCAAGCCGCCGATGCCGATCACACCCACGCTGCTGGTGGGGGGCACCTGCAGGTCAACCAGCGGATTGAACACAGTGATCCCGCCGCAAAGCAAGGGGCCGGCTGTCTTGGCATCCACACCTTCAGGCAACTTGGTCACGCTGGCGGCTTGAGCCCGAACAAAATCTGCAAAGCCACCATGACGCCCGACGATCGTCGGCTCAGCGGTTAAGCATAAGTTGTGATGCCCTGCCAGGCATTGATCACACATCATGCAATATCCTGCATGCCAGCCCAAACCCACCCTGTCTCCCTCAGCAAGATGCCAGACATGCTCCCCAACGGAGGCGATTGTCCCAACAACCTCATGTCCTGGGACGAAGGGGAACTGTGTCATCCCCCAGGCGTTTTCCAGCATGCTGAGATCACTATGGCAAATCCCGCAGGACTCCACAGCGATGTCCACGTGATAGGGACCGATCGGCCCTAACTCATATTCCAAGGGCTGAAGCTCACCATTGGCCTGCCAAGCCGCGTATGCATTCACTGTCGTCATACAAAACACCTCCTGAATGCATCTCGGTCGTTTCGACAATCGTGGGCTGAGCTTCTGTGGATCGAATCAACGCCTGCCGAGAGACAATCTGTCTCAGTGGAGAACTCCCCAGCCACAGAGATGGAGATCCGTCAGGAACCTGTTGCCAACCAGTGAAAGAATCTCAGAGAGCTTTCGGAGCGATCGAGGACTGCAAGCCCTTGCTGTGTGGGCTTTCGTTGATCGCCCTCAGTCGGACACTCCTTCGACTGTTCCAGATTGTGGCAGAGGCCCAACCTTTCGTGCCCTCAACAGATCCCTGCAACAACCTCTGGGTGGGCAACGGCCATATCTGGGACAGTCCAACGACCTCGACTGTTCCAGATTGTGGCAGAGGCCCAACCTTTCGTGCCCTCAACAGATCCCTGCAACAACCTCTGGGTGGGCAACGGCCATATCTGGGACAGTCCAACGACTGAGGTTGAGGAAAACCCTGGTTCGTCTGGCTTCAGACAGCACAGCGGAGAGGCTGCCAGATCATTGGTCGTTCCGGCGGCTTGCGTGTGTTGGACGAGCAAGACTTTTCCGAGGGGAGCAACAGGTCCTGCTGCTTGGTCTGTCAACCAATCGGATGGTAGCCTGCGTGAGCAAGGAGGGATCGTCAACGCTGCCCAAGATAGCACAGCAGAGGGCTGAAGGCCGACCGGTCTGCTGAGAGGTGGAAGCGTTGCTGCCGTGGAATGCGGCAGTTAACGGTTGACTTGCTCGTAAGCCCACTTGGCATGAGCCCCTAAAGTGCCTCCCTCAGAGATCATCCTTCTCAGCATTGGGGCTGCTTGTCGGGCAGGTGGGCCGATTTCCCCCAGGGCCAAAGCCGCATAGAGGCGTGCTATGGCCGGTTGGTTGGAAGATAGCAGAGACAACAGGTTTGGCACAGCCGGAGCGCCGATGAAGCGAAAAGCCTTGGCGGTCTGTCTCCTCTGCTCCTGCGGGGTTCCCCGACCGACCAGCTGTCGAACAAGGTAAGGAGTGCCAGCAGCACCGATGGCCGTGATCGCTTGCTCGATCTCCCGACGGTACGAAGGACGCTTGCCTAACAGAACAGCTAAAAGCGGGGCTGCCGGTGCGCTGTCGGCACCCAGCTCGGTGAGAATCAGCCAGGCTCGACGCTGTCCTACCTCCGAGCGACTCTGCAGCACCTGCACCAGATGGGGCACTGCGGGCTGGCCGATGGCTCTCAGGAGCTGGTCGGCATGGCCAAGGATGGTCTCGTGCTTACTGTCTTCCGAGGGCAGAAACCGGGCGAGGCGTTGGGCCGCGAGGCCTGCATGGGGACCCAACCGAGGCAGCATCTTCACCAAAATCCACCCAGCGTTCTCCTGCACCCTAAGTTGGCGGTCGTCCAGCAGCTCAACCGCCGCAGGGACCGCTGGTGGGCCGATGGCGGCTAGGGCTTTCATGGTGGGAAATTGCAGGCTGAGAGAGCCGCTTCGGAGCAGTTCGATCAAGGCCGGGACGGCTTTGGCGGCGTCGGGCCCCAGTTTCTCAAAGGTTGTCACAGCTAGTTTACGGGCGTCTTCGTTGCTGCCCTCGAGGATCTCCAGCAGGGCAGGCACTGCAGCGGGACCTCGTTTGGCCAGCAAGTCAGAGGCTTGCTCGCGAAACTGTGAGTCCGAGTGCAACAAATAGTCTGTCAGTTCTTCAAGGGACATAGCCGGCCGGGGGCCATCAAGCGGCTCATCAGCTGCGTTATCTTCGGGCTTCCAAGGCGGGTCATTAGCTTTGGAGTCGCCCAGGGGCGGATTGCCTGAGGTCGAATCCGTTTGTTCAGGATCTTTCTCAAGCGGGCCGTTGGCTTGATTCTCGGGTTTGTTGCCGTTTGGGGTCAGTAGGTTTGAGGAAGAGGTCTCCGAGGGGAGATCGGATGGAGAGTCCTCTGAGGAAGGGTTGTCTTTTTGGGGCGCCTCAGCGTTCTCCGAGCTTTGCAGATTTTGTTCTGCCTCTGCAACAGGTGGGCCGCTTGGGCTGGTGAAGAGGAACACGAAGGCGACCAACAACGGCAGGCCGGCGAGCACGGCCACAACAATTGGCATCCGCACGCCCGCGATGGAGCCGTTCAGGAGCGTGCCGAGAAGCCCTTCTTCGTCCTCGTCGTGCTGCAGCTGGCGAATCGAATCCTCGTCGGATCCCAAGGGCTTTTTGATCTTCTTGAGGGCTCCTCCTTGGATGAGCTCCTCCTCGGCCTGTTCAAGCTCCTCCAGCGATTTGGTCAAGGGAGTCGGGGTGGCCTCTGGCGTCGTCTCCGCTGGCCGCAGCAGACCCAAAGGCCGCGCCACCTCGCCGCCTGCCAGGATATCCAGCTCAGTGGCTTCCTTTTGGTCGAAATCCGTCTTCTCTCCCTCATCGCCAGTGTGAACGGGGATCGGGGCGGTCGGGCGGACTCTCTGCCGTGGGTTGGGGACCTTGGGTCGCTGTCGCTGACTCCCAGGTGGGGGTTCACTGGGGGTTCTGAGCGATTGGAGTTGATCCGGGGTCATACTCACGGCCGAGGCCGAGTCCCCAAAATCACTATCGTCCTCCAGGGCATCACTTCCGGCGGGATTCCACTCTGCCTCAGCCTCGGCGGCTCGTTCGGAGGCAGGCAAGGGCTGACTGGAGGTCGAATTTGAGAAGTCCAAGAAATTCAAGCTCGCCAGCTCTTCGGGAAGGGACGGCGGCTGAGACTTCGGCTGCCCCTCTTCAGTCGGCGACGAGCTTGACGAAGGTGGCCTCAATGAGAACGGCGGTGGCGACGAGGGAGAACCTGTTGCCGAAGAGGAGCTTTCGGAAGGGGCTGGGGGAGAGACTGAGGATGCCGAGGGTGTCCCAAACCCAGGTGGGGGAGGTTCTGGCGGTGGAGCCGGAGGCGTCGGTGCAGAGCCGTCAGTCGAGGGAGGAGCCGACTCACTGGGTCGGCTGATTTGGCTGAGCTTACTCAGGTCGATGTCAAATCCCCTCAGGTCGGTGGACTCAAGGGGCGAATCAGGACCCCGAGGACCTTGAGTACCTTGATTGACGTCCGACTGTGATGAACCCATTTTGCACCTGTGTAGACTTGATCCAGCTGTTGCCGGCCCTGCCGACCTGCCTTCTCATGCTGGCAACCGAGAAATCCGTTGCCAGGGAGCTGTCCCGTGGGAGGTCCAATTCGATCGAGGATGTTGGCAGACAGGTGGCCACCCTCCTGAACATCGCCTTGCTGAGCATCGCCTTGCTGAACATCGCCTTGCTGAGCAGGACCTTGCTGAGCAGGACCTTGCTGAGCAGGACCTTGCCAAGGGTCGGCAGGTTCAAAGTCGCTCAGCCTGCCAAGAAGCCAACACGCCCAGCCAGCGGCAGTCAGTTCCTCCCCTCTGGGTCTTCTCCGTCAGGTCTTCTCCGTCAGGTCTTCTCCTCCGGGTCTTCTCCTCCGGGTCTTCTCCGTCAGGTTTTCCCAGTGAATGGCCCGGTTGCTGGCCCGATGGCTGACTTGGTTGCTGCCTCAAAAGATGACAAGGGCCGATCACCGGTCAGGCAATCTGTTCCCCGCAGCGTAAGATGATCCCGCAGATTGGTCCAATCTCTCCCCAGCCACTTTACCCGTTCTCGGCTCGCTTTCCAAACCGTTTCATCCTCGATGCCCCCAATTTGAAGGGAATGTGAACATCTCACAATGAGGGCGACCTGAGGGTTGAGACTGGTCCATTTGGTGCCGAAGCAAGCTGCGAGCTCCAACAGGTCAGGTCCGTGGGGGTGCTTGGGATAGCTCCGACTGAGGGCGAACCGATAGCCACTGAAAAGTGCTGCTGCGACGTCTTCCTGGGAGCACTTGCCAACAGGAACATCACGGACTTGCGGAACCTTTTGGGGTTCTGAGAAGCCAAGCACAGCACACTCTTCGAACTGGGCTAGCGATCCAGATGAGGCTGAGGAACAGACAACCCAGTGCTGGCCAATCGCCGATCTTTAAGTAGAGGCTCGTTCGCGGATCGGGATAGACGGTGGTGACGTGGACGGCCTCCTGGTCTCGTGGGGCTTCCCACAGCACTCGTCCTGAGGCGTCGATGACTGCCGAGAGGCCTTCGTTGGCGGCAATCACAAAGGGCTTGCGGCATTCAATGGCTCGGAAGACCGCGCAGGCCAGATGCAAATCCAGTTCGCTGGAGCACCGGAACCAGTCATCGTAGGTGACATTGACCAGCAGATCCGGCTCAGAGCCGGCAGCACGTTGAGCGTTCACCTGAGAACGGATCAAGTGTGGAACGGTATTCTCAAAACAAATATTGGCCGAAATTCGCACAGGCTCCTCGACCTGCTGGTCGCCTGTTCGTGTCGCTTGCCCCTGCTGCGACGGATGGCGATCTTGTTCCGGAGGGCCCTGGTGAGATTGGGGAGTGATTTCTAAAGGTAACTGTCCCCGAGCGCCGGCGGCCAATCCGCCAGTTAAGGGCGTCCACCGATAGAGAACGGGGAACCGATCTGCCCAGGGGATATACTCACCGAACATAACCAGATGGGTCTTGTCATATCGCCCAACGACACCCCGTTGGGGGTCCACCTGGGCCAGGGAATTGAAGCGTTTGAGACCCTGCGGGCTGGCGACCTGAGTTCTGACGCCGACCAGCATCGTCGTTTGAAAGTATCTGGCGAACTCATGCATCCGTTTTGGGCGGATCTCTGCGGCCTTGCGAAAGGATTGCTCGGTCCACCCGGTGCCCTCGAGGTTCAGCCCTTGGCCATTGGATTCCTTGGTTTGAACCACGGCAAGGACGCTGGGAAAGATGGTCTCTGGCCAGATGATCACATCGGGCGTCGGTGTCGGGGGATCCGGTTGGGGCTGATCGCCGAAGGTTTTGCCGACTGCCAGACAAGAGAGCCGAAAGTAGGCTGGCATGATCTCCTGGGGATCCCAAGCCGGATGAGCGGCATTGCCCTGAATCACGCCGACAGTCAGCCCTGGTTCGATCGATGGCTTGGTGGTTGCCTCTTGAAGTCTCCATTGGCCATAGCCTAAGGCAGCAAGCAACGCGGTTGCTGGCGGGACAAACTGCAGCCAGCTGATTCTTTGCCGGCCAGGTGTGTGGTCGATGGTCAGGTTGGCAATCCCCACTCCATCAAACAGCCGGGCGCTCCCGAAAGAGCTTGCCAGAGAGGCGGCCACAAACATCACCAACCCGCTGACAAGGTAGGCCCCGCCCAGGTCGGCTACCTGAATTAAAGTGGTCCAGTTGACTTGTGTGTGACCCAGGCAAGCCATGCTGAAGCCCAGCGGTGTCTGGCCCCTGGCCCACTCCAAGGCGACCCAGACGACTGGGGCCGCCACAGACAAGGGGACCTTCCAGCGGTGAACAGCTTGCCGGGTGACCACCACGAAGGCTGGCAGAAAGATTCCCAGATAAAGGGAGCCGATCGCCCAACCGGCACCGGTTTCCGGCGGATGAGGGAACCAGAGCCAGTACGTGGTCGCCAACCAAAAGGCTGTTCCCGCAAAGAATAACCCGCAATAAGGTCGTCGACCTGGCAGCTTATTGGCAAGAACCAATATTAGCCAGGGGATCGGTGCCACCCAAGCCAGCGGTGCCCACTCCAAAGGCGGCAACGACGCCCAGAGAAGCCCCGAGCCCAACAGACCCAGCAAAAGGCTCAGCCAGTTTCTCGTTGCCGAGTTTGTCGTGGGCAAGTTTGTCGTGGGCAAGTTTGTCGTTGGCAAGTTTGTCTGCTGAGTTGACTGAGGAGCAGGCTGTGGCGGCGACGGCGAATCAGTGGAGTGGCCTTCTGCTTGGGCGTCCGTTGGTGAGTTGGGTGGTTGTTGAGAAGAGCTTGGGGATGGGCCACTGGGGGTCTGGTTGGGGTTCTTGTGGGTGGACCCCGAGCCTCGACGAATCCAGCGTTTGCCGGGCGTTGCCGAAGAGGTTGCGTCGGTTGCCATGACCCCTCAATGTCCTGCAGTCGGGAATTCCACGTTGTCGCCAAGTATCCACGTACTCGGAAGATTAGGGAGAATATGTCTCTCTGCCCAGCCCAGTTCGGGTGAGGGCGGTTCGAGCGAGGGTGGATCTGTGGCCGCACGACACGCTCACTGGCGAGACAGTCGAGACAGTGGCTTGGGGAGTTGCTCGTTGGTCCCTTCTGTCTTAGGATATCAGCTTGGTGAGGGGCGTCATTGAGCAGCCGGAGTGGCGGAATTGGCAGACGCGCTGGATTCAAAATCCAGTGTCCGCAAGGACGTGTGGGTTCGAGTCCCACCTCCGGTACTACAAAAATCGGGGTTTTGGAAACCTGGCTCATCTCGATGCGTTCACTGGGGTTCCCCAACAGGATCCCAAAACGAAACCCCAAGAAGGGGTACTGCAGTTTGGCCGTTGAAGCTCTCCCTGCAGCAATTCATAAGGCCAGGCAGAGGAGAGACTACAATGCTGCGCACAATCGAACTAACTTGGGTTCGCCACGTTGGGAAGTGTCGCAACAGACACCAAGGGAAAGAATGATACTTTCCGTCCAACGCTTCTTTGAAGCGCAAGAAAGACGTTGACGGGTATCGCGCGGTTTTGGTGAGTTTGCATTGGCCCCCTCGTGAGCTTCAAAGGGCGACCCCTCTCGCTACCCCTTGAAGGGGTGAAGGATTCGAGAACCTACTTGCGAACCTCGGACAGTTCGCTCTCCGTTGAGATAGTCTTGCCACCATCTCTGGTGAGACGGATTTCTCCGCCCACATCTGGGGACGGATCATCGCCCGGTCAGGCAGTGAATCGCATGCCAAGGCAAAACGCCCGGCGAACGCGAGGCCCCCCTCTGCCAGATTAGTAATATCCCGACAGAGAGTCTCAGCGAATAGAACCGCTGGGGATGTTCTATTGGTTCACCAGCTTGCGGATACGGTGAGCAACAATCACTGGTGGCGTTTCGTCGGAGAGGCCTAGGTTGCTCGGCTTCTGCAGGTAATTCCAAGCCTTCTGCGATGGCACCTTATTTTGCCTGTCTTTACCATCAAAGTTCCCCAAAGGTTCCTTGGTTGATCGATTGTTCGCTTTCAGCATTTCCGCCAACTGGCTTCGCTCCCGCTGAGAGAGCCGGCTGTTCTTGGCATTCTGTCTTTCTCCTGCTTGTGGCGGTTGCCAGCAGGGGCGACAGCGGGAAACATCGCGCTTGAAACCAGCTCGAACCCCTGGCATCAACCGCTGGAGTCCTGGTCGTGGTGATTGATGCACGACTCGCTCAACCCAGTACTCTTCTGCGACATTCGGTCTTCGATTTCATTCTTTTCGCTAGCGAGATCGCCCGGTCTGCCAATGCCTGACACAGGGCGGGAACCCCCTTCCAAAGTGACCCAACCTCAACGTAAGGGCTGGCTTGTTGCTGTCTGCTGAGACTGGCGTGCCATGGCCTCTCTCAACGGGGGCTTGCGGTCACAAACTACCCACCCTCGTGACTTCACCAGGTTTAAGCAAGTAGTGGGGAGCCCTTGCCGGGACCTGTCGAGCTAGGCGCTAAAAAATTCCAAGCCTTGCAAGAAGGGCGCTTGTAGGGACTGGATTAGCCAGTAGCATATTCATTGGATGAAGTAATCGTGAACGTCACGACCTTCCTATCTGCCCTGATCCCCCGTTGGTCTGATTCTGCCCACCCTTTGTCTGACCCAATCCTCCTTGGAGTACCGCCAAATGATCACCCACAAACTCCGATTCATCACCGCCACATCATGTGCATTGCTTGTTCTGGCCGTTTCATCCAGCCGAGCCGACACGCTTGCACAGTTTGATTGGACTAACTTATCCAGCAATCAGTTTGCCTCGCAGGTTAATCCGGCAGGCGCCACAACCAGCGCTTTCGATTCTTCGTCATCTCCCATCTTCTCCGGCGACGCTGCCAATGCCTGGAATTCAACGAACCAATGGGGTGGTACGCAGACGCTTGGATCCTTCACCGTCACTGCCGATGCTCCAGGAACCTTGAATCTGGATACACTCACTTACGCTCTCGGTTGGTGGCAGACTGCCAACACCCACACTTTCCTTCCGACTTCGGTCGAAGTCGTCAGCAATGGAATCGATCCTCCAATCACCCTCGCAGGTGTCGTGGCTGAGGAATTCAATGCACCGCCGCCCCCTGGTCTCCCCAACAGTGGAGCAGGCCCGGGATTTACCCAAGGCTCGGTGGATCTCTCAGCTTTTCAAGGCTTGGACTCCGCAACCATTACGATCACTGCGGCTCACCCCGGCGGCCTCCCTGGGGCAGAGTTTTTGGCAATTTTAAGTAGCCAGTCAAGTGGTCAACTGTCGCCCATGGGTCGTAACGTTGAACAGGCTGGAACATGGTCAGACTTGATCCTGACCGGGAGCGTCAACGCTCCTACTGTCATCCCCGAGCCGGCAACAGGTTTGGTCGCCTTTCTCGGCATGGCCGGTGTTGTTCTGCGACGGCGTCGATCGGCCTGAACTGTTCATGATGAACTCATCGGTGCCGAGCAGTCGCAAGGCGGACTTTCGCCCTCTGGAGTCGGCCAGCCCTCTACGCGGGAGACCAGGGCGCCGGCAGCAAGAACCATTCGCCGCATTCCCAGTCCCCAGCTCGGTACCCTTGACCAACCCTGAGGCATTGCGTCTTGCGAGGGCTCCCTCTGCGTTGGGAGCCCTGCACCCTGGCGCGGCTGGCCAAAGGAGCACCAGAGCGGAGGGGTGAGCCCTGCGGGAACCCAGCTGGCGGCCCCAGACCGTCTTTCCTGCCGCTTGGTTGTCCTTCTCTGATGTCTCGTTCAGTGTGCCAACGATGGCTTGCCAAACCTCTGGCGGACACTGGCCAAGCTGTTGCCGGAACTCCGCAGAGCCGAAAGTATTCGCGGCGAGGGCTCCGTCTCTCGCAGGGACTTGGCGAACACTTGTTCAAAAGTTCTCTGGGGAATCTGAGAAGCCGCCAGAGCGAGTCTGGCCTGTCGATGGGCCTTGACCGCCAAAACGTGTTCGGGGCTCACTCTGGGCTCTGCTGTGCACCTGTCGAACGGTCCGTAGTGTGCCTTAGAATTCCAGTTGAGCGGGTTCATTGGCGCAATCTCCTCCGGCTCACTGCTGAGTGTGGTTGCGACGAACCAGAGCGAGGGTCCGGGGCGGAGACAGGCGAGACAGATCTGTGGATTCCACAGCATTCGGCCGGACCTTTTTCGCCATGGATCGAAAGAGTGGCGAAATGCTTTGGCGCTATGATCCCCGGACGCTCATTTTACACCCGTCCATTGCCTACGATGAGAAGCGAGTGTTGTTCGTCGAAGCCGCCCGCAACGTTCCTGCAGCCACGGGTGGTCGCACTGGGTTAAGCAGTATGATGGCGGGCAAGCCGCGTTTGACCTGCCTCGATCTTGCCACCGGCAAGGTTCAATGGTCGGCGGCGGCCCCGTTGGACGATCTTCAGCACACCATCTTTACTCAAATTTGGAAGGGCGAGATCATCCTGACCGGGACGCTCAATGTGGACCAAATGATGAAGTATCGCGTGCGACGATTCGACGGAACGTCGGGCCAAGTGATTTGGTCCATCGACGCACCCAATCCTCAGAAGACCGGCCTGACCCACGGGGAACCCGACCAGCACCCGGTCATTGCCGGCGACCAACTCTATACGCGTTCCTTCAGCCTGAACTTAAGGACCGGCAAGGCCGACGCTAGTTGGATCCAGGGGGGCGGCTGCGGGACGCTCTCAGCGTGTGCTACGGCGGCCTTCTTCAAGTGCGGTTACCACGCGATGCGGAGATTCGATTCGCCATCTGTGGTTCGACTCACCAACGTCACCCGGCCGAATTGCTGGATTAGCATTGTGCCAGCCTGCGGCCTGGTGCTCTGCCCAGAAGGCAGTTCGGGCTGCACATGTACGAGCGAATACGGGATGCAGACGACGTTTGCACTGGGGCCCAAGGAGACTCCTTCGCCTTGAAGAGGAACGGCCGCCTCTGGACTGAGAGTTGGTGACGAGGGATCCCGTCGTGCTGGAAATCTCGCCACCCCGCCGGAAGATCGTTCCAGTGAACGAACATTGGAGCACCTCGCCGGAGGCGACTCGCCTGATTCGGAACCCACCGTAGGCGCGGCTCTCAACGAAGAAACGCAGCGGTCAATTGGCAATAGAGATTTCTTCGGAAGTGATCGGCCGCAAAGAATCGCCTCCTGAACCGCACGACCGATCCCGAAGCACGACGCCCAGAGGACAGCAGGGCTCAGAAGGCTGAGGTTGCGACGCAGACTGTGGGCTTTAGCTGCCGGATCTGATCCGTCGCAATCCAACCAGTCCCATTCCAACGCAAGCCAAGACCAGGCTCGATGGTTCGGGGACTGGTGTGAGCTCAAAGCCATTGACAAAGACATTGCAGCAGGTGCCAATCGGTTCAGCAACTCGTCCTTCCAGGACCAGCGTTCCGTTGGCATCAGTCAAGGCTTTGAAAGAGACCACCTGATCATCCAACGAAGTGGGATCGGGACTGGTGGGAAGATTCAGTGGCTCACCATTCCACGTCATGTTCCGCCCACCGTTGCTGAGATCGTCGAAGGCCCACAAGCGGACACGATACTCGAAGTCGGCAAGCAGTCCGGTCACGGTGATATCCAATCCTTCGCCCGCAGAAGTCGAGCCCGTGGCAAAGATGAAGTCCCGCCACATGTCGTTGTTGGCCACGTCTCCCCCTGGACCGTCGGTGTTGCTGGCACCTCGATCACGATCATCAATTCCTGCTCCGGCAGTTGGTGTGAAGGTCACTCCGTTGATGTTGTTGCTGTTGACAGGGATCCAGCCCATTTGAGTGTTGTTGGAGCCGGTGTCGTCGACATCATACAACAAGGTGCCACCTTGCCCACTTAGGGTTGATGTTAATAAAAAACAAGCCAAGAATGACACGATTTTGTGGCAGTGGGGCATGGTTAGTGGCCTCGGGTTGGGTTGAATCAGGGTTGGGTTGAATCAGGGTGGTGTGGTTCAGGGCGAGTGGATTGAGGTAGGTTGACCCCCTTCCGAAGGTACCAGCTCCCTCCTCAGTGTCAACCTTTCTTTTGCGAAATGAGCAGCTTGTGCGCCAGGGGCCGGTCGGTATGGGTTGTGCCGGGGATGAGGCCGAGGCTTCGGGGGTTGTCAATTGTTAGAAATCCGCGGGGCTGGTTCTCCAGGCCGGGAAGTTCGGTTGTTCGCCCTCGTTTGGAAACTTCTTGGAGGCACGCCTTCAGCGTGTTTTGCATCGCTACGTCGCGATCACGGGAAGTGTTGGAGAAGTTGGTTGGAGAGGAGTTTTCGGGGGTTTTGAACTTCGATTACTTCTCAGCGAACTGTTCGTTTGCCTGGAACTATTGGATCAGAGCCCAGTACTGTTGGGCTCACCTGATACGCGACATACGGTTTCTGGCCAAACACCCTCAGCCGTTGGAATTCCTGCGATGAACTGAAGGCACGCAGAACCCCGGAGGCACGGAAGCCACGCACCTGCGCGCCGTCGGACACCAGAAGGTGGGTGACCATTCTCAAGCCCGGGTGCGATGCTAGAGCTTCCCAGGGCTCCGAATCATTTAAGTCGTGGCCTGAGGCCACGACCTCACAGCCCGACACCCAGGCGAACGCAGGAGACTGCGTCCTGCGGGTGAGCTCATCCAGCGCCGCCGGTTGATCTGGGTCCGATTCATCAAGGGCACAAATCAACCGTGGGCAACCCAGGTCCCATTCAGTTCGTTCAGCGGCCAAGGACGACCCAACTGCGTAAGTTCTGGGACATGATCTTCAATCAGGTCCAATTCTTCCGAACCGAGTCCCTCATGCTTCTCTCCGAGTCGTTGAACTCGATCAATCTGGATGCGGATGACCTGCCCCCGTGCCGCCTCGCCGTTTTGCTCGGCCCAGTCGGCCAACTAGAGCCTGAATCTCAAGTCTCGTGGTCTGTCGCGAATCTCACGCATGATCTCGTCGAGGTCCGTGCCGGTCTGAATGATGAGCGCATCGTAGTCGGGCGTCCTGCCTCCGCTTGGGACGTATTCTGGCGGCTGTTTGGAGGGAGTGAAGGCGACGACACCGGGCTCGGGGATCGTCGCATCCGGATGTGATGCCGCAACCTCGCCGGACAGATACTGGTGGATGAACGTGGTGGCGTTGGTGTGCTCGAATCGAATGAACTGAGCAGGGCTGAAATGGCTGATCGGAGTCGCATCAACGTAAACCACATCCCACGAGTCTGGGTTCCCTTTGGTCAGCCAGCACAAAGGCCTCCTCCGATCCTCCCCCAGGAAACCGAACAGAAGCAGCCCACCTTCCTCAGGAAAGAACCGAGAGGATTCCGGCGCCAGAGCTTGTGCAACCTCCGGTTTGAGCACCTTCATCACATGTTCGTGAAAAACGCTGCCGATGAGTTGCTTGATGCTTGTGGAAAGGCTGGAGCCGTGAAATGCCTCTCGCATGTCGAAGAACTCAAGTGTGGAAAACCATCCCGGACCGTAGGCTTCGGCAAGTCGCTTGTAGTCGGCCGGCAGCCCGAGCCCCAAGTCTTCCTCGACCTCAGGCCAATTCCGTTCCATCGGCCATAACGCGGGGGGGTGGGCACATTTCTTGAAGAGAATCCAGTCCTGGTTTGCCTGAGAAACTGGACAATGGGGGAACGGACGCAATGCGCTCCAAGGGGTTCACTTCGAGACTGAGCTGCAGCCCTTCGAGCTTCTCAAGCGCTCGGGCACCTGGTCGGTTGATTCGATTGTTTTGCAGACTGAGTTTCTTGAGTCGCCCGGTCAGAGATGACCCCGCGAGGGCAATCGCACCCGCATCGGAAATCTTGTTGTCGTCCAGGACGAGCTCCGTCAGGGCCTCCGAGTGGGTCATCGCCGCCAGCGTTCGCGCCCCTCGGTCCCAGAGATGATTGCCGGAGAGATTCAGGGATTGGACGCTGCCGAGGTAAGGCGACGAGCTGGTCAACCCCGGGATGGTCCTGGGAGAAATCGAGTTTGGTGGCGTCCCGATCTTCCGTTCGCTGCAGGAACCACACTCCAGCGGACTCCACACTGAGCGATCGTCTCAGGCATCAACGCTCCTCAAGAACCAGCAGCGAGAGGGGCCGAGAGATCGAAGGTTGGTCAACCTTGCTAGAGCATCCGGATTGATGAAGCAGTTGTTGCCAATGAAGTCGAGAGACCTCAGTTGGGTCTGTCCAGACAGCCTGGGCACTGTTGCCGAGGGAAAGCGACCAGACAGGTTGAGTCAATGAAGGTTTGCTGGTCGAGGGGCTTGATGCCCAATGAGTTTGGTGCAAGTGATCGCAGTCGTGGAATACACTGAACTTGAGACTTTGATGATCTTCGCCGACGCAAAGTCAGTGCAAGAACCCCACATTGAACAGGGTGAGCGACGCCGGCTCGGAACGGGCGTGTCCTCAACCCGCTGATCCCGCGGGCGTCAACTGTCAGGATTCGCTGCAACTTGCGATCCCGCCCAGGCTCGAGTATTTTCTGTCTTCTTCAGAGCAAATCTTCGCTCCCTTTTTCTTGAGCTCGAGAAATGCCCCAACCCCACAGATTGTTCGTCCCGGTTGCCCCCAAAATCGTCGGGATGTTCGTGATCTCTCTTTTGCACTGCTCGTTCGCTGCAGTCCAACTTCAAGCTGCGGACTGGCCGCAATTCCAAGGCGCCCGGAGAAACAATCGATCGCCAGAAACGGACCTGCTGGTAACCTGGCCCAAAGCCGGACCCAAACTCGCTTGGACATACAAGACTGCAGGCTTGGGCTATTCCTCTCCAGCGGTTGTGGACGGGCGGATCTATCTGACTGGCAGCCGCAACGGAAAGCCTGAACTGTTCTGTCTCAACTCCGAAGACGGTGAAGAACTGTGGTCTTTGGCGCTGACCGACAAGAGTTTTGATTTCAAGGGAAACTCATGGGGGTCGGGGCCGCGAGCTACCGTGACAGTTGACAGTGGTTTGGTCTACGCACTGGCGGGCGGCGGGCAGCTTGTCTGCGCTACGACTGCTGGCAAGCTGCGATGGCAACTGGACATGGTTCGCGACCTCCGTGGCTCGATTAAGAGCGTCGATGCCGGCGAACCCAAAACGTTTGGGTGGGGCTTTTGCTGGGGTCCGGTCGTTGACGGAGGACATCTGATTTGCACGCCGGGGAGCAAAGGCGGCGCCGGGCTTGTCGTTGCCCTTGATAAGACAAACGGCAGTATCGTATGGCGAAGTCAAGAGCTGGACGAAGAAGCAACCTACGCGTCGCCCATCATCGCCAAGTTCGACGGCGTAAAGCAATACGTTGTCATGACTCAGTTCGGGATCGCTTCCGTTGCCGCTGAGGGAGGTAAGTTGCTTTGGTATTATAAGCGGTCTCGGCGTTACTCAGATGTCGTCATTCCTACTCCGGTTTGCCACGAAAACTACGTTTACACGAGTACGGGTGATGGCTGCGAAATGATTCGGGTCGCGAAGAACGCGCAGGGCAAGTTTGAGGTGCAAGAAGTCTACACCAATCGATACATGAAGAACTCGATCGGTGGATTCGTGATGCATGACGGTCACATCTACGGGACTTCTCAACGCCGCGGCTGGGTTTGCCAAGATTTCATGACGGGACAAATCGCATGGTATCAACGTGCCAACAAGAGTGTAGGCGATGGTTCGGTGATTTTCGCCGACGGGCACCTTTACCTCTACGGACAGAACACCGCTGAGGTCAGCTTGATCGAGGCGTCTTCGGAAGGGTGGTTGGAAAAGGGGCGTTTCCGGCTACCGGCTTCGTCGAAGATGACCCCTCCCAGCGGCAAGAACTGGACTCGGCCAGTGCTCGCCGACGGCATGCTGTATCTTCGCGATCAGGAACTACTCTTTTGCTACCAGGTGAAGTAACTGCCCAAGTCCTCTCTTGGCACAGAGTTCCAGGTCAGCGGCACGAACATATCTCGGAGTTGAAGCGTGATGATACATCAAGTCGTGATGACCGCGTTGGCGGCACTCCTGTTGGCGACGCCGCTTTTGGCCAACGACTGGACCAATTGGCGTGGCCCAGAAAAGAACGGGGTCTCGCGTGAGACGGGCTTACCAGCGGACCTCGAAGATGTGATGTGGATGAAAAAGGATGTGAGTTGCCGCTCCACTCCTATTGTGATGAACGACAAGGTCTACGTCGTGAGTAAGGTCGGAGAAGGCGCCGACGAACAGGAACGCGTCGTCTGCATGGACGCGATAACCGGGGACATGATCTGGGAACATCGATTTAGTATTTTTTTCACCCCGATCGTCAGCATACGACTGGGATGGACGGTTCCGGTAGGCGATCCGCAAACAGGTCATGTTTACGCGCACGGGACACAGGGTCTGCTGTTCTGCTTCGACGGCGAAACCGGAACGATCAAGTGGCAGAAGTCATTGACGGAAGAGTTTGGGCGGATCACCGGTTACGGCGGACGCGTCACCAGTCCGATCGTGGAGGGGAACTTGGTCATCATCAGCATGATCAGTTCAAACTGGGGCGCTCAGGGCGGCGGGGGAGTGCGTTTCCTGGCGTTTGACAAGAACAACGGCGACCTGGTCTGGTGGAACACCACAGGCATTCGCCCTTCGAACACCTATCGCTGTGTGCCGGTGGTCACCACGATCAACGGCCAGCGAATCCTGATCAGTGGGGGTGGTGACGGACACCTTCATGCCTTCCAAGTCAACACAGGCAAAAAAGTCTGGAGCTTCGAATTTGGAAACGGAGCGATGAATCCCGCCCCGGTTGTGGAAGGCCACAGGCTCTATGCCGCCCACGGCGAGGAAATCCCCGGCCGAGCCACGGTGGGTCGAGTCGCCTGCCTAGACATCAGCAAACCCGAACCAGAAATCGTATGGGAGACAGACGGGATTGAGTTCAAATACTCCTCGCCAATGCTGGAAGGGGAGAAGCTATTTTTACCTGATCGACAAGGACGACTCTACTGCTTCGATGCCAACACTGGGGAACTGCTTTGGCGCGCTAAATTTGGGCGCAACTGCACGGGGTCGCCTGTTTACGGAGCCGGCAAAATCTACCTCAGCTCGGTTCAGGGATACTTCCATATTCTGGATGCCAACAATAAGGGGCGCCGAATCTCACGCAAACGTTTCCAGCCAGCGGATCCGCGATTTGGCGTTGAAGTGCAGGGTTCGGCTGCAATCGCCAATGGTTGTGTCTACTTCGGCACGACCGAAGAGTTCTACTGCCTCGGCAAATACAAAAAGACACAAGTTGATTTCCCCGCCCAGCCGAGCGTTCCGCCAGCCAATCCAACCGGCGAGCCAACTCAACTTCAAGTGATTCCAGCCGAAGTGACCCTGAAGGCGGGTGAACGCGTCAACTTCAAAGCCAAGCTGTTCGATGCGAACGGACAGTTTGTCAGGTCAACGCCCGTCGAGTTGAAGCTGTCCGCCATGAAGCGGGGGCCTGGGCTTGGACAAGGGGTCGTGCTGCCTGTTTTGCAGGGACAAGTCGATGGCGCTAGCTTCACTGCGCCTGAGATCGGCGGTGGTCAGAGCGGCACGCTGTTAGCCACCGCTGGCAATTTGGAGGCGAGTGTGCGTGTCCGTCAGGTTCCGTCGTTTCCGTATCGCGAGGATTTTGAGAGCACCGCCCCGGGCCTGATCCCGGGCGGTTGGACGAACACCCAGCTGCGGTATGTCACGACCAAACTTGAGGATGGCAATACCGTCCTGATGAAGACCGCCAGGATTGCCGTGCCGTTTTACCGCCAGTGGTATGCATTCATTGGCGCCTCCGACATGTCAGACTACACAATTTCGGCTGACGTCATGGGCAAGCGGGTTCGCGAGAACCTTCCCAACATGGGAGTGACGGCGCATCGTTACATATTGCAAATGGTCGGCAACGAACAACAACTGAGAATTTCGGCTTGGGACGCCGTTCCCCGCGTGGCCGAAGAGATTGATTTTGCTTGGGAGCCGAACACGTGGTACCGCCTGAAATTGACTGTAGAAGTCAGGGGCGACCAAGCAGAAGTCCTGGGGAAAGCCTGGAAAAAGGGCGAGTCCGAGCCCCGTGAATGGACGATCAAGTTGACCGACACGAATCCCGATCTTTCTGGGCCTCCGGGACTCTACGGTTCCGCCATGGGCATTCAACCCCCAAGTCCTGGCACGCCAATCTACTATGATAACATCTTGGTGAAGTAAACGAAGGTTTCCTGCCGCGAACACGCTTGCCTCATTTTGGAGTCAACACAAAATGCGAACCGCACCCAGACGAACATGGATGATCGCATTGGCTGCGTTGGCCATGCTGCAGTGCCTGGCTCCTGTCCAGGCTCAAAATCCTCCCGACCTGCTGGAACTTTCACCAAAAGACTGGCGAATGTACGGCGGGCACCTCAAGCGAAACTTTGCCAATCCGCTGGCGAAAGGTCTTCCTGACTCTTGGGATATTAAAGACGGCACCAATGTGGCGTACTCCGTTCAGCTAGGTTCTCGCGCCTACGGCGGCCCGGTCATGAGCGGCGGACGGATCCTGATAGGCACGAATAACGAGTTTCCTCGTGATCCGTCGATCAAGGGTGACAAAGGCGTCATGATGTGCTTCAACGAGAAGGATGGCAATTTTCTTTGGCAGATTGTCCACGACAAACTCAAGGCGGGACGCGTTTGGGATTGGCCGCAACAGGGCATTTGCTCGACACCCTGCATCGAGGGCGACCGCTTTTACTACGTCGGGAACCGGTGCGAAGTCATCTGCGGCGACATCAAGACAGGAGAGATCCTTTGGGACGTCGATATGATCGGTAAGCTCAATGTGTTCCCGCACAACATCGCCACGTGCTCACCAATGATTGTCGGCGACGCGCTGTTTCTGGTCACGAGCAATGGAGTCGACGCGGCCCACCGCAGCGTGCCGAAAAAAGATTCGCCGAGTTTTTTGGCGCTCAGCAAGAAGGACGGCAAGGTCCTGTGGTCGAGCAACTTACCCGGTCAATCGCGTCGCAACATCATGCATGGCCAATGGTCGAACCCCGCCTACGCATATCTTGACGGCAATCCTCAGGTCATCTTTCCCGGCGGCGACGGCTGGATCTACAGCTTTGATCCTCGGGGTGACGGCCAGGGAGGCTCGAAGTTGCTTTGGAAGTTTGACTGCAACCCCAAAGACGCCGTCTACGCACTCGGCGGACGCGGAACGGCGAACGACTTTATTGGGACCCCAGTGGTGTACGAGGACAAGCTTTACATTGCCGTTGGCCAGGACCCCGAACACGACTTGGGTGTTGGACACCTTTACTGCATTGATATCACGAAGTCTCCCAGCCGCGAAGATAAAGACGTATCGCCAACCCTGGTGGTCTCGCGCGAGCCAGAATTGAAAGAGAAACCGAATCCCGATTCGGCGCAAATCTGGCACTACGGCGGTCCGGTAACAGCTGGCAAACCAAGTCCGACCGGCGAGACCTACTACTTCGGTCGAACAATGTCGACGTGTGCCATCATGGACGACCTTCTCTACATTACAGAGCTGGCAGGTCACGTCCATTGCCTCGACGCCAACTCAGGCAAACTCTATTGGACGGAAAGTATGTTCTCGAACACATGGTCGTCTCCCTGTGTCGCCGACGGCAAAGTCTTTGTGGGCAATGATGACGGTGTCATGTACGTTTTCAAGCATGGCAAAGAGATGGAGATGATCGCTGAGATCGAACATGGGGTCGGGACGAAAATTCGCACAACGCCCATCGCAGCCAACGGCCGTTTGTACTATATGACCGAGGCCCCATCGAAGTTGTGGGTGATCGAACAAGGCGCCAAGGCTAACTAGTAGATTGTCAACGAGAGATCGTCGGATGACATGACGCATTTCCTATGTCAACCGACTGCTATGCCATCCAACAGATCTTCCTTGACGGACTATTAGCCTGCAAAGCATCCCTCGTACCAAACAAAGGTGGCTACTGTGTTTCGTTTATCGCTCTGTTTGGTTCTGGTTCTTGGGCATTGCTGCCTAGCACGAGGCCATGAACTTCCCGACGGAGAAATCGAACGCCGCGTTCAGGTCAGCGTGAAGCCCGACTGCGTCTTGGTGCAGTATTCGCTCGCGATGAACGAAGGGACCTTGGAGAAGGAACTGCGCAAGCACGGACAGAAGCCCGCCGAGACGTTTGCACTCAAGTGGAAGCAATACGAAGGGATCATTTTGCGATCGCTTCCCACGCACATGCGTCTGACCATCGACGGAAAACCCTCCGCCTTCAAACCAATTCGGGCGGATTATTCAGGTTGGAGTCATAGGCACTTGACGTGTCTCTTGAAGGCAGAAATCCTGCTTGCCGAGCAGCGGAAAACGATCATCCTCACCGATAGCAACCTCTTGAATACTCCTGGCAGTTACCGAATCGCAATGAAAGGCCGTTCGGGGGCGAAGATGGAAAATTCGACCGTTCCGCCCCTCGTCACGCGGGCCAAACCGGTCAAATTGACCTCGCTGACGAATAAGCAAAAACAAGTAGCCACTCGGGCTCAAGCAGACTTTGCACTGGAGCAAGGTCGATAACCTTCCTCAACGAATGTGCCGCTGTGAACGGTATTCGGAGTGCTGACCATCCCAGTCCTTGCGCTGCCTGCTTAAGGTCCCGAACTTCATTCCAGCGGCGTTCCTCCCCTCGGTCCTGGGAGGCCGAACTGGAAAAGCCGGAAATCCATAGCCGATCCTTCCCACAACACCGCAATTCGTTTTGACAGGAGCGAAACCCGGCGACCGCAGGTTCCTGCGAGAGGGTCGATGCCAAGAGGTATCGGCCTTCTAGCGTTCCATTTGCCACACTTGGCAACCACTTGCTAGGTGACGCCCATCTTGCCGACGCTCGATGGTACTGATCTGGGCCAGGACTCTCGAACGGGCTCGCGCCGTTTGGGTGAAGGCGTGTTGGTTCCACTCGCCTCGAGTCCCGTGGATCGCCAACGGGAACCGTCTCGTCCCCAAGGCGTTCGGGATTCGTGAAGCAATTGATTTGAAAAATCCATCCGAACTCATTGACGATCGTGTTCGTAAGGTTTCCCGCGAAGTTGCTTCCGGGCTGAAAGCACTCTGTGCTTTGCCGCTGCCTGAAAATCGGCCGGATTGCACATGGCCACCGTTGCCAACCGCGGGGACGTGTCCGATTTTCAATCAACCGTCTACCGCTGAATGCTGGGCGATTCATTGAACCATCCGCACACTGTTGCCTCCAGCTAACGTGGACTGATTCCAATGACACGACTGCCGACCAGGAAAGAACCGATGATACGCTTTTGTGCCGTGTGGGTTGTGCTCTTGCTGATTGGCACGGCCAATGCCGACGAGCCGAAACTGAGAGCATTGATCGTCGACGGTCAGAACAATCACAACTGGAAAGCCACAACGCCCGTTTTGAAAAAGTACCTGGAACAGACCGGGTTCTTCACGGTCGATGTGGCCACGACGCGCGGCAAGAACACAGATGGATTCCGGCCCAAGTTTGCGGATTACGGCGTGGTCGTGATGAACTACAACGGAGCCAACTGGCCGAAGGAAACCCGTGAGAGTTTTGTGAACTACGTCCGCAACGGCGGTGGCCTGGTCATCTTCCACGCAGCGAACAACTCGTTCCCCAAGTGGAAAGAGTACAACGAGATGATCGGTCTCGGGGGTTGGGGTGGCCGCAATGAAAAAGATGGCCCCTATATCCGCTACCGCGACGGCAAGATTGTCCGGGACACTTCCCCCGGTCGCGGCGGCAGCCACGGAAGGCAGCACGAATACGTTGTCGAGACGATCAACACGGAACACCCAATCACAAAAGGTTTACCCGCACAGTGGCGACATGTATCCGACGAACTCTATGATCGGCTTCGCGGCCCTGCCAAGGATCTGACGGTGCTGGCTACGGCCTACTCAGCGAAGCGCACCGGAGGGACCGGCGAGAACGAGCCGGTCCTGTTCACAATCAAGTACGGCAAAGGACGCGTCTTCCACACAGTCATGGGGGACAACGTCAAGCAGATGAACTGCGTTGGATTCGCCGTTACGCTGCAACGAGGCACCGAATGGGCTGCCACGGGGAAGGTAACCCAGTTGATCCCTAAAGAAATGCCCACCGCCGAAGAGGTTCTGCGAGTGGAGTGAAATGATTCGGTTTGGTCAGACTGTGGCCCCCTTCACTTGGTCGAACAGTCGGCTCAGCGATCGAGTTCTTGCCGGGCACCGCGGATTGTCGAGTTTGGTAGCACGCGCACAGCAAAGCCACAACTCGAATCTCTCCCTGACTTCCTCTGAGATCGTTTCATGAAGAATGCATTGACCACTCAATTGGTGACGGTTTTGTTAGCCAGCGGGATTTTCTCGAGCTTGGCCTTTTCTCAAGTGAATGAATCCAAAACCAAGGCTCGCTCGCCGTTGTTGGATCGGGAGCTCTTTTTCGGAAACCCTCAGATTTCCAGCGGTCAGCTGAGTCCCGACGGCAAGTTTATTTCGTTCATGAAGCCGTATCAGGGCATCATGAACGTTTGGGTTAAAGAATTTGCGGAGCCGTTTGATCAAGCGCGCCCGCTGACCGATAGCAAGCGGCCTCTCTACGGATACACGTGGACGGAAGACGGCAAGTATATTCTGTTCGTGAAGGATTCGGACGGCGACGAAAACATCAATCTGTTCGCCGTTGATCCGGATGCGAAACCTGTGGCCGACAAAGAAACGCCGAACTCGCGAAATCTGACGCCGCTGAAAGATGTCACCGCGCGGATCATGCACGTCAGCCAGAACAACCCTGATTTGATGTGGGTGGGGCTGAATGATCGAGACAAGGCGTGGCACGATCTGTATCGACTCAAGATTTCCACGGGCGAACTGACACTGGTTTATCAGAATGACGACCGAATCACCGGTTATGAATTCGACTGGGACGACCATCTCCGATTGCTGAGCCGAACCGACCCGGCGGGCACGACAACGCTGTTGCGCAAAGACGACGACGAATTGGTGCCAATCTACGAAACTTCAGTCACCGAGAACGCAGCGGTCCGTGGTTGGGATCCCAAGAGTGAGAACATCTATCTGGTCACCAACAAAGGTGACCTGGATCTGATGACTTTGTTCAAGATGAATCCAACAACCAGAGCCCTGGAACTTCTGGAAAGCGATCCGGCCAAACGAGTCGATTTCGGGGGATTGCGAATTGACCGCAACACTCGCGAGATCATTTCTACGTCTTATACGGAAGACCAGACTCGATACTACTGGCGTGACACAACCTGGGAAGCCAACTACAAATTCTTGCAACAGCAATTTCCTGGTCGAGAAATTGCCTTCCAGAGTGCAACTGATGACTACAGCAAGTTCTTAATTGCTGTGCACGGCGATAAGTACGCTGCCGAAGCGTGGTACTTCGATGTGCACAAGCACCAGCTGATTCACCAATACACGCCCCGTCCGGAACTCAAAGAAGTCGAAGAACACTTGGCGCCGATGACGCCCATTCGCTACAGCAGCAGTGACGGCCTAGAAATTCCGGGTTACTTGACCATTCCCACCGGGATGGAAGCGAAGAATCTTCCCGTCGTGGTTCTCGTTCATGGGGGCCCTAAAGGACCTCGTGATTCATGGGGATACAATTCTTTGGTTCAATTCCTGGCCAACCGAGGCTACGCGGTTCTGCAGCCTAACTTTCGCGCAAGCGGTGGATACGGCAAGAAGTTTCTCAACGCGGGCGACCTTCAGTGGGGGAAGCTGATGCAGGACGACATCACCTGGGGCGTGAAGTACTTGATTGACAAAGGCATCGCGGACAAGGATCGCGTGGCCATCATGGGTGGCAGCTACGGAGGCTACGCCACACTGGCTGGGCTGGCATTTACGCCCGACACTTATGCCTGCGGTGTCGATATTGTTGGCCCCAGCAATATCTTCACATTGCTTAATTCCATTCCTCCTTACTGGGAAGCGGGGCGAGCATTCTTATATGGCATGGTGGGCGACCCGAGGACAGAAGAAGGCAAGAAGCGAATTCGAGAAGCGAGTCCACTGTTCAGTGCTGACAAGATTTCCAGGCCACTGCTGATCGTCCAAGGAGCCAATGATCCGAGGGTGAAACAGGCTGAAGCCGATCAGATTGTCGTCGCGCTGCGAGATCAGGGTCACAAAGTCAGCTATCTCCTAGCGGACGATGAAGGTCACGGCTTTGCCAAACCTGTCAACCGTATGGCGATGTACGCCGAGATCGAAGCCTTCCTGGCCGAGCAAATCGGTGGTCGCTACCAAGAAGAAATGCCCGAGGAAGTCGCCAAACGGCTGGAGCAACTCCGAGTGGACGTGCGCAAAATCACGTACAAAGCGGCCAACGAATGAGATCTCATGAATGAGATTTGCTTGGCCAGACCGAAGTGGGCAGCCTACCGACTCAGCAGAGTTCCTGCGAGGGCATTCAAGATTCGGAATAGCGAAGTTGCTCCAGACGACCTGGATTTTGCCTCCCGCATAGCTTCAATGGCTCCACGACAAGGATCCTCCTCATGAAACGTCGCACATTTCTTGCTGCGGGGGCCGCAGTCGGAGCGGCTGCTGTTGCAGCGGCTCCAATTGATTCCAAGGCCGACACGACCGTCACAGAACGGCGCAAGTTCAAGCTGAAGTATGCGCCTCACTTCAACATGTTCCGAAACTCAGCTGGGGCTGACCTGATCGACCAGCTCAAATTTGCAGCCGACCAGGGCTTTACAGCCTGGGAAGACAACGGCATGAAAAGACGCCCTGTCGAGCTTCAGAAGAAGATCGGCCAGAGCATGGAGCAGCTCGGAATGCAGATGGGCGTTTTCGTGGCCCACGGATCGATCGGAAAGCTCACCTTCGCTCGCAAAGACAAGGCCGTTTGGGATTCCGTCCTCAAAGACATCCGGAATTCCATCGACGTGGCACGACGGGTCAACGCAAAATGGATGACCGTGGTTCCCGGCAACGTCGATGAAACAGGACGTGATCGACTCGCCATGGGGTTTCAGACAGCCAATGTGATCGAGTTGTTGAGACGATGCTCGGAGATCCTCGAACCGCATAACCTGGTGATGGTGCTCGAACCGCTCAATTGGTACGCCAATCACGGCGGGACGTTCTTGCAAGGCTCTCCGCAGGCCTATGCCATCTGCAAGGCCGTCGACAGCCCATCCTGCAAGATCCTGTTCGACATCTACCATCAACAGATCACGGAGGGCAACCTGATCCCGAACATTGAGAAATGCTGGGACGAGATTGGCTATTTCCAATGCGGCGATAATCCGGGACGCAAAGAACCGGGCACTGGTGAGATCAATTATCGAAACGTCTTCAAATACATCCATTCGCGCCAGTTTGATGGCGTGATCGGAATGGAACACGGCAACTCGCGCAAGGGCGCTGAGGGCGAACAAGCCGTGATCAACGCTTACGTCGACGCGGATAACTTTTAGCCCCAATCACATCAAAGGGGCTCATGGGAAGTGTTGATAGAAGTGAATTGATCCACGACAAAGCACCATTGCCTCATTCCAGCAGAGATTCGGATTCTCTGCCGATCTGGACGGCGCCTTCCGGAAGATGCTGGCGAAGACGCCCGACGTTCGCCAAGTGGATAGGACAATCTGGAACAGCCGAGGCAGTTGGACTGTCCCAAATGTGGCCATTGCCCACCAAGTATTGTTGCATGGATCTGTTGAGGGTCCGAAAGGTTGGGCCTCTGCCTCAATCTGGAACAGCCGAGGTAGGCCTGTTCAGCAGGCAACCAGTCCTGCCTCAAGGTTTTTGTCTGCTGCTTTCTGAAGATCGGCTTGCAGCCCGTCCAGGTCGCTGATCACGGAATCTCTATCCGACATCAGTGCTGGAGCATCCGAGCCGTTGAGAAGTTCCTTGGCCCTGGCGACTGCCCTCAGCAACTCAGAGGCAGGATACATCTCGGGTTCATCTTCGATGACGAGCATCGACATGAGCCGGCAGCCGTGCTCATCTTCGAGCGTCTGTAACGCGTCCAGCTCCATAAAGAGCATCTGTGCGTAAGTGTCGCCGACCTCTCCATCCGAGTCGCAGACTTGGATTCCCATGGACATTCGATGTTCTCCAATCAGTGGGCCTAACGTCTCCCCGCTCAGTTGTGAGTCACCCGCGGGGAGGGGCGGATGACTCGATGGGGTCGTTCAGCTACACGCGTCGCTCGTCAACTGCAGCGGTTGGTGAGGGGCCAGACGTTCAAGAGACCGTCTTGTCGACCAGAGCGGTTCTCGTGAGGTCTTCTTCCTCCCAGACGGCGATCTTCATTCAGTTCGAGTCCAAGCTTCCCATGGCATCATCAATCTAACAAAATCGCTAGTTCTTTACAGGGAAGAAAAGCTTTGAGTCTCGCCCAACCATTCAGGAATATTCGCACGACGCTCCTACTGAGGTTGAGGAAAATCTTGGCTCGTCCGACACAGCAAATGAGGCTTCCAGATCACTGGTCGTTCCGGCAGATCACTGGTCGTTCCGGCGGCTCGCGTGTTTTGGACGAGCAAGAAATTTCCGAACTCAGCAGTCACTTGTTTATAGAGTGGTCAGTGTATTACCTGGAGACTGTCAAGTTGTCAGCCTAAGACGCAATCATTCTCATGAACTGTATCACGCAGCTCAATTTTAGGGCTCAATGTTGGTCGTCTCTCATTGAGGCGATCGTCTTGGCGAAAACCACTGAGCTGACAGACCGCGCGATCGCAGCCCTCGCCACGATGGAAAACCTGGAACCCATCTCGATGATCCCGAGGCCACTGACTCACGACAGGGTCGCTGATGGGTCGTGGCTCTCGGCGACGCTGCCGAAACCTCCTCCGTTGGCAGGATCCACCGATGCCAACCATGCCGGCCTGGTTGGGATGCAGAGCCGCTCATCATCCGTCAAGTCCGCTGCCCCTGAAAAAACAAAGCGAATCGTTGAGCTCAGCGGATCATCAACGAATTCCGGGAGAGTGATCGACGTGCTTCCCACAAAATTCAGCCGAATTTCATTGCAAAATCATATTGTCTTAGTTAAAAGATCATGAAGTGACCGGGGGTTACTCTACCCAAACTCCCATAAATCCCCTCACACATTGGTCCCCCGCACGCCATCATTCTTCCACTGAGGGAGACCCATGAATTCGCTTGCGAGCACCATCAACCGTTCCTGACGGGTTCGGAAGTTTCATGGTCAGCGTCTGGGAGCCCCTCACTTCAGGTGAAAGACACAACCATGGTTTCCATCTCCTTCAATCTCAAGACAACCTTTCAGGGCTTGTTAATCCTGTCTATGGGCCTTGCTTGGGGACCTCCATCCACCGCGCAGGAGTCGGTTCTGCCGAATCCGACGGTGGTCGGTTTTTCCTCGCAATTCAACAGCACGCGATATGCCGCGGAGAACATCGCTGACAGTGTCATCGGCATCAACGGCGATTGGGCGGGCGTTGGCGCTGGTCCGCACACGGTGGATCTCGATTTCGGCGGCTCGACAACCTTCTCCAGTATCAACTACACCCAGCGGAACGACGTTGGCAGCCCAGGTGTCGACGACGCGTCAACGCTCAATCTCTTTGTCAGTGACAGCGGAGTCTTCGGTGGCACTCCAGAGGCGACCGTCGCTCCCAATTCCGGTCCTGCAACGGCCAACTACGATTTTGGGGATCTGGAAGGGCAGTTCCTCAGACTGGAAGCGACCGGAACCGGCGGCAACGTGGGTGGTGCCGAGGTCACGTTGTTGGCACCAACGCTGCCAAGTACTGTGCTTGGTCCCCCGACGGTGGTCGACTTCTCGTCTCAGTTCAACGACACACGATACGCCGCGAGCAATCTTGTCGATGGCATCATCGGGGTCAACGGTGACTGGGCTGGCGTGGGTGCTGGCCCGCATTTGGTGGACCTCGACTTCGGCTCCGTCGAGCGAATCAGCAGTTTTGACTACACCCAGCGTGCCGACGTCGGCTCTCCGGGAGTCGATGACGCGACGACCCTCGAGTTGTTTTTCTCCAACGATGGCAACTTCGCATCAACACCCGATTTGACCTTTTCGGCCGTCGGTGGCACCGAGACAACGAATTATCAGTTCGTCGAGGATGAACTGGCCCAGTTTGTGCGATTTCAAGTTTCACGCCCTTCCGGTGGCAACGTGGGCGGAGCTGAACTGACGTTCTTGGCCTCAGAGACCCCTGGCTCCCGTGTCATTCCCGAACCCAGCAGTGTCGCAGGGTTCTTACTTCTCGCTTGGGTAGGACTGAGTCGGAGCCGGCGAGTCCGCAGCTGACACCTCAGCTCGTAGGATCCTGGCGGCAAGCTCGTCCGACCCTGCCCACCATCGAGACTTTGCCTGGGCGGTGCCAAGCCAAACCCTGGTAGGCTTCAGTAAAGGAAGGTCCCCAGACTTCCGACGAGGCCCAGACTTCCGGCAACAAGAGCTCTCACGATCGAGAAAGTTGGATCTCTCAGAGGTCGTGGCACAAGAAAGCCCGCAGCCGATGCCAGTCAAGTGGCTCTCGTCTGGGCGCAAGCAAAACCCGCAGCTTGAATACTCAAACTGCGGGTTATTGTTGACTGGGGCGAGGCATTACGGGGGCGGGTTGGACCCGGCTGTTCCGGTATCAGTTGGTCGTCTGGGTTGATTCTCCTGAAGTCTCTTGAGGCCTCCGAAAGTTGGACTTTCCGAATGGCTGGGCTCCCGGTGGTCGCCCTTGGTCGAGAACATTCCTGAGTCTCAAGAGTCAGAGAACGACCCAAGACCTCTGAGTTCCCAGGCAAGCTGAGGCTGTGGGTTTAGCGACGACGGCGACCGAAGGAAACGCCCAAGAGCCCCAGACCGGCCAGCAAGGATGCCGAGGTGGGCTCGGGAACGAACACACCGATTTGGGTGCCATTGGCCAAGACCGCGCCGTCTTGGAGGATGACGAAGCCAGCGGCATTCTTATTACCAGGGTTACCGGCCAGAGAGTCGATGATCGAAATTTCCCAGAAGTCGCCACCGCCACGTTCCCAGAACAGGCCCGAGACCCGCACGTCCACGCCGTTCCCGTCAACGGTGAACTCGCCAGAGGTATTGGAGTTGCCTGTGGGGGCCTCGAAACGCAGTTCGTTGGCAGCACCCTGCCCGGCCCCACCTCCGAACTTGCTGCTGAAGGTGATTCCATCCAGTGTGAGGGTGAAGCCATCATCGCTTTCCACACCAACGGTGTAAGTTCCCGGATCGAGCCAAAGATTGAAGCTGGTCGCCACTAGGAAGTCGTCTCCACCGATTCCGCCCGGGTAAGGCAAACCGCCAGGGAAATCGCCACCGCCTGTGCCCGCCCAATCTGTCTGGGAGGCAATTTCGGATGCGTTGGTCGTGATGTTGTAGGTGTTGCCCAGGGCATTGACCAAGCCAGTTGCACCACCACCAAGGCCCAACTGATCTCCAACAGCCTGGAAGATCGCCTCGGCCTCGGTTGTGTTGTTGATCTGGATGTCGGATCCGCCACCGGAAACGTCGATGCCATAGGCACGAACGCCGGCTTGGCTTGCCAGGGGTGCTGAGAGAACGAGAGCCACAGCGGCCAGGGTGAAAGTAAGACGCATCGGTTCCTCTAGGGTAGGAAAGAAGGTGGGGCATCCATCGCTCCTTTTCGGGCAAGAACGACGGACGCGGGATAATCCCGCCGCGGCGATTGCGGCCGAGACAACATTCACCAACAAAGCAGGTTCGGTGATTTCGCAATCGTGGTGATCAAGGCGTCTGATCATACCAATGAGGGCATGCAAGAACCTTGATTTCAACAATCAACTGTAAGGCTACTGAGCCTTAGAGAAGTCTTCGACTCAGGGCGACCGTCTGCCCTTGTTTGTGATGACCTCAAGGGGGCAGCCTGAGGCACCACAGCAAGCCCGGATTGTCGGACGAAACGCCCCGCTTCGTCGAAGACTTTTCAGGGAATCAGTAATCTCCGGAGGCGATGTACCAATTTGACAGCCTGAGCCGTCGAAATCTCAGCATCGCCTCTCGCCGAGGTAAGCGTGTCAGAGGGCGCACAGACAGTTGGGCTTAGGAGAGCAACAACTCTGAAACAAAGAAATTCCAGAAAGCTGTGACGCTAACTCGTGTTGGGGTCAACGTTCAATGGGGTCGGGAAACCCTACCAAGAAAGCGGGAGGCTGCCTGGTAGACTTGAATCATTCAGAAACCTGTAACGATTCAGTTGCTTATGGGCCTAGAGTATTTGTGGGTTTTTCGTGAGGGTTGAAGGTGACGACCGTCGGGTTGCCAATCTCGTTGGTGCCTGAAGGCCAATCAGTTGTTGTGGTGTGGTTCTCTGGAGAGACGCAATAACGTCTTCATCCAATCATCACGATACCCAAACGGAAGAGGATTTCAAGGCAAAAGTTCGGATTTTGTCTTTCCGGTGTTTTTCAGGGCCGCAAGGTGAGAAATCCGCCGGAGTAGAAGGCTTCTACTGACCTTCGGAGAAGTTTTCGACCAAAGGGCTTTCCGTCTGCCCTTGTTTGTGATGACCTCAAGGGGGCAGCCTGAGGCACCACAGCAAGCCCGGATCGCCGAACGAAACGCCCTGCTTCGTCGAAGACTTTTCAGGAAATCAGTAAAACAATCCTTGAGCACCTTCCCGCAACGGCTTCTGCCCAGACGCTCTTCAGAACTCAAGGGCGGATCGGGCAATGGCTGAATTGGTGTCAGCGGCAGAGCAATGGGTGGCCAGCCCGCTGCTGCAGGCACAGCACACGCATCGCAAAGCTCAAGGCTGCACCGAAGATTCCAACCGGCAGAGACAGGCGCTGGCAGAGACAGACGCTGGCAGAGGTGGGCAGTTCGCCGAAGGCTGTTTCCCAACTCGACCATCGTTTCCTGCCATTTGCCTTAAGCTCCCATACTGCGTTGTGTCAGTTCATCGCCACACAGGCCCGCTGGTCTTGTTGGTCGCTTGGATTTTGGCAGTCGGTTCGAGGGGAATCTCCTGATTCCACGAGAACCCCACTGCCAAATCAGTAGGAAACGGACCACTTGGCTCGGGACGGCAAGCTGAGCAAAGTCGCTAACCAAGGGCGTTGGTTGAAACCAGAAGGCCAGAAGGGCTGATAGCCCCAGGGTGGGAGTTAGAGGTTGTCTCAACCGACCTTGGAGGTCACCGGTGTGCTGGTTGCGGAGAAGAACAGCGGAAGGAGAACCATCGGTGAGGCGGAGGGCAAGGGATTCGAACCCTCAACCGGTTTCCCGGCAACTGATTTCGAGTCAGCCTGCTAACCATTCGCGTACCCTCCGAATGGGTGGCGGCAGCGGATCAACCTGCCGCCTGCCAGCGAAAATCTCCCAAACTCTATCTCAGGAGCAAGCTTTCTGCAAGGTGGAGACAACCGCCCGCACGCCGAGGTTCGCCAGCTCTGTCACAGACGCCCGACCCGATTCACTCTGCCGATGGCTCGGCCAATTTCTGGGCCAACTCGGCAGCAAAGTCGGCTGCGGCTGCTGGCGAGAGGCCCCGGCAAGGAACGACCCCGGTGCAAAAATGCTGATAGAGGGGGCAACGCTGATTGTAGAGATCGGCAAGGGTCATTCCTGGTGGAAGCACGACCCCACGAGCCGCAAGGTCGCCTAGGCGATAGGCCAGCTCATCCAGGGGAATTTCTAAGTAGAGCACAGGGCCGAGACTTTGGAGGTGCTCCATCGCTCTGGGGCGGTAGATGACGCTGCCGCCTGGAGCATAGACCTGCCCACTCTGGCGGAGAGTTTGGACGTAGTCTGCCTCAATATCAAGGAATCGTTCGCGCCCGTGTTGGTCAATCAGCTGCTGGAGAGTTTGTCCGGTTCCGCCGATGATGACCTGATCCACATCGACAAAGCGATACCCCAGCCGAGATGCCAGCAACCGGCCGACGGTGCTTTTGCCCGAACCTGGCATGCCAATCAAGCTCACACTCCAGGTGGACACCGGATTCTCCCTTTGTGTTGACTGAGGCCGCAAAGTGCTTGCGGAGGCTGCTGATGGTTGGCTTGATTTAGGGATCTTGGGCGTCGCGTTGTTCACAGAGAGCTTGAAACCATTTGAGTTCCTCGGCGATGCCTGCGGCGAGGTTGGGTTGCCGGAGGTCCTCTGGCAACACACCCCAGGCATAGGTCTCCACCTCAAAATGGCTCACCGCAGAGAATCGGTCGACCGCCTCCAAACATTGGAGAATCTCAGCCTGGGATGTTGCCAGATGTCCAAAACTCTCCAAGTAGACTGGGACATGGAAGTGCACTCTCCACTCTCCCAACAACTCCTCAACGAACCGGCGAATTCCTGGCAAGACATGACCTGGCGAGCTCTTCTCCGGCAACGGATCACCAGACCTTAAGGTGACTCCCGCTGCTTGAAGGGCGGCAGGAAGATCCTCAAAGAACCGCTGGCTCTGGTCTGTCGCGGTTTTGGAGGGGCGAATGGATGTTTGGTGCAGATACCGGTCTTCAGCAAAGGCTGCCAGCTCGCCCAGGGCGACTGCCTGCTCCTCGCGCGGACGGTCTGCCAGCTTCACGACCACTGCCGAAGAGACCTGAACCTTGCCGACTTCAATACCCGCCTGCCGGTAACGCTGCAGCACCTCCGCTTGGGGCTCAAACATCACCGCGGCATGGCAGATATCATGACAAACCCGGAGATACCGGCGAATCCGGTCCTCGTTTCCTGCCGGGAGAAGACCATCTCCAGCTAACAAAGCCTCTTCAAAAAAATGCACCAGTTGCTGGCTGGTCTCCAGCAGGCATCCCGGCTCAGGCTCCAGGCACAAAGTCACCAGACGGCCCGTCTCCGATTCCAGGCGGGAGAGTTCGTCGGCGATCGCCCGCAAATGAGTGATCGTCGCTCGACGCCGTCCGGCATCCGGTGGAGGATGACTCCAGGCGATCGGAAGCGTCGAAATGCTGCCAGGGACCTCAGCCCTCAATAACGTGTGCAGAATCGTGATCAGCCGACGGGTGTAATCCAACCGAGCCGGTTCATCCCAGCGTGGCTCGTAAACGCGGTGCTTGACCACCTTTTGATGGAAGTCGCCATAAGGAAACCCGTTGAGCGTAAAGGGCACCAATCCAACTTCCGCCAGCCAAGTGGCAAAACGCTCTAACCTCCCCCCCTCAGCTAAACTCCGCGCCGTCGAGGCCGAGAGCCAAAGACCTACGCCCATCGGCCGATGCGGACTGACCAGCTCTTTCACCGGCAAGGCATATTTTCTAAGATTTTCCCATGTTTTTTGAAGATTGTCTCCTGCATGGACATTTGTGCAATAACCAATCTGTCGTAGTGGTTTGGTGGCCCGACGTGCGGTGTGTGGTGTGCTGGATCGTTCCACAGGCTGCTCCCTTGGCTCGGACCTGAGTCTTCAGGTCACTATAGCAATTGGCAACTGACTTCTGGAGACCGGTCGTCTCTGGAAGCCCCCCAACGTGAAAGCGCCAGGAAAGTGGGTGGGAATTGTCGTGGGGTAGGGCAACGGTCTCTCGTGTCTTGTTGGCTTGGATGGTGGCAGTCGGTTCGAGGTGAATCCCCCAATTCCACGAGAACTCGACAGCCCAATCAGAAGGAAACGGACCACTCGGCGGACTGCCGATGTTGGTGGGCTGGTCCCACCGGTGGTGATCGCCTCCGGGGGGACAGGTCAGTTGGACTTGGCCTCTGGTCAACAGCCGGCTTTGCGGATGCACACACCTCCTTGCCGAGGCAAAACGGAAGACCTCTGCCGGCCGGCAGAGGTCTCATTCGAGAACAAGGGTCCTTTGAACTCCAAATGGACACTGAGCTTTTTCCTGAAACGCTTCGTGTCGAGGTGTTCTCGGGCGTGAGGCGTTTGGGAATTCAGGCTTGGGTCTGACTGGTCGTTGTGGAGGGCTCGGTTGGCAAAAAGTGTGGCCGGCTGGGTTCCAGCCGAGAGCGAGTGGGTCTGTTCTGGCTGGCTGGCTGAACAAGAGACACGCCGAGGCTGCCGAGGATGGAATCGGCTGCTCGTTGAGAGGCTCCGGGCCCGCCGTATTGGGCCTTCAGCTCGGCCAGCTGCTGGACCACGCGTTTGTAGGTTTCTGGCTGCTGGAGCCATTGGCAGATATGGTCAGCCAATTGCTGCGAGCGATCCTCGTGGGTGAGGTACTCGGGGAAAGGAATGTGGGCCGCCTGCGGCGAATTCGGGTCATACAGCGAGAGGTCGGCGGGGTGCAGCTCCCCGGAGGCCAACAAGTTCACCAGCGTGATGTATTTGACGCGACGGAAGAGCCATTGCAGCAGATACGCCCGGCGATTGATCTGGTAGAGGATCACCGAGGGTTTCTGGTGGTGCATCAGTTCCAGAGAGACCGAACCGCTGACAGCGAGACAACTGTGAGACAGCTCAATCAGTTCTGAGGTCTTGCCAACGCGAACTTCGACATCCATACGCATTTGACGAGCCAGTTGACGAGCTTGCTGGGCGTGGTCCTCTTTCAGCGCCGCCACCGCGAGGCGGACATTGCGGACTCTTCCCTGAATCAAGCGTCCGGCCTGAAGGAGATGCGGCAAGTTGGCCTCCACCTCCTGATTGCGGGAGCCCGGCAACAGCGTCACCAAAGGCCCAGAACGCAACTGATGCGTGGCAAAGAGCAGCTTATCGGGTTGATGATCAGGGGCCTCGTCAAAGAAAGGGTGTCCCACCAGCGTCGCGTTGACTCCGTTGGCCTCGTAAAACTTCTGCTCAAAAGGCAACGGACACAACACGTGGTCGACATACCGACGGACTTTGCCGATCCTCCAGCCCGCCCAGGCCCACACTTGAGGCGGGCAATACCAGAAAACGGGAATGCCCGCCGCCTTGGCAAACCGCGCGATGTGGAAATTGAAGCCCGGGAAGTCCACCAGCACGACGGCGTCAGGCTTGTGCTTTTGAAAATACCGTCGGGCCTGATGGGCCAGCCGATAGAAGGTTACCAGGTTCCAAACCGCCCTGGTGATGCCGATGACCGCCTTGTTGGTCAACTGGTAGAGTATCTGGCAGCCGGCGGCCTCCATCTTGGGGCCACCGTAGCCGACAGTCTGGAGCCTGGGGTCTCGCTTTTGCAGCTGGTGGATCAGTTTGGCCGCATGTGCGTCCCCGCTGGGTTCCCCGACGGAGAAGAATATCCTCATAGCCCTTGCATCCCTGCCTTTCAGGTCAACGATTTGTCACGGACGGGTTTGGCGGTTGTGGGACTGCTTCCCACAGTGGTGGCCTGGCCGCAGCCTCGCCACCGGTTCAGCCTGATCAATGCGGACCTGCCGAGATCCTGACCCCGGATCACCCGACTCCTGCTTGCCCTCGGCCAGTTCGTCTTGGCCGATCACACCCTCGGCAGATCTCGGCATCCCAGAGCCAGTCACACTTGACAAGTGGTCTGGGGACAACAACTCCACCGCTGACGACTGAGCCGGCAAGGCTTCTTCGGCTGTGTCTTGCTTGCCCGTGTCTTGCTTGCCCGTGTCTTGCTTGCCCGTGTCTTGCTTGCCTGTGTTTGGCTTGCCTGTGTTTGGGATTTGCCAAGAAATTGGCGGAGGCTTCTGGGCAGCGGAGGTGCTCTCGGCTGGCTGCTCAGAAGGGGTCAGTTCCACGGTGGTGTAAGTTTGCAGACGCTGACGCTGCCACCAGAGGGTCAACAGGTCCAACGGATGGGGCTGGCTGGTCCACCAGCCTGGTGAGTTGGGTTCCAGATGGGCAGGCACGGTCCTGCCGATGACGCGAAATCCCCGCACGGCCACCAACCACGGCAGCAGCTTATGCTGATTGCGGGCAAACCGGATGTCCGCCACCGCCTCCCGCAGGGCCACCCAGCACTGGCATCCTGGCGAGAGTGTCGGCGGGCCGGCAAGCCACCGCCCTGGCAGACCAGCCCATCGTCGCCACCAACTCAACTGATGCCGCGCGACGATCATATCCGCTTTGGAGAGCCAGGAGACCAATTGAAGAGCCAGACTGGCCGGCATCGCTGAGTGGATATCCCAGCCAATGACGATCCGACCTCGGGCAGCTCGCAGAGCCGCTTCCCAGGCAACCGTTGGCCCCTGAGGTCGCATCAACAGGAGCACACGGGTGTCAGGGTTCTGATGGCAAAACTGCTGCAATTGTCGACGACAGGGATCGCTGCTGTGATCATCCACAATGATCAATTCCCAACGAGGCGGCAGGTCGCCAGGTCGATCGAGGCCATCCTCGGGGCCACACTCAGAGAGCCTGCCAGCGGCTGGCATGGCGCCCAAAATGGTCCGCCAGAGCGGCAACAGTTTGCGGAGTTGCTCCGCCGCCTCCCGCTGTGGCAACAAGACTGAGTAATCCAACATGCTCGGCCAGAAAGGAACCCTGATCAGGACGACTGCCAGGAGAAGCCCGCACCTACTCCCAAACGGCTCTTGGCTCACAACCGGTCTTGGCTCACAACCGGTCTTGGCTCACAGCCGGTCTTGGCTCACAGCCGGTCTTGGCCAACAGTGACGGGTTGTCGTCGGGGCGGGAATATGTCGCAACACCGGCAGCCTTCCAAGATCAATTTCCTCCCTCGAAAGCAGTTCGACCATTGATGCCCGATGGGGGTAGTAAACGGTCGTTGCAAGGATTCGCAATGAATCGACTGAGGTGATCTTGAAAATTCCAGGAGGACCCAAGCGATGGGGAACTTGGATTGGTTCGGGCGATCGACTTCGGGCGGCCAGCTTGACCAGCTGGGCCGGCAAGCGGCCGGTCGACCCGTTTCCTCGGACCAACTGGCAGAAACTGGCCTTCAGCTAGCTCAATTCTCAGCGGTCGTTCGCGACATCTCCATCGGCAAGGTCCGTAAGTTTGTCCTCGGCCAGGCACCGATCGGCGGAGGAACCACATTCCGAAGCTGTGTTGGCTGAGGTCTGCAACCTTGGGCCGGGCCCCGACCCAACTCTGGAGGCGTTCCTCAATAAAATTGGTATCGCCAGCACCGAGAACACGTAGTAGCACTCGCCAAGTGCCAGACTGTCCTGGAGGGTGGGGGAGATCGGCCAAGGATTGGCTCTGGTCCGCAAGGGTCCGTTGGGCATGTCGTCTCATGTCATCCTTGGGGGACAACCTTGGGGGACAACAATCCTCTGGAGACTGCTGGCGAGACCAGCTTGAGCTTGGCTGGAGCCGGACGAGCGTGATGTCCAATGCTAGCTGAGCTTGGGAATTCCTCAAGCCGGACACTTCCACGAGCCGACAACCGACCCGCGGATGCAAAGCGAGCTGCAACTCGGCTCGGGGAATGGTCACAACTCTTTGCCCTCAGGCGCCGCACGGACGCGGCAGAATTCGGATGGACCCACAACCGCTCTTGCCATCCCAACTGGCCATCTCTCCGCTTGCGGGCTCTCCGCTTGCGGGCTTTCGGCTTGCGGGCTTTCGGCTTGCGGGCTTTCGGCTTGCTGGAGCTGGCCTGGTTGTGTTCGGCCTCTTAGGAAGTTGGGGCTGTTCCTCACGAGCGATGCTGACGACTTGGCGGCCTGCCGAGACGCCCACGCCGGGCATCCTGCATGTGGCAGTGGCAGATTTTGAGGGGCCCCAGGGGAGTGGGGTGGCCACGGCGCTGACCTCAAGGCTGTTGGAAGCCGACTACTTCACGCTGGTGGATCGCTCGCAGGTTCAACTAGGGGGCTCGGTGGGGGGACATCAGGCCGTCATTGGCCGGGATCCCGCGGCGTTTGTCGCTCGGGCGGCCCAACTGGGAATCGACGGGCTCATCCTCGGAGAGGTGATGGCCTATCGCTGCGACGATACGTTCACCGAACACAGCCGGGTTGGACTGAGTATGGGGACGCGAGAAAACAAACACAAAAAAGCCGAAAGCAGCGGCCTGGGCTTTGGCATGGAACAAAACCAAATCATCCAACGGGACGGCACCGTCGAGTTGGCCTTTCGTCTCGTTGATGTCCGCACCGGCCAAGTCAGAGCCACCCGTCGTGTCGGCCACAGTTTCAGCGTCGTCAGCGTCAACGGCGAACCAGTTCTGCCGCCTCGCCATCAGATCCTGACACAACTCCTCGACCAGTGTCTCGACGACATCCTGGTGACCCTGGTGCCGCATACGGTCCCTCGAGAAGTCAAACTGGTGGGAATTTCCTGGTTCTCCAAAGCTCATCGACTTGTTGAGGAGGGAGTCAACGCAGCTCGGGCCGGTCGGTGGGCCGAGGCGGAGCTGGCTTGGAAGGCGGCCCTAGAGCTCGACCCCAAAAACCCTCACATTCTCTACAATCTGGCGATCGCCGCTGAGGCCCGTCACGATTTCCCCACCGCAGAGAAATACCTCGGCCAAGCGGTTGAGCGCCTACCCGATGAACTGTACTTGGCAACGCTGGCTCGCCTCCGTCAGGCTGGCCAGTCCTATCAACAGGTCCTCGGTCAACGACAAGCACGTGCTCAACGCCCTATGCTGGCCAGTCGACCCGCACCAAACCCTCAACCGCCGCTCCCTCCGCCACAAGTTCCCCACCAGTTTTCCAGGCCTCAACCTCCCCAGCCGCAGTTTTCCAGACCCCAGCTAGCCAGACCCCAGCTAGCCAGACCCCAGGCCGCCCGGCTGCCCGACCCGGCAACGCCATCGCTTCTATCCCAAAGGGTCGAACCCCCACAGACCGCCCCCTTCTACGGAAACCCTGTTCCACCAGGACATACTTCAGCCCCCGTTCCGTCGTTCTCTCACGAGCCAGCAATCAGCCGCTATTGATCGGCAAAAAGTTTTATTAGCAACCTTTGGGTTGGTGTTCAGGTGATGGGGACAGACGGATTTTGGTTTTCCAAGGGGGGAAGTTGGGGTGGATCCCCGAGCCGTCCTCGTTGCGGGTGTGTCTTGCCACAGCAGGGTGTGCCGCAGCACCCTTTTGGCCAACACGCACAGCGAGTCCAGGCTCATGGCCAGCGAAGAGGAATTTCTCCAGGCGATTGCCAACGATCCGCAAAGCGATGCACCCCGGCTGGTGATGGCCGACTGGCTGCAGCAGCATGGGCAACCGGAACGCGCGGAGTTCATCCGCCTGGCGTGTCGTTTGGCACGCACCCGCAAGCACGAGCCTGTCCACCAACCGCTGCGTCGCTATCTCGAGGTGCTGGCTCGGGCCCAGTTGGTGGAATGGTTGTGCGTGACCGACGGCGAGGTCTTGAGGAATCTCAGAAAGCTCTGGCAACCGAAGCAGGCGTTGCACCGCCGGAGGCCGCGGTTTGTCCTGGACCGAGAGCTGGAGGTGGTCTTCAGCCGAGGTTTTCCTGAGACTTTGATCATCCACCGGGATTTCCAGCTGGGGTCCACTGATCCTGACGGTGAGTTTCCTTGGCTGGAGAGCTTAAAAGCGGCCGCCAAAATCCCCACCATCCAGACCCTTCGTGTGTTGAAGGACCACCAGTGGGCGAGAGTCAGAGATGGCCGACCAGGCCCTGCTGAGGTCGTCATCACCCGGACTCTTCCGCCGGACCTGTTGGCCCTGTTGCAGCCGCTTGCCCAGATGAGGGAAGTCTGCCTGGAGGGAGTTCCCTTAGCAGGGGGAACTCTGGCGATCATCAGTCGCTGGCGGAAACTCGAGCGTCTGGATTTGCGTGGCTGTGGAGTCCCCGATGATGAGCTCCGGGCACTCTCGGAACTACGCCAACTGCGAGGCCTGCTTTTGTCCGGCCGCGAAGTCGGGACTACCGCTGCCAGCTCTCTCAGTCAGCTGAACAATCTGCGATCTGTCTCTGTCGTGGCCACGCGACTGGACGATCGCGATCTTGAATGCCTGAGGAACTTGAACCTCCGCCGACTCGACCTCAGTGACACAGCGGTCACCGATGTTGGTCTGGAGGCCTTAGCGCAGATGGATGGCCTGGTTGCCCTCCGGCTCAAAAACACCGGAATCACCGACGCAGGGATCGATCTCTTGCAGACTCTGAAAGGCCTGCGACGGCTGGATACTCGCCAGACTCAGGTCTCCAACGCTCGACTGCAGCAGCTTGCCGCCAAGCGACCGGAGTTGTCCATCGATGAACTCGATGCTGCCGAGCGAGAACCAGCCTGAGGGCCTCAAAAAAACAAGAATACCTCTGCTGATTGAGTTTGCGAAACCTGGGAGAGACTTGAGACAATCCTCCTTGAGTGCGAGAGGTCCAGAACCTCAAGCAACCTCCCCCGGGCACCGACGATCTGCTTGGCTCTCAGCAAACTTGCACGAGTGAGCTTGCACGAGTGAGCTTGCACGAGTGAGCTTGCACGAGTGAGCTTGCCAGGGTGAGCTTCGCCCTCAATGAATTGGCCCCGTTCGACTAGGCCAGGGCTGATCCATCGGTTAGACTAGCCGGAAAATGGATCTCCCTGGCTCAGGCGATTTCCACCCATGGCTCACCGGGGTGGAGCACCGCGTTTGGAGCATTTTCACAACACACCGTGTTTGGGCTGATGGCACTCTGGATTCTCAGGTCGGTTTACATTGTCTTTGCGGCGGTGATTAGTGCCTTTATCACCTCCAAGTTTCCTCAACGGTTAGAAGCCCTGGGGCTCGACCCGCTTTCTGCCTTTTTCTTCATTATGGTCCTGGCGGGCGGTGTCCTGGCGGCTGATGTCCTGACGACGCGAAAGAGCCTGGACATCATCTCCTCGCTCTATTTCGGGGTCATTGTAGGGCTGTTCTTCACTTACATCGTCTCATTGGCGATTGCCCCACTGCTTCCGGCTTTGGTGCCGGAGAACTCCCCCAAGGAGGAGCAGCAAGCGGTGATGCTGATGGTGCAACTGGTGGTGGGGTTGCTGTTGGTCTATCTCTGCACCAGCCTATTGATGCAGACCCGCAACGACTTTCGTTTTGTGATTCCCTATGTGGAATTCGCTCGTGAAGTCAAAGGGGTCCGACCGTTTTTGCTGGATACCTGCGTGGTCATCGATGGGCGGATTGCCGACTTGGTCAAATCGAAGATCATCGACCAGCGACTGATTATGCCGCAGTTCGTTCTGGCCGAGCTGCAATCCATCGCCGACAGCAGCGATAAAGTCCGCCGCAGCAAAGGCCGACGAGGGCTGGATATCCTTCAGCAACTGCAGATCAACCCCGAAGTCGATCTGGAGATCTACGAACGTGAGCTCCCTGAGCTCCGCGGCCAGCCGGTGGACATGCAGCTGATGCTTCTGGGCAAACACATCGATGCCAAAATCCTCACCACCGATAGCAGCCTCGATAAGGTCGCTCGTCTGCAGGGTGTTGATGTCATTAATCTCAACACCGTTGCGACTGCTCTGAAACCGGCCTACCTTCCCGGAGAGACCCTCTCGGTCAAACTCATCCGTCCTGGCGAAGAGTCCACCCAGGGTGTCGGGTATCTGGACGATGGAACCATGGTCGTTGTCGCCGGAGGCCGTGACCACCTGCATCAGCGGGTTGAGGCCACCGTCACCAGCACGGTGCAGACTCGCGCCGGGCGAATGATCTTCGGCCAGTTCGACAAACTCGCCAGCGGCAACGGCCGAGGAACCGTTTCCTAGGTCCTTCGCCGATGGGCTCTGGCCAGCAATCCGTTTAATGCCTTGGTTGTTTGCTGCCTTGGTGGAACGCTTCGGCTGGATTTTGCCTGGGATCGCATGCACTGTCTGAGGGTGTGGGACCGGTGGGGGCCACCCATTGTTCTGGCGCTCGCGAGAGGCAGGTTCACAAGGGGGCCATTAGGGTTGCACTGGCGCGCTTTCTGTAGAAGGACGCTCGTAGCGGATACTCAGAAACGCCTGGGGTTCGCCGACGTAACGTTCCACAAGGGAACTCTCGCTGGGGACACTTCGACCACGGCGAGTCCCGATGTTCCGGCCTTTGGACCCTGGCTGAGGAGGTGGTTCGGACTGGCCCTCACTCCAAGCTCGGGAAAACCGGACGCTGATGGTGCCGATTTTGCCGGGTCGGCCGATCTCGTGGGCCGCCGCTTTCTGGAGCTGGGCAACCTCGAACTCCTCGTGTTCATGAAAATTCTTCCACCATCCCGAAACCAGCGATTGGCCTGGCCGATCCGGGGAAGAAGCACGGGGGACGACCAAGTAAGAGAGCTGAGGAACTCCCCCGCTTTTGAACTTGGGGTCGCAGAAGGTGAAATGGCTCAGGCCGTCGATGGTCACAGTCACCGCGGCGTCGTAGTCTTTGTCGTGGTTCCGAAGGCGGATGGCATACACATCCCCTTCTTGGAAGGTCACATAGGGGTGCCCCTGGCGATCTTGGATCTGGCAAACTTCATAATCCGCTTGACCAGGACGACGTTTGAGAATCTCCATGCCATAGGGACTCGTGGAACTGGCCCGGATGATCGTTTTCTGATGCTCGGTGATGAAGGCAGGCTGTTCATAAGCTTGCACAACAGCCTGGCTGAGCTTTCTATGAAGAATCTGCTGGGCAACTTGCGTTGTTTGGTCCGTTGTTTCCTCAGCAACCTCTTGGGTCACCTTCTGCAGATCGGCGTTTCCACCGGACATGGCCAGCACCGCTGTTGTATCGGTGATCAGTTCTTGGGTGCTGCCAATTCGCCGCAAATCACGGGTGAACAGATCGAGGCTGATGGTGACGCACGCGCCCATGGTCGTCCTATGAATAAACGGAGCCGAATACTTCCCGCTTAAGCTCAGCTTTGCGGTCCTGCTGGTGGTCACCGACATCTTCAGACCCACCTTCTGGGAAAGCGACGGGTCGCCGATGGCCTGACGCAGCGCTTGATTTAACGCAGGACCAACTGTCTGATCTGGATTTAAACTACGAAAACCGCTGACGGAGAAAACCAGCTCGTCTGCTTCGGTCAGCTCCGTTTTGGCACTCTCGACAAGCCGGTAAACAGCTTTCTTCATCTGCGGCAACACCGTCTCGGGCAAACCACTCTGCGCCAGCCCCATGTCGCTGGCCCAATTGCCGAGCAAAAAGACTGCCGCCGTCCAACCCAGCAACCTCCACACCGGTTGCAGCCTGCTCAATCGGTTCGTCATCAAAGACACTCCTCTCGGTTTTGTGACCTGGAAATCCGAGCGATGCTGGTGAAAGTCGGACCGCTGGAAGTTCTTAAGCCTCGGCCTGAAAAAAACCCTGATTGAGCCGTCGAGCTGTCGTCGTGACGAAACAATCTCGCCTGCCAAGCAATCCGGAACAGGTGGACAAAACTTGTCAAGCACAATCTCGGCAAGCTTCATCTCGCCAAGCACAATCCTGCGTCCGCTGAGTTCAACGCGGCAACGATCTGAACAATCCCAACAAAATCTCTTTTGATAAGAAATACAAGAGAATCGAGCGGCCAAACCTTCCAAAACGCCGTCTCAACGTTGGAGCGGTTTCGCTTTCGTCAGGATCCGAACAGCTCCACCACCGTTTCAGCGGATGTCTTGGGGAACCTCCGGAAGCTTGCCCTTGACAGGAGAACGAAGAGTCTTCGGCCCGTGGAGGTGTTTTCCGAACGGATCGGGCTCCTCGCGTCGGGCAAATCCTCCGAAGTTGAGCCAGCGGAGAAGCACTTCATATTGAGAGCGGCGACCACGGGCTGGGGGAGCTTCCAGGGCTCGACGGGTCACAGTCGCTCCAGCTTTCTCACCCAGAGGCACTTCCAAGACGACTTGGGGTTTGCTCACCCGGAGCTGTTGCAGCCGGGCGCGTAGGGATTCCAAGAGTGCCTCGCTCGGTTGCAGGCCCATCTCCAAAGCCAGCTTGCGGAGGGTCACCGGCTCGGCATGGTAACGGGCGGCGACTTCGCTGATCGGTTCGATTTGGCCGGTGGCGATTCTTTGGGCCAGTCCTGGGTGAGACTCGAGGAAGGGACCGCAGGCCGCCTGGACCGCTTGCAAGTAAGCCTGACGATCTCGGGCAAGCAGGCGGTTCAGCTCGGGACCCTCGGCCAATAGCTGCAACAGCTTTTGTTCGTTGGCTCCCTTGAGCACGTGCAGTTGGCGGATGTCGTCCTGAAACTCGTTGATGCCGGCTTTGTGACAACGAACACAACTGAGTCCGTTGACCACAGCCTGATGTTGGCTACGGTCGCGGTTGAGTTTGTCCACCACAATCGACACCGGAGCGACATCAAGCCTCCTGCCCCGCCCGTCGGCGATCATGTAGGAATGAAGACCGTTGGGAAGCGAGAAAATCGCTTCGCCGCCGTCGTGCTCAAAACCAACCCCAGCAGCGAAAAAGACGTTCGCCTCCGGATGCTGAGTCAACTGCGGACCCAGGGGATATCGCTTTAGGTTGGTTTTGCCTGGGGCCCTCTGAACCGGCTGTGTAGGACGATCCTCCGGGGCAAAGTCGTAACTGAGCCAATAGAAGCCAGTGAGGCTGGGATGGCGGTCCAGCAACCGGTTTTGCGCGGAGACCCCACTATGGATGACCCCACCGCGACGCAGCCGGTTATGCTGAAAATCCTCCGCACGGTGGACGCCCAGGCGTTGTTCTAAAGCCTCCAGCGTTTCCGGCAGATCCAGCAGTTGGTGATAAATCGGGGGGCTCATCGCTTGGGCGATGAACCAATCAGCACGCAAAAGCAGCACCTCGCTGCGGACGTCCAGGCTGTTGCGCATCCCTGGCAAAGCCATGATTTGGTCGGCCAGTTTCCGCACGTTGGGGTCAAAGTGCCCGGAGTTTCCGTGGTAAGTCACCGCGTAAGGGTTCTTGCGAACGACGCCGCTCCAACGAGTCTGCACGGTCTGGATTGGTTGGCCGTCGATGATCTCTCTCCGGCGGACCGGAAGATGCCAACCGAGATCGCGGACATCGACTCGCAAGATCGTCTCCTGCGTGTCGACTGGCTGGGGAAGAACTAGCTCCGGTTCCCAACTCAGAGAATTCACCGCCTTCGACAACGCCGCACGGGCGATGTGCAAATCGACGGTGCTGACTGCGGAGTCGTTGTGAAGATGCGTCAAGCTAAAATAGCGGTAATACCGCCGGTCATCCTCCTGGGCCCCACTCAGGTCATCGCCGATGGCCGTAAAGACCTCCACAAGAGAGACAAATCGTCGGTTGTGCTCGCCCGGCTTCGGCAGTCCCCGCAGAATCCACCTGCGAATCACCTCGACCTCGGCGGCCGAGGGCTGCGGCTGATCTCTCGGCGGCATATGATCCTCGCCGCTGGCTCTCAGCCTTTGCCAGACCAGGGAATCCCGAAGACCCTCAGCCACCAAGTAGGTTTTGTTTTCAGAAATATAACTACTCGAATCCATTAAGTCGAGAGTGCCGCTGGCCTGGTGGCTTGGTCCATGGCACTGGCTGCAATACTTCCGCAAGACGCCTTGTGCCCGGGAGGCCAGCAGCTCCGGGCCCAGTGCTGCATGACTCTGGGCGGGGTGCTGAGGATTTTCGGCTGGCTCTGGCTTGGCGACGCGACCCTGACGACTCGTCTGCCCAAGTTGACCAAACTGCTGGGCCGAAACGCCAATCGCTCCTCCGACACTGGCAGTCAATAGCGTGACAGCAACAGCCCAGCGAGCAGTCATGGCGTTGGTTCTCTCTTGTGATTGTGGACGTGTGGATTGGACACTCGCGGATTGTATCCGTGTGGCTGAGTGTCAACGGGTCCGGAGCCAAGTCGATCAGCGTCACGGCGGGGAGCCTGGCAGGTGATCCGGCTCAGACCGGGCAGGCGGACGAAAAAGCCTGAGATGGGCTAAACGATTTTCGATCACCCCTGCGATTCTCGATGATCCGCAGACCCAAGAATACAAAGAATCAGAAAAAAAACCTGGCTCCTTGTCGTTTCCCTATAAAGCGGGAAAAAGGGTGCTGGCCAACTGAATGTCCGTGACAAAGCTGTCTTCTTCTTGTTAGAACAAACCGATTGTCTCGACACCACAAGCGTCATTCACAGATCGCCTTGGCCAACCGCTTCTGCCGGTGAGCTTCAGATGATTTTTGGGGAGTAGTCATGGACTTCTTCGTCTGGCCGGTCTGGTCCAGCTTTCTCAGACGAGCTCGCCGTGGTTTTGGCTCACTTGTCTTCTGGCTGTTGCTGATCGGGCATTTCTTCGGGGCTTGGTTGTGTGGAGGAGGTGTGGCAGCGGATGCCTCAGACCCCCTCGGCGACGTTTTGTCCCGCCGAGCGTTATCCCGACCCCGGTTGCAGTTCCGCTCCGACTTCCCCACCGCGCGTGTGTTGGCCCTGCGGTTTCTGGAAGTCAATGAAAAACTACGGCTCTATGCAGCAGGCGAGGGGAAACAGGTTCGCAGTTGGGATCTGTTCGAGCAGCCCGACGGTCAGCTGAGGCCGCAAGTCCGCCAGCCTCACACCTGGCCGCAATTCTTTGACAAGACCGGGACCATCTATTCGTTAGCGGTCCAGAGGATTCCTGCCAAGGAGGGCAGGCAGCACGATGTGCGGTTGCTCTTTGGAGGTTTCGGGATCAAGCACGCCCGTGTCAACTGGGTCCGTGAGTCCGCACGACAGACTCCCCAGGCTTTGTTGGCCTCCAAGCGACGCGCAGCCAATGTTTGGTCGATCGATCTGCATCCGGATCCAGCCCGTCGCTTAGCAGCAGTTGGCTACAACGTTGGCGGAGTGGCTCTGTGGAGCCTTCAGGGCTACGGCCAGGCTGAGAGGCTGCCCATGCCACCAGCCGGAAGGCCGCTTCAGCCGAACCGCCACAGCGTGCTGGATCGAGCGTCTCATGTCGCCTTTAGCCCCGAGGGCAACAAGCTCGCTGTGGTGGGATTGGTGCGAAAAGATCTCCAATCTCAGGCCAAAGCCAGCATGGCTTTGGAAGTCTGGGCCATTGGCGGGCCCGGTACGCCAGCGGTGTTTTTGGAGCGTCTGCCGGTGCCTGCCGCCAGCGGGGATTTCTTCACCGGCCTCGGCTGGCTCGACGAGAACCGCTGGGTTCTGGGGACTCGCGGGGGCGTGTTTGCTGGAGGGCTGCCTCAGGGGTTACGCCAGGTCTCCGATGATCTGCGCCTCTTCATTGGACAACCTGGGCAAGTGACCTTCAGCAATCAGGCCTTCTACGGACGCGGCCTCACCCTGACTCTCCATCCTCAACAAGCCAATCAGCAGAGGTTGCCCTTGCCCTTGGGTAAGAGCCATACCCTGGCGGTTCGCGGGAACCTACCGCACACGACCAACCTGCCAGACTATCCGACGTTCCCGGTTCCAGCAGGAAACCAACTGACTTTTGTTCCCCATGTGTCTGCTCTGGCGGCGATTGCTCGCCAGAGGCAGGTGTTGGTCTCTATTTATGATCGGACCACCAAAACGTACACCGTCGAGGTCCAAAACGCCGCCGGGCGACGCGTTCTTGAACTAGAGAGCGGACACTTCGATGGTCTGGTCTCCAGCGTTGTTGCCAGCCCAAGTGGCCGATACCTCGCTGCTGCGACTCTGGCCGGCGGCAACGAAGCGAGATGGCAGATCTACGTGTGGGACTACCAAGCCGCCCAAGGCGGCCGTTGCCCCCTGGTCGCGCGTCTCCCCGATCCAACGAAGCCGCAGGAGACGATCGGTCAACCCATCGCCAATGTCCGCTTGTTGGATATGAACCGCAAGGACAACCTTCGCCCCGATGCCGTGAGTTTTGCCTTTGCAACAGCAAAGTTTGGCCAACCGCCACCGGCCAGCCAATACGTTCTCAAGTTCAGCGACGGGTCGCTCTTTCCCAGTGCCAGCCGAATCCGCCCGGGGAACCAACCTCAAACTCCACAAGTCTGGTACAAAAGAGAATCACAGAATGGATTCTGGACATTCCTGCCGCAAAACCAACAGCAGAACAACGGGCGACCCAAACTGAGTGTGGCCCGAGTTCCCCAGCAAGTTGCGGAGAATCGGCGCCCGTTGCCCACCGCGGCAGCAGGTTTTCACAAAGCCGGACGAGAATGGATCGCCGTTGGCTACCCCGATGGCGTGCGAATCTGGCCAGTCGGGGCTCCCAGAGCACCAGGTCATCAAGCAGCAGGCAATCAACGAGCAGGGCAGCCTGGGAAGCTTGGTGGGCTTGCCCCGGTGCGGCACTTCTACGGTCACAGCGGCCCGGTGACGACGTTGGCGGTCGATCCTCAAGGGAGGTTTCTGGTCTCCGGAGGAACCGATGGCACCATCGCAGCCTGGGGGATTGCCACTTTGGGATCTGACCAGACCAACGAACTGGGCATCGCCACAAATGCGATCTTTCCAGCCGGTCGAGGACGGCTCATCGTCACCAAGGTGAATCCCTTCAGTCCAGGCGACGAAGCAGGCTTCAGCCAAGGCGATGAGGTGCTCAAAGTCCAAGTCAGGGGAAGGAGCCTCCAGGTCGATCCACGACAACCGCAAAGCATTGAGCAAGCCAAAAAGCTCCTGGATACTCTTGCTGGCGATCGTGAGGTTGTCGTGACCGTGTTGACTCAAGGGGCTCGTAAGCGGGATCTGTTAGCCTATACATCTTGGGATCCACTTTGGCGTTATTTTCCGCTGCCGCCTCGAGATCGACGAAGTGTGCTTCTGGAAGGAGCAGTCACCACGGCATCGGGGGCGTTTGATGCTTCGCCTGGAGCGGGACGCTATCTGCACTGGCATCAGAATTTCACTGACCAGCGGGCCGACGTTGGAGACCGCGACCGTGCGGTGTTTCTGCCGTACGGTTTAGTCAATAGCTTTGAGAAACCCGAACTGGTCCGCAAGATCGTGCAGGGGCCGCTGCCGATCGGAGAGCCGCTGCCGACCTTCCAAGTGCTCACCTTCGATTGGACGCTCGGTCCCGATCCGCAGGCTCCCGAAAAAGTCGACATCCACATCCCGCAAGTCACCGGGAAACTCCAGCCCAACCAGACGCTCGAGGTCTGGCTCAATAGCAGACGACTCAAGAGGGTCACCGCCAAAGACCTTGGCCAGGGCGGGAGTCCGCTCACCTGTCAGATCAACCCAGGCGATTACCGCCAAGGCCCTAACGACTTGCTCGCTCTGATTGCGCCTGTCGCCGGTCAGGCGGGGCAAGCGGTCGGCTACCGCTGGCACACCTTTTTCCATCAACCAGCTGGACCACGAAGAAGACAGTTACACTTTCTAGGAGTCGGTGTCAGTCAATATGCTCAGGCAAACGCGCTGAAGCTTCGGTGGCGCCTGGATCAGCTTTCCTATTGCCACAAAGATGTTCAGAAAGTCGCCCAAGCACTCAAGAAGCTGCCGCGGGGCCGCTACCAAATCAGGCCGCAGAACATTCGTGTGCTGCCAAACCAACTCGGGACAACCGCAGCAGTGACTGCTGAACTCGTCCGATTGGCACAGGTGGCCAAGCCGGACGATTTGGTGCTTGTGATGCTCAGCGGTCACGGGATGGGTCCGAGCCCGGGGGTCAACCAGTTCGTCTTTGTCACCTTTGACACCAAGGTCAATTTGGAGGCCACCGGGCTGACCCGATCCACCCTCCAAGAACACCTGAGCCAACTCTCGTGCCCTTCTGCGGTGCTCTTGGATACTTGCCGTGCCGGGGCCGCTGGGCGAGCCGACGCACATATCAAAGCCCTGGGCGGCTTTCAATTAGGACCTCAGATTTTGGCAAGCTGTGGGCAGGACGATAACTCACTAGAAGTTCATGCTCATCAGATTCTGCGGCCCGTTGATCGGGACCCAGGGGGGATATTTACCCTCGAACTTGTGCGGCTGCTTGCTAACCCACCTGGAAAACCACTGACGCTTTTGAGCCTCTTTGAACAACTGCGAGAAAAGTTTGACCGAGTCGACGGGTCTGTTCTAGGTGACTATCAACTGCCCCCTCAAGTGCCGGCCGAGAAGCTGCAACAGCCGCATTTCCTTCCCTCGCTGACCGCCCGGCCGGACGAACTGCTGCTACGCCCTTGAGGATCCTCGGGGGATCTTTGCGTCCAGAAAAGCACCAGACGGAACTCTTAGCTCCGCCTGGTGCTCCCACAAAGTGTGGTCACTCCAATACCCTGCCAACGAGGTTGCCTGGGCTGGTTCGGGTCCCGACAGAGTGAGCTTCTGCTCACAACTGGAACACTCGAGTTAGGATTTTTTCGGCAGCACCCAAATATTGCGGTAGCGAACTGGGTTGCCGTGATTCTGCAGGTACACTGGGCCAGCGCCAGGGCCTTCTTTCAGGGGAGATGCACGAGTGGCTTTGGGCACCTCGACGTCTTCGTGCACCAGCACTCCATTATGGCTGACAGTCAGCCGGGCGTTGGAGGTTTTCTTGCCGTTCTCGTCGAACTTGGCGGGAGTGATTTCCACGTCGTAAGTCTGCCAAATTAAAGGGGGAAAGCACATGTTCACATCGGGATCACGGACTTCGTAGATCCCGCCGCATTCGTTGTCTTTGCCTGCCAGTCCAAAGCTATCGAGCATTTGGACTTCATGACGGCCCTGCACGTACAGGCCGCTGTTGGCTCGGCCCTGACCACGAGCATTGGGCATGTAGGGTAGCAGAAACTCTACGTGGACCAGATGGGGGCCCTCAAAAGTTTGTCGGCTGGTGACGCCTTGCATCAAGTAGCCGTCTTCACTGAGACGACCGCCTTTGAACTTTTCTGCGGTGCTGCCATCGAACAACACGATGGCTCCCTGAGGCGGCTCCTTGCCGAGAGTTGGGCTTTTGCGGGTGATCTTTTTAACGCTGCCCACCGACCGCTTCGTGCCCTTTTCAAAGACTGTCAACACGCCATCTTTGATCAGGCCGTCAGCTTCTCGGGCAGTGACTTTCACCACTTGACCCTCACGCTGTCCTTCTCCCTTGATCGGCCGAGATGGATCCCCCCCATCGCCGGGGAGGCCACCAAAGAATCCGACTGTTTGGAATTTGCCGTTTCCGAGGGCAATCACCTGGATACCGACTTTTTCCTGTCGGTCGCCGAGGTCGAGGGCGCCAACATACTCGCCCTGAAACTGAAAGTCGGGGTCCTCTTGGGCAGCCAGCCCTGGGTCGGTCCACACCTTCTTGCCGCCTTTTTGGGCGAACGCAGGCAAGGCCACCAAAAGCACGCCTGCCACCAGCAACACAATTCGCATCGCAAGATCTCCCTGGAAGTTTCGTCAATCAACGCCACCGGCGACCACAGCCTGATTGTCAGGCCGCTTCGTGGTCACAACGGATGGTCATTGTGAAAAGCCAGCTCTGCAGTGACAAGCCGCCGAGCCCCCATCACCATTCTCACCCAGCTGAGCTCAGGAAAACCCGGGGAACAATCGGAAAGCTTCGCGAGGCTCTCCCGACGGTCGTGTTGGATCTGTCCCCGCTGAAGAGCGTCCCTTGGCAGGCCCACGACCGCCTGTTGGGCCTGCAGAGCTCCGGCAAGCCCCTCTTGGAAATTCAGCGACCATTGGGTGGAAAACGCTCGCCTGGGACTGGGGACAGAAAACCACCGAGTTGGGTCAACCAGGAGGACTTTGTCGATGAATTCGGGCATCGAGCCGTAGGGATCCACAATCAGAGAATCGTGTCCAAGGGCAACACGGAAAACGAGCGGCAGTGCTGAACAGTGCCAAAGGTTGAGGAGGACCGCGAGGCTTTTCGGTTGCCAGGCCAAGCGAGTTGATGCCGCTGGCTCCACTTGGGTGCCTTTGTCAGTTCGCAACCCCGGCGTCCCAAGCACAACCAGAGTGCTCGGTGGACGTGTGAGCCAACCAGATCCACGCTTGGGGCCGCATTCAGCGGCTTGTCCGCTTGAATGCTTGAGCAAAGTCGAAACTCAAAAACGCAAGAACGTTCTCATAAAAAGGAAGAGACCTTATATTTGTTGTAATTAACAGTACGGCCAAGAAAAAGCCAGCAAGAAACAACAATGGATTGATGGTCTTGAAATATGAACCGAACAGATTCAATAACATATTCCCTGCAGTATAAGAAATCAGTGAAGCTGTCCCAAGTGGCATGAGATAGGCAAATGGTTTTCTGATCGTTCTTGTTCCAATGGCGAGATGGAAAATAGAAATCACCAGCAGGCTGTACAGTGTTCCAATGATAAAATACCCAGGAGCATTCACTTTTCGGTAGCTAAAATCGACAAAATGCTCCCAAGCCTCCGCAGGTGATTCTGTTATCAATATCATCCCAGCAATGCAGAGCACTGATGCAAGAACAGCAATCGATTGATAGAAAGCGACCGGCCTGCTGACAGCCCGAGGTGGGTTGACTGATTCCCTGAAAAGTCTTCGACGAAGCGGGGCGTTTCGTTCGGCAATCCGGGCTTCCGTTGGTGCCTCAGGCTGCTCCCAAGGGCAGACGGTCGCCCTTCGGTCGAAAACTTCTCCGAAGGGCAGTAAACTGGAAGCTACGATCATCCCCGATACACAAAAGAGGAATGCCCCGAGGATACTCGGCCCTCCTCGGGCCTGTCCGATTCCGAAAAAGATATTCAGAGGCTTATTCAATAAACCGAAGTCAATCCCTTGGAGGTGATCAATGGAGGCATGGGCCGCCAACAAGGCTACCAATGCAAGATACAAGAACTTCACTCCGAGCGTCAGCCTCAGTTTGATAATCACGGGTACCAACAATAGCATCACACTATAAACTCTTAAGATATTGCCAAATCTCGAATCTGAAAGAAAAACAAGCGAAGCGACAAAGCCCTGTAGTGATTTGAACCCCCCTATCAGTGCACAAAGGCTTGTCAAAGCATAGGCTACATAACACTGAAAGCTGCGTATATAGATTCGGCTGCTTATGGAAGCCAAGTTCCCGTCATAGGCGCGTCTCACATAGACGAATTCAATCATGAAACCAAACATAAACACGAACATTGGCGTTGCCAATCTCGTGAATTGCTTGATATAAAGCCTCCCCTGGCCTAGTTCATCGAAAAAATCAACGGCGATAAGTGCATGAGACAGCAACGCCAAACAAACTGCGTAGGTCCTTGCGACGTCGATAAATGTTAATCGTTGAGACGAAATTTTCATGATCCTCTCAATACTTGAAATCAACCCAAAACCGTCTGCCCAGAAATCAGTCTCAATAATGAAGATTGCTTGGCTCTTGTGGCACGCAACCACGCGTTGGCTGCGAGCTATTTTGCTTTAGCACCTTTACCGCGATTGTCGCCTTCGGTTTCGGTGGGTTTCGCTCCATGAGGCTGTTTGCGGATCTCGCGCCTCGGGCGTCGCTGTGCTGTCCGCCCGACCCGGGGCTCGCATGCCCGCTTGTGTAGTACCCATGCTCCTCAATCATCCTTGTGGGGCTTCTTGGTGACTGCCCAACTCCTGGTTTGTTCGGACATTGCCGGCATCGGTAGCGATCCCCTGGTGAAATTCCGTAAAATAATTGTAAAAACAATAAATGGAACCACTGAGATGTTGCCGGCTTGGTGAGGTCTGTTGCCTTTGCAGGAGGCCTTGTGGCCCGCTGCCCCGACGGGTGATCGATGCGATTTCTGCCTTGGTGATCGGGCGAGTGGTCCGCCAGCGGTGCACGGACATCAAGACCTGCCGCGGGCCTCTGCACGACTGCCTCGACACCGAATCGTTTTTGGGCGGACCAAGGCCGCAAAACTGTGTTGACCTCGGCCTTGCCCAGCTCAGGGAATGCCGCCTGCTGTGGGAGTGGAGTAGGCCTTCGGTTTTGTCCGCCTACGCTTCTCGAGGCGTCGGCTGTCGTGCCACACGCGGGGGAGTCTCAGGAAGCGGTCATCAAGGTGGGGGCGCGTGGTTGTTTGAAAGGCAACTCACGGGCGATTGATGTTGCGACACGGGCAGGCAAACGCCACGAACGCTAACAAGCTGACAGTCGGTTTCTAGCTGTTCTTCTCAGGGGGGTCAATGTGTGGACAATTGGTGAGATGTTTGGGGACTTCCGTCCACTGGGGAGACGGAATTCGGTGAAAGGTTGTATTCCAGCCATCGGTCCATGCAAATGCGGCACCGCAAACCCTTGTCAGGGCACGGCCAGCATCAGCAGGATGACAAGGAAACACTGCAGCATGTTAGGGCTCACAATCGGTACACGGCAGTTCAAGCATACGTCCGAGATCCCTGCAGGCAATGACTTTGGCGGATCGGCAACCCCGGTACGCTCGTCGCTCATCAGATGAACAGTCCCCAGAGCATGGTCGCTGCCATTGCCGCCATCACGCCGTCTTCGATGAACGTGACCTTTGACATCGGCAAGTTAAAGACCGTGCCGAGGCAAGCGCACTGAATCCGCCGCTTCTGGAGCAACGCCTGGGACACCCCGACGATCCCGACCAGCATCACAACCAGTGTCACGAGGTTGGTGGCCACGGGTGCGAAACCGACGAGGTATGCCACGCCGAGGCCTAGTTCGATGAAGGGATAGGCATAGCCGTAGGCCCTGAACGGGCGGGCCAGCACGTCGTAGGACTGGAAGGAGTCCACGAAGCCTTGCAGATCAAGCAGCTTGAAGAACGAGAAGGCGAGGAAGAACCCGCCCATGAAGTTCCCCATCGCTCGCATCCAGTCGATTGTCCCCGCTGTGATCTCCACCAGTCCGATAACTCCCATCAGATAGCCGATGACCAGCAGGAGCGGCTTGTAGGTCTGCCAGAACGGTTTCTGTTCAGCGACCTCGACGGGTGCTTCAGGGGCAACTTCTCCCAGCACCTTGAATCCGGCATCGGCGACATGCTGTTGGATTTCGGACTCCGAGAGATTGTCTCCCTCGACCGTCAGCACCTTGTTAGGGTTGTTGGTGTCCACCGACCAGCGTTCGATCGAAGAGTCTTCGTCCAAGTGTGGTTTCACGGCAGCCACGCAACTGCCGCAGTTCAGGTTGGTCTTGTACCTCAGCACCGTCGTCATTGCTGTGTCTCCGATAAGTCGATCATTGTTCTGTCGGGTCGGCTCCTGATCCCTGCAAGGCATCGAGGATGGGACAGCCCTTGGTGGCTCCGTGCCCGCCGCATTTGCGGATCAGTTTCAGGAGCGAGTCTTTCATCCGTTGAAGGTCTGCGATTCCAGATAATCTGGCGCCTGCTCGACGTCCGAGGTTGCTTCCGGACGTAAAACAATGGGAAGGCTCAAAAGTTATCTGAAAGACGCGCCCGGACCTCATCCCACAGCTCAGTCGCCTCCGGGTTCGCGTCGGCTGCAGCAAGACGCCGCTTGAGCTCGCGAAGATCCCACTCAGGGGGAACGAAAGGGGTATCTTCTGGGAGACTCTCCCAAATGAGGTGGATCAACTCCAGACGTTGCTCAGGGCTGAGGCGGTCGATGCCAAACTCATCTCAACGGAAATCCATCGAATGCGTTCCTCCGAACTTCGATGAACGACGTGGCGGAGGCCGCGTCCTGGGCCGGATTGTTGAGAACACGTGTCCGCTGCGAGTTCTCCAAACTCGCCCCTCGATGGTACGCCCTTTCAGCATATGTTTGCGCTGAGGCAGAACGTAAGCGCGATCAGCCGGCACGGATGTCGGCTGATCATCGACGTTCATCGGATTTTACGCCGCGCAGACGGTGTGACCTTCTGGTGCAACGCCTAATTAGGCAGCGGACTGGCCATCGGTCTTTCGTTGTTGGCGTGGTCTGGGAGGGAAAGAAACCACCTTCTGATCCGTCTCCTTCTGGAGTTCACGCAAGTCACAGCAGATGGCGTTGGGGTCGTGATTGAATCTTTCACCGTATTCCTGGCGATGTTTCTGAATCTCTTCGACAATCGGATCTCGCCACATAGGTTCAGCTCGGAGTCAGTTGTTGCGGGCTGCAGATGGTCGGCGGCTCGTATCCTGCATCACGGCAAATCGATTCGATCCGGTGTTGGAGTGCGGCGTTGGCAATATGAGTACAGTTGCAAGTTACTGACCTTCCGAGAAGTTTTCGACCCAGGGCGACCAACGGAAGCCCGGATTGCCGAACGAAACGCCCCGCTTCGTCGAAGACTTTTCAGGGAATCAGTAAGAGATACTCGATTCCGTGAACAGTTGCGATGGCGATGTGCAGCGCATCGACCGCCGCCTTGCTCGGCAGTGGAATACGATTGACCAACTCTTGAGCCAAATCCTCGGCAGTCTGGGATAGGTCAAGGATCGGAATGTCAATGAGAATCTCGAGGCGCTCTTGAGCAGCCTGCGGATCACCAGCGCAACATTCGGTCAGGACGGCCTGAGAAATGTCGAGTTCGTACTGTTCTCGATGGTCCTCCCACCACTCACGTGTCAGCTGTTGGTTCGCAGCAACGATCAAGTCACGACTCGGGCGAGACGCGAGATAACCGATGATGCTTGTTTCAAGATAGACTTTGGCGCTCATGAATTGTGACCATCGTCCATCGTGCTCTGAGCCGCCGAACGCGTTGGGGTTCTGCGGAATGGGTAATTGTAGTTCCCTTGGCAATGTCTCCTGACGACCATTCTGCAGTAACTCCTTGACAGGCCGCAGACGTGATGGAGGCCGCGTCCTGGGCCGGATTGTTGAGACAGGTTTCCGCTGCGAGTTCTCCAAACTCGCCTCTCGATCGTACGCCCTTTCAGCATACGTTCGCGCTGAGACAGGACCTCAACGCGATTAGCTGGCGCAGATGTCGGTTGATCGTCATCCATCGGGCGAGCCATTTGGCGTCGCCTGCCTGGAATCGTTAGGACCTACTTATTCTTGCTCTGCTTTTTTAGTCGGATCATCTTGATCACAATAGGTTCAGGCAGAACAACTGTCGCGATCATCGTGTCGTTATCGATCAACTTATAGCGGAGCTGGAGCAGGCCTTCCTGCTTCTCCGGCGTAACATATCCGAGTTCAAGAACAGCCTCATCCTTGCTGAATGTCCATTTTCCGCTCGCACTTCCACCTTGGTCGTCCGCCGAAACGATAAAGACCTCGTCCTTCTTCGGGCTGTAAATCATCAGGGATGTTTCATTCTTTCCCTGCTGAAAATCATGATTGAATGTCTCGACCACGTGATCCTTGAAACGCCAGGTGGTGACAGACTTGAGTTTCTTCCCATTGGTTTCTGCATCCACCCAGGTTCCGATCATTCGGTCCCATTCGTTCTCACGCAGGATGCTTCCGAGATTCTCGGCAGCCATCACCGAAGTGCTTCCGGTTGTGAGCAGAATCGCCAGCAGTGCAATTGTCATTCGTGTCGTTTTCGCCATTTGCTTTCTCTCTTATTGAGCCATAACGCCTGCAATCACCGGGCCGCGACAAGTGATTGTCCATTGGAAAACGCCCGGCTTCGCGGCTCCGGTGCGTTGCATTGTTATGCGATCATTGAATGGCGTCGTATTCATTCTTAAATTTCTCCCGTTGTTTAACGAGAGTTTCAGCCGAAAATTTCAGCCACAGCCTGCGGGTGGGGAAACCAAAATCAAACTTCGCCTCGGCGTTTGGACCAACATAGACCAGCTCGTTTCCCCACAAGTAAATCAGCACACAGTGAGTTTCCATCTTTTCCTGCCAAACCACACAGAAATCAGGAGTATCACCTCGGTACAACTTTTCGCTCTGGTACGGTCGGAATGACTGATAATCCACCATCGCTGAACGCAGTCGCTCCAATACGGAAGACTTTACGGGAACGGCCTCTGCATAAAATAGAGCTCCACCAAATTCAATCGTTTTGGTTTGATCGTCATCGTCATTGAGCTTTGTCGTTTCGGCATGCGGTATCCCCTCATACACCTTGAGATCTTCAGCCTTAGAGAATGCATTTAGGAACGAGGCGAACTGGACCATGAATTCGGCATGCACCTTTGCGGTCTTTCGAGTCTTTGCTCTTCTCTTCCCATTCAGTTCCTGCAGTTGCCGTGGCGTTAGCAATGCCTCAAGTTCTTTCCTTTGCTGGATCAAGTGCTGGTTCAGTCGTTGTTCTGATGATGCGATGGCTTTTTGGAGTCGGTTGAACTCGTTGTGAAAAGCAGGGCGATTATCAATTTCCGTCAGCCTATTGAATTGCTCAGCGTTTACTTCAATCGCATGAGATGATTCGTCAAAGAGAAACGTTTGTTGCGCAAACACCGTACTGCACGAAACCGAGGGAATGAAAAGAACAACAAGGACAAAAGGTCGCAGTATCATTTGTTGAACCACACACAAAAAGAACTGTGATTGCCTAACGCCCAAATCAGCCGTACCACAAAGCAGAGCCAAGCGGTGCTTTTTGGCGTCGGCTGGACTTGAATGTTAGGCAGTGTTACTGACAGTTACCTACCGATAAGACGTTTTGAAATGTTCTCGTCGTGACCTTGACTGTGGAGCTGGCATTGCCTTCAATTGTTCGGATTGTCGTACCATCCGTCGGACTTGAAGCATCGTCAACATATTCGATAAAAATGCCGCTATGATGTCCTCCGCTAGCCCACTCGAACCGAATATAGTCGCCAGCGACCAGTTGGTAGTCACCGTCTATTAATTGATCGTGGGTGTACATTCTTCCGAGATCAGAAAAATAGTCTTCCATTGGCTGGGAACCGATGTTGCCCTCAGGTGTTTCCCACATGGCTTTTCTTAGACACCATGATGCAAACTCGCTACACCAAGCACCGGTGCTACCATACTTTGCGCCGTCTGTTTTTCCTATTTCTCTAGCACCCCAATGAATTTGAGGCACCCACAAGCCTCCAATCTCATCAAGTTTTGTTTCCATGATCTTGCCAGTCAGCACCACTCTACCATATTTTTCTAATTTTGATGCGTCCAGCCATAGACCACAATGCCAGTCAAGAATCGTTTGGCCGCTGTGTTTGATGCGAACACGATCTATCTTGATACCATCGTTCGAATCTGTAACCAAAGCGATCTCGTCCCAAAGATCAGTCTCGATGTAATCTTCAAGCCAATCGCTTATATCGTTGAGATCCCAAGTAAGCGTATTGCCGGCCGGAAACCTACCCGCTAATCCTAGAAGCTTCACGCGCTTCTCAAGTCCAAAATACATCCATATGTAATCCGCTTCACTTCCAGCATTGGGGTGGTCAGAATCGATCCAGAGAGTAATGCTATTCTCTCCTACTACTGGCCCACCTGCAGTATCAGATTCAATCTTCTTGATCAGATCTGCGTGTTCAAAAACTTTTGATCCCTCAAAGAATGCTCGATGGATATCCTTTTTCTTTAGTGCCTTTTTCTTTGCCAGTCTTTTGGAAAATGCATATCCCGAAACCTGGGTCTGCTCTGCAATGTTGAGTGGTGTGTAAATCCGAGTTGCTTTCTCGGCACATGTAACGCTTTCTTCTACGATTTTTTCCATGAGTGTTTCTCCTTTGGATTGTTGAGTTCTGGTGCCAGCCATATTCGTCGATCAGCTCCCGATAGAAGCCGATCACGCACCCCCAATCCTCGGCCGAAACCTCGTCCACCCGCCACGCCCTCCAGTCGCCGAACGCTAAAGCTCAGCCGCCGGGGCCGCCTGGGAAGAGGCTGAACCCTGAGAAACCGACGTGGCGTCCCCGGTTGGCTGCAGCGACTCGTTCGGCAGGGGCTGGCGAGCGACACCTTGAACGAACTTTAGGCCGCTCTTCTTTTCTCTCTCCTTGATGTTTTGGAATATCGCGTCCAGATCGTAGTTGAAGCGGGCGGCGTAAGCGTCACGAATTCGACGAACTTCATCGACAATAGGATCGTTCATGGTTTGGCCTCCAGTAGTTCCTCGGGCGTGCAGATGATAGGCGCCTTGAATCCTTTCGCGTGGCAAGCCGTCTCAATCATTGGTCGCATGACGGCGTTGGCCAAGTGCCGGCAATTCCACGTCAGCAGATAGGGAACACTCGGCACTGTGTCGTCGTCGCTTTTTCGCCATGTTTTACTTCCTCCACGAGCAGTTTACGCTCTTAACTGAGCGCCCACTACTCCCGGGGAAGTCCATGGTAAGACGTTGAACTCTGAAGAACCGTCATGCCGCCGCGGTCAAATGCCACGGCTGGTTCGCGGTCGGCTAACCGCCTCCGGGCTCGGGTCCGGGATCTTCGTTGATTTTCATCGATGCCAACTGGTCATCGCTAAGGGTATCGATCAGGCCGTATTCGTCGCCGTATACCGCATCCGCATTGGCTGTGGTGAGGTTGGCGCCCTTGAAAGTACATCCTTCAAAGGTGGACCGTTCAAGGTTCGCCCCCCTTAGTGTTGCACCGTCGAAAATACAGTCGGCAAACACAGATGCTCGCATGTCGCATCCTGTAAGATCAGCGCCGCTAAAGTCACAGTTCGTAAAGTCATTCCAGCACATGCAGGAGCCGGACAGGTCTGTGTTCTCGAAGCTCACGCGAGTAAACCCAGACCGTCCAAAGAATGTTCGCGGCAATGAGAGATTACTCAGGTCGCCGTCCTCCAAGCCCGAGCGAAAAAAGGAGAAACCGAGTTCCTCGTCGTCGTAGGCTGGCATCGCATCCGGAATAAACGGCTTCCCGTCAGGAGAGCGAGGCATCGTTGCCCCACCTGCTTCCATCTGCCGCCACGTCTCTTCGACAGTCAGGCGTTTCGCCACGACAAACCTCAATGGCCGTGAACGGCCTGCATCAGCCGCGGTGCGAAGCGCCGTCGGCTGCATGCCGTTGTTGGGCGACGCCTGCAACCATGAGGGATTCCGTGGAGAATGTCGCACGTACCTTCTAGCATTGTGACCAAAGCCGCCAGCGCCACGCGGCGGAGTACTCCCAGGCTTTGTCGGGCTCCAGGTTCCGATACAGATGGGCCATTACCCACCCCCGTTGGGTCTCTGCTCATCCTTCTCAAGCATCCGCCGACGTTGCTCCTCGAAGGCGACCATCTGCTTAGCGCTATCCCATGCCCGGAGCCAGTTTCGATCCCCAGCGGCTTCCTTCGCAAACTCAAACACGTACCACTCCATCCATTCGGCCGTATCTCGGTCGCTCTTTCTCCAATCGTCCCACTCAGCGGTCCCTGACACCCCTTCCGCCTCGCGAAGCAGGGAGCCAAGAACAGGAGCGCCTGCGTCTGCAGCCGCTCGGATGTGGTCCATCGCAACAACGACCTGGTCCTTATCCTTAGATCGCAGACAGGCACGTACATGGCTTCTGAGGGCGTCGCCAACGGGCTCCCACCCCGGTAGCCCTTCGTTGTTGGCGTCGGTCAGGTAGCGCGCTAGGTCCTTGGGAAATCTGGTCTCGCCGTCGAACGCGCCTGCATGAACCCAGCGAACCCACATTAGCTGAATTTCCGGAGCGTCGGGAAAGTGCTTGAAGGCAACCCAGCCGAGGACATCGCCCATCCGGGTCGTATCCGTTCGCACTGGCCATGTGACAAGGCGAATCACCGAGCGACGTTGTGTTTTATCTAATTGCTTGGAGTTGCGATCTATGAAGCTGTAAAGCGCATGGTTGTTAGGTGGGTCACACGCTGCCAGCAGCTTGATCGCTGACGGAATGAGCGAAGCCTCGAGAGTCGTGTTCCCGACCGCAGTCACCAGTGGCAATCCACCATCTCCAGTTGCATCGATCCACAACGATAGCGCTCTCACTCCAGCGCCCGCCTTGTAGAATCCATATGCAGCGTGGTAGGCGATGCTCTCGTCCCGGTTGAGGTCGAACAGCGTATTCAACGCCTCGTCGAGTGCATGAAACGCCACACTGTACGCAGTGTCCATGTTCTCCTGGTGCAGTCCTTCGGAATCCAGGCACCCAAGGATGAGGGGTGCCAAGCCCGGCTCTTCTCCGGCCACGTCTCGTAGTCCCTTCGTCAAGACGGCCGGATCCGCCAGTGGCAACTCAAGGTCGTATGACAGGAAGAGGTCGCGCATCAGGCCGTGGACGCTGTCGGCGAATGTTTGGGGAGATACGGCATCGACTCCAAGGAAGTCCCGAAAACGCTCATGCGTGGCCAAAGACTCGATGAAGAAAGGGATGACCGACTTGCCGTGCTCGCGAGCGAAGTCTAGTTCCAGTCCTACCCACTTTGAATCCGCTGACGCCTGCGAGGCGATGACGAGCAACACGTCCGAATCTTCAATCTGCGACCGAATTGAAGATGTGAGAGTAGCACCGACTCGCAGTTCGCGTTCATCGAGCCACACCCTGATCCCATGCGCAGTCAAGCGACGAAGAAGTCGACGGGCGACACGCTTGTCGAGGTGCGAATGGCTAAGGAACACTTTCGGTACTGGTGTGTTGGCCATATTCCACGACACCCTACGTCAAAGACATTCTGACCAATCGAGCATGATGGGCGGCGAGCTTTCGACGTGAGCAACCAGCAATGTCGCCCAACGCGTTGGGGTTCTGCAGAATGGGCAACTCGAAGTACCTTTGCCCTGTCTCCATACGGCCATTCTAGCAGCAACCCCTTGATAGGCCGCGGACGTGGCGGAGGCTGCGTCCTGGCCGAACTGTGGAGACACGTGTCCGATGCGAGTTCTCCAAACTCGCGCCTCGATCGTACGCCGATTCAGCGTACTTTCGCGCTGAGGCAGAACCCCAACGCGATCAGCCGACACGGACGTCGGCTTATCGACCAAGCTCAGCGGACCGGCCCGCCGAGAGAAAGCCATGACTGACGAGAAAGCGCCCTGCCGGGTCCGCTGCAGCGCGAGGTTAGGCGGCCTTGGCTGTGCCTCACCCTTACCGAGCCGCTTGGACCAAGACGAATACCGCAGCCGATGCCAGCCCTAACACCGATGCTCTGATCGCCTGCCTCAGGTACCAATACTTGACATCATTGGTCTTGCAGCGGACCCAAGTCAAGGATGCCAACTGAGCCGTGAGATTACCCTGTGCTGCGACGACGGCGTCGCGGTATGACTCAGGACTGGCGTGTTGGCCATATATCTTTGACGGGATAGCAAGCTCACCCCCTGGAACCCGATGTGCCATCTTCTCACCCTCAGGCCAAAGCACGCGGCACGCCAGCACGACACCTAGAGCCAACAATCCAAACGTCGTCAGCGAAAGGATCATGATAACTGGACAGCTTGTGACGGGGATCAGTAATTTCGCGCCGTACAAGGCGCCCAGGACGGCCGAGTCAATCACCACGAAGGCCGTTGCTTTCTGATCCGCGAGCTTGATGTTCTCGACGACATGGACGTGGGTTTGAGCAAGGTAGTCTTCAGGGCTCACCTGCACACCTCCTGACGCCTAACGTCCAGGATCACCCGGTCCGAGGAGTTGAGCAACCACTGCCCAAGATACGCTCGAGGACTCGGGTGCATCCGTTGGTTATCGGCGTTCCTTTATGGCTTTGCGTATCGCACGGACGTCCGAACGAACGATCAGCAACTCCCAAGGGCCATCCGTACCGACGAATCCAGCTGGGAAATCGCTGTCAAAATGCTCATGGTAGCCCTCAACGTCAGTATGTGCGACGGCAATCAATCGCTCGGCAAGTGCGAGCAGCCCAGCACGGTTTCCGCTCAATGATACGGTTCCAATCTGATTAGGCAGGTTTGGATCTTGTCGCATCTTCTGATCGCTAGGAACGACTTCAAGCGCGATGTGTGCGTCTTGCGGAATCGAAGATACAGGGACACCAGTGGTGTTCCATTCGATAGTGACGTTGAATTCACGCTGCATCTTGGTTTAGCAACTCGTTTTGTGTGTGCGAAGTTCAAGTGCCGGATAACGGCCAAGCTGACCGGGCCGCCGCCAATCAGCTTCGCTAATCAATCCGGCCCAGATCGGCGGCTCCGGTCCAGCGTCTGGTTAGGTGCGACACTACTCCGGTGGCTGAGACCGCCGCAATGTGTCGATAAGCTCTAGATCGTGCTTCGCGGCCGGATAGTCGGGCGCTGTTTCGAGCGCCTTGCGAACGTACTCCTCAGCGCGATCCAGGTCATTGCGGAGAATAAACACACTTCCCAGCCCGTTCAACGCGCTCGGATTATCTGCTTCATTCGAGAGGATTTCCTGAAATGTCTCTTCAGCCGCCTTCAATTGTTCATCCTTCTTGTCGCCCATCTCTGCATCTCGGTACTTAATGGCCAAGTTCTTGTGATGGTATCCCTTCAAATTGAGTAACATCAAATCGCGCGGTGCTTTTTCTAGGCCTTCGGCAATCAATTCTTCCGATTGCTCTAGCGTTCGGTCAACTTTGGCCAGATCGCGGGTACTAAAGGCTTTTAAGGTTTCCGATTGCAGTTTGCTTACTGCCAATACCGTAGGCTCTCGGTTGTCCATCCACGACTCAATCTGTTCGCGAGTCGGATTGTCTTCTTCGATCCACGCTTTGCAGTCGTCGAAGCCGGCTCTTAACACTTCATTCGGTACGATCTGCATGTCTCTGTCCGGGTCGTCCCATCGTGGTCCAGCTAGCCAAACCGCAGCAAACATCAGTTTTGCTTTCGACGCGTTGGTATTGCCGGTGACACAGGCTTCGTAAAACATCCGATGCACTTTTTTCCATGATTCCTTCTGGTACTGATCTGGACAGCGATCTGCATTAAACTCTTGGCAATACGCGTCATGAACAACAGCGGCCTTTAGGAATTCCTCCTCAAATCTGCCGCCGCTAAACCAGAGTGCTAGACGCGGCACAGTAGCGCCATCAGTCCAAGTGCCTTTAGGCGCGATCCAGTGCTTGCCCATTTGGTCTACAAAGCGCAGACTGTCATCCTGCAATTCTTTAAGATTCTTGCCCGGTACTTCCTTTAGAGTAATTGCAGTTGGCGTGAACGAACCTGGCGTGGGCTGACAGCCCGAACAACCAGAAAGCGAGCAACTGATGACCATCAGCGCAAATAGTTTGTATCGTTGAATTGACATCGAATAACCTGGGTTCAGTTGTCTCAACGCGAATCGTCGCACCTAACGACCGAATTCACCCGCCGGAATGGGCGGGGGCGACGTTGATTTCAAGGTAAAACCCGACCGCCCATTCCGGTCGGGTGCAATGACTGGTTAGGTTGCATTATTATTGAGAGTCAGGAAAGCTTCGGACGACTCAAGCGGCCGATAGTTCCGGCCAGAAAAGACTTCAAGACCAACATCCTCCGAGAACTTTCCTGACGGTCAGTACTAAGCCCGAAGGCGTCTCCATTGCAGTGAAACAAATGCCGATATCACCACCGCTAGGCTTGCCCACAACAATAGCCAAGCGACCACGAAAATCGTGCGCATGACGTTAACGCTCGATGAGGTCCACACTTCCATTTCATCCTGAAATTGAATTATCAGTTCTTTCGGCGTCCATTTACTGGGATTATCCTTGACCATCTCGGCGACATCGGCATGCATCTGGTAACCGATTACTACCCGATGCCACGCATCATCAGCCTCGACAATAAAACTCGCGAAGAAAAAGATATATACAATGAACATCAACACGAATGAGCCAATGCCGAACCGCATGACGTTCCGTATTTCACTAATCCTGGGTGATCCTCGGCGCCAGAACTCGAAAGAGTACATAAGAACAAGGACTTCCACGACGCAAGTTAGAATTGCTACTGCCACACGGGAAGGCCAAGGCGGTCCGATGTTGAGAATGATATCGACGAGGGGCGCTGCAACCGCCGCCTTTGCAATCCATGCCGTGACACTCTTAAAATCCTTTGTAAACTGCCAGAACTCTCCGAGAGCAGTCTTTTCGGCGTCATCCATCGAAATCAGCTTCCAGTAGGCGTAAATGTAATTGGCCGGTCATTTGCAATTCGAACCAATTCCTTGTGGTTGGCACCATTTGGCCATTTGATAGAGAACCAGTTTTTGCCTGCCAGTGGTACATCTTCAGTCTGTCGGATTGTAATCCAGTTCGGCTTGGGATAGTCGGGACGGTTACGCCGTTGCGTCATGAATAGGTAGAGATTCCACCGGCCTGCAGGCATGTAGCTGATCGTTCCGCCCACAGGATTTGTTGCTAAGTCGACGAAGTGGAACGCAATCCGGTACTCCGTTACGGCGCCTCGTTTGCCATTCGCTTTGGCCAACCTATCGAGTTCTTTGCTGTAGATTTCGGCAATGTCGTTGGATTTCTCCTGAAGCAATTCTCGCAACTCGTTTCCTTTGACTTCGCCTTCGTTGATAACATTCAACATTTCGGTGATTTCTGCTTCTACACGGCCAAGCACCGGCGTCCAAAACTGACGCTGTCGCGGCGTATCTCGATACGTTCGAATAGCAGTCACCGTGAACTGGGCATTGAGTGGTGCGTCCAAAACGGTCGTTCTTTCGGCATCGAGCAAGTCGACTGGAATTGTGTCATCAAAGACATAAACGAGCGGGTCACGATCCCAATCCAATCGTGGACGAGGTAGACTTACCTTCCCGGTTCGTGCTGCGTACTCCGTATAGGCACGTAAATCGGCCTGTGTTGTTTGCGCATCGGCGCTGTGCATTGATGGGGCGAGGATAGCAAGTGTAGCAAGTAGCAAAGTGTGATGTCGCATGACGCTACTCTCTCTTCACGTGTCGTGAACTTCTCTGCAACCTAACGTTAAAGCTAACCGGCGCCGAAGGCGTCCGGTTGAGCGCCTTGTTGGATGCCTTTTGCCATAGTTTCAATATCATTAATGAGTTTCCCACAAAAGCCAAATTTCAATGGCCCCCAATGGGTGCGGCTATTGACATTCGCCCCCGTTTGGGGATCTAAGAAATGAATGGACTGGAGGATAACTGGACGAAGCGCCGTTTTGTCAACAGTGAAATTCCCCATGGAGTTTCGCCACATCTGCTCGTCACCATAGTAAATTAAAAACAACCCTTTCTCCATTAGGAATGGAACACATGTCATTTTGGATCGTATCAATGTCTTTGCAGATTTACTTCCAAAGTCGCCTTCTGGGACATCATTGAATGGCATTACCAACGATACATATGCCCCCTTCTTAAAAAGGAGATATCCATCAGGCACTTTTGCACTCAAGTCACTACGATAGTGCTTGGGCAAGATGATGTTCTGTAATTGAGTGATCATATCTTTACTCATCATGCATCCAACGCGTTGGAGTTCTGCAGAATGGGCAACTCGAAGTACCTTTGCCCTGTCTCCATACGGCCATTCTAGCAGCAACCCCTTGATAGGCCGCGGACGTGGCGGAGGCTGCGTCCTGGCCGAACTGTGGAGACACGTGTCCGATGCGAGTTCTCCAAACTCGCGCCTCGATCGTACGCCGATTCAGCGTACTTTCGCGCTGAGGCAGAACCCCAACGCGATAAGCCGACACGGACGTCGGCTTATCAAACAGTAGAGCGAAGTTCAGATCATCCCATTCAGTGGAAGTCAGCATACCCCATCGTTGCAAGGGGGTCAAGATTCAGCATAATTGAGCCAGCGGAATCTCAATCGCTGACTTTGGGAGGACTTCGCCGGAATGGGCGGAATTCGTGCTAATTCTTTAGGTGGAATGCCAGAGAAGCCCAAGGGTAACTCCAACCACCCACCCACTCCAAAGCCACCCTCCCACGTTGCTCCAGCGGAGGAGGGGTCCGAGGCACCCCTCTTGGATCGTGTGAGACACCTTGCGAGGCGACTGCACCTCTCGATCCGAACGGAGAACGCTTACGTCCAATGGATCGAACGGTTCTTACGATACCACCGCGATCACTCTGGCTGTTGGCGACACCCCAGTGAGTTGGGCGACGCTGGCGTCAACCGGTTCCTGACTTACTTGGCTGTTGAACGTCGGGTCTCAGCCAGCACACAAAATCAGGCCCTCTCAGCCCTCCTGTTCCTCTACCGGAAACTCCTGAAACTTGAATTGACCCTGTCTGCCGAACGGGCCAAGCTTCCCGAACGACTCCCCGTGGTGCTGAGCACAGATGAGGTTCGACGTGTGCTCAGTGAGATCCCCCAAGGGCCCATTCGACTGATGGCTGGATTGATTTACGGGGCAGGGCTGCGTCTGATGGAGTGTTGCCGCTTACGGTGAAGGATGTCGATTTCCAACGCACTCAGCTCGCGATTCGCGACGGAAAGGGCGAAAAGGACCGCATGGTCCCCTTGCCTGAACGGCTACGCGAGGGTCTCCTGCAGCAAATCGAAGTCGTCGAAAACCAGCACCAGACAGATTTGGCTGCCGGAGCAGGCTGGGTTTGGCTGCCGTACGCTTTGGCCGAAAAATATCCTCAGGCTGGACGACTCCTGAAGTGGCAGTATCTCTTCCCGGCGCGGACTTTGAGTACAGACCCTCGACCACGTGAGACAACGGAGTCCCCACGCCCAGACGAACCTCCACAAACCCGCCGTCACCACATCCATGAGTCCAGTGTGCAGAAGGCGGTCTCGACCGCGATTCAGCGGGCGAAGATCAGCAAGCATGGCAGTTGCCATTCCCTCCGTCACAGTTTCGCAACGCACCTTCTGGAAGACGGCAAGGACATTCGCACGATCCAGGAACTGCTCGGGCATGCTGACGTCAGTACAACCATGATCTACACCCACGTCAGCACAGTGGGAGC
>CAZYKP010000019.1:78294-106868 GCA_964648025.1 uncultured Pirellulales bacterium | reverse complement strand
TGTTGATCTGGCCGCTGTTGATCTGGCCGCTGTTGATCTGGCCGCTGTTGATCTGGCCGCTGTTGATCTGCCAGCCGGTGACCTGCCAGCTGTTGATCTGGCAGGGTTTCCACAGTGCCGGAGAAGCCAAGATGTTCCTCCGCCTCTGCAATGCCTAGGTTTTCACAAGCCTCCAGGAGGGCTCATCTCGGGATGTTGAGTTGAGCAAAGGAACCCGCTGGCGAAAAGAGGCTCGGTCGGAGGATCCCTCGACGGCGAATCGGCACGGGCAATGAGGGAGGATCTCCGCACGAACGGCCTCAGTCTTGTCGGGGGACAGGAAGCACTCTTTTCCAGTGAGATGTCTCGTGGGTTTGTGGCTTGATCGTTGGCCCCGGTGGTGGCCATGCTGAGGTGGTCTGAGCGATGGTCTTTCCTACCTTGAGGTGACCTCAGAGATGAACCGGTCCAATCGCAGTCCGCTGGCTTTGAGCCGGGTTGATCTGTCTATGGCTTTCATCGGAGTTGCGCTGGTGATGGTTGCCGTGCTGACGATCGCCGCCAGTTTCACGAGCTGGAGCTGGACGAGCGCCCAGCAACGCGGACGAGGTATTCCGGCGGCCATCCTTCAGCCTCAGCTCTCCGCAGGCGTGATCATCCGCAAGCAGCGGATCGAGGACGCCCTGCGGGGATCTGCCTGGTATCTGCAGCACCAGGATCTGTGGCAGGACCGCATCCAACGTCAAAGCGGTCCCGTCGAAGCCGCCCTCGCCCGGGACCTTTGGCAGGATGCCCAAGAGGTCGTTGCATTGTGGGGGCCTGCTGATCGAAGAGACGGTCAAGGAATTTTTGGGCAATTTCTGCTGGCGGTGACTTTTGAACACGCTCGCTCCGTGGATCAAGCAATCCAACTCCACCGAAGCGTCATCGGCCCTGTTCAGGAAGTTCGCCGCGACGGCCTGGTGTATTTTCTTGTCACCAGCAGCGATGTCCCTGTGCCTATTGCTCTGGCGGCGTTCACAGAGAAGAGCTTGCTGATCGGTTCGCCAGCGATGATTCAGGCGGCCTTGCGAGGTCCTTCCCGTCAGCTGAGCCCAGTCGCCGGGCCCTTGGCTCAAGCTGACGGCTCGGCCGACCTGGTTGCTGCCGGCCGTGTGACTCGTTCATTCAGGCAGATGAGTTCTCGGCTGACATCCTGGTGGGCTCAGGGGCCGTTTTCCCCGCTGGTCGATCTTCCCGATCAGGTCACCTCCGCCCAGCTCGAGCTCACGCTCAACCCCCACGTTTCGGTGACTTTGACCCTCACAGCCGTAAGCACCGAAGCGGTCGAGGATGTTCAGTTGAAGATGTATCATTTGGCTGGGCTGGCTGAGCAACTCTGGGCAGTTGGCAGTCAGCAGCTCGACGCCCACTTCCCTGCTGAGCAGTACCCTGAGGTCCACGAAGCAGCCGCCATGATTGAGTCTGCCCTCAATGAACTCAGAATCCGCTCAAGTGGTCCAGAGGTCGTTGTGGCCGCGGAGAACATTGCCACCCTTGGTGAACTGATGGAACTGGCTGACCGAGCTGCAAACAGGCAGAACCAGGACCCTCAGGGCCAGTAGGGTTTCCAGGGCAACAGTTGGTGACATGTTCAAAGCCTTTTGGGATCGGTTTGGCGACATTCTGCTGCAGCGGGATCACGTTCGACCTGGATGGTGACATGTCCGATGCCAAACTCATCCAGCAGAATTTGCGCTGTCTGAGCCAGAAACTGATCATCGAGGTCGCCTTGCGGTCGGACCAGATGGACAGTCAGGGCGGTCCTGGTCGTGCTCATCGCCCAAATGTGCAAATCGTGAACCTCGGCGACTCCAGGTTGCTCTTGCAAGACACGTTCCACCCGGAGCGGATCGATGTGATCGGGAACAGCGTTCAGCGCCAAGGCCAGAGAGTCCCGCAAGAGTGACCAAGTCCCCCAAAAAATGAACCCGGCAATCAGGAAGCTGACAGTCGGGTCGATCCACAGCCATCCGGTCCAGGAGATCAGCACCCCAGCGACGACCACACCTGCTGAGACGGCTGTATCGGCGGCCATATGCACAAAGGCACCGCGGATATTCAGATCGTGCGTCCGACCACGAACAAACAGGGCGGTGGTGGCAGCGTTGATGATGACTCCCAAAGCCGCCACGCTGACCACAAAACTCCCGGAGACGGGGACCGGCTGAACGAACCGACCCGCCGCTTCCCAAACAATGGCTCCTAAAGCCATCAACAGCAGCAACGCGTTGAACAGTGCTGCCAGGATCGAAGAACTGCCAAATCCGTAGGTGTAGCGCTTGGTTGGAGCCATGCGGCTGAGCGCAAAACCGCCCCAGGCGAGCAACAAGCCGAGCACATCACTGAGGTTATGACCAGCATCGGCCAACAAGGCCACCGATCCACTCCAAAGCCCGGCGACTGCCTCAACAACAACGTACGCCAGATTGAGCCCAACACCGATTGCAAAAGACCACGTGTGCTCGCCTGGTGCCACATGCTCATGCCCTCTGTGGTTGGGCTGGCTGCTAGTGTGTTGGTGATGGAATGGATCGCTGTCCTTGAGGTTCTCCTGAACGAAGTCGTCGCCTTCCACAAAATCCTCAAACATTGTCTGTCAACATGCAAACGCCCCGCCGGTTGTGGACCGGCGGGGCGTTCGTCCTCCCCACGCAACTCACCCACCAAACCGGTCGCCCGGTTGGTTCCGGCTGAGCTTGTCTCAGTTGTGTTCAACAGGCACGGATTGCTTCACCTTCTGAGGTTGTGAATAAGTTTGGCTCGTCCGGCTTCTGGAAAGGCTGCGAACTCAGAGTTTGTCCGAAATAGTGTCGGAGGTACAACGGTTGGTGGCTAACGGGTTTTGATACAAAAAATCCTTGTTGTGCCGGGACACTGTTCGGACGGTCACTCAGTGGTGACGGGGCCGTTTCAGTGTTGTGGACGAGCAAGATTTCCCCAAAGGGTAGTAGGATTGATTGGTGCTTGTGAAACCGATTTGTGGTTGCTTGATTGATTTGTGCTTGTTTGGGTTGATGGAGATCTCCGCCCCCGCAAATCACCGAACAGGCAATCGCAATCAGGCAATCGCAATCAGGCAATCGCAATCAGCCAATGTGCGATTGGGAAACTATTGGGTGTTGGTTGAAAATCTTTGAGGTTGGATTCGCACAAATTTGGTTGTTGTTGGGTTTTGGTTGGATTTCAACTTTCGTTGTTTGTGTAACGCAGAAAGCAATCCCTAGGTTCTTAAAAGTTTTCTAGGCTTGAAAGATTTGGATCGCGGACGGACGCCTTGCGGTCGTTCGAACATGACCCCTCTATTCAGCCCAACGGTGAATCTCCAAAGAATAGCAGCTGACGCCCCTCAGACCAGACCCTCGGAGAAACACTCGTCCAGAAGTGTGAGCGTGGGGCAAAAGGGGCAGGGAACTGTGGTCGAGTCAAGCAACGTCCTCGGCGAAATGCCGACGTCAGTCAGTTGCCTGCTCAGTGGGTGAGTGACCTTGTAGATTGTCAAGGTAGCTTTGTCGGATGGCATGACGCATTTCCCACACGAGGAATCTGCTATCCCATCCGGCAAATCTTCCTTGACGGACCACAAAGGCAGATAACCCTTCGGTTGGACTGGGCTTCTGGTCACCAGCGGGCTGACCCCGCGACATTAGCCTGCGCAGGATCAGCGAACTGCCCACTGACTTCTCTGCCGCTCAACCCGCCCAGAGCCTCAGAGGACTGGCAGTGTATAACACTTGTGGTGGGGTAGAGGATCAAGGCGAGCCCTCCCGAGGGACATCGTGGCTTCTGAGCCCTCAGCTGAGGCGGAGTCTCGAGTGAGTGCGGGCAAGCTGAGACCTGCCCGGTGATGAGTGTGCCCTAGGACGAGTGTACCCGGGGACGAGTCTAGCCGGGTAGAGTGTACCCAGCGATTGGTCTGGCCGGCGATCGTGCTGGCCGGCGATCGTGCTGGCCGGCGATCGTGCTGGCCAGTGATCGTGCTGGCCAGTGATGGTGCTGGCCGGCATCGTCGCACCGACCGCTTTGGTGGGTCAGTCACTCAACGGACCACTTGGGCGGAGTTGAGCAGTTGCGAGTTCCCGGCGGAGGCTTCTCGATCTTCTTCGGACGCTCTGCGGGAGAGGCCATCGGAATACGGACCGTCGAAGACCGTCCAGATCCTCGCGGATTTGCTCAAGTTGAGGAGATAGTCTTCTTTGGCCGTCTCTTTCCGTTCCTCTAAGATCTCTTCGCGAATTTCCTTCTGAGCGTCTCGGAACGGCACGTAGCCTGCCTCCTCACGCTCCAACACCTTGACGATGTGCAGCCCGATACTTGAACGAACCACCGAGCTCAACTGACCGGTGGGCAATTGGAAAAGCGCCTCACGTAACTCCCCACTGACAAGACTTTCTCGGGTGGTCCATTCGCGAAGACCGCCTTGCTCCGCTGAGAGCCCTTGCGACTCCGCCTTGGCCACCTCCTCAAAAGTCTTCCCCTCGGCGACCTGGTTTCCCATCTCAGCAATCTTCCTCTGGGCAGACTGTTCGTCCGGAAAACTGCTAAAGAGTACCATTAACTCCTGCCAACGGACCCGGGCCTTGCGAGTGTAGTCCAACTCCCGCCGATTGCGGTAACGGGTGAGAAGTTCATTGCGACTGACGTGCTGATTGATTTTAACCTGGTCGGCCAGCCACTGTTGTGCCAGCGAGGACTCGATGAACTCGGCCTTCTGACGCTCCAAGTTGGATCCACGCTTGGCAAGCAGCTCCTCCAATTCGGCTCGGTTGCTCAATTTGGCCTTGACCATCACCTGCTCTTGCCAGCTCAGAAACCCCTGCTCCAGCTGTCGGCGGATTTGCGGGAAGGCCTCTTCTGGGATGGTGTTCTGGGCGTCGAGGTAAACGAGCTTCCGCTGGATGAGCATCTGCAGACGTTGCTTGATCAGCCGCTGCCGGACGTCGTCCTTCTGAAATTCCGGAATCCGATCACCCAGGGCTTCGAGACGGGAATCAACCAGAGGGATGACCTCGCCTGCCAAAATCACCTCAGAGTTCACTCGTCCGAGAATCTGTGCGTCGATCAGTTCCGCGGGTCCACGGGTGGTATCAGTTCTGGGAGCCGGGAAGGGTCGGCTGGGGGTCTGTTCAAGCGATTGCGATTCCCCCGCGATCATCCCTGATCCAGCACGCTGGTCACCCCGAAAGCGGGACCCATCTTCGTCAAGTGCTTTCGAGGGGTCCTGACGGGTCGTCAATGAGTTTTCCCCGTCACCGGATGAAGGAACTCTCGAAGCCGAAAGGGGCGTCGCCGCATTTTCCGAGCCGCGGGAACCTCGCGATGGCGGCCAATTCCCGCTTGTGGCGGTCCGCTCTTTCCGAGTCGACGCTGGCCAAGTCGGCTGCCTCCCTTGAGGGAATTCCCTCACGGCCCCCTCGATGGCCGTTGTCTGATTCGCTCCAGGAGAGGTCCCTCGACCAGTTCCACGGCTGTAGGAGGCGGGCGTGCCGGTCACCCCCCTGGAGGCGGCGGCGAGCCCCCCCTGGCCCGAACTCATTGGTTTCGGTTGCTGACCGGAGGTGACTTGGGCTGGCTTAGAAGATTCGGAGCCCCAAGGAGGTTGAGGTGACCCAAGCGGTGGCCCCTCCCAGGGGGCGACTGTGCCGACGCTCCCTGGCCGAAACCCGGCCTGAGCGTTTCCAGCAGAAGACCCCTGTTGGCCCACTCCGTGTTCCGGCGTCGAGCTGGCCGGAATCCGCACAATCCCCGCTGGGGAGCTCGACGGGGACGATTCGTTCTCCGGTTGGCCGGATGGCCCGTTGTTCTCGGCTGTCTGAGAGGCCTCAGACCGGCCGAGCGACCCGGGATTCCGGGGAACTGCAGCATGTGGGAAATTCCTCTGCTGCAGGGGAGTCGATGTGTCCCCTGCCTGTTGATCCGCTGCCTTGATCTGCTCGACTTGGCTGTCGAGTCGCCCTGGTGATGCGGTCTTGGGCAATCGCGCGGTGAGCGTCGTGCTCGGCCAAGCTGGCTCGGCCTGAGTGTGCGGTCCCGCCGCTTGCAGTTGATCGGTGCGAGGTCCCTCAACCGGACTGGGACCAACCCAAGGTGAGCCTTGCTGCAAGCGATCTCTTGCGTGCATGGGGGTTCGCGGATACGCACCAGAAGTCGATTCCACACGGGGGTGACTGGATGGCTGACCAATCCCTGAAGGCTGGCCGGTCACATGCTCGCCAGCCTGATGCCCGTTGGCCTGATGCTCGTTGGCCTGATGCTCGTTCGCCTGATGCTGGGGGGCCTGATGCTGGGGGGCCTGAACGAAACCATGCCAAGCAGGGGTCGCATTGGTGCGAGGGAACCTTGCGACAGCGTCCGGCCTCGAGCCAGAATCTCCGTCGACCGGTGGTGGGAGATCGCCTCGGATCCTGTCAGGGGCTTCTATAGGTTCCAGAGGCGGGGGGCCGGTGGATGGAGCCTCGGCCCCGTCTGGTAAACTTTGTGAGAAGGAGGAAGCGGAGGGGAAAGGCCGTTGCTGGGGCCTCAAGTCCGAGACTCGACCGCCGTGTTGGGCATGCTGAGCTGGGGGCGAACCGAGAACCGCGATCGGCGGATTGGTCGGACCGGTGACCTCCGGGACTGTCCTGCGGGAGCGATCAGTCGGCCGGGAAGCGACCCGATGTTGGTCGCCAGAACCCGCCGACTGCGTGCCAGGGAACGGCCTGCTTGAAGCGACAGGAGCGCTCGCGCTTCCGGGTGGCCAAGGTTCAGATCGAGAAACTGGTCGATCCGCCGAAGGTGGCGTTCTTTGATGCGACCAACCAACCGACGGGGGCGTGCTTTGCCGCGACCAATCAACCGAAGGGGGCGTCCTCTGATGTGACCAAACCGCGGATCCTTGAGGGGGCTGCCCCCAAGCCGATTGGTTCTCGGAACTGGTTGCCTGATGGCCCCAAGATTGCGGAGGTGCGCCCGAAGGTGGAAAGTCCGTCCGCCTGGCCGTACGCAGAGGCTCTGGAATAGGCCGAGCCGAGGGAACCGGACCTCCCGTCTGCTGACGCGTTCCCACTGAGGCATAACCCGCATCGCCTTGCAGTTGCCCAGCCGTTGTTCTCCCCGAGGAGGACCAAGATTCTCTCGGGTAATTGGGGTAGGTTGATGGACCGGCGGACCGCTGGGAGGAGCCTGCCGGGTACCCCGCTGGAAACGGGTCGGCTGAAGGGACCTGTGCCAACGCTGTGCCCGGGGCCGGCAAAAACGGTGGAGGGGCAGCAGTCAACGTGATGCTCACGCCAGTTGCCAGCCAAACCACCTTCAAGCATTGTTTTATCGTGCGATTCACTGCGCCCGTCGCCCAGGATAAGCCCCGCGGACGTGTTGCCATATGGCACGGCCACAACTGGCTCGGCGGTCAAACCGACCGACGGGGGATGATCGTCTCTCAACGGCTTGGCTCAAACACTTTCCCTGCGGCGAACCGAGGGGATTGAGCCTCAATAATCGATCGACAGGTGATGCTTGTGTCGGCCAAACCAGATGTGCAACTTGAATCAGCCGACAAGAATCATTGAAGATTTCGCCGACCACCGCACTTCAGACGTTTGGCGACCTGTTGCGGCGGGAATGTAGGGTGAGCAACTCACCGAGGGCAACATCGGTTTTGCGTCATCGTTTGGGGTTTTTTGGATTCTGACGAATCTTGAGGGGTGCGCTGGGGTCCCCGGTTGTGGGGCAAAGGCCTTCGACAATGACGATCGCATTGAAGCGAGGATCGAACCATCACCATGCTTGATTGGACGGACGACCTTCCCACTGCCTCCCGGCTGATCCAACAGGGCCAGCAGGATGGTCAACACTTCGGGGCCCAGCTGTTCTTGCAAGTTGGGCCCAAGTCCAGCTCAGCAAGACCGTTGGTCATCAGTGCGGCCACAGGTGAAGCGCGTCCTGGGGTTCCCCTGGCCGAACGAACGCTGGTGAGCTGGCTCTCAAGCGGCAAACCGGTTGCGTCGGTGGCGATCATGCAGCAACGGGAGCGGGGCCGGCTTGATCTGGACGAGCCGGTCGCGGCCACCATCCCCGAGTTTGCCAACAACGGGAAAGCTGCCGTCACCACCCGTCATCTGCTCACCCACACTGGCGGTTTTCGGCAGGTCCAGACAGGCGCTCCTGAGGCGGAGTGGGACGGGATGATCGCGAAGATCTGCCAGGTTTCTCTAGAGCCGAATTGGGTGCCAGGTCAGAAGGCCGGTTATCATCCAGCCTCCAGCTGGTACATTTTAGGGGAGTTGATCCGTCGGTTGGATGGGCGAGCTTATGCAGATTATGTCCGCCAGGAGATCTTCTTGCCTCTCGGGATGACCGATTGTTGGGTGGGAATGACCGAAGAAGCCTACGATACCTATACAACGGCCATTCCGACGCAGCTCGCCGAGCTACGACATACTAATACAGCCGGGCAGAGATTGCACAGGCTGGCCAACCGGAGCGGATTCTTGCATTGCTCGCCGGGTGAGACCACCTGCGGGCCTGCTGAACAGTTCGCCCGGCTCTATTTGATGTTTCGAGAACAGGGCACCCTCGAGGGGACGACGATCCTCAGCCCCCAGAGTGTTGAGGAGATGATCACGCCCCAACGCCGCAGGATGTTCGACGAGAGTTTTCGACAGACCATCGATTGGGGATTGGGGCTGATCCTCGATAGCAAGCACTACGGCCAGAGCTCACTTCCCTACGGTTACGGCCGGCACGCCTCCGGAAAGACATTTGGGCATAGCGGCAACCAATCCTCGGCAGCATTCTATGACCCCCACAATGACTTAGCCATTGCGTTGGCCTTTAACGGGATGCCAGGAGAACGTGCTCACCAACAGCGTGTTCAAGCCGTCCTGGAGGCGATCTACGAAGATCTCCAACTTGCGGAACACTCGCCGAACACCGATTGATTCCCTGCAAAAGGTTTCGAACACGTCCCGGAGCAACGACTAATGAGGGCACGACTAGCAATCCGAGCTTCCGTTGATCGCCCTGTGTCGAAAACTGGTTTGAGGTTCAGCAGGCAGCGGACCGAGCAACCCCAGATCGTTGTTGCCAGTTGCCCAGTGCCAGTTGCCCAGTGCCAGTTGCCCAGTGCCAGTTGCCCAGTGCCAATGGGTTGAGTCTGGCTGAGAGTTTCTCTGAGAAAGGGCAAGCAGCTCAGGCAGATTGGACTTGCAGAAACTGCTGAACACTTTTGAGTTTCTCCAGCAGACGTGTGTTCAGCCGCAGGGTGGCTTGAGCACCGACTTTCGGAGTCCAGACGTGGGCTTGTTTGCCTTTGCGGCCGGTATGGATTTTGACGTATTGCTGTCGTTTCCAGGTCCCGTGGTTCTTGGCGATGGCATTTTGATGTTCTTCTCCCTGCGAAAGAACCTCTCGAAGAGTGGTGGCGCGTGGGGCAGAAGAGGGAAGCTGGTTGATGGTGACCCGGATGGACTCCCCCGCTCGAAATTGTGTGAGATCAGACATCCGATTGGTGTTATGGGTTTGCTAAGTCTGGGGTTTCTGAGGCAGCCATCTGGAGGTCCGACAATTTCCGCCAGTGCTGCAGGCTGGTCATTGAAACTTCAACTCAGCTCTCAAGCAAGGGGGTGCCACAGGCAAGATGAGAACACAGCGAGGCCACCTTCCACAACTGAGAGGTTGATCTGCCTGAGCCAAGCCGGCCTGTGAGCAATGGAGGTGGTGGCCTGCTCGATCCCTGGGGTCGGTTGCGGTCTTCTCTCGACAGAACGTCGCTAGCCGGTTCCTGGTGGAACGTCTTGCGGCAAATTCTTTCAACCAGGCTTTCTCAACCGGGTTTTGTCAACCGGGTTTTGTCAACCGGGTTTTGTTAAGGAGACGGTGTCCAGACCTGCAAGATCGTCAACACCACAACGAGGACGAGGGCCACCAGAATTGGCAACATCCACCATCCCAACTCAAATTGGCGTGGTGAGCCGCCAGCCTGGTGAGGATGTTGTTCGTAGCTGGAACCAATGGAGGGATCACTCGGGAAAGGAGACGGGTGAGACGGTGGCTCCCAAGCGGCCTCGGCAGGGTTTGCCGCCGACGGGCTCTGCGAGGGATACCCGCCAGATGGCGAATATGACTCGCTCCAGCCTTGCGGCCCGGGCGGGTTGGCAGGTGCGGCGAGGGGATCCTTGGCAGCAGAAACCTGGGCAAACCCAAAGCTTGAGCCATCATCAGAGACGCCCGAGGGCGGGCCGGAGATCTCTTCAGGCGACCGCCCCACAGTTCGAGAGCCCTCAGGAAAGTGGCCACCGGCGGGATTGCCCCCACTCGCTTGACCAGTAGTAGCATGACCCGCACTGGGGTTTTCAGCAGCCGGAGTGCTGGCCGAGGGAAACTCGCCACCGTATTGGTGAGACGTTGGCCTCGGGGCAGTGGATTGATCGTGTTGGTTCCAACTTGATCCGCTTGCCGAGGATAACGACGAGCCAGGGTTGGCTGGGGGGTGGGGAATACCAGTGGAGTCGCCAGGCGGAGCCTGACGCGGATCGTTCTCTGCACGAAATTTGCCAGGCATCTGTCCTGGCTCAGGAAACGTTGGCGACCGAGGCTGCGAGGGGCCGGCAACCTGACCAGGCCCGCTGGGCCGACTGAGCGATCCGAGGTCAGTCGAGCTGGCGTTCTGGTTGACATTCGCGTTCTGATTGACATTCGCGCTCGGGTTCACCGGGGCGGCTGGGTTGGTTCCGACGATTTGTCCCGGACTGGGAACGGCTGGATCCCTGGGTGGCGGGTAACTTCCCGTAGGGGCAGCAGGCATCGTCGGGGGACTGGTCGGAACGCTGCTCGATGGGGGAGCGCCCACAACGGAGCCAGCGGTCGGGGATCTGTGACCAGGATTGGCCTGGGCGGGACCTGCTGTTTGGCCAGCAGGTCGACCAGCGAACCCGGGGGATTTCTGTCGGGAATCTCGGGATGCGGTCAGATGGCGGAACGAGGCAAGTCCGCCGCCTTCGGCAACCAAGGTTTGCCATTGTTCCACGAGATCCTTGGTCAGACTGTCGTCTCGTTCCAGATCGAGATGGACTTCCCGGTCGGTGCCTTTCACCTTGGCTGAGACGTTCAGCCGTCCGTTGGAGGCATATTCATACGTGACGCTGATGCGGGTGCCGGCGGGCAGATCCTTCGGCAAATCGCGGATGACCGTTCGCCCAATCGGTGTGCAGTCGCTGGGGACACGGCTTTCGCCCTCCAAAACTTTGACCACAACCGAAGCTTGCCCGGTTGTGCGTGTGGCAAACCGCTCGGTCTTGCGTACCGGTAATGGCGTGTTTCGCGGGATGATGATGTTGTTGCACTTACGACCGGTCGCCGGATCAATGCCCTCAATCCCTAGGCTATGACTGTTGACGTTGGTGACTCGGAAATTCGGACCACGTTCGGAATGACTTTCCAGCAGATACTTGGCATACAGTGCTGCCCCCCGAGCGACGGCTTCGTCTGGGTTGACACTGCGATCAGGCTCGATCCCTGTGCGTTGCCGAATCATCTCAGCGACCATGGGCATACGAGTGGAACCACCGACCAGAAGAATTCGAGAGATATCTTTCCAAGAGAGGCCGGCCTCGGTGAGCACCTGACGGGTGACGTAAGCGGTCCGTTCCAGCAAATGGGCCGTACAATCTTCGAATTCCTCTCGAGCGATTCGATACTCTCCGTGACGGCCTTGCATGTCGATTTTGATGACGGCGCTTTGGCGTGCTGAGAGAGTGTGCTTCGCCTCCTCAACGGCACCGAAGACTTTTTGGCAGACGAGCATGTCGCTGCGTGGGTCGAGTTTGTATTCGTTGACGAACCGGTCGGCGGCCAGATCGACCAGGATGGCATCCCAATCGCGTCCGCCCAATTGCATGTCGCCGTCGGTGGCCAGCGTCCGCAGATCGTTCTGGTTCAACTCCAACAAAGTCACATCGAAGGTACCGCCACCCAGGTCGTAGACCAGGATGTTCATCGATTCCCGCCCCGTCTGGGCATTGGGCCCGTCGGCACTCAGGTAACCTAAGTGTTCGCCAAAAGCCAACGCCGCTGCCGTCGGTTCGTTGACGATGTCCAAGACCTCCACGCCAGCCATCTTGGCCGCGTCAACGGTTGCCTTCCGCCTCGGTTCATCAAAGAAGGCCGGCACCGTGATCACCGCTCGGACCGGCTCCCCCACTTTGGGCACCAAATCGGCCCGAAGCTTCTTGAGCACAAACGCCGAAATCACCTCCGGCGGAAGCTGGCGGCCAGCAATTTCCCTTCGGTAAAAAGGCCTTCCCATATCTCGCTTGGCACAGTCTGCATAGCGACTTGCGTCATACATGCCGACCTTTTTGGCTTCCTTGCCCACCAACACCTCGTGGTCATCGAAGTAAACCACGCTGGGAGTCAGGAGTCCCCCTTCTACGTTGGGAACAATCACACTCTGGCCTGCGTCATCCACCCAAGCCATCGCCGAGTAGGTCGTGCCCAAGTCGATCCCAATCGGACGGACACCGGCCAGAGACTCCGCAGGATTCTCAGTGCCAGGACCTCGATACTGGGGGCCGCCCAGTCCCGACCCCCAAGGGCCCGAGGGAACCGCCGGATCTCCGTTATTGTGAGCGTTGGCATCGATGTTCATCAGGGAAGTCCCTCACAGTGCGGGACAAGGGTGGCAGGTTCCCGCCTGGTTGATTGTCAAGCTATGATCTGTCCGTGGGCGCTTTTCTCTTCTGGCACTGGAAGACCGCATCCTCGCTGAGCCTCCCTGGCACCCATCAAACCCTTGGAACCGTTGGCTTCCAGCCAAGTTTCGGTCCTATCCAACGGTGAGTCCGCAGCCAACAGCTCCTCAGAAACACTCCGCTGTGGAGCTACTCGGGAGGCAACCGTGCCATCACGTCTCAGACGAACTCGGAGGAATCAATCGAATCGGCCCATTCACAAAAACGAAAAAGCCTTGTCGGCCAACGCAGGCCAACTGCCTGAGATTCCGCCTCAAGTCCGCTCAACTCCCAGCCCAAGCTTTTCGGCGCCCAGCTTTTCGGGCCCCAGCTTTTCGGCGCCCAAGCTTTTCGGGCCCAAGCTTTTTCCCAGCGAAAGCTCTCCCATCCCGTGGCCAAGGACGTGTATTGTGGACCGAAAATGAGTCCGAACACCCTACGCCGACTTGGCGGTTGAGTGGATCGGTGGCCTCTTGCCCACACTTGCTCAGCCCAGGCGTGCTTAGCACACTCTGGATTCGCCGGCTTGGTCGCCGGTCTGGTTTTTGCCACCGGCGAGCCTGGCCGAGGCTTCTTCGACCTGTCGATACAGAGCTGACTTTTTGGGAGCCAAGGCTGCCGGAGCCGAGAGTTCGGAGAACAGCCAGTTTCTCTGCCGGTAAGACGCTTAGGCTTGGCGGGTTGAGTATACCCTGCAGGGCGGGAGCTCGGGAATCGTGACCCCATCACCAACATGAGGTTCCCACAACAATTTGCGGCGGAATGTGAGGGCGTTGCAATTTTTCCAGATCGCCCAGCAGCCAAAGCTTTCTTTCCCAAGAGCACCTTGGCCATGCTGTGGGGCCTCGGTCCAGCGAGCTTGTCGGTCTCGGCCAACGCACAAACTGGCCTCAGGTGGTAGCCAATCCAAGGTGGGCCGCGCCGTGCAAACTCGGTTCCGCTGGTTTCCACTTCTGCTACGGCTCAACCAGAGTCCGCGTCGTCGCTGAGATTCGCTTGCCACGCTCTGAGGTGAAATTTGCCCTGGCAGATCATAAGGGGAAAAGACAGAAGGCGGGACTCACGGGGAGGCCGGTCAGGGTATTGGTCGTCCAATGGCGAGTTGGGGTACACTGCCACAACGCCGAGCCGTATCTGTTGATCGTGATCGTGCTCACTGGGATCACCGACCTGAGGGCGATGTGGACGAAGCGGTCGGCAGCCACCAGCGATTCAGTCCCCATTCTTGGCGAATCAGTTGGGGGATCAGCTGTCTTTGAGCACGTTGATGAGCCCACTGGCGGATCGATGTCGCGCGACCCGCCGAGGTGCATAATCGATGGGTCTGCGGCACGATCCCGCAGCGGCCCAGATCAAGCCGGTCGGCATGCCAACAGGTCATGACGGTGACGTTTCCCTCGGTTCGGCCCGCAGTGTGATCCCGACAGGCCTCCTCAAGCCACTGCATCCCTTCGTCGATGGTGAAGAAGGTGTCGCGAAGTTTGCCGGCCAGTTCTGTAGATCGGGCGTCATGCAGGGGGTCGTGGTTCTCGTTGAGACGACAGGCATCATGAAGGACCGCAAACAGCTCCACCACGTCGCGGCGAGCCCCGGTGTGGTCGGCCAACTCGCGGCCGGTCTCAAGAACTCGAGCCCAGTGAGCCAGACCATGAATTCCGGTCTCAGGCAACCGATACTCCCCCACAATCCAGCTCACAAGTCCCTGGCTGACGGTCATCCCTTGGACTCCGCGGACATTTCGGAAAGACTCTTGGGCCAACTTGACCTCGCTCGCGAGCAGCCACGCTGACCCGCTGTGCCAGAGGCCACTTTGATAAAAGCGCCCCTTTCTTAAAAGTGTCCCCCGCGACACTCGGCAAGGGCTCCCCAAGACTGGGACTCCGCCTGCCAGTCCAGGTTCACAGGAATCAGGTTCACGGGAGCACTTCGGCCAGGGAATCTACCAAGCGGCGATCATTCGGATCGCGGCGACCGTTGAGAGCAAGGACCTGAAAGAGTCAGGGGCGTTGATAAGTCAGACCGTTGTCACCAGGACTCGCCTCGTAACAATATCTCCGTTGCAGTATCGTTTGGAGCAGCTCGTCTTCTGCCTTGAGCAGAACGTCCCGAGCAACGCGGTCTTTGCTCATCTCGTCCGGCAGATCCCTCGGAGAAAACTCCGTGGGACCGAAGTCTATGCGCTCTGCGTGTCGGGCCTTGCAAGCTGGAATCCTCCCGCATGGTTGCTGAAGATTCACTGAGTCCCTTGAAGAAAAATTCTTCTGAAGCCCGCAAGCCGACAGATCATGACAAGCTGGTTAGCGTAAGCGGGAGCCTTGCTGGCGAAGGGCACCAGCGGCTTGCCTCACTGCAGCGACTCACCGATCAAGTCGCTGCCTCCTCGGCAGTGCAAGCGGCGGCCGCGGCCTTGTCCAGCGGCTCTGGCTCTGGGCTGGATGGCGTTTGGGGGTCCGCTTGCACGCTGGTCGCAGCGGCACTCGACCGCTTGGCCCCAAGTGCAGTCTTGGTGGTTTCTCCTCACTTCGACGACCTGCGGGAACTGGGTGACGAGCTGGCGATGTTCGCCGATCGCCCTGTTTGGACACTACCCGGCTGGGACGTTCCTCCTGAGAAAACCGAGGCCTTGGACCCAACTTTTGCCGAGCGGCTGGCAGTCGTCAAAGAAGTGTCACGATGCTTCGCCCGGCATGGGCAGAGGACCTTCAGCCCAAAAGACCGGCAAAGCGAGCAACACCACCACAACAGGCCGCTGATTGCCGCGAGCATCCAAACGCTGATGCAGCCAGTTCCGGATGCCCAAGCTTTAAAGCAAGCCACTTTGTTGCTACGTGTTGGGGATACCATCAACCCTCAGGAATTACTTGAGTGGCTTGTTGAGCATGGACTGCGGGGCATGCCAGCGGTTGAGCTGCCCGGGGAGTTCTCGCAACGCGGAGGGATTCTCGATCTTTTTCCTCCTGATTACCGAGAACCTGTTCGGATCGAGCTCTTTGGCGACACAATCGAGTCTATTCGCCACTTCGACGTGGGCACACAGCGAAGTCTGGCCTCGTTGGATCAATTCGATTTGACGATCCTGCCGGAAGGGTTCACCTGCGGTAGTTCGCTGGTGGATCACCTCCCCGAGGATACCTGGGTGGTGCTGATTGACCCGGTGGAACTTGACGACCAGGGGCGACGATGGATTGGCAAACTCAAACGACGCCGAGGACTGCTCACCGTCCAGAGCACCCTGGAGCGGTTGCTCAAACGCCCTACCGCCACGATCTCTCAATTGCCCGGTGCCGCTGTGGAGAGGACAGCGACTTTGGCCACCGAATCGGTGGAGCGGTACCAAGGAGGATCAGCTCAATTGGGGTCAATTCTGGAGGATCAGCTGGGGACGGATCCTCGTCAGGTTGCCTGGATCGTCTGTGCCACGCAGACGGAGGTTCAACGGATCGAGGGAGAGCTGGGATCGCTGGTAAAGCGTGATCATCTCGAGTTGGCTCAAGGGCGACTCCGCTGCGGGTTTCGACTGCGAGAACCCCCCGCGGTCGTTCTCAGTGGCAGCGAGCTGTTGGGACGACGCGAGGCCCCGCAGCCACGTGGCCGGCGGCAGATGGGCCGCACCATCGACAGCTTTTTGGAACTGAAGGAAGGAGATTATGTTGTTCATGTGACCCACGGAATCGGCCAATACTGTGGCTTGACGATGTTGCAACGTGGCCACCATCGTGAGGAACATCTGGAGATCGAGTTTGCCGGCGGGACCCGGCTTTATGTCCCCACTGCCAAGATCGACTTGGTCCAAAAGTATGTCGGCGGCCGTAAGCAGGCACCCAAGCTGTCCAAGGTCGGCGGCCGTATGTGGAGCCGCCGCAAGGAGCAGGCCCAACAGGCCGTCGAAGACCTCGCCAGTGAAATGCTTTCCCTGCAAGCGGAGCGTCAGTCGCTGCAGGGAATCGCCTTCGGTCCAGATAGCGAGTGGCAGCAGCAATTCGAGCTGGCTTTTCCCTATCAGGAGACGCCTGACCAAGCCACTGCAATCGCTGCGATCAAGGGAGACATGCAAAGCGTCCGCCCCATGGACCGTTTGATCTGTGGGGAGGTCGGCTTTGGGAAAACCGAGCTGGCTATGCGTGCAGCCTTCAAGGCCGTCGATCACGGATACCAGGTGGCCGTGCTGGTGCCCACCACCGTGTTGGCCGAGCAGCACTTTCGCACCTTCTCGGAGCGAATGCGGGGATTCCCCTTTCAAATCGGCTGCCTCAGTCGGTTTCGCAGCAAAAGCGAGCAAAAAGAACTGTTGAGCCGTCTGTCGACGGGATCCTTGGATATCGTCATCGGCACTCATCGCCTGATCCAACCGGATGTCCACTTTGCCAATCTTGGTTTGCTTGTCATCGACGAAGAGCAGCGTTTTGGAGTGGAGGCCAAGGAGACCCTGAAGATCATCCGCAGAATGGTCGATGTGGTCGCACTCACCGCCACACCGATCCCTCGGACCCTCCACCTCTCCCTGCTGGGCGTTCGTGATATCTCCAGCCTAGAAACCCCTCCGGCGAATCGTTTGGCTGTCGAGACTCGCGTGACTACTTGGAGCCCTGAGCTGATCGAATATGCGATCCGTCGGGAATTGGGCCGTGGAGGCCAGATTTTCTTTGTTCACAACCGAATTCATTCTCTCAATCGGGTCGCCGATCAACTCCGCAAGCTCGTCCCGGAAGCCCGCATCGGGCTCGGTCATGGTCAAATGGCCGAGGACCAGCTCAGTCGGGTGATGCTGGATTTTGTCGAACATCGCACCGACATCCTCTTGGCCACCACCATCGTGGAAAGCGGACTAGATATTCCACGGGCCAACACGATGTTTATCGACGACGCTGATCGCTATGGGCTGGCCGAATTGCATCAGTTGCGTGGACGTGTCGGCCGCTACAAACACCGAGCTTACTGTTACATGCTTGTCGATCCCAAGCGTCCGTTAACCGGAGACGCAGCTCGGCGGCTGAAGGCGATCGAGGAGTTCACCAGCATCGGTGCCGGCTTCAGCATTGCCATGCGTGATTTGGAGATCCGTGGGGCAGGCAACATCCTGGGCACCGAGCAGAGCGGCCACATCGCCGCGGTCGGCTATGAGCTTTATACCCAGCTGTTGGAAAAGACCGTCCGTCGCCTGCAGGATCTGCCCCCGCGAGAACGGGTGGAGGTCAATATCGATCTTCCCGGCGAAGCCTATCTGCCAAAGACCTATGTCTCGGACATGCGGATGAAGATCGATCTCTACCGTCGGCTCTCTCGTGTCACTCAGCAAGAAGATCTGCAAGGCCTCTTGGACGAGATGGCCGATCGCTTTGGACGTCCTCCTGAGGTCGTCGCTCGGCTGGTGCGGCTAGCCCGGCTGAGGATCTGGGCACACCAATGGGGAATCTCCTCGATCCATCTCGAGGACGCCTTTGCCGTGCTGAAGTACCAGGATCGGAACTTGGTGGCCCAGTTGGTCCTGGCCAGCCGTGGCCGACTCCGCGTCGTCGACGACCTCAGCGCTTACTTCCCCTTGGAACCTGACCAACTGGAAGAGGACGGAGTTGTCCTGGCTATGGAAGACCTGCTACGCCCTCCAACCTCAACGTACCCCCCAGAAAGCCCAACTCGCCCGGCAAGGCCCTCTTCCCCAAACCACGCCGGTGGACCCCAAAAGTGACCAATAGAAATTGGGGCCGATCAGAGACGACTCCGACCGACCCCAGCTTTAACGTTCCGTTGATGTGACGCTTCGGGCAGCCTTCGTGGTACCCCGGGCTTGTTGGGCAATTCGCAGGAATTCTCAGCGATAGCCAATTGAGCGGGGGGATACACAAGCAACCCGTCGGTTGCTCACGAAGCGAGCCACCTCAGATCACAGAGAAAACACATCTCGTCGACACCTCCTTTCAGCTAGTGTGCCTTCCGCCGAGGAAATGTGACTGCTGGGAATAGCTGGCAGGAATCACGACGCTGAGGACGATCTCCCTCAGCTCCTCGGGTTCCAGCATGCGGGTAAGGCCAGACCACGTTAGCTCCGGCACACGCATAGACACAATCACTGTAGCGCCGCTGCGAACGTGTTGTCAATTGGCCCCTGCATTCGACAAGCCAACTGTCGTGCTTGCTCGTGGCCGACCCGCACCGTCTTCGACCAAACTCGCCCGTCTTCCAACCTGAGGCAGGTTTTCACGGCAGCTGGCCGTCCAGGATGCCGGAGCAGCCTCTTGTTTTCCCCAGACAAGAACTCTATCTTTAGCGAGCCGCCGGGAGTGGCAGCTCCCGGCGGCCCTGACCACGTAACCGCGGATGAGACGGCTACGCGGCTTTCCCACCACCGAAAGCACAATCGCTTTCAGCATGCACGGGCACGGCAGCGGCCTCACCTGCCCGAATTCGGCTGAGCAGCCACCAACGGAAGTTGATCCGGTGATGGGGCTGCTCGGGATTGACTGCCGTGAAGTTCAGGTCTTGCTCCACCAACTTGACAAACCCCTGAATCGCACGGTCACCGGGCTGCCGCAGAAACGCTCAACCCCTCTGTCAACAGCCTTGCCCAACACTCCGGCCTTCAAGTTGTTGGCGAACTCCCTGCAGTGGAGAAAACCCGCATCGTGGGACTCGTGTGCCTACACTGAGAGTCCTCATAGTCAACTTCACTGTATGTTCAAAATTAACCAGGCGGGAGGGGATTCGGCAAGGCCCCACAGATCGAGCCGGTTAGATCAGTTGGTGGCAAGCTCATGAGGGCTTGTCTCGAGGTCGGGGGCTGGCACACAACTGTCCCTGAGGTGGTCGGCCAGTTGGGAAGTGCCAAGGATCTCGCACCCGATGATCAGGTTCGGCTTCCTCACTCCCCCGGGTGCCCATCTTAGTGGGGGGTCAAAGCGGACACCTGCGGCAATCCCCCGAAGAAAGGTGCCAGCAGGGGTCTCAGCCGGGTACTCGCTTTGTTCTTTGGCCGCCCTTCTGGGTTTGCGATCGGGAGAAGGGGTCTTTGGGGGGAGGTTGGGGTGGTGTCTTAGGGAGTCCCGTCGGCAGCGGGGTCTTGCGGATTCTCCGGCTCACCTTTCTGTTCGTCAGGGGCGCGAAAGGTGTCCAACCAGGCTTGGACTCGTTGCTGGCTACTCTGGTTGTGCCAGAGAAAAAGCCACGTACTTTGGGGGTCGATGGCAGCTCCTGCTCGGCCAGCTTTCCAGTCTTGTGGGGTGATCTGGGCGACCAGTTTGGAGAGCAGCTCATCGGCTGTGGCCTTCTCCGGAACGATGCCTCGAAGGTTGTAAGCCTCCAGTTCCCGGTGGTTCTGACTGGCGGCCTCCGAGGTCACCTCGGCGGTCTGGCCGTCAATGATCCGGAAGGTGAGCTGGTAGGGTCTCAACAGCCGGGTCAACGCGATCTCCAAAGGCTCGGCTTCTTTCGCACTCAGGGTGAAGGGCGTTTCCGGAGTCATCCCCAGAGTTGCCAAGGATTGAGCATTGACTAACAGGGTCAGGCCGGATTTGCGTTCTAAGTAGTCAAGGATTTTGGAAAGGGGCTCATTTCGAAAGTTCGCCGTGACAGGGGTCAGCAACAGTTCGGAGGCCAAACTGCTGCGTGTTGCCAATTGGTACCCGTTCCGCAGAGTGGCCGGTGGCGTCATCCTTCGGGCCAGCCGAAGTTTCGCCAGCAACTCCTCCACATCCTTCAACACCGAAATATGATGGCGAAGCTGAAGGGCCCCTCCTGCTGTGACCGACACGGCTCCGACTTCTGCGGAGGGTCCTGGTGGGGCCGAACGCTTGGACGAAGCATCTTCCCAAGAGTTCGGCGCAACGACACGCCCAATGAAGCGTTCCAACTGTTCCGCAGGCGACAGTCCTTCCGGGGGGGTCGCCATCAGAAGATCCCCTGCTGGGAAACTCCGACGTCGGATCAGTCCATGGAGTCGCTGAGAGGTCGTCAGCAAGACATGCTGATCCTCCACAACAACGACCAACCCCTGTTGCTCGGCGACCGCCCGCACCGCTTCACCCACAGTTGTGTTGGACAACCGCAAACTCACCGGGTCGTTGGGGTTGGACCCAGATTCGGCCAGTCCCTCCGCGTCCAGGCTCATCGGAACTGTACTAAGCAAAGAGAAAAACTCCACCACCGCCGAGAGCGGACTTTTGTCGAAACGTAAGCTCGCAACGGGGTCCTCCAAACGAGCTTCAACATCGATCTGAGCAAGCGGGACCCCAGCAACTAGCGGGCGGGCTTCCGGCTGCTCACTCGCTCCCGCAATCGGCAGAGGCGTATTCACCCCTACTCCGTCGTCTCCTCCTCGACTGGCCACCTCAGGACTTTCGTCCGCACGGTTTGAGGGCTCGCCGGGGGGGCTTTGGCTTGGTTTCTTTTCAGGGATCTCAGCTGTTGGGTCCTGGGAGACACCGCGAGGCTCCGGCTGCGGATCATTCGGTTGAGCCTGCTGCGGGACAGCCGGGACCTGTCCCCTCAAAGGATCCAGTCCGGGTAAGTTTGCTGCCGAATCAGAAGCTTGGACAGCATCGGTTGGCTGTGCCGGAGAAGGTGATCCGACGCCCGAGTCGGGCGAGGCGGTCTCTGGCTTGTGGGGGGATGACTGGGCAGGAGGTTCTCGGGAAGGTGGCTCAGAGTTGTTCTCAGTTATTGGCTGAGTGTCCCCGGGGGCGTCCGCAACACGGTTGGACGAATCGTCGCTCGGACGCGTGATCCACCAAAAGACCACCAGGACAAAGAGCCCCACCAGAGAGGCCACCGAGAAAATCAGCCACCGCTGCCAGCGAAGAGGGTCAACCGGCGCGGCCTGGAGACTCTGGGGGGGATGCAGTTGCGGCCCGGAGGCTGCCGAATCGGCTGGTTGATTACCTGCGGAGCTGACCTGGCCAGGTGCCCCAGATCCAGCAGAGGATCCCTCAGCTTCGTTGGCCAGAGCTTCGTTGGCCAGAGCTTCGTTGGCCAGAGACTGGCTCGTGACCGCGGAGTCGGCTGAGCTGGGTTGCCTTGGGCGGGCATGATTCTCGTTTGAATCGCCCGGGCAAGGTTCAATCTGGCAAGCTTCGTTCTGATGAGCGTCACTCGGGCGGGAATTGCTCGGGCGGGAATTGCTCGGGCGGGCATCAGCTTGAGTCGGGGCAGTCGCAGGTTTCTGCCTGGCGGGGGAGTCGGCTGGGCGAGAAACTTCAGCTGCTTTGTGGGTCCAGCCATCTGGCGGGGTGACCTGGACCATACTGCCGCATTTGGGGCAGCTGAGGATTTGGCCAATGGCCGCCAGGCTGCGGACTTTCAGCCGGCTGTTACAGGTTTCGCAGGCAATGGAGAACAGTTCCATCAGCACAGGCTCCGCCCAAGGCAGATAGGATCACAGTGGTGCACCAATCCCGTCTAGTTTAGCGGACCTTGCCTCAGGTCTAAACGGCGTCCCCCGCGGCTTTGGCTCCACTTCCGGTCAACCTCCGTCGGCAACGGCTTGGGAGGGAGTTCTGTGGAGGCCTGGCACCAAAAGAAGCCGGCCCTATCCCCATCGTGGGGGCCTTGGGCCGGCTCTGGTCCTGGGACTGGTCTCCAGCTGTTTGGCTCTGCTGGCCAGTGAGACGAGTGGCCAGTGAGACGAGTGGCCAGTGAGACGAGTGGCCAGTGAGTTTGCTGGGCTCAGTGGGAAAACGCGGAGCGGGTCAGCTCAGCGGGTCGGTGGATTCAGCGAGTTCGCAGGCTTGTCGAACAAGGCATCCGATAGGAGATCACTGTCCACCGGTTCCGATGAGCCTTTCCTCCTCTTCTTCTTGGATGATGATTCGCGGTGTGACCATCAGCATCAAACTGGAGGATTCGCGGCCGATACCCACGTTGCGGAACAGCCGGTTGACGTAGGGGATCTTCGAAAGAATCGGAACGCCGAACTCATTTCGTCCCTCACTGAGACGTTTAATTCCTCCAAGCAGCACCGTTCCCCCGTCTGGAACGCTGACGGTGGTCGTGACCGTCACAAAGGCGAAGGTGGGCAGCTGGACGGTGGTGCCAGAACGTGTCAGCTGCTCCTCCTCTTGTTCGGAGCTGCTGTCGGAGTCCTGGTCTTCTGAGGATCGTCGTACTGACGTCTCCCGGCCGTCGAAGGTGAAGGTATCTACTCCCCGTATTTCGCTAAAGAACGGTACCAGCGTGAGTCTGACAAACCGTCTGTCTTTGGAGACGACCGCCTGAACGGTCAAGAAAGTTCCTTCACTGAGGACCACAATGACCGGCTGATAGGCAGCGGCGAAGTCTCCGACCACAGGAACCACGCTGATGACAAACGGTGTCTGGATGGTGTCGGCGACAAAGGCGACCTGGCCGTTGAACAGGGTGACCTTGGGGGCCTGCAACACGTTGGCTCGGGTATCGCCTTCACTCGCCTCGATGAAGAAGAAGGCTTCGATATCCGAAAGAATGGCAAAGCCAAAGGTCGCCCCAGCCCCGGGAGTAAAGCCACCAAACTGAGGCACCGCCATCCCGAAGGATCCCTGGTTGACGGGGATATCCAAGTCGGCGGCGAACACCCCTGGAGCTGTCAGACCGACTGTGAGGGTATCGCCGATGTCGTCGCGGTCACTGAAGTCCCGGCCGGGGTTGGCACCAGAGCCATCAAACAGCTGAACGAAGGAGGGGTCAGCCTGACCGAATTGGGCGGCGTTTCCGTCGATGTCGTCGTCGATTTCGAAGTCGAAGTCCACGCCGATACGCTCGAAGAACTCTTCGCTGAGGGTGATAAAGCGGACCTCGAGAGTCACCTGGAGGTCTTGCAGCCGACGCAACTGTCCTAACAGGTCAGCAATTTGCTCGTGGATCTGTTCGGTCTGGCTGACAATCAGGGTCAAGTTGGCCTCATAGGGGCGGATCGAACCGGGACCACCCAGTTCCGCCCAGCTATTAGGTTTGATCGTTGAGGTGATCAGCTCGATCAAGCTGTCGAAGTCCGGCTGGGCCCCGCTGCCTCCGTTGGGGGCTGTCCCCATTCCGATGCCTTGCAAGCCGGAACCACCCGAGCTGCTGAAACCCCCGCCTGGATTGAGTCCGCCCAGCGGCTGAGCAAGGGCATCCTCAACTCCGTCCCCACGAGCGGCCACGGCTGCTCCGAAGCCTTTCTGGGCCTGCAACAATCCGTCATGCACCGCCCGGGGGTCGATGCCGGCTGGCAGGCTTGCTCCGCGAGTGGCCGCCAGGGCATCATTGATCGCCGAGGCCAGTCCGATCTGCCCGCTGGGGACAAAGTTCGGGATGGGAATGACCAAGTCGCCAACATCGTAAACCTCGGTGTAAACCTCACCGTCGCGGAGATGGTAACTGGTGACCTTGAGGACTTCATCTTTGATGATATAAGTCAGATTCTTGTCCTCCAGGATCAGATTCAACGCACTTCGCAGGGAGATCTCCTGCTGGAGGTTGATCGTCACCGGGGTTGTACTGCTGATGCCCTCTTGGCGAAGTCCCTGGGGATCCAAGTGGATGTTGATCCCTGCCAGCTTGCCGAGCTGATCCAGCACCTGAGCCAGTGGAGCGTTGCTGAACTTCAGCAACACCTTCGTCAGCAGCTTATCCTGAATCTCCAGCTCGGACTCGCTCAGACGCTGCCGACGCCGCGCCATGGCTCCACGCCGTGCGGTGAGCTCCTTCCAGCTGGTAGCATCCGTTCCGAAGGAAAAATCTTCCAGCGGTGGTTCAGCAGATTCTCGCACGCTGAGCATCTGGTGAGCAAAGCCATCGGCCTGCCGCTGCTGGGCGGACATATGCCGGTGCAAATTGGAGGCAATGCGGCTGATCTCCACCATGTTCTGAGCCACTGGCTCCTCAGGGGCGATCATCTGAGCACGCCGAGCGATTAACTGAGCCTCTTTGTAACGGTACTGGTCCATCAGTTCGTTGTACTGTTCCACCAGCCGCGCAAGCTCTTGCTGAACCTCGATCTTGTACTCGCGTTCCCTGTCGATACTCTCCCGCACCCGTTCATTACGTTCTTCAAGCTCGATGTTGGCCCGGTTGGCGCTGAGCCACTCTTGGACATCGTTGATGTCACGATCAACCCACGAGAGCAACGTGCCCTTCTGCCGGTCCGGCAGTTTGGACTCTTCAATCCGCTGGCGTGTCTGCTGCAACAGCTGCAGAGCCCCCTTGGGGTCTTCTTCTTTCATCTTCTGAGCTCGCATCTGGTTGCGAGCGACCTCCCCGGCCAATCGTTTGGTGGCCATCAATTGCTCGCTGACGGCCTGATCCAGAAGGGTCGAGGGAACCGGCTGCAGACCATCGGTCCGTAAGCCCGCCGGCTGAACCGGCCCTCCGGCGGTCTGGCGACTCCGTTGGACCGACTGCGGCAGCAACTGCAGTTTCTCTTGGACACGGCTGAGGGTCTGTGGATCCAGGTGGTCTCGGTAGCGATAAGCTTGGGTATATAGCCGCAGTGATTCCTCAGGGTTTCCTTGGCGAAGCGCATTCTCCGCAGCGGTCACCAAGCGACGTGCCTCGCCGGCTGGATCCGCAGTGACAGGGCCGGACGGACCCGCTAAGCTCACCGGTGGCTGCCCGGACAAAGATCGCTGGTTGATGCCAGCCTCGGTACGAGGTCGAGCCGATCGAATCGGCGAAGACTCCGTTAACGACCCAACCGCCGAGGTCGGAACGACCATCCTTCCAGTCGTTCCGGCTAAGCCGACCTCAGCAGGTGGAATCCCCCCGGTCCGCTGAATATCTCCACTCGGCCGAAGCTGACCTGTCGCCGGAACCTGACCGCCTCCTGCGAATTGTCCTGCTTGAACCTGTCCTGCTTGAACCTGTTCTGCTGAAGGAAATTGCTGCAGGGGTTGCCCAGGACCGCCGATGGGCAAGTTGGCTGCTGGGCCGGGATCTGCCGAACCGGTTGGCCCGCCGCTGGGGTTGTTGTTGGCAGTCGGGACGTTGGTGGCGACCAAGGCTCCGGTCGGGCGTGTGGGCTGGGGGGGTGGTTTGGGAGCCCACAGGCCTGCTTGTTCGGCGTTGCTGCGTCGGGTGGCGGTAATTTGATTGAGCAGGTCGCCGGGCCGGGGGTCATGGGGTCGGACGCTTGCCTTGAGCTGATTGGCTTTGCTGGCCAATCTTTCTGCAGCGTCCAGTTGGTTCCACCACAGCAGGGCCTCTGCCTGAGTGATGAGCAGATCGAACTGCTGCAGGTTGTGGCTGATGGAATTGGGGTTGGCCCCGGATTTCTGGAGATTGTCAACCTGCCTGATCAACTCCTGGACACGCGTGGGATTGTCTTCCTGCTGGCCGTAGCGGAAGTTGAGCACTCGCGCGTGACCGACGAGCTGTTCGGCGCGTCGCAGGTCTCCCTTGGCCAAAGCCAGACGAGCGTCGACCAACAGCCTGTCACTCTCTTGGCGGTTGGCCGCAGACTCGGTGTTGGCCACCGGCCGGACATTGCTGTCATAGATCACTCGGCCACCCGCAGACAGATGCTGCGGATGTTGATCAGCCGGCATTGGAGAAGCAGGCCGGCCCGAGCTTGAGGATTGTTGGGCAGTTGGCAGAGCCGGTTGCAAGCCAGCGTCTGTGGTGGTCCACCACCCTGCCTGGCGGTCCTGACCAAAAGACGGCGTTGGCGGGACCGCCCAGGCGATGGCACAATAACTCGCCAGAAGCATGAAAGTGGTTCTCACCCCGATCTCCTTCCCGAAGGACTGGCACTCCGTTGACCGAGAGGATCGGCCGTCCGCTCAACTCGGTTGGGCTCCTGGGGTCCGCAAAGGACTCCGGTCACCGATGTACTCTGTGAAGTTTCCTGCCCGTCAAATGGCAGGTGAACGTTGGGATCACCCCAGGACCGGCAAATCCATCCCTGGCCGCCCAGCGGGGTCCCTTCTGTCGGGGGCGCGAGCTTGCTCTGGCTAGAGCAAGAGAAGCACGTCAGCGTAGCTTGGCTGTTGTTTCCTCAGCCAGTCAAGGTCGATTGTTCGACCGACTGAACTCTCCGTCCCCAGGTCGTTTTGGTTGATAGCCCCTAAAGATCTGCCACCGCTTGGTCAGCAAAGCTGAAGCGACTGGCCGGTGCTTAACTCATACGACCGGCCGGCGCAGCAGAACACACCGCACTGTGGTTATCTATCGACCAGTCATTTGAGAACTTTCCGCCAAAACTCGGACAGATTGCCAAGAACCCTCCCAAGGATCGACCCTCGGAGCCAATCCTCCCCTGATAACTGTCCCCATGCCGGAGTCTGAGCAATTCCAGCAGTCCAGCAAAGCAGGACCGTCCAGGAAGATTGGCCCAATGGCAGAGAAACCGCTGCGATGCGAACCTCCGCCAAAAGGAGAAATTGTCCCGAACCGCCTACCGGACCGTGATCGTCAGCTCCGGAGAAACCACGCAAATGGGAAAGCTCGGAGGTAGGCCCAACTCGATGCAGAACTTGCAACACCAAAAGCGAATTCCCAAAAAAAAGAACAAGCCCGGCAGGAGCCCATCACATGAGCCTTGCCGGGCTTGGCCTGGTTGTCCGTCGCTTGAAGCTCGCCTCAGCTTGGGACCAACCGACAGAGTTCAGTCCGCAAGGCGTTGCGGCGAGGCTGGTTCCCGGAACCCTCCGGAGTTTACCAACAGCCGTAAACGCTCCCAAAATGGTGAACGCTCAAAAAGTGGTGAACGCTCAAAAAGTGGTGAACGCTCAAAAAGTAGTGAACGCCTCATCGATCGTGAACGCTCTGGTGTCTTGGTTCCTCTGGTTGTGGCAGTCATGTCGACCTGATTCCCCGATTCAACGAGAACCCCACTGCCCAATCAGAAGGAAACGGACCATCAGGGGTGGTGAGCACGGGCTGGCCCTAAGATGGGACCCTAACGGGGTTTGGCGGGCTCTGGTCTCGGACTAGCTGGATTTGGGGTCTCCCGTAACCAGTTGGCACCGCACTTGGGGTCGGCCAAGGTGGGAACCATCGCCCAAAAAGCTGACCAGTAACTCGTATAAAGGGGAATCGGCTGAGCTTCGGTTCGGTAAGCTTTGTTGGTTGCCTCAGGAAGATCGTAGTAAGCCAGCTTTCCATAGCGATGGTGAGTTCCGTGGTAGCACACATTGAGCATACTGGCGGCAATCCACCGCCCCGTCCAAGTTCGGTCGACAACGCTGCGGGTTAAGGTCAACGGAGTCTTGCCCACCAACCCCATGTGTTCGGTAAACTTCCGCATCGTTTGAAGGTTGGCCGCCAGCATCGACGGAATCAAATAGCCCACAAGAAATTGAATCCACCAGCCACCCATATGGACCAGTGACAACAGAACGACCCACACGGCGATGACCAGCACGTATTCAATGGCGATCCGCCTTCGCAACGCAGGACTCATCTTCTTGTCAATCAAGACCCCTCGCAGAAAGATAACCGGTGTGTAGAAGAATCCGAGGGTGAGTTCCACGGCAGCGGACAACCGACGGAACCACCTCGGCTGACTCGGATCATTGTAAGGCCACAATTCCGCATCCTGCGGGCTCGACAAGTTGGAATGGTGGTACTTGTGGAGGTGGCGGTAGACGCTCAGCGGGACGCCCACACTCGATCCGATCACAAACCCTCGGAAATCATTGAGCCAAGCCTTCTTGCTTAACGTGAAATGCACGGCCTCGTGAAAAGCCAACAATACCGAATGACCCAGATGAGCCATCGGGAGCCAACAGAGCACGCTCAGATACCAATAGCCCTGATTCCACAACACCATCGTCAAAGCTGAGAAGCCAAGAAACATGAAGACATTCATCATCGGCGGGTAACCCACCGCGTGATCCTCTTCCGGTTGCTCACTGGCCGGACCACTCGCCTGCCGGTCCGTTCCGCTCTCTTGGACGCTGCTCTCTT
>CAZYKP010000019.1:0-78194 GCA_964648025.1 uncultured Pirellulales bacterium | reverse complement strand
GGATATTGCTCTCTTGGATATTGCTCTCTTGGATATTGCTCTCTTGGATATTGCTCTCTTGGATATTGCTTGTCAAATGGGTGCCTTGCATCGTGGGGTTGGGCTGGTTGTCTGACAACTGCCTCCTATCCTCGCTCGGAGAGGTCAGGCCCCAGGAGTCTGTCTGAGACTCTGCAGACGACAAGTTCACCTTCGGACCTTCGGCCGGCCCGGTCTCGAGGTCGTCTGGCGAGGCGGCTGAGGACTGGTGGGCTTGTGGGGTGACAGTGGCCATAGTCAGCTCATCGTGTGTGTCAGAAGAGGTTTAACGCAGGGCTCGGGAGGAAAACCAGGCGGGCTGTCGATGTCTTGCAACCACTCCCCCAGATCAACCTTGAGAGCCCCGTTTGATGAGTCTCACGTGGTAGCGTAACTTGCCGTCGCGGTCGAGAACGAAACCTTCTCAGCACCGACGAAACAGGGTTCAAGTTACCTAACTTACCTATCTCTTAAAGCTTAACTCGAAGGCTGCCAGGGTGACAAGCCAGTTCTTTCTGAGCGACCGCCTGAACCTTGGTGAGAGGGTTCCTCCCAATCCGTTTGATTGCCCGAGTCGGTTGCTGGATTGGCCAAACTGGTGACTTGACTCCAAGATCAGGAGTAGTCAATTATATGACCAAAAACGACCACCGATCTGAAGTTTATGACAATCCCCTCATTACCCGGTATAGCTCGCCGCAGATGGCTCGCCTCTGGGGCGACCAGAGAAAGTTTACCACCTGGCGGACGCTCTGGCTGTGGCTTGCTGAGGCCCAAGCGGAGTTGGGCTTACCTATTCAGGAGGAACAACTGGCAGAACTCCGCCAGAACATTGAGCCGATCGATTTCGAAAGGGCGCGAGCTTACGAACGCGAGAAGCGGCACGATGTCATGGCCCATGTGCACACCTTCCGGGACGCGTGTCCTCAAGCAGGGGGAATCATCCACTGGGGTGCGACAAGTTGTTTTGTCACCGACAATACCGATTTGATCTTACTGCGTGATGGACTGCAGTTGCTTTTGCGGCGATTAGTTCTGGTGATCGACCGCCTGGCGAGTTTTGCGGCCAGCTATCGAGACCTTGCCTGTTTGGGGGCAACGCACCTTCAACCTGCTCAGCCAACGACCGTCGGCAAAAGAGTCTGTCTCTGGCTGGCCGACTTGGTCATGGATCTGCAGGAGTTGGAGCATCGCCTGCATGGCCTCAGGGCACGCGGGGCCAAGGGCACCACAGGAACTCAAGCAAGTTTCTTGGAACTCTTTCACGGCGATCACGGCAAAGTGCGTCAATTAGACCAACTCGTCAGCCAGAAAATGGGCTTTGCCGGCAGCTATCCGGTCACCGGGCAGACCTACACCCGTAAGGTCGACGCCCAAGTGCTGGCCACGCTCGCCGGGGTGGCGGCCAGTTGTCACAAAGCGGGATCGGATCTGAGGCTGTGGCAGAGCGTCCGGGAGATCCAAGAGCCTGCCGAATCACAACAGGTTGGGTCCTCGGCGATGGCCTACAAAAGGAACCCCATGCGGGCCGAGCGGATGTGTGCTCTGGCCCGCTTTGTGATCAATCTCCCAGCCGACACGTTGCAGACTCACGCCACCCAATGGATGGAACGAACCTTGGATGACAGCGCGAACCGGCGGCTGGTCCTCCCGCAGGCTTTTCTCGCGACCGAGGCAGTGCTCCTTCTCTTTGCTAATGTCGCTGCTGGTCTGGAAGTCAAACCCAAGGTCATCGCTCGGCGGTTGGCCGAAGAAGCGCCGTTCCTGGCGACCGAAAACGTCCTCATGGCTGCGGTGCGTGCCGGAGGTGATCGCCAACAGTTGCACGAGCGGATCCGATTGCACAGCTGGGAGGCCGCTCGTCGGGTCTATGACGAAGGCCTTGCCAATGACTTGCTCGATCGCCTCCGGGCGGATCCTGCCTTCGAGGGAGTGCCGATCGCCGATCACGTGGATGTGGGGCGAGCACCTCAGCAGGTCGACGAGTTCCTTACGGAGTTCGTCCAACCCATTCAGCAGCGGTTTGCAGAAGAGTTGGCCGAGGAGTTGGCCCAGGAGCAAGGTAGCCAGCAGAGCAGCCAGAAAGACCTCCAGCTGCGGGTGTAGCTGCGGCCGATTCCGTCGGACCGCAAAGACAGGGCTAACCTCTTACACGGGGAGGTGGTCTAAGAGGATTCTTCGAAGAGAGCTACTTAGCTAAAGGCCTAAATCCAGCGGGCGAGGTTTCGGCCGAGGGGCGGCGCAGGCCGCGCAGATCCCGGATACGATCAGGCGATGGCCGGTGACGCGGAACTGGTGCTCACGAGCGGCGGCCTGACAGAGCTCTTTGATTTGATTGTGGCTGAACTCAATGAGTTTTCCGCACCGCTCACAATACATGTGATCGTGTTGCGGATATCCGTAGTCGTGCTCGTAGACCGCTCGCCCGGCCAGGGTCATTTTCTTCAGCAAACCTGCTTCGACGAGCACCTCGAGAGTGCGGTAGACCGTTGGCCGGCTGACGGGAATTTCACTTTGGCTTTGTTGGAGCCGAGCGAGCAGCTCGTCAGCATCGAAGTGTTCATGGCGGCTGTAGATCTCGTCGACAATCGCCCGACGCTCTCGCGTGATCCGCATCCCTCGGCTTTGAAGGTATTCCTCAAAACGCTCCAACGGGCTGAGCGATACGCTCACCTCGGTTAAGGCAAAAGGGCTCTTCATCGGTTGCACCCTCGGTCGGGGCAGTCTGCCTGGCGGAGGCTTGGGAGGCGGGAGATGAGATCCCCAGTCATCGTTCTCGCTGGCCACTGTCGACCTCAGGGAAGACGACTTCGCTCAGGTCGAGGATCTCAGGACCGCAGACGACCACCTCGCAGAATTCAACAATTTTGGTCGATCAAAACTGCCTGCGATTTTAGACGCTCCCAGCCCCGTGGGCAACCAGAGCGAACAAGGAGAAAGAAACCACTGGACCGACAAGGCCTGGCAACTCCGGTCGCCGGCAAGATTGTTCTTGGGTGTCCAATGGGTCCAGGTTGTAGCGGATCTCTCCCTGCGATGATCCGGTCGTTGTCACCTTTTGCGGACGTTGTCACCGTCTGTGGTCATGATCGCCGGGTCTCATGATGACGCGCTTGTCCGATTACGGGTAGAGCAAGCCCATCATGGAACCCAGCAGATGATGCCGTTGAGACTGGACCGGTTGGCACCGCCGAAGGTGGGCTGTGGGCTTTTGCTGGGGTCCGGGCGTTGGTTGTGCCGTCGGACCACAGAGCTACAAGCCACAGAGCCACAAGCCACAGACCAAAAAGCCAAGGTGACCTGAGCCCATTGGCTGACAGGCCACCTTCCACGGCACCAGCGCCGTTGGCAAGAACTGTGCGGCGACAACTGTTACGGCGCGAGCGTCCCTAGCACCGATGGGGACCCCTGAGCACATCGAGACCGGAAAAGATGGTCGGCTTGGGGGCGGTTTGGGGACGCTCCTGGGCCAGCACTTGCTGGGACCGGCTTAGGACTTCTTGCGGATTACAGTTTAGGTGCATCAGCATGCAGGCCTGAGGGGGCGATCCTCAGCACCGGCGTTGTTAGGCCATTTCGTCGAGCAGTCGGCCAACAGCCAGACTCATTCGCTCGGGGGTATCGTAGGAACCGGAGGCGATCGCGGCGCGGAGGGCCGCGACCCGTTCGTGCCGGATTTCCGGCAGAGCGTCGACCCGTTCCAGCATTCGAGCCAGCGGAGAGATTTGCACCTCATCCGACGGTGATTTGATCACCGGGGTTGTTTGTTGAATGTGAGCTGGGTTGAGACTATGGGGGCCATGGATAGGGCCGAGACCGGAAATTTGCATGGCGTCTCTCCTCTTTGATTGCGAATCCCAGAACGCCGGAACGTGAGATCCAACCTTTCAGATGGTCTTCCTCACACCGACCGCGTTGGGGGCGGTCCTCCCGCGCGAGCAACTCTCCCTTGTGCGTCACTCATTTCAACGGAGTCCAACTGATCCAGAGTCCGCTCCCTCGAGGTCGTCTCCACCGAAGACGTTCTCAAGGACAGGACCGATCGATGGGAACCTTCGCTGGCCAGGTTGCACGTCACTTGTGATGATCTGAGCCAGCAAATCTTCGGGTCCAGCAAGTTTTCTGGCTGGGCTCGTTGAATGTCGTTTTCACCGCCACCGCAATCCATGTCAGAGGGCCGTCCTTGGGTCGTCTGATCATCAACACATGCTGATGATTGTTGGTGCTGACTCGTTGGGTGGTGACTCCAGCGGACGCGTCGTGCGTGGCTTGGTTCTAACTGACCCGCAAGAGCCCGTGTTCGGTCAGCAGATCGAGCTGAATCGCCCGAGGCTTCCCGAGAGCTCCGTTTGCCAGTGCAGTTCGACTGCACCAGAGAGCTGAATCGCTGCAGGAGTTTGAACAAACACGCACACGTTGGCAACATCGGATCGAACCGGCATCTTGTTTGAGGGAATCGTCTGGACCGAAGCTTGTGAGGCTGCCAACAGTCAACACCGCTTGTAGCAGCTCTACCAGCGTCCTGGTCCCAGACACTCAGTTCGGTCCCAGACACTCAGTTCGGCCCCAGGCACCAGATTGTTGCTGATGCACGACCTTGGGCAACTCGTCCCAGTTCTGGCAGATCCCCCTCGTTGGGCTTTGCAGCCCAGAGTGATTCTGCCAATTGTGGCGGTTGATCTTCTCTTATGCAGAGTCCGTGCCAAACTCATCCGGTCACCGAGAAGTTTTGATCGGGCCGCACTTTTACCAAGAAGCTGTGGCGACCAGGCAACCTAGGCGAGGCATGTTCGCCAGCGGCCTGAGGCCGGCTTGCCAGAACCTCGCCGACAACAGTCCAGCAGGAGCCCTGTGCTGCCGCTTGACCCCAGCGGACTCCGGCGGGACTGCCAGTCGGCTGAGCTTGTTTGCCAGCCCGCCGGGCGAGCGCGGAACATTCGTCCTGCTTTGGGGTTGAAAGTTCGGGAACGGAGCTGGCAGCGGCAAGCCACGCGATTTGGGCGAGTTTGCAGAGTTGTAAGAATGTCTGCCTCGTTGCAGGACCTTCCAGATTCCCCAGAGCTCTGCCCGCCGCTGGAAGTCAAGTGAGAACGTCAGGGTCGGCAGCCAGAACGACAACTGCCCCCACTTCTCTGACCAGCTCCGTTCACCAATCGTTCGTGTTCACACCATCTCGCGTAGTCGACTTTCATCACGTTCTAGATTCTGACGTTCTGAATGTGTGACCTCCTGAGGGCGTGATGACCTGAGGGTGCCATGACCTGAAGGTGCCATGATCTGAAGGTGTCGTGCTTTCCGGGTCGGTCGTTCTTCGGGGTGCTGTGTGGAGCTGTGATGCCTGAAGGAGTTCTGGTTTTGGGCTGTTGGTTTCAGAGGTGCATATCTTTGGGGCCTTTGGGTAAGTTGGTTGGTGGAGGCGGTCTCACTTCCAAAAACTTGAGGAGATTTTTCGCATGAGTTGGTTTGTTACGAGTCCTCAACTGGGGGCTGTTGTTTTGGCGTGGATGTTGTTTGTTGGGATGGCTTGGCATGTGCAGGCCGAGGACGAGCCGCAAGAACGGGCAGGTGGTCCGGACCCGCAACTCTTTGACCGGCTTGATGCCAACAGCGACGATACAGTTTCTGCAGACGAGATCCCTGAGCAGGCCAAGCGGCTCTTTGAGCGTCTTGTTCGCAATTCGGACAAAAACCAGGATGGCCAACTCAGTCGAGCGGAGTTTGAGGCTGGGCTGACTGAGAAACCCCTGCAAAAGGGTGCAGCTGCCGCCCGTCCGGGTTTCGGGGGCCGTCAGTTCGACCCCCAGGCCATCTTCGACCGTCTCGATCAAGACGGCGATGGCAAACTGGCTTTGGAAGACTTTCCTGCCGAGCGGCAAGATCGCCTCCGCCAAGTGTTCCCGAAGATCGACCAAGATGGCGATGGGAAGCTCAGCGTGGAGGAGTTCCGCAAGATGGCCAGCCGGCAACGAGGACAACGCCCCGGTCCGCCAAGGCGAGGTCCAGGTTTGCGAGGCCCTCGTTCAGGTGATTTCCCGCCACCTCCTTTGCTGAAGGCGTTGGATGCCAACCACGACGGCCAGTTGGACCGCAGCGAGATTGAGAACGCCGCTGAGGCCCTGCGGACGCTCGATCGCAATAGCGACGGGATCATCGACCGAGCTGAGCTGGGGCCCCCAGGACGACCAGGACAAACCGCCGGGCGTCAGGGTCGGCCGGGTCAGGGTCGGCCGGGTCAGGGTCGGCCGGGTCAGGGTCGGGGCGCTGAGATGTTCGCCAAACGCCTGATGCAGCAAGATGCCAACGGTGACGGGAAACTCTCTCGTGAGGAAGTCCCCGAGCGGATGGGTCAGCGCTTTGACACAATCGACGCCAACAGCGATGGGTTTCTCGATGAAGCCGAGCTGAAAGAAATGCTGCAGAAAGTTTTCAGCAGAGGTCAAGGCCGTCGCCCTCAGCGTCCCGACGCCGAGTGACCCGCTCAACCTTGGTGTCCCTACCTCCGTCCGAGCAAGCCAGTGTCCAAGTAAGCCAGGGCCAAGGAAACTTCGGGCCGGAGTGACCAGGGACCTCAGTGACCAGGGACCTCAGTGACCAGGGACCTCAGTGACCAGGGACCTTAGGGATTCGGGAGGCTTTTCTCTGGGAGTTCCTCGCACTGAACCGGTCCAGATCGTTCTCTTGGCAGTTCAAACCTGGGACTCGTTCTCAAGAAGGCCTCAAGGATTCCGTCACCGGGCGACAGGTGGTCCAACCTGCTCGCCCGGTTTTCTTGCGTAGAGAGACCTCTGGACTGACCTGCTCGATACGGTGACATCCTCACCGCCCCAGCGAGGGAGTTGCTTTCTTCAGAACGTTTGCAACCCGGTGCCATTGCCGAACCGCCATTGGCCAATTGGATGATCTCGACGGCTCCAGATTGTCGCACAGATCCAACCCTAGGGGATCTTGGAGACAACCGATTCCACAACATCTGGGTGCCCGGTCCACATCCGCGACAGTCCAACGATTCTGCATGATGACCCTGCGGCGGACTGCATCTCCAATGGCGTGCTGTTTTGGGTTAACCCTGGCTGGGCAAACATCAGTTCTTCCTGGATTGTTGGACGATACCGCTGGGCGGTTCGGAGAACCCGCAAGAAGAGTTCAGAATCCGGAAAATCCTGACGTTGGTCTCTTGACCACCTCTCAATCTCGGCGACAACAAGAACAACTGATCGATCCCTTGGGGATGAATGGAGTGAATTCCATGGGATGAAGCCAGGGAGATAGTCGATTGGGAAATCCAGCTTAGGCCGACTCGAGGAGGTTGTTGATGGCCAACGTCAAGGGGTGGTCGCCGATGGTGGTGAGGCTGACGATATTGTTTGTCTGTGTCGTGGCGTTTGTTGCGGTGTTGTGGTCGCGTGGCTTCCAGCGGCAAACGGCCTCGGAGATACGGAGGACCCTCAAGGGTCACACCAGCTCCGTCTGGAGTGTGACCTGGAGCCCCGATGGGACGGGCCTGGCCAGCAGTTCAGGAGATCGGACAGTCAGGGTGTGGGATCCCCAAACAGGCGAAGCACGGCTGATGCTCAAGGGCCATGACGGCTGGGTGGTCGGCGTGGCCTACAGCCCCGATGGGAACCGACTGGTCAGCGGGTCTTGGGATAAAACCGCGAAGGTCTGGGATGTCGTCACTGGTGAAGAAACTCACACTCTCTCTGGTCATCGCGGCAGGATCCTTTGCGTCGATTGGAATCCCCTTGGAAGCAGCATTGTGACCGGACCCAATGAAGACCTTGTGCGAATCTGGGATGCCGCCACTGGCGAGGAACAACTCAATTTCCAAGGAGAGCGAGTTCGGGTGACCAGCATCGCCTGGAGTCCCGACGGCAAGCGAATTCTGACCGGTTCGATGTACCACACAGCGACAATCTGGGATGCCAACGGCCAGAAACTTCGCACCCTTGAGGGCCACAGCAATCAAGTGACCAGCGTTGGCTGGAGCCCCAACGGCGAGCAGGTCATCACGGGGGCCTGGGGCGGAAAAGTCAAAGTCTGGGATGTGAGCTCCGGTGATCAGAAACTCACCCTTGGCGGTCATGTCCAGCCGGTCACCTCGGTCGCCTGGAGTCCTGACGGCTCACGAATCGCCAGCGGTTCGTTCGACGCAACCGTCAAGATCTACAACGCAAAAACCGGCGAAGAGCAACTCGCCCTGGAAGGCCATACGGACCAAGTCCTCTGCGTGGCCTGGAGTCCAGATGGTCAACGGATCGCCAGCGGCTCCGGCGATCGAACCATCAAAATCTGGGAGGTCTCCTCGACCTCTCCTCAATAACAAGGCCGCCTGGGCCAATACTCAAGCCAACTCGACCACAATTCCCACCCACTTGCTTGAGACTCACACCGGTTTGACCTTTGAGCACAGTCAGGTCCCGACAGCAATCGGCCAGAAGAGGTCGGTGCTGCTTGGCTGCGGCCGAAACGCTGCCCTCCAGAGGGATCGGCGGTCGGGAAAAGTTCCCGTGTCCGTGTTCGCCGCCTTGCATTAAAATGCAGCCTGGCGGGGATGAACTTATTGGGCGGACTGTCTCATCCTGCCAAAGCCAGTTGGTGTTGAGAATTGTCTTGGCGATCTCAACAACCGGAATTGGCCTTGCTGATATCTCACCGCCTTGGGGGCCGAGCAGCTCCACCGAGCAATCACGAGATCTTTGAGGCAGGGCGTCGTTGCTCTCCGGGTTGAGGTGCTCACCCAACGAGCCTTGTCAAACTGAGGGGCAGTGCACATGGGGTCGACCGTTCAAGAGGCCAACTACTTTTTGCGAACTGTACTCTACCTCGCCATCCTGGCAGTGTTGTCAGTCGCCGGCATCGAAGGCTGGAGATGGGTCAATCGCGACAGCTACGCGTTGGCTGCTCACCAGGAGCAATTGCAGCAACTGCAGAAGGAGGCAGCTGAATATGAGCAACAGCTCCGGCAACGCGATGAGCTGATCCAACAGCAGGCCGGAACCATTGAAACCCTCGAAACCGAAGTCCAGCGGCAACGCATGGCCCTGAAGTTTTTGAAGCTTGATCGCCGGCTGGCCCGCATCGAAGTCCTCGATCAACAAGAAAACCCCGAAAATCCCAGCCAACTTTTGACCAAAGTCCGCTTTACCGAGCTGGGCCCTCGTGGAGAGCACCTCACCAAACCCCTCGAAGCCGAGATCCGCGGGGATTTCCTCTTCATCCAAGCTCAGGTGATCAGCTTTCAGGATGAGTTCGTCGAGCAAGGTGACGAACTCCGCGGACGTGCGATCTGCCGATTCCTCGGCATGTTCGGCAACCAACAATCGGCCGACTCCGGCATATCTTTAAAGCGACTCCCTCAAAGTCCTGGTGAAATGACGGATTTTGAGAAGAAGCTGTGGACCGATTTTTGGGATTTGGCCAACGACGCGGCTACGGCCAAGAACCAGGGGGTGCGGGTGGCCACTGGCTCTGCCCCATTCACGAAGGTGAAGCCGGGAGCCAGTTATCGAGTGGAGATCCGAGCGACTGGCCAGCTGACCATCCAGCCCGAGACGCCAGCCACATCCTCGGATGCAAGCGTCCAGCCAACCTTCCGCTAGGGGGACAGCCTGCCGTCTTTGTTCTGATTTGGACCACCGTTTCTCACCCTGAGGCGGGTAGAATTCAACATCTCAAGGCAACCACTCCCCAACATGCCCCGCCTGCGTGCAGGCGGGAAGCTAAACTGTTACAGTCAAAAAGCGGTGGTCCAGCAGGCCACAGAGGCAGCAAACAAACCATCCAGGTTTCCTCAGTTCTGTCGGTTTGCCCTGCGGGGCGTGCACTTTTTGTCCTCGGCAGGCCACCGGCCCAACTATGAGAAACAACCCTCAAGACCCTCAGCAACCAAACGGACCATCCTCACAACCCTCAGGACCGCAGCCTTGCTCGCAGAAAGGCCACGACCGTGCCGAGTATGTTGCAGCTGGCCAACTACTCCCCTCTGAGCAGAACAACCTGGCTGAGAACAACCTGGCTAGTGAAGCGAAGAGCGAGGGTGAGATCAGCCAGGGTGAGATCAGCCAGGGTGAGATCAGCCAGGGTGAGGCGGATTTTGGCCAGAGCGGGGTCAGCGTGGCGGAGATCCGCGAGATGTTGCAAGCAGCGGGGCTTCGCAGTACAGCACCGCGGATTATCGTCCTGCAGCATCTCTCCCTAGCCAGCCATCCCACGACTCACGCCGAGTTGGCCGATAAGCTCGTCCCACAGGGATTTGACCGGACCACCGTCTATCGCAATCTCATCGCCTTAAGTGAGGCTGGCTTAGTCAACCGACTTGAATTGGGGGACCACGTTTGGCGTTTCGAGCTGGCCCGACATGCCCCGGATGGATCGCCGATCGACCATCCGCACCTCATCTGCAGCGCCTGTGGGGAAGTCGTCTGTCTGCATGGCACCCAGATCTCCATCGAACCTCCCCAGTCGTCACCTCGTCCGGATTTTTCCGTTGAGGAGGTCGTCGTCAAAGGTGTCTGCAACCGTTGCCGCTGAGCGAATTCCTCCCGAATTTGTGGTCTCTCGCGCCTATCTCCAATGAAGCTGACTACTGTTGGATCCGACAGCCTCACACTCTGCGCTCTGGCCGTGCATGCTGTCATAGGAATGCTTGCACTAGCATTTCATATCATTCCTATGATTACTGTCATTGTGTTGTATGCGTGGGAGTTTACGGCGGGTAGGGAGTGTACCAGATTGCTGCAAGGACTTTTTGGAGGTGCAGGACTCTGGCCACCTTTCTCAAGTTGACACCTTCGGAGGGGAATCTGTACAGTCTCGCATCAGCATTCGATGCGGGAGGTCCCGGCTGTGCGACGGAGCAACATTGGTGCATCGAGTGTCTTTGCAGCGGCAGCGGCGAGAGCAGGCGGAGCTCGAGCCATTGCACGGTCAACGTGTCGGAGGCTTGCGCAGCTCATGGATCCTCGTATCTTGCCCAAACGATTCCAAACGACGGGAGGGGATCTGTCCACACCCTGCCACCCACCTGCTGAGCTCTCTGCTCTCTCAGGGAGTGCGGAATGGGCGAAAACCCCCAACACCAGCAGCTTATTGACAGGGCGTGGCACCTCCGTGCTGACAGCTGTTGGGGGAACCGAGCTCTATCAACCAGTCCCCTACGAGCCTAATTACACGTACCCTTTGTTGATCTGGCTGCCCGACCCTCAGCACCCGGCCTCCCGCTTGCAGCATGTGATCGCTCAAGTCAGCCGTGCCAATTTCGTCGGGGCCTCACCCCAACTGTCGCGGCTGGGCCCCGACGCGGCCGTGGCCAATCTCCCCCCATGCCACTGGGATTGGCTTAAGTGGTCTAAGCCAAACCCCCCTCTTGACCTGCCCAACTTGGAAGAACCTGAGGCCTTTTCTGCCCAAGAAGAGACCTCTGCTCAAGCGGAATCCAGCTTCGCTTTTGGTGAGTCCTGGGCGAGTTCGGAATGTGGTTGGGACAATTGGGATTGCAGCGTCGATGCTGTTTTTGAGGCCCTCGCAACTGCCGAAGACCACTTCCATGTTGGTCCCAATCGCGTCTTTCTGGCAGGCTTTGGCTGCGGGGGAACAGCAGCTCTCAGAATAGCGCTGGCGTATCCCGGGAGCTTTGCGGGTTGTATCTCACTGGATGGGCCGCTGCCGCGTGGGCAGGAAGTACTATCGCAATGGCAGGCTGTACGAGCTCTACCGATTATGCTGGCTCGATGTGAAGAGAGCAGCTATTTTCCTTGCCAGCAAGCCCTCGAGGATCTTCGGCTCTGTCACGTGGCGGGGCTCTCGGTGGAGACGCTCGACTTTCAGGGCACTCATCAGTTGACACCAGACATGCTCGCGGCCGTCAACCGATGGATCTTGCGGCACCTGCCCAGCCTTCGGCGGGACTGATCGCGGCAGGATAAAACGATCTCACCGGCTCGACATTGTCTGGCCGCCAAAGGACACCCCATTGACGTGCTCAGGTGCGCGAAGAGCCTCTTGCCAGGCGATGGCATCTTCTGAGATCAGCACCCGGCCTCGCCATCGTGAGCCAACGAACAAGCCGCTTCCGAAAGTGCAGGTGACCGGGGGGTTGCTGTTGGCCTTCCGCTTCCAGCGGCGACCATCCTCAGAGAAAAAGCTTGCCCCCAGTCCTACGCCGACGAAACGATCGCCGGTCCACAGGATCGAGTTGATGTGCTCGCCCTCTTCACTGGTTTGGCGACCTTGCCAGTTCAGCCCATCGGTGCTCCACATCCGCAGGCCATGCAGGCCCGTTCCAACATAGACACCGTTGCCAAAGCAGAGATCGATCAATGTATCCAGCGGCTGCAAGGGCTCTGCGTCTTTCCAGCTCTGGCCATCTTGGGAGGTGGCCACTCGGCCCTTGATGCCCACCGCCACGAATTGGCCCCCCCCAAAAGCCACCCGCGTCAACAACGGTTGCTTATCGAACTTCTTGGGGCCACTCCAGTTCTTGCCATCTTCACTGGTCATGACGCTTGTCCAGTGACCATCCATGTTTCCACCGATGACGAGAAACCGGTCGTTCCCATAAGCGATATCGTGAAGGCGTCCTCCCTCGCGGGCGACCTCCAGTTCGCTGGTCTTCTCCCAGCCTCGCCCGTCAGCACTCGAGAAGAAGGCAACTTTTCCACCCAAGGTCGCAAAAGCCACATAGTTGCCTTGAGCGTATTCAACTCCTTTGAAGTAGTAATTCTCTTTGGAGACGATCGGTTGGGACCAGTTCCGGCCATCAGCCGAAGCCATCCGCAACCCCTGTTGACCGAAGGCAATGAACATCGCGACCTGACAGGCAAAAAGGGTTGGTGGTGTGAGCGTTAGGGAAATGGTTGGGACTTGTCCCGCAGGCTCTTGGGCCGAGGGCGACCAACGGAAGCCCGGACAGGAGGGATTCTGACCCGTCCACGTCCGAAGCCCCTTCTTGAGAATTCAGGACGATGTCAATCCGGGCAAGCGGCCCTGGAAGGCGGCTGCTGGGGACGTTCGACTCTCGCCGAACTCGCCGACCCGCACGCCCATCCTGTGCAACAGTTCCAGATAGAGATTGGACATCGGGGTGCCCAGAGGAAAGGCCAGGTGGCGTCCGGTGTTGAGGGTGCCTTGGGCGTTGCCGACCAAGAGGGCCGGGTAGTCTTGTCGGTGGTGTCCGCCGTCGGCCATGTAAGAGGTGAACAACAGCAACGTGTTCTCCAGTAAGCTGGAGCCGCCCTCATCGATCGCCTTCATCTTCTCGACGGTGCGAGCGAAGTTCCCCACGAACCAGGCGGCCACCTGGCGACAAGCCTCACGAGCGATCGGGTCGCTGCGACGGGGATCGGGGTTCCCCCCCTGGTGCTCCAGAGTGTGGAAATGGCGTTCAAATCCCACCGTCACGACCCCAGGGAACATGGAGCCATCATTGCCCACCGCATAGGTGGCCACACGTGTGGTGTCCGTCTGTAAGGCCAAGATCATCAGATCGGACATTAAGTTGATGTAGGTCGCCTGGACCTCAGGATCACGGGTGGAGACCTGTTGGATCGAGCCCCAGTCTTTGGCCTCGGCAGGAAGGCCCTTGGGGATCTCCGCTTCAACGCCCAAACCGTCACTGAGCATTTCCGCGGACTGTGCCTCAATCAACGCCACCCTGCGTTCCACCGAACTGACACTCTCAAGGTATTGGTCCAGCTTCTGCCGATCGGCACGGCCCACTTTCTGCTGCAGGCGTTTGGCATCCTCCTGCACCAAGTCCAGGACGCTGCGTTGCAGGGAATCCGACGCCTCGGCCCGACCTCGGCCAATGACCGAAGTTCGCCCCCGGGCCCGTTTGTTCCAGTTGGGCACCAGCGGCCGACGACCTCGGAACATCCGGTCGAAAACCACCCGGGGGTTGGTCTCATACGGCACCGGACGGGAATCCTCGCCAAAGGAATATCTCCACTGCGAGGGGGTGGTGGCTATCTCTAAGCTAGGGAGGTAAGTCTGATTGCCGAGATGCTTGGCAGCCAACTGGTCCACCGAAATGCTCGTTTGGGGCCTGCCGTCGACCGAGCCGATCTGGCTGGCACCAGTGAGATGCAAGAAGGAACAAAACGAATGGGCATCCAGACCCGACCCGCGGCCGTGGTGTCCCAGACCGCTGATGAGCAAGAGGTCATCCCGAAAAGGTTCCAGTGCCCTTAAGATCGATGGCAGCTTGCCCAGAGGGCCACTCGCCTGGGGCTTCCAGGACTCAATCACAGTTCCCCCGGCTGTCGAGTAAATCGCCATCCGCAGTGGCGCACCGCCGGCGGCACCTCCTCCGGCCAAAACTCGACTAGGAACCATCGCTTCCAGCCAGGGCAAACCCAAAGCAGCCCCAGCCCCTTGAAGCAGCATTCGACGAGAAATCGGTTGAGTCGGCATCAGAGCAAATCTCGAGGATGTTCGATTGAGCAACGAATCAAGATATCTGCAACAAGTGATCCCCTGGGCACTGGCCTCTCACTTGAGAGGGGCCGATCAGTCCAACGCAGTCAAGGACAAAACGGCGTCGGGGTGCCGGCGATATTGAAAGGGATAGCTTTCGACCACCCCCAGAATCAGCTCTCGCATCCGGTAGTCGTTCTGCTGAAGGCGTTTGAGGATCCGTGCGACAGTCGGTCGGTCCCGATAGGAGAGTTCCCGGCCGAGTGCATAAATGAGCATCTGTTCGATCAGGTTCCGCGCGAACTGATCTTTCTGATCCATCAGGAGTTCTTTCAATTGGACAACACCTCGGACCTTCCGGCCATCGGGCAGGACGCCGGTGGCGTCGATGGGCTGTCCGTCTCTGGCTCGTTGCCACCGCCCGATGGGGTTGAAGTTGTCCAAGGCAAAACCCAGCGGGTCCATTTTTCGGTGACACCCTGCACAGGAGGACGATTCGTCGGCATGGATGGCCAGCAGTTCGCGGAATGATTTGGCTTGGGCTTTATCGCCGCTTTCGTCGATCTGCTCGACGTTCGCTGGCGGGGGCGGGGGTGGGTCGCCGAGCATGACATCCAAAACCCATTTTCCCCGACGCGTGGGGCTATTGCGGGCCACATGCGAGGTCATCGCTAAGACAGCACCCATCCCCAACAGGCCGCCGCGTTCCGGATGATGACGCTTGTCAATGCTTTGACGATGGAATTCGTCCTCCCAGCTGCCGAACTGGTAGATCTTCCACAAGTCCCGGTTGGTGTAGGTGTAGTCCGAATCGATCAATTCCAGCAAAGAGCGATTATCGCGGATGAGGTTCTGCCAGAACATCAGCACCTCCCGCCTCATTGAGGCCCTGGCCCGAGCCGTAAAATCTGAGAAAAACTCTTCACTGGGCAGGGCGGTTTCCAGCTCCTGCAGATGAAGCCACTGAACAGCAAAGTCGTCCACCAACGCATTCTCGCGGGAAGAATCAAGCATCCGCTTGACCTGCTGACGCAGAACGTTCGGATCGCTCAGGCGACCTGCCGCGGCTTGTTGCAGCAGTTCTTCATCGGGCATGGTGCCCCAGAGAAAATAGCTCAGCCTTGTGGCCAGCTCATCGTCGCTGATTCGGTCAACAGCGAATTGGTCCGCTGACTCTGCATTGCCTTCAATGCGGAAAAGAAAATGCGGGGAGATCAGCGTGGCTTTGACCATCAACCGCACCGACTGCTCGAAGCTGAGGTTCCGACGCTGGGCCAGGTCGAACAACCTCAGCAGCCGGTCAACTTCCTCCTGAGAAACCGGCCTGCGGAAGGCACGCCTGGCCAGACGCCAGATGATCCGCTCGGCTCGCTGCCGTGCGGTCAGTGGCTGGGCCTTGTCTGCCTCTTCGGGCCTGTTGGCATCCACCAACTTGAGCGAGAAGAGCCGCTGATGAGCCTTCGGGTCGGCCTCCACGCCCGAGGGCGAGACCGGACCGGTCAGCTCCAAGGAGGTCAGCCCCACCAGTCGGAAACGGTCTTTGTTATTGACCCAGCGGGGACCATGCACGGCATTGAGAAACAACAAACTCAGCTCGACCTCCCCCGCTGGAAGATCGAGCAGCGTTGAGGTTGTTGACGGCTTTTGCTTGGTACCCAGCAACGAGAGGGACTTGCGAATTGTTCCGCTGAGTTGGACTCCCAGGTTGGGTTGCCACTGGATCCATTTGGGGCCCTTATGGCCCCAACCTCGGATCTTGAGGCGGTAGTAGCCGGGTTGGGTGAGGGAGATCGGCAGGGGAACTTTGGCATTGACGCGAAAGAGACGTGTGCCGTGGTCGACTTCCGTTGCGGGTGGGATGGGCCCGTCCTTGCCGGGACCTTCTGGCATCGTTCCCTGCAATTGAAACTTCAACTTGTCGAACCGGTGAGCGATGACCGTTGGCTGATTGAGGATGACACGGTCAAGCACTTCGTCAGCAGCAGCGACATATTTTTCCATCAACAACGGGGGGATCTCCAACGTGCTGCCGATGGAGTCGTAACCAAAGGCGGTGGGATCGGCCGGCAAACCAACGGCCGCGGCAACATCAAACTGGATGCCAAAGAGGTCCTCAATGCTGTTGCCGTACTGCCGTCGCGTCAGTCGGCGGAAGACCACCGGGCCTGGATCAAACGGCTCAACCTGGTCCAATACCGCTGCGACAGAATGGCCAAAGGAGATCAGCGTTTGTCGTTGGTGGCTGTCGGGTTGGTCCAGTTCGGCAGGAGGCATCTGCTGGTGTTGTTGAGTCCTGGCAACCTTCTGCCAGGTTCTCACAGCTTGGAAAATGCTCTCGGGTTGTTGAAAACCCTCAAGGGTGATCCCTCCGGAGGGATCGGCCGCGGAGTGACAGTCCACGCAATACCGCCTGAGGATCGGCCGAACCGCTTGGGTGAATTGCTTGGAGAGTGTTTTCAGAGCAGCCTGGTCTTGGACAGTTGGGTTGGCAAACACGGCCGTGGGCAAGAGCAAACCCAAAACGACTGCCCCCACTGCCCTCAGCCACAAGGTGGACCAAGGATCCGCGGACCAAACGAATAAGTGCGAGGATTTTGGCATGGTCGGTGGAACTGAACCCATCGCTTGCGCATCAGGACCCGGCGGTCTTGGGACCTGATTGGACGTGAATCTGATTGGACGTGAGTCTGATTGGACGTGAATCTGGCAGCATCAAGACCGAAACCCATTCAGCCCAGACAAGGATCCACAGCCGAAGGCCGTTGGAAGCGAGTCGTGCCAAGGGCATGCAATGGTTTGAGGATTTTGGGAGGCTTGGGGCGTCGTTGCCGCGGGATGTGAACAGGTCTCGCATTGCCGACGATCCGTCACCCAAAACCCTTCGCCCCCTTCCCTCTTCGCCCCCTTCCCTCTATGGACTAGGGTATCTCCACCAGCAGTGCCGCTCAAGCAAGGGCTGCTTTGAGTCACAGGCCGCTTTGATGCCGGGGACCCTTTGAGCGAGTGCATGCTTCTGGCAGGATGCTTGGGGTCCACCTCCGGCCCTCCGGCAACCTGCCGATGCCGAAACGTCGGGCATCCAGTTGCGAAGCACCTGAGAAGGCTCCCTCGAAAGGCACCAGTACCGCCTGAACAATTTTAGCCGGTCAATTGGGTCAGTGGGAAGCTCATCGGCCGGATCCGAGCTCCTTGAGAAGATGCACCGATGCAAGCGGCGGAATCCGCACTGTTGTCCGCGGTGAGGGCTCACCCCGACACAGATACCCCACGGTTGGTCTATGCGGATTGGCTTGACCAAAACAGCCAGCCCGAACGGGCGGAGTTCATCCGTTTGCAGGTGGAGTCTGCTGCTCGGGGAGAACCCGATGAGTCACCGAGGGATCCCATCGATCCCCCGGAGAGCCTGCGTTCTGAGCTTCAGCTTCGGGCTGATCGGCTCTTGCGTGCACACCAAGAGAGCTGGCTTGAGAACGCTGCTGGCCTGCTGGATCGCTGGTGGCTGCACTGGCGTCGAGGCTTTGCCGAAGAAGCCATCCCTCGTCGGACACAGTGGCGGGAGGATGACTTGGCGACGCTGGATACCATCCCAGGGTGGCTCTGCTTGAACTTGCCCAGCCAGCGGACGGTGACAGGCCCAGTCCTTGCCCAGTTGGCCTCGCTGCGTTCCCTGCAACGGTTGAACCTCCCTCTTGTTGAACTGCGTCCGCCTCTGCTCGGCCAGCTTGGCAACCTCCGCGAGTTGCGTCAGTTGCAACTGACCCTCAGCGGCCCTTCTGAGAAGGACTTGCAATCGCTGGCATCGTTGTCGAACTTGGAGTCGCTTCTGCTGCGCAATCGGGGGATGACCGGTCCGTTGCGGACTTGGCTGGAGCATCTGAAGAGCCTTCGCTCCCTCGCTCTGATCGACACCCCTGTCAACGACAAGGTGTTGTCGAGCCTCCCGCCGATGCCTACTTTGCAGGAGTTGACTCTGGGGGCCTGCGACACCTCGGGAAACCGCGAGTTGAAGGGACTGCAGAAGGTTCCGCATTTGCGGAAGCTGGTCCTCTCACGTTGTGAACAATTACACCCAAGTGAATTGTTCCAACTGGCTCGGCTCCCTGAGTTACGGCACCTCAGCGTGAAGCACTTTCTGCAGCTGACTGACGACGGACTGCGACACTTAGCCGGTCTTCAAGGATTGGAATCGCTCAATCTGATCGGAGCCTCGCAGTTGACCGGCCTGGGGCTGAGGCACCTCGCCAGATTGGATCGTCTCAAGCTTCTTGACCTCAGCATGACCCGAGGTCCCACTCGACTGACCGATCAAGCAATGGCGTCTCTGGCCCGACTGCAGAGTCTACGGGAGCTAGCCTTGGAGGATGCCGGCAACTTGACCCACGTCGGGATGGCGGAACTCGCCGGTTTGCCATGCTTGTCGACTCTGAATCTTCGCGGTTGCCAGCAAATCGCCGACGCAGCGTTGGTGCCACTTGCCCGATTGCCCAATCTACAAACCTTGATTTTGGATGGGTGCTACCGGCTCACGCGATCTGGGGTACAATCCCTGGCCCAGATTTCCACTCTGCGGGAGCTCAATCTCGATCACTGTGTCCAGATTGATGATGCAGCACTGCGGTGGCTCGCTGAGCTCACCGATCTGCGGAGTCTGTCTTTCGTTCTTGCTCGCAGCTTAAGCGACGCTGGGCTGAGCCAGCTTTCCACAATGGACAAGCTGCGGCTGCTCAATCTGGGTTGGTGTTCCCAGATGAGCGGTCGCAGTCTCCGCCACCTCAGCCGCTTGACTCATCTGCAGGTGCTCGGATTGGCGGAATGGAGACAACTTCGTGACGAGGACTTGATCGCTCTGAAACCCCTTCAGGAGCTCCGCTGGCTCAATTTAGCGGGGTGCACGCGGTTGACCGACAAGGGCTTGGCCACCTTAGCGGATTTCCAGGCCCTGGAATGCCTCATTGCTCCCAGGAGAGGGCCGATCACCCGTGCCGGCCTCGACCACTTGGCCGAGTCACTCCCTCGGGTGACCATCCGCCTATGACCCAGTTTTGATCAGCTGAACGCGTTGCGTCGAGGACCATCCGGATCACACATCGTTTCACCCTATGTTCACCGATCAATGCCGCCTGGTGATTCCTCGCCAATCGCTGTGGTCGATGGCCCCGAACCGATCAACGCGGACAGAAAGTCGAAATGAACCGATGAGAAGGCCACCAAAAAACATGAGCCCGAATACCTAAAACTCGATTTTAGGCTACAATGGATAGAGCTTTCATCCAACCAGCTTCGACCAGGAGAAGACCTCCGATAACGGTGGCGGTCATCTCAGGTCGACCGATCAGCGAGTTCTCTCGAAAAGGCGAACCCAAGCTGAGAAAGTTATTGCAACAGGCCACGATGCTTAATTTATTTGCCACGCAATCTCGCTCAAGTGACCTGCAGCGTGTCACTTTCTTCCCACGCAGAAAAGTTGGCGGGTCGTGCGAATGAAGAGTTGCCCATCGGCAGCAGCGATGCTGGCACGAACGGAATAGTCGGTAGGCTCATCCATGGGGATTTCGTTGATCAACTTGCCGGTCTTTGCATCAAGCACGGTAACCGTAGCAATAAAATTCATGATGTAAATTTTGCCATCGGCGACCAACGGGGAGGCCTCGTATTTCTTGCGGCCAGGCGTCCGCACAGTCCACTTGACCTGGCCAGTGAGTGGATCGATCCGGGAGATATTCTTGCGAACGTCGCTGAGGACGAAGAAATCCCCATCATAGACAGCCGGGGTGGGCACATCGGAGGAAGGACCGTCTTTTCCGCTCTTCCACAAAAGCCCTTCCGGCCCAAGGTTGCCCGATGCCGTTGTCTGGACAGCGTACACCGGCTGACGCTTGGGGGCACAAACAAGCACAACGCCCTTGGTGGCCACAGGGGAAGGGACCAGACGCCAGAACGGTTCTTTGTGATCCTTGTTCCAGGTGCCCCAACGCCAGAGTTCCTTGCCATTCTGGGGATCATGGCCGGTCACCACATCGCCGCCGATAACCAGCAACTGCTTGCGTCCCTGGAATTCGTAAGGAACAGGCGTAGTAAAGGCTTCCAGCGATTCCATTTTCGCGGGAGCCGGCCGAATATGCCGCCACAGTTCTTCACCGGTTTTGGGATTCAAGGCCAGCAAGTAAGAATCGTTCTTGCGATCTTTGAACCCGCGCCCCTGCACTGGGATATCACGCTGCAAGACCTGCATGTAAAGCTTGCCGTCATGCAGCAGCGGGCTGGTGCTGAATGTCCAGCCGAAGGCAAACTCACCGTAGTCCTCCTGGATGTTGCGATCCCAGAGCTTCTTACCATCGTAGTCAAAGGCCGCCAAAGCACCGTTGCCGTAGAAGAAGACCACCACCTCGCCGTCCGCTGCCGGGCTGGGAGCGGCGTAGGTGCTTCGATAGTCTTTTTTGATCCCCTGGCCCATCTTCTGCCGCCACACTTCCTCGCCGGTCTCCCGGTCCAGGGCGATCGCCAGCAGCGTCTCATCCTTCTGATCGGTCGTGGAGATGAACACCCGATTCCCCGAGATCACCGGAGTTGCTGCCGATGCACCCGGCAGGTCAGCCACCCAGGCGATGTTCTCGGTACGGCTCCATTTGGTGGGGAGGCCAGTCTCGTCGGTCGACCCGTTGAACTGCGGACCCCGCCAGTTGGGCCAATCGGCCGCTGAGATCAGCGAGGATGTCGAAACCAGTGTGATCAGCGTGATCGCGGCCCATGGCAGCGTATGCAGCTTCATCGTGACTTACTCCACAGGATGGCTGGGTCAATGGAAACGCCTCCAATCGCTGCGGCATGGTACACGCACAACAGCCGCAAGCTCTAGGGGCTTCCGGTGGCCAGGGTCCCATGTCGCCGGCGAATCTCTGCTGAGCCGTGGCCACCTGGAAGGCTTTGGCGAAGATCGTCCGCCCGTTACGCCTGGGACCGTTCATCGCCAGCCCCAGGGAGTCGCCGCTGGGGTCTCCTTGGCCTGTGCGTTTGGTTGGTTTCCGGATGACAGACGTCGGTTTGCAAATACGCCGTGTTGCAACGGCTGGCCTCCCGGATGCGGGTGTCCGCTCTCTTGCGGGAAAAGAAAAACCCGTCCTTGCTGAGGGGACGGGCCTTTTCGGCGGATTTCTGTTGTTCGCTGTCACTTGTGCTGCGAGGACTGCAGCCTGAGAGATTAGTTGAATCAACCGCGGCGTTGTCGCGGCAGGACCACCAGGAGCATGCCGGAGAGTGCCAGGCAGGCTGTGGAAGGTTCGGGAATGATGTTTTGGGGGGGTTCGTCAACTCCGAGCGTGACGGTGATCGGAGTCTCAGGCGAGGACTCGATCCCATAGCTCAGAATCTCGAGGGTGTTTCGGCCGGGCAGCTCGTTGACCAGCACAAAACCGAAATGCCGTCCTGTGGGACGGTCAATGAAGAAACCCAAGGCACCGATTTGTTCCCCGCCGTTGTTGTCCACAAACCGGTCGTCGCCGTTGGGATCCGGCAGCAAGCCAAGCGAAGCGCCGCCTTCGGTGGGGACAAAGATCGAGCTATTGGCCAACGCGCTGAAGGGAACGTTCGCCGAGGTCGTCGTGGCCGTTGTGAAGTTGTTTCCAGGCCCGACTTGATCTCCAATCCCAAAAACTGTGGGAATACCCAGCCCAAAGCCGTCCAGGGAATCAACCGCGATTCCATTGCCCGTGGGCACCCCTCCGGTGACCGTGCGTGTGGCAAAAAGCATTCCGTCTTGCAAGCCCAAGGGACTGTTGTAGGACGTGTAGACGAAATACACCTCTTCGTCGTTTGCGCTGGGAATTCCTCCCGAAGCGGCGTTCCCTGTTGGGTTTTGATTCTCATCGAAGGCGGGCCCTGAGGTCCCACCGAAAAGATTGCCGTTGTTGGCCCCATCTGTATCCTGCACAAACAGCGCAGATCCGAAATTCGCATCTGAGACATCCAACCTCACCGCGAGGTTTTGCTGTCCCGCCGGTCCAAAATCCAGAGAATCGTTGAGCACAACCAACGAATTGCCGCCGAAGTTGCTGACCATTGGTGCCGCTTGAGCAGACACAGCTCCAATGACCGCCCACAAGGCAACCGTTGCAAAGGGCAGAAGCTCGTTCCAAATCACTCGTTTCATGAGGGAGGCTCCAACAGGTAGGATGAAATTGAGGTTGATCGAGAACGTCGACCAGATTGGGGGTCACCATGCAAATCTGTCATTTCCAATACGCTTATCCCCTATCAAAGCAACGCGGCCGGGTCAATTCTGTTTCCTAAATTCATGTAACCCTCATGTTGTATTCATAGTACCTCCAAAAGAGGAGTGCTACTGATTCCCTGAAAAGTCTTCGACGAAGCGGGGCGTTTCGTTCGACCATCCGGGCTTCTGGTCAGCCCCAGGCTGCCCCCTTGGTCATCACAAACAAGGGCCGACGGAAAGCCCTGGGTCGAAAACTGCTCCGAAGGTCAGTAGGCTTTGTCTCAAAACAGCTGGTCGGCCGGAGGGCGAGCTGGGGGAGATACTGGCAAGGAGGCCCAAGCAGGCGAATCCCATCTTCAGACATATCTGACTGGTGATTCCTCGATGCAGGCCGACGCAGCCGGCGGCTCGATCCAGCGGCCCGAAGGCAGAGTGGTGGTTTGAGACAGAGCCTACTGCCTTGTTTCCTGTGATTTTGGCAGTCGGTTGGACGTGAATCCCCCGATTCCACGAAAACCAACTGCCAAATCAGAAGGAAACCTACCACTACGCTCCCCCGCAGCTTTTGCTCTTCTTTCTGGACGGTCTTTGCCAGGCACCACCGTTTGCCCTCCCTTGTCAGCTAAGCTGAGCCGACCCGTTGGGCTTGGTTGTCCAGAACCAGGAGCCTTGCGAAGCGGAGGTCCGTCGGTTTTCGACGATCCCGCGGGCACTCACCGCTGCTGGCATCGCAGACCCAGGAGCGTTAGGTTGGCGGAGGTTGTCCACATGGGGCCCTCACCCCTGCAGACCCATCACTTGTCAACGGCGATACCCTTGGCCCGCACGTCTGCTGCAGAACTTGACATCCAGTAACAGGGCTTGTTCGAGAGAAGCCAGGCAACCACCGATCCTTTTTGCAAGTTTCAGCTGGTTACCAGATTGGTGGTCCCATGTACAATAGTCAGCTTTCGTCGCTCCGCTCCCAACAATTGGCCGATAACCTGCCGGAGGGGACCGACGAAGTGTTTGTAGGGGTGTTATTTGGGCAGTTGCTTGGCCGGTTGCCCTCGGCAGCGGAATTGTCTCAATGCGTGAGTTTTCTCGACGAACACCGCGACAGAGCTCGCGCCCGGCAACAACTGGCATTGATTTTGGTCCGCCACGACGACTTCGCCATCGCAGGTGAGCCGAAGGGAAAGCCTGCCGATGTTGAGGCAGCGGGTGAGGGTTGATGCAGAAGTCGGCTGATTAGCTTGGATCTGCCTGAAGGTCTTTTCACCAAGAATGCGCTTCAAGAGAAGAACCCATGCGACTTGCTCCCGAAGGTGTCAGGCGATCACTGTGGCTGGTGCTGACGCTTGCCGGAGCTCTCTGGCAGGGGGCTCAACTGCAGGCTGCTGATCAAGCCGACAAACAGCCTGCCATCAGCGGCGAACTTCGCAAGTGGCATCGGGTGACGCTGACCTGGGAAGGTCCTCAAACCAGCGAGACGGCCAACCCGAATCCGTTTCTGGATTTTCGTCTGGATGTGATCTTTCGCCACGATCAGTCGGGAACCACTTACCGGGTCCCCGGCTTCTTTGCGGCCGATGGAGATGCCGCCAACACGGCAGCGACCGCCGGCAACAAGTGGCGGGTCCATTTCAGTCCGGACCAAACAGGCACCTGGCGATACCGGGTGTCCTTCCGAGAAGGCTCCCGAGTTGCCGTGAGTGAGGCGGCTGATGCTGGCAAGCGGGTCTCCCTGCTGGACGGACAAAGTGGACGATTTGAGATCGCCCCGACGAACAAAAGCGGACGCGATCACCGAGCTGCCGGTCGGCTGCGGTATGTCGGCAAACGCTATCTGCAGTTTGCCGAAACCGGAGAGTATTTTCTCAAGCAAGGGGCCGATGCGCCGGAGAATTTTCTTGCCTACGCCGATTTCGATGGAGATTTTCAGTCCGACGGACACAAGGACAAGTTCATCAAAACATGGGAGCCGCACATTCGCGATTGGAAGGAGGGAGATCCCACTTGGGCCCACCCGGCTGGCAAGGGCCGACGACGAGGCAAGGGGATCATCGGTGCGGTCAACTACCTGGCCTCAGAGGGAATGAACGCGATTTCGTTTCTCACGCTCAATATCCAGGGCGATGACCAGAATGTCTTTCCCTATCTGGACTATGATGAGCGACTGCGGATGGATGTCTCCCGCTTGGATCAGTGGGAGATCGTCTTTGAGCATATGGATCGCCAGGGGATGTTCTTGCACTTCAAGACGCTGGAGACTGAAAACGAACTGCTGTTAGATCGAGGTGATCTGGGTCCGGAACGAAAACTCTACTACCGCGAGTTGATCGCTCGATTCTCACACCATCTGGCTCTCAATTGGAATCTGGGCGAGGAGATCAATAACGCCTCGACAGCCCAAAAGAAATCCTGGGCGGCCTACTTTGCTGATCATGATCCTTACAGGCACCATATCGTCATCCACAATGGAGCCAATCACTATGATCTGCTCGGAGAAGGGTCCCATCTGACCGGCTTCTCGCTGCAGACCAACAAGCCCGACTTCAGCCAAGTGCACCGCAGCGTGCTGAATTACTTAAAGCGTTCTGCCGCTGCGGGCAAAATTTGGGCTGTGGCCACCGATGAACCTGGAGACGCCCAGCATAGCCTTCGGCCCGATGACGATGCGGGAAACTCCCATGAAGATGCTCGCAAGAACGCCCTCTGGGGAACTCTCATGGCTGGCGGTTGGGGCAACGAATGGTATTTCGGCTACCGCCACGCTCATTCCGACTTGACCTGCCAAGACTATCGCAGCCGAGATCGCTGGTGGGACCAGTGCCGCCTTGCCCTGGATTTCTTCCGAACCTATCTGCCGTTCTGGACCATGAACCCCGCCGATGAGTTAACCCCTAGCAAGAAAAACTACTGTTTGGCACAGCCAGGCCATTTGTATGCCATCTACCTTCCTGGGGGGGGCACCACCAAGCTCGATCTGGGCGAGGCCTCAGGGGATTTCAAAATCGCCTGGTTCAACCCCAGATCTGGCGGGCCCCTGAAGCAGGGCAGTCTCGCACACATCTCCGGCCCTGGCCTCCAATCCATCGGCCGGCCCCCTGAAGAAACGAAGCGAGATTGGGTCGCTTTGGTCTTTCGCCCCGAGGCACTTCAGACGACCTCCCAACCATAAGTCTCTGTGCCACCCTTGTTCCGCCCAACGGATTCTTCACCGGAGTTGTTCCACCCAAGGTCACCCTCGCCAGAAAGAGCCGCGAGCACGTATCCATGAAAAGCACACAGAAGACAATCTCCCAGCAGAACAGCTCACAACAGCAAGTTGGTAGTCGAAGAATCTCCTATCGCGTGCACCATTACTTTTGGGCCTGTGTGGCCCTGGCGACGTTGGTGTTGGCTCCCTGCGCGGCGGCCGACCAAGACTCTGAACAGTGGCCGCGATTTCGCGGGCCGCAAGGCGACGGACACACCGCCGAAACCAATCTGCCGGTCCAGTGGAACGCCTCCAACATCGTGTGGAAAACACCACTGCCAGGAGAAGGGCAATCCTCCCCGGTCGTCTGGCACGATCGCATCTTTCTGACCTCTGCCTTGCAACGCGGAAAGCAGCGGTTGGTCTTCTGTGTCGATCGACAAAGTGGCAAAATTCTCTGGCGACAAACAGCCTGGACCGGTGATCCAGAACCGTCCCACTCCATGAACGGCTGGGCCTCGGCCACCTGCGCAACCGATGGACAGCATGTGTATGCCTCCTTCGGTTTTGCTGGGGTGCACTGCTACACCGTGGGGGGAGAACACGTGTGGTCTCGCGAACTGGGCCAATTCTTGAGCCCCAATCAACGAGGCACCTCGGCCAGTCTCGCCTTGGTCGATGACCTGCTGGTTTTCAACGGCGACAGCAAATCCGACCCCTTCTTGTTCGCTTTAGATAAGACAACTGGTCAGACACGCTGGAAAACCGAACGCCCAGCGACTGAGGGTTACAGCACTCCGATTGTGGTTTCTGTGGGGGATCAACGGGAACTGGTTCTCAACAGCGATCCCTATGTGGCTGGGTATGATATCCAATCCGGACAGCGGATCTGGTGGTGCAAGAGTTTCACCGGACGTGGTGAACCGGTCCCTGCCTATCACGACGGGGTGCTCTATGTGGTCAACGGCAAGCCCGGCGATGTGTACGCTGTCCGTCCTGGTGGTCGTGGCGATGTGACCAAGACCCACATGGTTTGGCACACTTCGCGACGCAAAGGACGGGACCAACCTTCCCCGATTGTTGTCGATGGTTATTTGCTGGTGAGCAACATGAAAGGCCTGCTCAGTTGTTACCAGACCAAGACCGGCAAGGAACTGTGGACAGAACCTTACTGCCGAGGCGAACAACTGACGGCCGCACCGTTTGCCGCTGCGGGTCTGGCCTATTTTCAGACCGAATCCGGAAAAACCCTGGTCGTCAAGCCAGGGCCTCAGTTAAAAATCGTTGCAGAAAATTCCCTGGGCCGCACCGGCGAGATGTTCCGCGCCTCTCCAGCGCCCTCCAAAGGCCAAATCTTCATCCGCTCCAATACAACGCTGTATTGCATCGGCAGGGGTTGAGCGGCCTACTGAGGTTGGGGAAAATCTTGGCTCGTCCGGTTGATGGAAAGGCTGCGGAACCAGCGGCTGTTGTGCCTATCCAGCGTTTTGGACCAGCAAGCATTTTCCCCAAGAGCAGTCGTTGGACGGTCCCAGATGTGGCCCGGTTCACCAGGATGTCGTGGAAGGGCTTAATTGAAGGTCCACAGGTCGTACCCTCTGCAACAATCTGAGACATTCGAAGTCGGAAGGTTTCGAATCCGTAAAGAAACAGCCACAAAGCGAGGTCCCAGGCTCCTGAAAGCTGCTCCCCGTAGCTACTGGTGGCTTCTTCTGGCAGCTGCTTTTGGGGGGCCTGGATTGGTGTCTGTAATCATCCTTGGAGGCGGGTGCCCCTCCGCCTTGTTTTACATCCCTCCCTCTTGCAGAGGATGCCCATGCGTCTCTGCCCGATGATGCCTTATTGCTGGATGTTGCTGCTGACCATCGGCGTTTCGTGCCAGGTGCTACGTCCCTGCCAAGCCGCCGCGCCGTTGGTCTCCGATCGAAAGACCGAAACAGCCTCCCAGCCTCAGCCAGACAGACAGGCCAAAGCAGCTGAAGAACCCCCAACGGGCGAGCCGGTCGATTTTGATCGCGTGATCCGCCCGATTCTCTCGGACACTTGCTTCCAGTGCCATGGTCCGGATGCGAACGCCCGAGTTGCAGATCTGCGGCTGGATCGTCGAGAAGGCCTCTTTCGCATCCAAGATGGGGTGGCGGTGGTCCAGCCTGGAGATCTGCGGGCCAGCGAGCTAATCCAGAGAGTCACCAGCGACGACCCGGACGTGCGGATGCCTCCGCCGGAGAGCAAACGCCAGCTGTCAGCTTCACAAATTGCGTCGCTGAAGAGCTGGGTCGCTGCCGGGGCACCTTGGGGGCAACACTGGTCGTTTCAGCCGCCCAGGCGAGGACAGCCACCGGCGGTGAAGGATGCCAGTTGGCCTCGCAACCCCATCGACCGCTTTATCTTAGCGCGGTTGGAGCAAGAGGGGCTTTCCCCCAGTCCCGAGGCAAGCCGGGAACAACTGATTCGCCGGGTGTCTCTGGATCTGACCGGGCTTCCTCCCACTCCGCAGGAGGTTGATGCCTTTTTGGCCGACGACTCGCCCGGCGCGTATGAGAAGGTTGTCGACCGGCTGCTGGCCAGCCCTCGCTATGGAGAACGGATGGTGTGGCCTTGGTTAGATGCTGCTCGTTATGCCGATAGCAACGGTTATCAGGCGGATCCAGAGCGGACGATGTGGCCCTGGCGGGATTGGGTCATTCAGGCGCTCAACGACAATAAGCCCTTTGATGAGTTTACCATTGAGCAGTTGGCTGGTGACTTACTTCCCCAGCCAAATCGCCAGCAGCTGGTTGCCACCGGCTTCAACCGCAATCACATGTTCAATGGTGAAGGCGGCCGAATCGCTGAAGAAACTCGGGTGGAAAATGTGTTCGACCGGACCGAGACAACCGCCACCATCTGGCTGGGTCTGACCATGACCTGTGCTCGTTGTCATGATCACAAGTATGACCCTATCAGCCAGAAGGACTATTACCGACTCTATGCCTATTTTAATAACAACGAATACACATGGCGTTACGGCACCGGTCAGTTGCCACCGGTGATTGCCGCGCCAACGGCCGACCAGCAGGCCGAGCTTGACCGCTTAGCGGGCCAGGTCGGCCGGCTTTCTGTCCAAATTTCTGCCCGGGAGCAACGGCTGTTCCCGGCAGGAGGGGACCCAGTGGTGGAGCTCTCGCAGAAAGTCCTGTCCATCGTGAAGCGTCCTCCGCAGCAGCGCGGTGCCAAGGCCCTGCACCAGCTCGCCCAGGCGACCAGGGATGCAGCCCCACAGTACGGCGAGCTATTGAACGAACTCAAGCAGACGATTGAGCAGCGGGATCGGCTGACCAAACAGCTTCCCAAAGTCATGGTCATGAAGGAACTCGCCCAAGGGCGGAAAGCCTTTGTGCTTGAGAAGGGGACGTATAACAAGCCGACCCAAGAGAGAGTTGATCCGGGGACGCCGGCCTTCCTGCCGAGGCCGTCTCAAGATGCCCCCAAGAACCGCCTGGGTTTGGCTCGCTGGCTTGTGTCCAGAGACCATCCGCTCACGGCTCGGGTGACGGTCAACCGCTGCTGGCAACTGTTCTTTGGTCGGGGTTTGGTGAAAACAACTGAAGATTTTGGTTCCCAGGGAGTTCGCCCCAGTCACCCAAAACTCTTGGATTGGCTGGCGACGGAGTTGATGCGAACTGGCTGGGATGTCAAAGCTCTGCACCGGCTGATCGTCACCAGCGGCACCTACCGCCAGGACTCCAGAATCAGCCCAGAGCTTCGAGAGAAGGATCCGGAAAACAGGCTGCTGGGTCGTGGCCCGAGGAGACGCCTTCCCAGCTGGATGATTCGGGATCAAGCTCTCTTTGCCAGCGGGTTACTGGTGGAGCAGGTCGGCGGTCCGCCGGTCAAGCCTTACCAACCAGCGGGGATCTGGGCCGAGGCGACCTTTGGTAAGAAGCGATATTCCCAAGACCACGGTGACAACCTGTATCGACGCAGTGTCTACATCTTCTGGCGGCGGATTGTTGGGCCGACGATGTTCTTTGACACGGCCAATCGGCAGACCTGCACCGTCAAGGTCGCCACGACCAACACCCCCTTGCATGCCCTGGTCACCCTCAACGATGTGACCTTTGTCGAGGCCGCCAGGGCATTAGCCCAGCAGGTGATGCTGGCCAAGTCGCTTCCGCAAGAGCGGCTTCGCCTGGGCTTTCGCCGACTGCTCGTCCGGCAGCCACGCCCCGAGGAGATGACCATCTTGACGAACCGCCTCGAGAAACTGCGGGCTCAGTTTGCTCACGACCCTCAGGCCGCCAAACAGCTCCTGGCTGTCGGAGAATCGCCCCGAGATGAATCCGTGAATGCAGTCGAGCACGCCGCCTACACAGGGGTCTGTATGTTGCTTCTGAACCTCGATGAAACGCTCACCAAACAATAGCTGTACCAAGACGAGCTGAGACTGTTGCATTGAGGTTTCTTCTGATCTTTTCAGCTGTCCAGACATTGACGGTCAACCCATGAGATGGCCAATCCCCCTCGCCCTGCACTGTGACCATCTGACCCGCCGGCAATTCTTCGGCCGCACTGCTTTGGGAGTTGGAACCGCGGCCTTGGCGGGTCTCTTGGCCGAGGAGTTGTCCTCGGGAGAGCAACCCGGCAGTCAGTCCCCAAGCCGAGGGGACGATCAACGGGTTCCTGATGTCGGTGCCTCTGGTGGGCTGCCTGAACTCCCGCATTTTGCTCCTCGGGCGAAACGGGTGATTTATCTCTTGCAGAACGGTGCGCCTTCGCATGTGGATCTGTTCGACTACAAGCCGTTGATCCAAAAGTGGCACGGTCGAGAGATTCCTCCGGAGGTCCAAGGTGGTCGTCGGCTGAGCACGATGACCAGCGGGCAGAGATCTCGCCCGGTTTTGGCGCCGATTACCAAGTTTGCCCAACACGGACAATGTGGGGCTTGGATTGCCAGCGACTTTCTGCCACACACAGCGGAGCTCGTTGACGATTTGTGTTTTGTCAAGAGTCTGTACACCGAGCAGGTCAACCACGCCCCGGCGATCACGTTTTTGCTCACCGGCGCGGAGATGGCCGGCAGGCCCAGCATGGGGGCTTGGATGACCTACGGATTAGGACGCCAGACCGATGAGCTGCCGTCTTTTGTGGTGATGACCTCACGAGACAAGGAGGCCTCCTGCGGCCAGATTTTTTATGACTTTTATTGGGGCAGCGGATTTCTTCCGACCAAGTTTCAAGGTGTCAAGTTTCGCGGAAGCGGTGATCCGGTTCTGTACCTCTCCAATCCCGACGGACTGTCGCGGGCCATGCGTCGGGGGATTTTGGACGATCTGGCCAAGCTCAATGAGTTGACCTTGCAAGAGTTTGGGGACCCGGAGGTTGCGACTCGGATCGCTCAGTACGAGATGGCCTTTAAGATGCAAGCCAGTGTTCCTGAGTTGACTGATTTCTCTCAGGAGCCGCAGCATGTTCTCAATCGCTACGGTCCTGATGTCCATCGCCAGGGGTCCTTTGCTTACAACTGTTTGATGGCCCGTCGGCTGGTGGAACGCGGGGTTCGTTTTGTGCAGCTGATGCACGCTGGCTGGGACCAGCATCGCAACCTCAACAGTCAGTTGAAGATCCAATGTCAGGATACCGATGCCCCCACTGCTGCGTTGCTGAGAGACCTCAAGCAGCGCGGCTTGCTCGATGAGACACTGGTAATCTGGGGTGGGGAGTTTGGTCGCACGCCGTTTTTACAGGGCAACATCAACGACACCAAGCGTTGGGGACGGGACCATCACCCCTATGTGTTTACCGCCTGGATGGCTGGCGGTGGCATCCAGGGCGGCATCAGTTACGGCTCCAGCGATGAGTTCGCCCACAACCCGGCCGAGAACCCGGTGCATGTGCATGATCTGCAAGCCACCATTTTGCACTGCCTGGGCATCGATCACGAGAAGCTCACCTTTCAGTTTCAGGGTCGTCACTTCCGCTTGACCGATGTGCATGGCAAAGTGATTCGGAAAATTTTGGCTTCTTGATTCCGCGGAAGATTTTTCGTGGGTTTCTGGCCCGCGGAGCTTCGCTCTCAACGCCTCGGTAAGAATCGAAACGCACTTTTTGCATGAAAAGCCATCGTTCATGATGGGATCACCCTCAGCCTCGGACCCAGCCAGATGGTCGAAGAGTTTCCAGAAGAGCTTCGTGAGGAGATCGACCGACTTGCCGAAGAGGGGAACGACCTCATGGATGTGAGCAAGTACGCCGAGGCAGAACGGGTGTTCCGCCGTGGGCTTGAGCTGATCCCTCAACCACGCGAGAAATGGTCGGCGACGGTATGGTTCCTCTGCGGAATCGGCGACGCGCAGTGGTGCGCCGGGGATCACCAACACGGCCTCGATACTTGGCGTGACGCCCTGTTGTGCGGTGGCCTCGGGAACCCCTTCGTGCACCTCCGCCGTGGGCAGACACTGTACGAACTTGGCGACCAGAAGGAAGCCGCCAATGAGTTGCTGCGGGCGCTTCTGCTTGGCGGAGAAGATCTTTTTGCCGACGAGCCTCGCCAGTACTGGGAGTTTGTCACATCCGTTGCCAAACCGCCTGAGGGCTGGTCCAGTTGGGAGGGATGGTCTGGTGTCGAGGAGGACTCACCGGTCCACCAATGGCTGATGGACCCCAGCGCCTATGGCATTCGGAGGAAGGAATCCTCTTGAATCGGACGCCAAGGGAAACGCTGTGGTGATTGCCTCGAAATCTTTCGTCACAGAAGACAGTAGATTGCTGGGAGTCGGCGGTTGTCGGCAATCAAGAACCAGCGGGCAGTTCCACCAGCTCGCGAATTGAGCCGGTCAGGTCTGCAGGATTGGTTTGCTGAGCTCCTCCCGAGGGTCTGCGACGATCAACCTTCATCGGCATGCCTTGCTTGGGGCGTAAGACAATAGTGCCGGTATGATCAATCCTGTTAGTGGCCAGCTTCAAGGAAAATCGCTGCAATAAAATGGCCAGCACGATTTTGATCTCCACGACGGCAAAGGTCGCACCAATACACATCCGCGGGCCGGCACTGAACGGGTTGTACTCGTAAGGTGTGGGGTTGATCGTCTCCCAGCGGCTCGGATCGAATCGCTGAGGCTGCGGGAAGACCTCCGGCATATGATGAGTGTGGTAGATGCTGGCCATTACCTCAGTTTCGGCTGGCAGGAGGTGCCCGCCTAGTTCGGTCTCCTGGGAGGTGATCCGCCAGTTCCAGGGAACTGGGGTGATCAACCGCATGCTCTCTTTGATCACCCGATCCAAAAAGGCCAACTGCTCCAGTTGTTCCACACGCGGGGCCGAGCCCCCGAGCACGCCATCCAATTCCTCCAGCAGGTTTTGGGTGACTTGCGGATGCTGGGAGAGCAGACAGAGAGTCCAGCTCAAGGCGTTGGCGCTGGTTTCGTGCCCAGCAGCAAACAGGGTGCTGACGTGGCCGATCAACTCCTCTTCGGTGAGGCAGCTCTCCGGAGACTCCGGGTCGGTCCCCTCATACCGAGCTTGGATGAGCATCGAGAGGACCGTTCCATCGTCGGTCCCGGTGGCTTGCTTCTGGGCAATCACCTGGCGGATTCGTTCCTCAAGGCGTCCCGCCAGATCGACAAAGCGATGGTAAGAAAATCCGGGAAGATCTATCGGCAGCAGCCTGGCCCAAGGCGAGTTGAGTGTCCGAAAAGCCTGCAACACCAACTCCCCGGTTCCTTCTTGATCCTCGCCAATGTCTGCGCCAAAGAGCGTGTCGGTGACCACCCGTTTGGTCAGCTGAGTCATCACCTGCGAGATGTCGATGACCTGGCCGTCCTGCCACCGTGAAAGCTCGTCCTCGGTGATGGTCACCATCTGATCTCGATAGGAATGAACCCGGCCCTTGTGCAGCGACGGCATAATCAGACGCCGATGCCGGCGGTGCTCATCACCATCGACCCCAAAGAGCCCGCCAGCCAGTGTCCTCAACGGCCGCTTCCGCGGTGGGATGTCCTGGTCGTCCGGAAAAAGTCGGCCCACCAAATTGAACTTGTGATAGATGTCGTGCTGTGTGCAGACCGTTTTGAGCAACTCAGGGCCTCGGACCAACACGCTTCCAGGACAGGCACCTTTTCTGGGATTAAACAGGTTGGTCCCACCCCGATGGCAAAGGGCCACTAAGTTTCCGTATTCCTCAAAGAGTTCCCCCGCGCGGGGAATGGTGTCGTAAGCAAACCACAGAGTCCGCAGAAACCGCCCAGCCAGCCAGGCGGCCGGGCGACCAGGAACGGATGCCGGCAGCCGCGGCTTTCCGGTTCTGGGCCTCTGGCCGACGGTGAGAGGTGCTGTTGCCTGCCCCTGGGCAGGTGTTGGTTCTCTGCTGCTGGTGGAGTGAGGCTTTTCTGCCGGTTGGTTGTCCGTCGTTGTCGCCATCCGTTGATTCTCCATCATCCGATCAGGGAAATCGCGTCTCCGATGTTACCCGATGGGACCTGCTGACCGACAGAGAACCGGAGTCAGACGATGAACTGACGCCCCAAAAAGCACACGGGCGTATCAAGACACGGGCGGTGGTGACTCTGAGCCGACGGGTGAGGTGACGGGACGCTGACATGTTGCGAGGACGGGGAAAAAAAGTGGTCTTGGGAGTTTCGACACAGATTCGATAAGCTTGGGGCGTAGGTCGGACGGGGCAAGGCGGCTGACTGACCTACAGGACTCAAGGCCTCTCTGGAGGGGAACGCTGACCCGGTCGGTGCTTCTTAGAAGTTCCTTTCTGGAAGGCGTTTGCGTTTTGCGGATGCTGAGAGTTCCCCAGCAACGGCCTTGAAGCCAGATGCCTCAGGTTGTTTTTGTCAGAGCAACGATCGATTCTCGCCCGTCGCCTTTGGAGCTTCCGTGACATGACGCACGGCCAAGCCAAACCAAGTGGCTACCAAGCCACCAAGTCCTCTGCCCCTAACAAGACCTATCGGGACCTTTCCCCGACAAGCGGTTACCTAAGGAGACTCCTGCAAAGTAATCTCATTCCTAGGCAGACCCTGGTGAGGTTCTGCCAGACACTCTCTCAGGTGGGCCACCAGAGTCAGTCCGGCAGGCACATTGGCTACCGCCCGCATGATCCTGATCCACAGGTGGTCTCGGAAGCTCTTGTGCAGGCGGGGCTGCTGACGGCCTGGCAGGATCGGGCACTTCGAGGTGGTCGGACCAGCTTTCGAGTGGGTCCCTACACCTTGCTGCAGCCGCTGGCTGCTGGCCGGACAAGCGTGGTGTTTCTTGCCGAGCATCAAGTGTTGCGTCGACGCGTTGCGTTGAAGTTACTGCAATCGACCGTCCGTGCAGACTTGGAGAAGCTGACGCAGTTTTTTGGGCGGTATCGGACAGCCCCGGCGCTTGATCATCCTAATCTGATCAGGGTCTGGGAGCTGCACCAGATTGGTAATCGCTACTATGTGGTGATGGAGTATCTCGCTGGATCGGATCTGGAGAGGTTGGTTGCTGAGTATGGGCCGCTTGGTTTTCAGCAGGCGGCTTCGATCGCCGCTGAGGTGGCCACAGGATTGGCTCATGCCCATTGCTATGGGCTTGTCCATGGCGATGTCAAACTCAGCAACGTGTTGGTGGACTGGCAAGGCCGAGTCAAACTGACGGACTTTGGTTTGCTTCTTGTGCCCGACCGTCAGGGACCGGCCACGGCGATGACCCGGACCGTTCTTGGGACCCCAGCTTATGCAGCCCCGGAGCAGCTTCTCAACTTAGAGAAAGTGACCGAAAAAGCGGATGTTTACGCACTCGGTGGCCTTTTGTTGACACTGCTGACCGGCCGCCAGCCTTTTGAGGCCTCCTCGTTGGTGGAGCTGATGTTCAAGCACCACTCGGAGCCTCCGCTGGACCCCCGACACTGGCAGCCCCGAATTCCCACGCTGATGTTGGACCTGATGAGCAGGATGTTGGCCAAAAAGCCTCAGCATCGACCTGCAGCCGCCGAAGTCGCGGCAGTGCTGCGGCGGCTGGCCAGCCAGCCCTCCCCACCGTCGGAGTCTCGCGTTGGCTCTGCAGCCAGTGAGATCGCTGAGAACGCGGGGCTTCAAGCAAGCCGGCCGGTGCCATCACCCCAGCCAGCCTTGTTGATTCCCGAGCCTGGATCGCCCTCACCTTGGCGAAATGCGTTGCCGGAAACCTGGCAGGCGGCTCTGACGCAAGAGGATTGCCAGTCGAGCACGCAAGCCGGATCAGATCCGCAGACCGATGTGGAGGTCAATGCAACTGAGTCTCCCATGCCCACCCCCTCCCCAACACTTCAGGTCACAGGAGTTCTCTAATTGGTTGCCGCGACTGGGTCAAAGCCACTTTGGGAAACCCGATTGACAACGCAGTAGCCACTCTGCCTGGGAGTGGAAAAAGGCCCTGGGGCCCGAGGTCGGCCCCGGGGTCGCCTTGACCGGTGCGGTTCCCCTGGCAATGCTTCCCCACAGGTGATCAGTCATTGAGGAGCCGCACGCTTCGGGTGAGCAACATGCAAGTCAGTGTCCTGCCAGAGTCCTGGCAAGCGGTCGTAGGCGAAGAGTTTGAGAAGCCGTATTTTCAACAACTTCGGGAATTCGTTGACCAGGAGCGGTCGCAACACACCGTCTTTCCGTCGGAAGACGATCTTTTCAGCGCGTTCCGGCTGACTCCTTATGACGAGGTCAAAGCACTTCTGTTGGGGCAAGACCCTTACCATGGGACTGGGCAGGCCCATGGGTTGTGTTTTTCTGTGAGACCGGGAATCACCCCACCGCCTTCCTTGAAGAACATGTTTCAGGAGCTGGAAGATGATCTCGGGGTTCGTCCACCGAATCACGGATATCTTGTGGATTGGGCAAGGCAGGGCCTGCTGATGCTCAATGCGGTTCTGACGGTGAGGGCTCACCAGGCCAACAGCCATAAGAACCAGGGTTGGGAGCAATTCACCGACGCGGCCATCTCGGCGGTCAATGAGAAAACCGACCCGGTGGTCTTTGTTCTCTGGGGCGGCTATGCCAAAAAGAAACGCAAACTCATCGATGAGTCACGCCATACAGTTTTGGCCGCTGCGCATCCCTCGCCCCTGTCGGCCTCCAACGGGTTTTTTGGCAGCAAACCCTTCTCCAGCATCAACGGTGCCCTCAAGGAAGCCGGCAAAGAGCCGATCGACTGGAAACTCGAAGACATCTGAGTCGACCGGGTTGTCTTAACAGGATCCAGTTCCCCAGTGGCTTCAGGCTCAACGCCTCCCACAACCACCAGAAGAGTTCCTTCGGCGGTGGCACAGTCCAACCCGAGAGGTCTTCGGTGAGTCTCCGATGGAGGAGAATCCTCGACTGACGGGCAGCCAAACGGCCCATCGTCCGGGTACACTACACAGGCTGACGCCTTCAGTCGATCCAGAATTGTTCGAGGACCCTACAGCTTCCCCAGATCCGTGGGTTCTGAGGGATCCGTGAGTTCTCAGGGGATCCGTGAGTTCTCAGGGGATCCAAGAGTTCTCAGGGCTTGGTGAACGACCAACTACCCGATGAAGCGCTGACGATCGATCCGGCGGTGCGATGATTGAATGGAATTCTTCGGTAACCTTTTCACATTTTGACGATTGTCACGGCCTGCTTTTATGAACGGCTCTCAAGAACCCGCCGGCAACACGACTGGTCGCCTCGCTGAAGACCAGAGCACTCCTGTCGATCAAGCTGCCTCCGAGGGTTCCCAACAAGCCAGCTCCCAGCCGGAAATCTCCCAGCCGGCAACTTCGCAGCCGGAGCCCTCCGAGCAAGGCAGTGAGCCAAGTCCCTCTTTCGAAGAGGCAGGCCAACGAGGGGTATCGTTGGGCTTCGCAGCCTCGTTGATTGCCCTTGTCTGTCTAGGTGGTCTGCTGGCTGTTTGGTGGTGGTCCGGCCGTCCTGAGGATCGGGAGTTGATCGCCGAGGTGCTCCGGCTTCAGCACCACGGGCAGCACGAAGAGTTGGATGCTTACCTGGAACGGTATCCGGCTGCGGTGACTGCCAGAATGGGTCAATGGCAGCGTACCGCCTTGCATCTCTTAGCCGCAGGCGATCCTCGCACTCCGCCAGGCGTGGAGCTATTGATTCAGCACGGAGCCGATGTGAACGCCACGGACTTGCGTGGCTGGACTCCACTGAACGACGCAGTTGATCGAAACCACGTCGAGGTGGTCAAGTTGTTACTTCGCCACCAAGGGAAGCCTGGAGTTAAGATCCCAGCGGTCTATAACCCAACCATCGGCAAGCTGCTCCAAGAGGCAAATATCCCCTTGCCTGAGGACGCGGCGATTGCTGAGTGAGTCGCTCCTGGGACAGCCCAAGTGTCATTCTTGCCAGGACACCGTGTGGTGCCTAAGACCGTGCGGTGCCTAAGACCGTGTGGTGCCTGAGACCGTGTGCCCACCCAAATATGATTCGCATTGGCACTTTCCAGTTCCGACTGAGACTGAGTGTGCCTCCGCCGCAATCCGCAACAGTCGAGTTCAGCGACGTGCTGTCTGAGGTAGCTGGTGGGCTCTGTCGGGACCCGGCAACTGTGACGACCTCCAGCATCCGTGGTGCAAGTCATTGGTGCGAATCAAGGGACTGGCTATCGAGCACTTGTTTCATTCGGGCCTGGACTCGGTTGAGGATGCGGAAGACGGTTCTCTCCGAACACTTCAGCTTTTCGGCGATCTCACGGTTGGTGTGCTGCTCGAGTTTCAGTTGTACGAAGCTTTGTTCTTCTTCGTCCAGAGTGGCAAAGAGTTGCTGCAGGACCTCTTCAAATTCTACTTCTTCGGCCGGGTTAGGTCCTGCAGAAGCCGGATCGGAGCCCGGGGCGTCCTCGTCGCTGCCCTCCAGGGCTTGCTCGACGCTGAGCCCACGCTTTTCTCGCTGGTGGAAGCGTGCTTGCTTGCGGGCCTTCATCAGGGTGATGGCACAGAGCAGCCGCCACAGCGCTCGACTATCGGCCAGTTCAAACTGTCCGTCTTGTAAACGGCGGAAGAAGGTGCGGCAGGCCGATTGCACGACGTCATCAGGTCCCACTCGCCGTTGGAGTTTGATGGCCAGCTGCCCTTCGGCCACCCGTTCCAGTCGATGACCATACCGCTTCCAGAACTCAACGGCGGCAGCGTCGTCCCCGGCAGCGAGCTTGCGGACCCACGATTCCCACTGTTGGTCTTCGCTCATCACTGTTGTCTGCGGTTAGGGTCTGGGTGTCGACGTCGGGGGATCTGAGCTCCGACACGACGCAGATGGGCCATCAGTTTGGCTTCCAACTTCTCAACTTGGGCGGGCATTTTTTCGGCCAGATCCTTTCGTTCGCTCAAGTCCTCCTTCAGATTGAATAGTGAAACCGGCCCCTCGTACCACTTGATGAGCTTCCAATCTCCTTCGCGAATAATACTGTAAGGTCCTGGCTTATGTCGGTAGTGGGGAAAATGCCAGTAAATTGCCTGCCGATCCAGCGAATCGCCACCGGCTAAGATCGGTTTGAGATCACACCCATCGATGACTCGGTCGGACGGCAGTTTCAGCCCAGCGGCTCGGACGATCGTGGGAAAGATGTCCACGCTGATCACCGGAACGTCGCATGTGGAGCCCGGTTGGGTCACCCCCGGCCATTTGATGATCCAGGGCACACGTATGCCGCCTTCATACGGGTACCCTTTTCCCGAGCGTAAGGGCGCGTTGTTGGTCGGCCCCTGCAGGCCGCCATTGTCGGAGGTGAAGATGACCACAGTGCGGTGGTCGATTTTCAGCTCTGCCAACGTGTCCAGGATGCGGGCCATGGCGTCGTCGACGCTTTGGACCATCGCGGCGTACTTCGCGTTGCTCTGCTTGGTCTGGGGCTGAGACTGAAGCTTAGCCCGATATCGCCCTGCCACGTCGGATTTGGCCTGGATCGGCGTGTGCACCGCATAGTGGGCTAGCTGCAGAAAGAATGGCTTGTCCTGATGTTGGCGAATGAACTTGATGGCCTCGTCGGCCTCCCGGTCGGTGAGGTACTCGCCAGGCATTCTTCCCGGCAGCGTGGGGATCCCCTCGCGGAGCATTCGGTGACGGCCCTTCGGCTGGTTGAACGGATCGAAGTAACTGGGAGGCTGGCCGTAATCACAGCCGCCGAAGTTGGAGTCATACCCCTGTTGAGTGGGGTACCAGGCGTCGGCGCCCAAGTGCCACTTTCCGACATAGCAGGTGGAATAGCCGGCTTGCTTGAGGGCCTCGGCGATGGTGATTTCGCTGCTTTCCATCCAGAGAGCCCGAGGGGGACAAATCAACGCCCGACCTCGACCCGCTTTCCACTGATTGATCGGTTTCCGACAGGGGTTGACGAGATCCTTGGGAATGCTTCCGCCCTGAAACCGGGCCCGGATCCAATCGGTCACCATCAGCCTCGCCGGATACCGACCCGTTTGCACAGCAGCGCGTGTGGGAGAGCAGACAGCACAGGCGGCATAGCCGTTGGTCAGACGCATTCCTTGGGCAGCCAGCCGATCCACAGCGGGGGTCTCATAGAATTGGCTACCCTGACACCCCAGGTCAGCCCAACCCAGATCGTCCACCAAGACCAGGATGAAGTTTGGGGGTTTTTCGGCTGCTTGGAGCGGATGGAGTGTGGCGGCCGAGAACACCACCGCCAACGCAATCAGGAACGACTTCACCGGTGGTCTCCGGGTCACAAGGGGAGGAGTTGATCCCTCGACGCACGCCAACGCTTCGATCAGGTTGGGTATATTGGCTCGTTAGACGGGGGCTCAATCAACAAGCTACCAGCCGGAACAGCCCGTTGCCATGTGGTCAGTCGGGCAGACCGAAGCACCGGCTAGCTCCGACGATCGTCCGGAACCGGTTGGTATTGCTTCGATGTTTCACTCGACTGTCCCAGCTTGTGGGAGCGGCCCACCTGCAGGTCCCTGAGACAAGAGCAACATCGAGGTGAGCACAAGGTCTGGAGGCACAAGGTCGTAGGAGCCAAGGGCCACATTCGGGGCGGTCCCATGAAGAAGATCTGCGGAATAAAGTGTGAAATTTGTTTGAGTGGAGCACTCGGCTTTGTTAGAATCCGAAGGATTGGCGGTATGCACACGATCGGAAGTTGCCCTTTTGCAAACTTCTGGATGGGTTGCGTGATTGCTAAGAACGTTTCAAGCGACTGAGGGCGATTGTACCTAATTTGTCGGTAGTTGGTCCCACCATCTCCCTCGTGGACCTGCTGGCTGGCAACATTCAACAAACAACTCTCAGTTGAAACCTCTTGCAAGGTGCAATAGCCCCCAATAGACATCCTCCCTCGTTCTTCCCTCCCAAACGGCTCCAAAAGATAAAGGCCCTAACGATGACACGTGTTGCATTCTCTGTCTTGGTGTGCGCGGTAAGCTTAGCTTTGTGCTCCAACGCCTCAGCGTTTACAGTGGTTGGAAACGGAACCGGTTCGCTGCTGGGCAACGACTTGACCGATCTGGGCGATGATGGCATGGAAGGAGTCTATGCCCCTCCCAACTTGGGTGGCTTCGATGCGGTGTTCTTCTCCAACAACGAGCCCGGTTTCGGGGGTGGAGAGTTTGCCTTCAACGTGTTCGACAACACCTTGGGTGGGGGCAACGCGAAGTGGTGCTGTGGCGCCGGCCCGGGCACACCACAGATCGTTGGTGCTGACTTCAGCACAACCTTAGCAACAGGCGACCGCGCCATTCAACTGACATCCTTCACTCTCTCCTCGGCCAACGACGTGCCTGGTCGGGACCCCGTGGCCTGGCGGGTGGAAGGTTCCAACAACACTACCACAGGCTTAGACGGCACCTGGACGACCATTTACAACTCCCCCACAACTAGCAGCGACTGGGCGACTCGATTGCAAGTCAACCGTTACTCCCCCGCTGACGGGGATACCTTCTTGACCAACGAAGCTTTTAACGCCTTCCGCGTGGTCACCGACGCCACTGCATTAACCGGCGGAGCATTCTTCCAGATCGGCGAGGTTGAGCTCTTCGGGGAAGTCGTCGTCATCCCCGAACCAGCTTCCATCTGGGTGCTCGCCGGCACCTGTGGTTTGCTCTCCCTGGGCCGAAGAAACGCTCGCCCAGGAAAGTAGTTTGCTAGCTGCCTGAAGTGGGGGGAAATCTTGGCTCGCCCGGCCTGTGGAACAGCTGCAAACTCAGTGGTTCTTGTGCCGTTGCAGAGCTTTGGACCAGCAAGAAGTTCTCCCAAAACAGGAGACCAGCCTCAGCAAGCCCACTTCAACCATCTGCGTTCCTGAAAAGCCTACCGCGTTGAGGGTCCTTACACCTGAACATGCCCAAAACAGCGGCACCCCAATCCCTGGGGTGTCGCTCGTTTTGTTTCCAGGCACCCCTGCCGGCTTTCGCTGACCAATAGCTTCTGGGAACCAGAGCGTGGGGCGTCTCCCCAAAAGAAAACCCTCCCAAACAGGGAGGGTCAGTGAGTTGTCGCCAGGGAACCGGCGGTGGCCGTGATCGAAAAGCCTCCCGCAAGGTACGGTCGTGCGATCTCACTGTAGAAATGGCACTTGCACGAGCTCTTCCCCGGCGGCGGTGTGAATCGCGTCCCAGACCAGGACATCAACATTCTCACTGATCGTCTGAACCGAGCCGTCTACCATGGCGGCATTGATGATGCCGATGTGCAAACTTCGGGCTGAGGCCTGCCCCCAGTTGCCTTGGTGACACGGCATGCAGTCTTGGATGTCATTGTGGCAAAATTGCCCCATATCGTCGGATAAGGGGTTACAGGGCTCCGGGCCGCCACAATCACCAAAAAGCCCATGTCCCGCCGTAGCACTGGCACCGGCTCCGCCTAGCGCCCAAGTTCCCCGAGCGTCGTTGGGTCGGGTCCCCGCACGCACTTCCTCAAGAAGGACCGTTTGGCTGGCACCATCACGAGCGCCGGCATGGGATTTCGAAGCGTTCAAGCCCATCATGCCATAGGTCCATCGGCCGCCATTGGGTGGCCAAGTCAGGTAAAAGCTCGGATGGGAGTATTGGTTGATGTACATGAAAAAACCCGTGCCGCTGTTGGCTGCGTAGCTTCCTCGGGCCCAGTCTCCGTTGAGTCCACTGAAGGGCTCATCTGCAGAGCTTTCGGTGGGGCAGAGCATCACAGGTAAGCGCGTCGACCGGACAAGCCGGTTCACCTCCGCCGACATCGGAACGTCTCGGTCGATGTTGTCAAAGACCGCTTGCTGTTCGATAAAAGGCAACACCAACGCAACCCAGTTATGGTACTGAGCACTGGGCTCTGGCCAGAGCCGCTGGTAACCCCCCAAGGGCTCGCAGCAATCTTGATAGCTGGCAGGGGGGAAGAATTCATGGCTGTTTGTGTAGGCAATAGTCGCCAAGGACATTTGCTTCAGATTGTTGCGGCATTGAGTCATACGGCCAGCCTCACGGATCTGCTGCACTGCAGGCAGAAGCAAGCTCATCAATATGCCAATAATGGTAATCACCACCAACAGCTCCACCAGAGTGAAGCCTGGACGCCGCGATGGGCACCACAACGCTTTGCAGGACCGGGGCAGCTTTGAGAAAGCCAAGCATCTCAAAGCAACAGACCTGGTTTCAGCACAGGGGTCCATGTGAGCAACCATAAACGGGATTTCTTTTGTGAAAGCTCGGAAGTTGAGGACAAGAGCAGTGAACCGCTTGCAGGAGCAGAACACAGCTCAACGTGTGACCGTTTCCGCATCGCCGGTTTCTGGTCTCGAGCCGACACCATCTGTTGGGAACGTTTCACAAGGTTGATCTGTCAGGCCAAAACAAAAGGTCGAATAAGACCCTCAACTCCGTAGAGGCCCCAACAAGCCCTTCTTTCTCAGCGAGACTTGCTGATTCGACCACTGCCTTCTCAGCTTGGAAGATGACTCCTTGCAGCCCAGATCTTCCTTGCAGGCGAGCTGAAGATCGCTCCTTGCAGGTGAGCTGAAGATCGCTCCTTGCAGGCGAGCTGAAGATCGCTCCTTGCTCAGCAGAGGAGTCCTGATAAGCAAAAGTGCGGACACGGCAATGGGCCTGGTGAAGGCTACGCCAATGCTCACCGGTTCGCCAGCAAAAGGGGCTTTCCCGTTTAGAAGAGATCAGCCAAAGGCAACTCGTTCTTAATCAGTTCTTCGTCCCACTGAGCTTAAGTCTTCCAGATCTTAGCTCAATGAAGGCAGAGATTAACAACTGAGCAGTAGTTCCACAACTAAACGCTTAGACACTTACTCGTCCTTATTGATTGCCGGAAAGGTCCTCCACGACGTCCCTGGGCAATGACCGACTTGGGCAACGACTGACTTGAGCAACGACCAACGAGCTGGGCATGCGGTGTCGCCGCTGGCTGGCCCTGTTGGTGATCAAGAGCAAGATCAGAGGGTCGCCTTGGGTCGAAGATCGGCCTCAGGCTCAGTCCTCTAGGATGGGGGTGGTGACCCTGCTCGAGGACCTGGGCATCAGTGAACGTCGGGGTCCCAAGCTGAGGAAGAGACCGCCGGAGGTGATTTCACCGATGTCGATGGTGCCTCGCTGAGGATGGGGAAACACTTGGCTTGTCACGTTGATGAAAAGCCTGCCAGGCGATCGTTCTCTCAGCGGAGAGGCCCCTGACAACAAGCGAGTTTTCCCCGAGCACAGAACGCGAGAGGAGCTGGCGGGACTAGTACCTTGTTTCCTATGATTTTGGCAGCCGGTTGGACGTGAATCCCTCGATTCCACGAGAACCAACTGCCAAATCAGAAGGAAACCGACCACTAGGCTCTGTCTCAAAACGTGCTGGTTGGCCCGAGTGCGAGATGGGCAAGTCGCTGGCAAGGAAGGCGAAGCAGGCGAATCCCACAGATTTGTCGATGCAACCGGACGCCGCCAGCGGATCGATCCAGCCGTCCGAAGCCCAGCCACCCGTAGCCAGACTGGCGTTTTGAGACAGAGCCGCACAGACCTCTTGAGGCTCTGGGAGAGGATTTGACCGAGGACTCAGGCCCTTAGAGCCGCAGCGGTTTACTGATTCCCTGAAAAGTCTTGGACGAAGCAGGGCGTTTCGTTCGGCAACCCGGGCTTCCGGTGGTGCCTCAGGCTGCCCCCTTGAGGTCATCACAAACAAGGGCAGACGGAAAGCCCTTTGGTCGAAAACTTCTCCGAAGGTCAGTAGTTTGATGAGCCGAACAGCGTTGGGAGAATGAGTCTTTCCCCAGAAAGGTTCTCGATCACGTCTTGAGCAAGGACCGAGGGCCGGGCTGCTGGTGGGGCCTCTGGCTACCTCCCTTCCACAGATGACGAGCGAAGGCAGACGGTCGGCCTGAGTGCACAAGTTCTCTGGGGTTCAGTCGGAGCCCTGCGGATCGAGGTCGATCTCGAAATGATTTGTGCCACTTGCGGTGACATCCAATTTCAGGTCCGTCTCATTGGGGTTTGTGTATTTCGAATGGTAGGAGACCCCCGTGTCGTTCCCTGGTGCCGGAGGAAGGGCCACACGATGCTGTCCGACGACGGCACCATCGAAATCTCCATAGGTTGTCAGCCGAAAGGTCCCATCGGGCTGCAGTTCCGCCCAGGCCTGCTTGCCGGATTCTCCTTTGGGACGCGAGCCGTCATCGATGGGGTGGAACTTGATCAGCCCACCGCTTAAGGGCTGACCGGCCACGGTGACTTTTCCCGTCACCGGAACGGTTTTGTACTGATGCTTGCTGCCGCATCCGATCAGCCAAGTCAGGCAACAAGCAACGCTCAAGAGGGCTGTTTGAGTTCGGATTGCCAAGAATCGATTGCCCACGGCCATGTCCTCTCGTCCTCAGGAAAAGCTCTCGCGGCTATCTGCGATTTGCCCGGAGTTGGTTCGCGTGTCCTCAATGACCTAGCAGCTTGGGAGCTAAGCTTGCTTGCTGCTCCCGGGGACAATTCTTGCTCGTCCAAGACGCTGCAGCGGCACAATAACCGGTGATTTCGCAGCCGATCCACAAACCGGACAAGCCAAGATTCTCCCCAGCCTCATTGGGTGGAACCCTCAGCTAACTTGTTGACGACCTGAACAAGGGTGCGAACGAACGCCCCACTGCCGCCGCCGCCACACCAGGGCTTGGGCTTCTCCAAGAAGGCGGGTCCGGCAATATCGATATGAGTCCAGGGAGTACCATCAACGAACTCCTCAAGAAACTTGGCCGCGGTGATGGCCCCAGCCCAGCGACCCTCGCCGACGTTTTTGATATCAGCGATTTCGCTTTTGATTTGTTGGGAGAACTCGGGGAACATCGGCAGAGGCCAGGCTGGTTCGCCACAGAGCTCAGCCGAGGAGCGGACGGACTCCAGCCAGGTCTCATCGTTGCTCATCAGTCCTGCTGTGTCCGTCCCCAGTGCGACCACACAGGCACCGGTGAGCGTGGCCAGGTCAATGATTCGCTCAACGCCCAGCTCCACAGCAGTTGCTAGCACATCCGCTAAGACCAAGCGGCCCTCCGCATCAGTGTTGAGTACCTCAATGGTTTTGCCAGTCCGGGCTGTCAACACATCCCCCAGTTTCATTGCAGAGCCACTGGGCATATTTTCGACCAGCCCCACCAGCCCCACGACGCCAACGGGCAGCCCTAGCCGAGCGATCGCTTGCATCGCACCCACGACCGTGGCCGCCCCGGCCATGTCGCACTTCATCGTTTTCATGCCTTCAGACGGCTTGAGCGACAGTCCACCGCTGTCAAATGTCACCCCTTTGCCGACCAAAGCCAACGGAGGACGAGCCGCTGGCGTTTCACCTGGAGCCACGCCGCTGTGTCGCAGAATCACCAGTCGTGGTGGGCGAACGCTGCCCCGCGCGACAGCCAGCAGCGATCCGCAGTTCTCGGCTTCAAGCCGCGACTGATCCCAAATCTCGCATTCCAGCCCAACCTCCGAGGCAATGCGTTCGGCCTCCGTGGCAAATACCTCAGGGTAAAGACGATCGGGCGGCTCGTTGACCAGCCGTCGGGTCACATTCACCGCATCCCCCAGAATGTGGCCGACTTCGAGGGCCTTGGCGGACCCACCTGCCCACAGAACCTCCCCAAATGGGTAGTGTTTTTTCTCGGCTCGATAGAGATCCTGACCTTGGGTTCCCACCACGGCTCCAGCGACCCCGGCGGAGGTGAGCTGCTCGTCCCAGTCTTCGCCGAGTAGGAAGGCGACCTGCTGGTGACGCTTGCAGGAGAGTTCCACCGATGCCGCCGCGGAGGCCTGAAAGGCGATGCCTTGGTTGAGCTGCTCCGGGTCCCCGAGGCCAACACAGATCACCTTTTTGGCAGCCACTCCGCGGGGGCCGTGGAGGGTGACCAGTTCGCAGGGTTTGCCAGTTAACTCCTCGGTTTCCACCAGACGCGTCAAAACACCCCCGGTGGCCTCGTCGACGTGACGAGCCGGCGGGCTGAGCCGTCCTTCCGTCTGCACTCCAACCACAACAGCCTCGGTTTCAACTTCCGTCGCCCGTCCGTCCAGTCCCGTGATCTGCATCCCCACACCTCCAGAACTCCTGATCGATGGCCCTATCGTTCCGGTACGCTTTTCTCGATCAGAAAGTGCGTCAATATAGAAGGTCGCCCGGCAGCCGACCAGCGGCGGTCAAGCCCGGCAGCAAAAGGGCTCCCAAGCAACGCTCGACTCAACAACCCCTCTCCGCAGAGATCTCCAACACACCGAGCCGTCTGACAGCCCATTCCCCAACAGGACCTCCGCCCTGATCGCCAAGGTTGCTTGTTTTAGCCCGAATAGAGAGAGTTCACGAGGCCATGGTCCTGTTGATGGCTCGGATCGTTGAACGGTGGCGAGCTTGGCTGCATGAGCAGCAAACGGGTGAGCGGAATCGAAGGGATGAGCAACCGTGAGTGAGCAGACGGGTGAACGAGGCGATGATACTGGCCCGAGGGTTGGTCCGGCGAGTTCCCCGGAGCAATTGGGGGTGTTACAAGGGATGGGTCCTCAGTGGAGGCGTCAAGTCCTAAATTCGTGTCTGGCGGTGCGACCTGCCAAGACCACGAGGAAGGTCTCAGGGTCAGAGATGAGTATCCTGCTGCAACGAGAATGCAGCTTGAGCTGTGCGATTGAGCGGCTGTGGTGATTGATTCCCTCAACAGCGTTCGACTGCGTCAACTGCCAAACTTCGACAATCCGGGCTTCCGTTGGTCGCCCTGGGTCGGAAACTCATCTCAGGCTCAGTCGTTGTTGGCCGATGGTCGGGCATTGGTACTTTCTTGGGGGTAACTTCTTGCCGAGTATGCCGCCAGCGGGCCCGCTTGAGGATCAAGGCCGGCAACGCGGCAGAGGCGGGAGCATCCCAGCCCGTTGGGTGCATCAACAGGTGCTCACTGTTGGTGGGGTGTTGCGAGTTGGATGTGTTGTGCCGTTGTGCTGGGCAAGGCGAGCCAGGACTTTGCCCGCCATGTTTTCAGGGCTTCCAAGGCTAAGGGTGATCTCATGAAGCAAGTTGTCGCGCTTGTGCGGCCCTATTTGGTGGAGAAGGTTTTGGAGGCCCTCAGGAGGGCTCCGTTGGAAGCTGTGACCGTTTCACCGGCGAAGGGATTTGGTCGCCAAAAGAGCTACTTAGACGAGTACACCGAAAGCGAGTACTCGGGCTCATTTCTTCCCAAGGCCGAGATCACGCTTTGGGTCGATGATGATACACGCGTTGACGACATCATCCGCAAGATCGTTGAAGCTGCTCGCACTGGCCGGATCGGGGATGGTAAGATCTTTGTGATCCCGGGTTCTGTGGTCGAGTTCTGAGCATTCCGCTTCGAGGGTGAGTCCAAGCGCCCGAGAAAGCCTCGTGGACCGTTTGCTTCTGATTTGGCAGTTGGATTCTCGTTGAATGTGGGATTGGCGTCCAACCGACTGCGAAAATCAAAAGAAACAAGGCACGAGCTTGGACTCAAGAAACCGGCAGACCAATTTCCAACTGCAAGAACCTCTTCTCTCCGCTTTTCCAGGGTTGATCATCTTTTGCTCAATCCCTCGCCTGTTTGGTCAAAGGGTGGTTCAGGCACTCATTGAGTTCATCACGCCTCGGTCTGGCCTGATCCTTCTCTGATGACATTCACAAATGATCGGTGGACTGACCGATTCATCCGATGTCGGTGCGCTTTGGTTGAGAGAGCCCGCCTCGGAAAGCTTTGGCGTCATCCGTTGAGCGGAGCCGGTCTCCCAATGGATTCGAGATCCTTCGATTGGTGACTCATCAGTCTGTTGTTTCTGCCTTCGCTTGGCCCGGGTGGTGTGAAGACAATTTCTCGGCGTGACGACGCGGAGACAGACCCGATTTCCGGCCATCAGCAGGTGGTCCTAGATCGGATGATCTATAGCGGTCAACCACCTTACCAGATATCTTAAGTGTTGTTAAAGATTGCATGCAGATTTTGCTTCTGGTCGGCAAATTTGCACCCAATGCTGACGTTTGAGACAGGGTGTGAGTCTCAGGTTTCTCAGCCGCCGCTAGGGTCCACTTCGGCATCCCATTTCTCTGATCCCGCTCTTGAGGGGGAGTCAAGTGAGAGGGGTTCGCTTCGCACTGGGCTGCTTTGGTCACGGCCACCAAAATCTCCGTTGGAGTTGTCGTTTAAGACGATACGCTGGCACCGAGCACATCGGCAAAAATAGCGGCGACTCAGGTGGGGTGTTGTGATGAAACGCTCTTTGAAGTGTTTCCAAACTTCCCGCTGGCGACCGATCCGCTTGCTGTGGAAGGTCTGCGTGCCAAGCTCGAGGATCTCAAACAAGCTCTGGGAAGGCCTCGAATGGATTCAGAGGGAGGGCGACTGCTGACATCGGGGACGCCAAGGATACGTTGTCCTCAAATCCTCGACAGGCCTTCGGAGATCTCTGCAAGTTGACCTTTGAGGGAGAAGAGGGAGTCCACCAACGACGCAAGTCCAAGACTCACACAAACAGGGCATTGGCGCTCCAACAAAGCGTCAATGAGTTGCAAATGAATATCCAGCAGAGCTTGGCCGCGTTGGCCTCGTTGGAGGCCAGATGGCTGAGACTCGTCCACACCGCAGCGGAGACGATCCTGGTTTTGGACCGGGAGGGCACCATTCTTTTGGTCAGCTGTCTGCCCGATGGCTTGGAGCGAAATCACATTATCGGGGCTTCGGTCTACGACTATGTTTCTGCCCAGTCCTGTGTGCTGTTACATTCCTTAATTGAAGCCGTTGTCAGCGATGGAGCGTGTTCTGAGCATGAGGTGCTGGGGGAGGGAGCCGGAGGCAAGCCAGCGTGGTACAAAACTCGGGTGGGGGCTTACTGCGAGAATGGTCACGTCAAAGGGGTCATCTTGATTGCTACTGACGTGACCAGATCAAAGGAGATCGAGGCGGAGCTGAAGCGGCAGCAGCAATACACCGCTCACGTCGTGGCCAATGCACCGACGATCATCTGCGCAGTCGCCCCTGATGGAACCACAAATTCGGTCAACCGGGCGATCACTGAAGTGACGGGCTACCAACCTGAGGAGATCATTGGCAACAATTGGTGGGAGATTTTTTATCCAGGAGAGTACTACACAGAAGTTGAGCGACTCATGCGTGAATTTGCCAAAAGTGAGTCAGTGATCAACTACGATATGGTTTTGGTGGCCAAGGATGGCTCCGAGAAGACCATTTCTTGGAGTTCGGTGAATCGACAACGCGAGGACGGGAGTTTATTGGAAATCATTGGGATCGGGGCAGATATCACCGAGCGAAAGAAGGCTCAGCAGCAGGTCCAGGCTCAAGAAAGGGTGTTGAGGAAACTCCTGGAGCTGCAAGAACGCGAATGCAGCAGCTTCACTGAGCAGGTGCATGAAGACGTGTTGCAGCAGCTGATCGCCGCGCAGCTTTTGATCGACGGTTTGGTCGACCGTTCGGAGCTGACCGGCACCGCCGGGGAAGATCTCCGCAGGGCCCTCTGCCGTTTGAATAAGGCTGTTGCCGCTGGACGGCAGGTGATCAAAAACCTCCGCCCGATGGCCATTGATGATTTGGGGATTACCGACGCGGTCGCCTTCCTGATCGAGGAACTCAGTTTCGCCTCACAACTTCAAGTCACCTACACTCATCGCGTCCGTTGCCAGCGATTGGAGCCCATGTTAGCAACGACGATCTTCCGCATCCTGCAGCAACTGTTGGATAACGTCATCCAGCACAGCCAAACCTCCGCTGCTAGCGTGCATCTGGCCGAGTCGGATCAGCGGTTGATCCTCACTGTTTCCGATCACGGGTGTGGATTCGAGCCCTCGGCGGTTCCCATCGAGAAGTTCGGTCTCTGCGCTGTTCGCGAGCGTGCCCACGTCTTCGGGGGCCACGCGGTCATCTGTAGTGCACCTGGTGAGGGGACGGTGGTCACAGTCACCTTGCCTCTGGCCCCAGCGGGCACGGATCCGTCTTGATCAGTCAGTAACAAAAAACGCCTCCCGATTTCAATGGCCCGGAGTCTCAGTCGGGCGGCTTGCGACACTCTTGCAGAAATCCTCTGCACCTGGGCAGCTCACCTGATTTCTCATCGATGGTGGACTCCTCTGGCCCAGGACCGGGGAATCTCACCGACCCGCCAAATCTTGATATCAAGCATCTTCGCTGCAATTTGACTGTTGTTGGAAAACTGCAGCCAGTGAACCCCTCACTGAACGCTTGACCGTCTCATCCGCCCGAGAGTCTAATTAAGATTCCATGGAAGGGCTCGGCGGCATCGGCACCGCTTCATCACCCCTGACACCTGCGCGAGTCAACCCATCCATGTTTTCCTCCTTCCAAATCTCTCCCAAGCGTGCTCAAGCAATCACAGAGGAGATTACCCTCGGTTCGCAGCCACAACCGCGGTTCTACATTTTGCTGATCATCTCTGCGATGATCGCCAGTTTCGGACTAGCGGCCAACAGCACAGCTGTGGTCATCGGCGCGATGTTGGTTTCTCCTTTGATGACTCCGATTTTCGGCATCGCCTTGGGGATGCTCCTGGGGAATCCGCAACTCATTGGCAAAGCGATGCTCGCTGAAGCCGGTGGCACGCTGTTGGCGATCTGCGCGGCCTGCTTGCTGGGGATGACTCAGCTGACAGCAGGAGAAGCCACCGCAGAGATGCTCTCTCGAACTGAGCCGAACCTCCTCGATCTGCTGGTAGCCGTCTTTGCCGGGTTTGCCGGAGCTTACGCTTTGGTGGACACCAGACTGAGTCCAGCTCTCCCTGGAGTCGCCATTGCCACAGCGATTGTTCCTCCGTTGGCGACCTGTGGCTTGTGCCTTGCGATGGGGGCATTCTCGGGGGCCGGCGGAGCGTTGCTGCTTTTTCTGGCGAACTTTGTATCGATTCTTCTGGTCGCATTGATCACCTTCCGAGTTACTGGCCTGGTGCCACCGACCTCCGGGGTGTCCTGGTCCGGCTTCGCCCGTCGGTTTGGCCTCACCATCGGTGGGTTTGCCGTTGTTGCCGTCGTGCTGACGAATTCTTTGATTCACATCGTTCGCGAAAAAGCTATCAAGCGGAGCATCCGGCAGACACTTTCGGCGAAGTTGGCGGACTTCCCGGGAGTCGAACTCGAGGAGTTCATGCACAAAGCCGGCCCCGGGAGAGTGCAAGTCCTGGCGACCATTCGCTCCCCCCGTGTTGCACGTCCCGGTGTGGTCACTGAGTTGAAGGAAGACCTCGAAGAAGTTCTTGGGCTCGATGTCGACTTGGTGGTGCGAACGCTGTTGGCCAAGGACGTCACTCCCTCCGGCTCGAGACTCCACGTCACGCGACCCGACTTCGATGGTTTCTTCATTTCCGAAGCGGGAGGCGGTTTGGACGAGAAACACATGTTGGCCGAACAGGTCATCCGTGAGCAATATCAGAACGAACCGGGCTTTGAGCTGACCCAAGTCGATGTGGGAATCGCCCCGAGCACCGGAAAGACGCTGGTGGTGGCTTATCTCGATGCCATCTACAACCTCTCCACCTCGGAGGTTGCTGCGATGGAATCCATTCTGCGTGAGCGGTTGCAGGATTCCGGACTCATGCTCATCGCGAGAGTCCACGCCCCACAATTCCAATCAACATCAGGACCAGTCCGAGCCGCGTGGACATCCTGGCGAGGGGCGAGCCAACAAGAAATCCAGCAGTTTCCTGAGATGCGAAGAGAAATCCGCAAAGTAGTTGCCAGGACGCTGCAGGTCATCCCCTCGCACGTGCACTTCAATTTCAGTGAGGGTCGACGTCGGGTCCTGATTGAGGTGGCCGGACCCAAACCGGTGACCAGTGAAGACGCGAGGTTGTCCCAGCAACGTTTGTCCGAGCAGTTTGAACAGCCCCTGGAAATTCATTTCTGGTACACAAACCAGTTCGTCGTCAATGCGGCAGGATACACCACCTACGATGAGCTCACTCAACCCGACCTGCAGCAGCGAAAGGCGCGATTACGGGAGTTCTTCGGAACCGATATCGCAAGCACTCCGCCGCAAATCGCGGATCCGAGTCGCTGATTCTCGGGCTAGTGGCTGGGACGGATCTCCGTTCTCGAGGCCCCTTTGGGTTTCCTCCTGAAGACATCAGCCCAGCGCAAAGGATCCTTTGGCCGCCCAGCTGCTGAATTTTCCAAACGGTCAAGCGCTGGTGGTGGCCAGAGACCGCTGATCACACTGTTTTCGGAGCACCTGGACGATGGGCGGCCTATTCACCTTTCTCAAGACCACCGCTATTGGGGGCCTGGTTTTCTTGTTCCCAGTGGCGATCATCGGAATCGTGCTGGCCCAAACGATTCAGGCTGTCACAGCAGTGAGTCAGCCGATCTTCCAGTGGCTGGGTGTCAGCACGGTCCTGGGCCACGCGATCGCCGTGATCGCCGCGGTGGTGCTCCTGCTGCTGTTGTGTTTCTTGGCTGGGCTGCTAGCTCGCCGCTCTTTCAGTCAGAAGCTCCTTCAATCGGCCGAAGAGAAGTTCTCTCTGCTGTTCCCTCGCTATACGATCTTCAAGGCACAACTGGCCGGGTCCATCGGTGGGCGAGAAGCCAAGATCCATCTGGTCCCTGTTCTAGCCAGATTTCAGGATTGGGCCCGCATCGCCTTCGAAGTTGAGCGGAGTCAAGATGGCCTGGTCACCATTTTTCTGCCGGGAGCGCCGGACCCCTGGAACGGTAGTGTGCTCTATTTGCGGGACGATCAGGTGGAACCATTGAGTCTGCCTTTTCAGGATGCTCTGGCCTTGTGCGAACAGCTAGGCCGCGGTTCCGACAAAGTCCTGTCCCTCAAATCCACGACTCCCTCTTGAGAACCGTCCAATCTTAGCCGGGCATTACCGATCTGGGCTGGCCGTTTTGATCAGGGCAGCATCCTGAAAACCCTGGCGGATCGCAGTTCGCCGCCGTTGGGGATCGTTTGGTAGAAGCGACGCAGGTCGTGGAGGTGGAGAACAAGCCTCCTGAAGGATTGGGGGTCGGCGGTTGGGAGAATTCATGCATCCAGAAGATGACTGTCTTCAGCGAATCCCGTTAACGAGATCTTCCATGAGCCAGAGTCCCCTGAAGCGGCATCCCTGGGGAATAACATCTGAGGTGAGTTTGCTGGTGATCTGGCCGAGAAAGCAAACCCTTGGCAGGAGCCTGATCCCTACTCCTCTTTGAGCCTTCCAGCTCCCAGTTGGCATGAACTGGGATCGTCTCGCTTCTCCTCAGTCAGCGTCGGACCACCTGAATTGGGAGTAGACCTCCGGGCTGGGGGATGATATTGACATACTCATCCCAAACGATGCAGAAGGGGTGACCCCGAACACCTTCTGTCCCACGGAAGCTTGCCACAGCACAATGAATTGGGTGGAGTTGCCTTCCTGCTCCCAGTTTGCCCTCAACTCCGTTCGATACACTCCGGAATCCATTTCGACTCACACCAACCTGGACTCATGTGAGATCGAATTTGCCCAGCTCGGCTGACCAGCCTGGCGATGGCTATCTCCACTTCGCGAACCCCCTGGCTCAACACTCTCGCCAATGCTCGCCATGATGATGGTTTGCTTGTCGAGGTGCCTCAGTGACGACCCGAGTTCTACCACCCTATCTAGCAGGTCTTTCTATGATACTCCGGACCTTCACTTTCGCGATCGTGCTTTGTTTGACTTTGTCGGCGAATGCCGCCTCGGTCCAAGCCCAAACGCTATTGAACGAGGACTTCAGCGATTTGGCCCTTGGTGGTTCCGATGGCGGTCTGTGGTCGACCACCGATCCCTCAGGGGGCTTCGAGCTGTACAATACCGCCGGTGGGTTTTCCGCCCGTGCCATGCCAACGACCTATGGCGGTGACGGCAGCCTTGTTCCTGCTGGCTCAACTGTTCCTGGCGGTCAGGAGATTCTCAACAGCTCCAATGATGTGACTGTCAGCGTCGCGGTCGAAATTCCGACCGATCTGGGTACGGACAAAGATGCGGTGCTGACTTTCTGGGGTGGCCAGCGAATTGAATCAGGTTTTGGAGGTTTCGAGCGAACCGTCGAAATCGTCAACACGACCGATGGGGAGACCTTGGTCCCCAACACCGAGGTGCGGTTTGACAACGGCCAATGGAGGTTCAACCGCTACAACCTCGATTTGGATGAGTCCGATGCTGGCGACACACTCGAGGTTCGCTTCAGCGATAGCGCGGGAAATGCTGCTCGCGGACTCCAACTGGCCGACCTGAATCTGTCGGTGGTCAACAACTTTGTCACCCTGTTGGATGAGGATTTCAGCGACTTGGCCCTCGGCGGTGCTGATGGGGGCGTTTGGTCAACCACCGATCCCTCAGGGGGCTTCGAGCTGTACAATACCGCTGATGGGTTTTCCGCACGCGGTATGGAGGACACTTACGGCGGGGACGGAAGCGGCCTGCCCTTGAGCACCACCATTGCTGGTGGGATGGAGATCCTCAACACGGCCAACGACGTCACCAATACGGTGGAAGTGGAACTTCCGGAACTGTTGGATAGCAGTGTCTCTGGCCTCCTCTCCCTCTGGGCGGGTCAACGGATTTCCGGTGGGTTCGGCGGATTCGAGCGAACGATCGAAATCGAAAACGTCACCGATGGCCGAACTTTGGTTCCCACCACCCCGCTGGACTTCGTCAACTTTGATTGGGAATTCAATCTGATCGAACTGGATTTTCTCCCCTCCGATGCCGGCGACACCCTGGCGATCCGCTTCAGCGACTCCGCAGGAAACGCAGCACGAGGCCTGCAGCTTGCTGACCTCTCGCTTCAGGTCGCCGTCACGCCTGTAGGGCCGATCGTTCCCATCCCCGAGCCAACCACCACCGCTTGCTGGTCCCTGTTGGGCATGGCCCTGATGATCCGCCGGTCCCGTGCCCCCTCTGAGAGCTAGAAATTGACCGCCCAGAAGACGGGAGGGTCCGTCGGCACTGGTTCTCTCGATCTTGCCGCTCTCAGGTTTCCGTTGGTAACATAGTCTTGAAGCCAACCCCGGCTGCCCGATCCCTAGGGCCGCCGGGGTTTTCCTGTCTATCAACCCAACTGGATCACCACCCGGTTTGTTGCGTTCTCAGACGAGCCGACCAAGCATGCAGCCGTGGCTGAACAGAAGGGGAAATGCGATAACAAGTCGTCCTCGTTGAGGGAATTGGCAGAATCCAAAGAACTTCTTGGCTGCGAAGTGCTACCAAGGGGAGATGAACTGAGCCAAATTGACGATGATCCGCCAAGGGATGCGTTCCCTCGCTCAGTCGGCTGCCTGCTAAGGGCTGCTGCAAGGCGAAATCGAGCGATTCGGGAATCAGCCAGCCGTCAACCCAGTCAGTCTCAGGCAATCTCAGAGTCAGGCAATCTCAGAGTCAGTGAGTCTTAGGGACAAGATAACACGAAGAAACCGGGGCCAAGTCCCAGGCCAGCCTTTGCCGGTAACTTCCTGCATATTCCAACTCCGTATTCCCCCTTCAGGAGGCAAACGGTATGGCCGTCGGTCGTTGGGGACTTGTCGTCTGCGGCATCCTGGCCGCTGGGTTCTGGCTTTGGTCACCCGGCGGTGCACAAGAGCTGGTTGCACAAGAGACAGCTTCTGAGGCTGCCGAGAAAAGGAAGCAGAAGCTTTCGCCCTCGGAAGCCGACTACGAGCTGTTCAAGCTCTTTGTGGACACACTGGACCAGGTGGAACGCAACTATGTGGAAGAAATCGACCGACGCGAGCTGGTCGAAGCGGCGATCCGCGGCCTGATCGACAAGCTGGATCCCTACTCCAACTATATTAGTCCCGACCAAGTTGCTCGATTTCGACAACAGATTACCAATCGCTTTGGTGGCATTGGTATCCAGATCACCCTCGAGAACGGCCGGCTGAAAATCCTCAGCCCCTTGGTGGGCACGCCAGCTTATCGTGCAGGCTTACACGCTGGTGACGAGATTAGCGAAATCGAGGGCGAGCCGACCAAAGGGATCACCATCGATGAAGCCATCCAGCGTCTCAAGGGCGAAGTCGATACCAGCGTGAACCTCACCATCCGGGCTGCTTACACCGGCAAGACCCGCCAAGTGAAGCTGACACGCGAGGTGATCCGCATCGACACGGTCCTCGGTGATGAGCGTGAGGACGACGATAGCTGGGACTTCATGCTCGATGACAAGCGGAAGATTGGCTACATCCGCATCACCAGCTTCGGCCGGGAGACTCCCCGCGAGTTACGCAGCGCCCTGCAAGAATTAGAGGACCGTGGTGTCAAAGCCCTCATTCTCGATCTGCGATTCAACCCCGGCGGGCTGTTGACCGCCGCCATCGATGTTTGCGATTTGTTTGTCACCGAGGGCACCATTGTGAGCGTTCGCGGCCGAAATGTCGTGGAGCGAACTTATTCAGCCCACCGGCGTGGGACCTACACCGATTGGCCCATGGCCGTGCTGATCAATCGCTACAGCGCCAGTGCCAGCGAGATCGTCTCAGCCTGTCTTCAAGACCACCAACGAGCAGTCGTCATCGGCGACCGCAGTTGGGGCAAGGGGAGCGTCCAAAACGTCATCGATCTGGAAGGCGGCAAAAGCGCCCTGAAGCTCACGACCGCCAGCTACTGGCGGCCCAGCGGCAAAAACATCCACAGAATGCCCGGAGCCCCCGAAACCGCAGAATGGGGCGTCACTCCCAATGATGGTTTCGTGGTGAAACTCTCTCCCGAACAACGACGCAAAGTCGTTGAAGTCCGACGTAAACGGGACATCGTCGCCTGGGAACGTACCGATGCTGTGGGTGAGCAAGACGACCAAGGCGAGCCCTCGACAGCCGAAACTAAGCCGACCCAGACTAAGCCGACCCAGACCAAGCCAACCGAAAATAAGCCAACCGAAACCAAGCAATCCGGTTCCCAGCAATCCGGGCCCAAGCCTCAGAGCCAGAGCGAATCCAGCACGCCCCAGTCCGATCAACCCAAAAGGGACCCCCAGTCAGAGTCGGGGCAACAAGGCCAATCCCTCGAGGAATCTCAGGAGGCGCCCCAGGCCGAAGATTCGTCGAAGGAGAACGCTGAATCTCAGAAGTCGGACTCTGCGGAAACGGATTCCCCAGGGGCAGACCCGCAACAGTCGGACCCTGAGCAGCCCGATGAGCAAGGGACAACTCAGCAGGGTACACCCGAGCAAGCAGGCACAAAATCTCAGGCAAAGTCCGAGCAAGAGCCTTTGGACGAGTTTATTGACCCTCAGGTCAAGAAGGCCGTCGACTATCTGGCCACCCAGTTGGAAAAGTCCCAAGCAAAACAACCAAGTCAAAACGACGCACAGCAGCCTGGCCAAGAGGATCAGTGATCCGCCGATCCCCCTTTGGGACGGCTGATCCAACGGGAACGGAAGACTTCGTTGGTCCTTTGACCACAGACCCCGCTGCTGGAGTGTTTCTCCGGCAGCGGGGCTTTTGTTCTTGTGGGGTGAGGTTCCTCTCCGGCTAGCGCTGCGGCTATGATGATCTACTCATCCCGCCGTCGAGTTCTGCTGGTTGGTACGCTTTGGTGAGCTTCTGGCACAAGTGGCCCGCCGTCAGACCAGGAGAATCTCCCCTCCCTCACGACAACCCGAGCTCCACAGACCAAAGCCATGGATCTGAAGCAACGACCCCGACGCAACCGCAAAAGCGAAGTCATGCGGGCGTTTGCGGCGGAGACCATTCTCTCCCCCGAACGATTCATCCTGCCACTGTTTGTTCACGCCGGAAGTGATGAGGTCCCCATCAAGAGTATGCCAGGCCAATATCGGCTCAGCCGGTCAGGCCTCGAACGAGAGGTCGATGCCGCCGTGGCCGACGGCATCCGCACTCTGGTACTCTTCCCTGTTGTACAAGAGACGCTGAAAAATCCCACAGCCGAAGAGGCCTTCAACCCCGATGGACTCATTCCCCAGACCATTGGCCAACTGAAAGATCGCTACCCCACCTTGACTATCATCACCGATGTAGCCCTCGATCCCTACAACAGCGATGGTCACGATGGAATCGTCGGTCCGGACGGGCGGGTCCTCAACGATCAAACCGTCGAGGTCCTCTGCCGCCAGGCTGTCTGCCATGCCAAGGCCGGAGCCGATGTCGTGGCCCCCAGTGATATGATGGACGGGCGTATCGGCGCGATTCGCTCCGCGCTGGACGACGCTGGTTTTTCTGAGGTCTCCATTCTTTCCTATGCGGCCAAGTACGCCTCGGCCTTTTACGGGCCTTTCCGCGAAGCTTTGGACTCCGCACCCAGAAGCGGCGACAAGAAGACCTACCAAATGGATCCCGCTAATCGTCGCGAGGCGCTTCGTGAGGTGGCCCTCGACGAGGCCGAAGGTGCCGATATGGTGATGGTCAAGCCGGCCGGCCCCTACCTTGACGTCATCTATGAAGTCCGTCAGGCGACGACCTTGCCCGTGGCGGCCTACCAAGTCAGCGGCGAATACGCCATGCTCAAGGCCGCCTGCCAAAACGGTTGGCTCGACGAGCGGCGAGTCGTTCTCGAAAGCCTGCTGGCCATCCGCCGTGCCGGTGCCGACGCCATTCTTACCTACTTCGCTCGACGTGCCGCCCGTTGGTTGAGTTGAACGCTGCGGCCCGTTCAGGTCGCTCTCCCCTGACCCAAGCTCACGATCATCCACGCTGAGAGCTTCCCCCCAAGTTGGAGACATCTCAGGCGTTGCAAGGGCCGAGTCCTGCGAAAAAGCGGCTGGTCAACGCATCCCAGCTGAGAGGGTGGACTTGGAGGGACGAACAAGATCCGCTCCCAAGAGTGCCGGACGTTGGTCACCTCGGGCTGCCACCCTCAAAACCGCCTGCAATTGCCAGGCTTGCCGGAGCTTGGGGCCTGTTTGGAGGGGCTCGTGAGATTGTCCGTTAGGGGGCATCCTCCGATTCCCCGGCTTTGAGTTGGCTGATCTGCGCTGGCTTGATGCGGTAAGATGTCTCAGAGAGACAATTCCCAAACCCCGGCGTGTTGGACATGCTGCCTTCGGGTTGGACATGCTGCCTTCGGGTTGGACATGCTGCCTTCGGGCTGGCAGGTTGGGCAACTTGTCAGGTGGGAGATTTTGTCATGTTGGGGGCTTTGTCAGGTTGGATTTTCGTCCGGGGCGGTTGTTCATGTTCAATTACCACGTCAGCTTTTTGAGCCCCTGGTATCTCTGGCTGCTGGTCTTCTTGCCGCTTCTGTGGGTGATGAGCTTCGGCAGCTTAGCTGGACTCGGACCCTGGCGCCGCGCGATCGCGCTGCTGCTGCGTACATCATTATTCACACTAGTTATTTTCGCCCTTGCTGAGATCCACCTGGTGAGGACTTCCGACCGGCTGACGACTTTATTCCTGTTGGACCAGTCCAGCAGCATCCCGTTGCAACAGCGTCAGGCGATGTTGGACTATGCCAGCCGGGCGGTGAAACAGCATCGCCGAGCAGGGGATCGTGCTGGGGTGATCGTCTTCGGCAAGACAGCTGGTGTGGAGGCTCCGCCCTTTGACGAGGAACTCCGCCTGGAATCGACGCCCGAGGTCCAAGTCGACCCCACAGAAACCAACTTGGCCGAGGCTATTGAGCTGGCGTTATTGACATTTCCCAGTGAGACCTCGCGGCGGATCGTCCTGGTGACCGATGGAAATCAGACTCGCGGGGAGGCCCGCGAATTAGCTCGCCTGGCGGCCGAGACAGGTGTTGGTCTCGATGTGGTGCCGGTGAACTATCAGTTTCCTGGTGAGGTTTTAGTAGAAAGCGTTCAGCTACCTCCGGATGTTCGCAAAGGCCAGCCTTTTGAACTTCGGGTGGTCTTGAGGAATACCTCGCAACAGGATGTCCCCGGCAAGCTTCGAGTCTTCCAGATCGTCAACGGCGAGAAACGGGATATCTTTGAAAATCGCAGCGAACAAGAGCGAGACGCCGCTGAGCGTGTGGTCGTTTCTCCTGGGTTGAACGCGCCCAAGACCTATCAATTAAACATCGACCAGCCAAACTTTTACAAATATGAGGCGAGATTTGAGCCGGACGATCCGGCGCTGGACTCGGTGTTGGCCAACAACCAAGGAAGTGTCTTTACCCATGTTGCCGGCTCAGCTCGGGTCTTGATTATTGAAAACGACGAGGTTGCCTACCGTGGAGAGCATCAGTCCTTTGCCAATCGTTTGCGGCAGGAAAACATCGAAGTGACTGTGCTCCCGGCTTCTCAGGCTTTTGCCTCGCTGGCGGAACTGCAGCAATACGATTCGGTGATCTTGGCGGACGTCCCTCGGTATCAAATCAGCGACGCGCGGATCAGGATGCTGGTGCAGAATACTCACGATACCGGCGGCGGTCTGATCATGCTCGGGGGTGCTCACAGTTTCGGGTCTGGGGGATGGGCCGGCAGCGAGCTGGAAAAAGCGATGCCGGTCAATTTCAATTTAAAGAACAAAAAGGTGATGGCCACCGGTGCTTTGGCGTTAGTGATCGACCGGTCCGGTTCGATGAGTGGCAGGAAACTGCAGATGTGCAAAGCGGCAGCCAAAGCAGCCGTGGAGATTCTCTCACCTCGGGATTTCGTCGCAGTGGTGGCCTTTGATTCAACCGCACACCCAATCGTCCCGATTACTCGTGTTGGCCAAGGGCTGGGCATCATCCGGCAAGTGGGCCGAATCCAAGAAGGAGGTGGCACCAACATGTCTCCCGGAATGGCCCTGGGCTACCGCTACTTGCGGAATCCGTCGGTCTCCACCGCGAGTATTCGTCATATGATTGTCTTGACCGATGGCCAAACCCCGCCTGACAACCACGACCGTCTTGCTCGGCAGATGTTTAACGCCCATCAGGTGACCACCACCACCATCGCCGTTGGTGACGGCAGCGACGACCGTTTGCTTCAAGCTGTGGCAACCGCCGGACACGGAAAGTTCTACAAAGTCCTCGACCCCAATACCCTGCCGCGGATTTTTACCAAGGAAGCCGAGACGGTCACACGCAGTTCAATCTATCGCAATGACAACGGCGTGACTCTTCAAGTCGTCGGCAGTCATCCAGCCCTGCTGGGGATCAGCGGTTCCCTCCCGCCGATCACCGGCTATGTCATGACCACTCTCAAATCTTCGGCCCTGGCCCGAAACGGAGTGGCCATCATCAGCCCTGAACCAGCCGGGGACAGCACACCAGAAAATCGGACCATTTTGGCCTCCTGGAAGTTCGGCGTCGGCACGGCAGTGGTCTTCACCACCGACGTCGGCCAGCGTTGGGGTCAAGCGTGGAACCTCTGGGGCAACTACAACAAGTTCTTCAGCCAGTTGATCCGCTCGACGATGCGACCGCCCGGCAACACTGGGCAATATTTGGTGGACACACACGTTGAGAACGGGCGTGTCAAGCTGATTGTGACCGCCCTGGGCGAGGACGACGAGTTTCTGAATTTTCAGACGATGGCAGCCACGGTCGCTCGCCCTGGGGCCGGGCGAAGTGAGTTAGTGCCGATTCGACAAGAAGGTCCCGGCCGCTACGTCGGCTCCTTTCAGGCTGACGGGTTGGGGACCTATATGGTCACGATTTTGCCTGGCTTGGATCAATCGCCGATTCGGGTGGGCGTTGACATTCCTTATTCTGATGAGTTTCGGCAGCGACAAACACGAATGTCTCTGTTGCGGGAGCTGGCCTCACTCAAGCCGGCCGACGGCGAGCCTGGGGTCGTGCTGAATTCCTCGGCGTTGGATCCGACATTTGACCCAGCGGAGATGTCCGCCAAGGAGCAGCCGTTCCGGCACAATCTGACCAAAGCCCGGAGCAGCCAGCCAGCTTGGTATTGGGCAACGCTTGTGGCCTGCGTATTGTTCTTCGCCGATGTGGGCAACCGGCGAGTTGCCATGAGCTTTGGCTGGTTGCCTCCATTGGTCGCCAGCGTGAGTTCAAGGTTGCTTGGCCAGAAAGCTCCCGCCAAAGCCGACGAGTATTTAGAGCGTCTCAAAGCCCGCAAGGCCGAGGCAACCGAGCAATTTGGACCCGCCCGGCAAGTTGCCGCATCTCGTTTTGACGGGTCCTCAGCTGGCGCTGACGGCTCTCCATCACTGGAAGAGATGACCGCCACTGGGGCAGGCGCGACGGTCCAACCGGCCAAGGGATCGCCGGTTGTCGCTGGTCCTTCCCCACAACGGGAGGCAGAAACCTACGCCGAACGGCTCCTGCGGGCCAAACGCAAAGCTCAACAGGATACTCATCGCCACAGTCACTAGTTCAACAGGTTAATAGACCAGCGGAGACAGCGGTCAGCCGAACCACCGGTCACCAGAGCAACGGATCACCAGAGCAACGAGTCACCAGAGCAACGAGTCAGCGGGGTCCTGAAAGACGGTTTACTCCATCAAAGCTTGGCAGCCGTCTCAGGTGAGCCGAGGCGCTCAGAATCCTCGCAGACTGAGTCTTCATGCGGTCGATCGGAATCCGTTGCTGCTGGGCTTGCCTGCCACTGAGGAACTGATCCGCTGTTGGGCCCTGCGGCGGCTTTGCTGAGTACGATTGTTTTGAGATGAAGCAGAGTGACTCCCCATGCCAACCTATCTGTACGAAGTGATTGAGGATGATGGCAGCGGCGGGGAACGATTCGAGGTTGTGCAACCGATGAGCGACCCCCCTTTGACGAATCATCCCGAGACAGGCCAACCGATTCGCAAAGTATTTTCCGTGGTGCGTATTGCCGGCAAATGGACTGACGCCGCGATGACCAAAAACGCCAACGACCCCAAGAAGTTAGCCGAGCTGGGCTTCACGCAATATGTCAAAGGCGATGACGGCCGCTACGAGAAACGAGCTGGGAAAGGACCCCAAACCATTTCACCAGATTGAATCCGGCGGTTGCTTGGAAGAGATCCCCACCGCTGGGCGATGGCTGTGAAGCCCGTCGCCGCCGAAGAGGCCAGAGAAAGCTGTGCATTGTGGTTCTCAGGCTGCCTTGTTGGTCTGCTCAGCCATCGAGGGCCGGTGAGAGCAGCAGACCGTCTTGTGTTCAGGCTGTTGACCAACGGCCGGGTTGTGCAAGGCTTTGGTGAGTTGGCTGCCGGTTGGCACCGAGGTCAACGAAGTCTAATTTATCCACGGGCCAGTTCTGTTTGCTTGGGTGAATAGGACAGTGGTCACTTGCGTTACCAGAAAGCGGTCTGCCTCCTCGAAAGGGGGCTGTTAGACTGACAACCCCTTTTCGGTTCTCCCGCCGCGGCACTCCCGGTTGTGACTATGACTTCGACTGAATTAGAAACCGCTGATCAAAGCCGGCCTCAGAGTTCCCCCTTTCGAATCGCTGTGTGGCCAAATCCAGCCAAGGCAACCAATCCCTATACCCGATTGTTTTACGGTGCCTTAGCAGAATGTGGGGTCGAGACAGTCGGCATGCCATCGGTCAACGACGGTTGGCTGCGAGAGCGTGCCGAGTCGCTCGAGGCCATCCATTTCCACTGGCCGGAAATGATCTGGCGTTCTCGCAACGGCCAACTCGGCGGTCCACTTCGCGGTCTAGCGAGCTTGTGGAGGCATTTGGCTTTAGCAAAAAAGCTGGGCTTAAAGGTTTTCTGGACGGTGCACAACATCGAGTCCCACGAGGGAGCTTCGTGGTGGGATCGACGGGGGTATGGCCTGTTGAGCCGCTGGGCCGATCTGCTGATCTTTCTTTCACCAGCGGTGGCTGAGGAGTTTGTTCACCGGTATCCCACAAAAGCCTCGGTTGTGCTCAGCCCGCATGGGAATTACAAAGGCGCTTATCCCCCACCAAACCCTCGTGAGCAGATTCTCAAGCGCTGGCAGCTACCTGCCGACAAATCGATTTTGTGTTGCGTCGGCTATATTCGGAATTACAAGGGGTTCGACCTGGCCATCCAGGCAGTGCAGAAACTCGACGGTCAGGCTCATCTGGTCATCGCCGGTCCGCCGGGCACTCACGGAGTGCAGTTGAGATCGCTCTTCAGCTCGCAAGATCCCATCACGCTGATCGACCGGACCCTTTCGGATCAGGAGATGTCCGATGTCGTGCATGTCAGTGAAGGGGTGCTGCTGCCCTATAAGAAGATCTCCGGCAGCGGGGCCTTATGGCTGGCCTGGACACTCAATCGGGGTGTGGTCGTCCCGGAGCTGCGATACTTTCAGGAGAATTGCCCTCAAGAAAGTCCCGCTGTGGAATTCTTTGAGGCCAATAACGTCGACTCCTTGGCAGCGGCGGTGGCAAAGTTTCTCCAAACACCCGCCGAACTCCGCCAAACTGCTGCCAAGGAACTCGCCGACCGTCACGATTGGAGAAACTGTGTCGAAAATGTCGCAGGCTATATCCAGGGATTGCAGGGTATGAGTGTCGCGAAGTCAGAAGCGGGGGACACTCCTTGAGATCGCGTGAAGGCAGGGGTTGGTTGGCGGTCAGCTCGGCGGGATGGGGTCAGGATTCTTGCACGACCTCTGGACTTTCGCAAAATTGCAGCAGCCCTTCGGCGAACTTCGGGTAGCGAGCGAATTTCTCCTGCACCGAAGCGCGGTAGTGGGTGAGCAGCTCTGGGTCTTGGTCGTAACTGACCTTGGTGACCATGCCCTGCAGGGCCACCGACAGCCACTTTTCCAGCGGCTCGAGTTGCAAAAATGCAGCCAGTTCCAGCAGCATCTCACGTGAGATGGTGTGCTCGTAATAATGGAAGAAGCGATCTGGGAAGGCTTCCTTCATGCTGGCAAACCACTGAATTTCCCCAAGAATGGCATCAACGACCTGCGGAAGCTCGGCGGTTTCATCGAGGCCAATGAAGTGGCGGACGTGGCCGGTCTTCAGATTTGAGACCGCACAGTCCAGGGGATTTCTGATCGGCAGCAGGAACCGCAGCTGGGGGCTCCGGTCAAAAACCTCCTGCATATCGATCTGTTTCTCGCGGATCAAATTTGAGGTCAGCAGGGACTCCTTCCAGAAAAGGCAATGGACCTCTGCGTCTTCTTGTGCCAACCCCGAGCTTTCATAAAGCTCCCGCATTTGGTGCTTGTCGTCAAACGCATGAGACTTCGTGATGGAACCGCCGTAACCACCACGGCCACCCTTCTTGGAAATGCGGATGGCGAACTGGAGAAATCGCGTCAGCTTTTCCTCGCTAAAGTCTGCGAGAAAGTTCACCTCGGGATTGCGATAGATCCGTTTCCCAGCGTGATTGAGAACCTCACAGTTCGGATGCAGAAACAACGTCGCTGCGGTCAAAGTCGTGAGATTTCGGTAAGGGCCAACTGCCAGGCAAACCGTCCTGCACGCAGATGTGTCGATCGACCGGCTGGCTTGCAGATCCAGTCGATCAGACATTCTGCGGACTCGCCCCCGAAAAAATTGTCCAGTCCGGGCGAAGAAGTTGCTGATGGCCTGTCTCATCGCTGGTACCCTTAGACCTGCCTCGCAACGTCATCCATTGCATTTTAGCAGGAAGAAACTAGTTAATTCTTGGAATGTTGCGTGTCGGCCTGTGGCCAATGCTTCAGGCTTGTCTTGGGGGTGCTCTCAATTGTTGGGCACCTCGGGTTGTCTTGAGCGTATTGAGGGAGGGTTGCCAAACGGACGGTCTTGGAGAATGCTCTCGAGCATCTACTTGGATTTGCCTGTGACTGTTGTCTAGACAATCGTCTGCAAGACTTGATGGTCCGAAACTTTCTCAGCAACAAGGAGCTTTGTCCTGAGTTGCGGTAACACGCTCTTTGGAGGGATGATCCCGGTTGGGATGATCCTGGGGGTGTGGTGCTGGACTCTACACGCAAGCGTATTATGGTTCCATCTTTCGCAGTGGTCCAGAGGGCGCCGCACTTTCAAGTTGTGGTCCTTCTGTGGCCCGTCAGTGCGTCTGCGATTGGATCGAGCTGCTTCGGCGGGGCATTTTCCGGCTGGTGTTGGCGATGGTGGGGATCCTCTCACGGGTTGTTGACCGTCCAGAGTTCCAGTCGCTATCCCCAGGTCAGCAGTTCCGGGATTGATAGTTGGACTGTCCCCGATGTGGCCATTGTCCACTAATGTGTTGTTGCATGGATCTGTTGAGCGACCGACAGGTTGGGCCTCTGCCACAATCGGGAACAGTCGAGATAGGCAGTGTTCTGGATACCTTTCTCTGGTTCAGCAACCTCAATTGGAGATTCGATCAAGAACCTCGACCGTGTCCCGCAGCGGCCAGAGCCGAGGTTGGCTGATGAGGTTCGCTATGGAGTCCGGCACCTTGGACCCTGTCGGAAGAAGCGGATTGACAGGAGCTCCTCTGCAACCCACCTCTCGACGGCACCTCCCAACTCAGCGACGCAGAGAAGCGAAACTGGGCCGCTAAGGCCATAGCCATCGGAGGTTACTCATTCCCTGAAAAGTGTTCCACGAAGCGGGGCGTTTCGTCCGGGCTTCCGGTCGGCCTCAGCCTGCCTCCCTTGAGGTCCTCACAAACCAGGGCAGACGGTCACCCCGGGTCGAAGACCTATCCGAGGCTCAGTAGCTTCGACGAGCCTGCTGAGGTTCATCGCCCAGCAAGAACTTCCCAGTCAGGGAAACCGAAGGAGGGCAGATCGCTGACGATCGTTCACCAAACTGCCAATGGATGGGAGTCAGACCCCGAGTGCCTGCTAATGCTGCTCAGCTGGAATCTGGGAGTGCCAGATGAGTAGTTTTCCTTGCGACCCGGCACTGACGAGCGTTTTGCCGCTGGGACTAAACGCCAGTGCCATCACGCCGCTATCGTGTCCCTTCAAGGTCAGCAGCCGTTGGCCATGATCCATTTCCCAGATGCTGATGAAACCTGCTCTGCTGTCCATCCACGGCCCCGATCCGCCTGCCAGCCGCCGCCCGTCGGGTGAGAAGGCGACGCTCCAAACCGGATCGTGGACTCCTTTCATGTTGTGAATGGCCCGTCCGGAGGGAAGCTCCCAGACAGTCACCGCGCCGGATTTTGACGATCCGCGACGGCCGGACCCAGCGGCAATTCGGGTTCCATCGGGGCTCCATTCGATGTCCCAATAAACTTCTTTGCAAGAGAACTCGGCGATGGTCTGGCCGGAGGCCAAATCGCGAATCGTCAGTGCCCCATCTGAAGAAGAATTTTTCGAGTGCGCGGTGGCGAGATACTTCCCATTGGGGCTGAAGGCGACATCCCAGATATACTTATGGTCTCCAGAGAAAGTCTGGATGATCTTGCCGGTGGCGGGATTCCAGATGGTGGTGCCACTTTTGGTTCCCGCGGTGATGAAGTTTCCACAGTGGCTGAAGTTGACCCGGGATCCGCGGTAAGTGTGCGGATAGGGGATGCGTTTCTCCTTGCCTTGAGTGTCGAAGACCACCAATTCCGTATTCGATTGAGTGACCAGCGTATCATTGACCGGGTTAAACGCCGCGGTCAGGCCACTTTGTGGTTTGTGGCTTTGGCGAATTTGAGCCCTCGCCACGTCGATCCGGTACAGCCGGTTTTTGAGAGACCCCACAGCGATTTGCTTTCCGGAACGATTGAAGGAGACTGACAGGCAACTGATTTCGGTGGAAAAAGCCACGGGTACAAACGCCTGACTTCGGGGGGTCCAAAGCTCGAGGTGCTGTGGCTGTTTGATCCACAAGAATACGCTGCCAGAAGAAACGGTGGCCAGATGCAGAGGTTTGCCCGAAGGGCGAGGCTGCCGACAGTGAAGTTGGTTATGCTGGATGTCCCAACGTCTGAGGGTCTGATCGGTACCCACCGAGACGATCTGCGAACCATCGCCGTTCAAGGCAATACGAGCTGGGCCGGAGTGCGGAGAAACAGCCCGTGCCGACTTCGGAGCAGCCGGGTTTTTCTCAGCCGGGTTTTTCTCAGCCGGGTTTTTCGCCGCCGGGTTTTTCGCCGCCTGGTTTTTCTCAGGGGCATACGTCGGATCGGCATTTGTTGCGGCTGTTGCGTCAACGACGTGGACTTGCCCGCTCTGGCGACAGCAGAGGACTGACTGAGAGTGAGGATGGAAGACGAATTGGACGATCTGGGCGCCTGTTGGACCGGCTGCGAAAGGTTTTCCATCGCAGACGGCCACCAACTTCGTTTGCCAGCGTGTCCCTGACCCCGGGGCGGGTTCGGCATAAGCGAGCATGAGGCCGTTGGGGTTGAAGGTAAAGCTGTGGGAGTCGCTAGAAACGGGAAACTGCTGCAGCACAGTTTCTCGCGAGAGGTCATAGATCGAGGCGATCCCCTGATGGTCACTAACCGCTGTTGGGAGCCCCCTGCGGGTAAAAGCGACCGCTTGGACTCGGCCTGGAGCGACCAACTGCTTGGAGATGACGGTCCCCTGATCAACATCCAACCGGAGGATTTGCTGAGTGAGTCCAATCAGAGCCTCTTTGCCATCAGAGCGTAAGGCGACCGAGATCGGCTCGTTGGGTTGACCCGAAGAGGTCTCCTTCAAGGGTAGGGGAAAGTTGGTTGTGATCGCTCCCGTGTGGATGTCTCCAACGATGAGCTCCTTGTTGGTCAGCACAGCAAAGTGCTGTTCGCTATGAGCGATATGTCTGCTGGTGATCGCCTGTCGGCTCTCGGTCAGAGGAAGGCGAAAAACCGCCTGTTGGGAGAGCCGGTGCAAGTAGTGCCACTCCCAGCCCCGGAACCGTTTTGGGCATCGCGTCAGCTGAGCTCGAGCATCAGCCAGCTGATCCGACTGCAGGGACTGAGACGCCCCGCGAATCCGTTGGACGTAGTGCTCCACCGCCAGTTTGTGCAGCACTTCTTCAGTGGCCCCGCCAGAGTTCCCGAAATCTGCGAAAGCCACCTGGGTTTCTGGCTCTTTCCGCAAGACCCCGCTGGCCAGATCAACGGCAGTCTCGCCAGCGGCAAACGGAGCAAGTGCAGCAGGATCAGGCGGCGTGGCGACAGTCGGGATGCACTGCAGAATCAGGAGAGCCGTCGTGCCCAAGGACCCAAGCAAGAGTCTCCTTAAAGAACCGGCTGTCAAAGTGCCAGCCGTCAGGGTGTCTGTCATAGTTGATTCTCAGCTTGGTCAGGAAGCAATGGGCCTCTCTCGCCATGTCCGTTTCGCCGATCCATGATAACAGGGCGGTGTCGCTGGGTCTTGCGGAAGTTACGTTCACGCGACTTGTCCTGTCAACGCTTTGCAACCGCTGCTTTTTCGCCCGCTGTCGGCGAAGACTCTCCTGCGGAGCTGAGTTGGCTGCCGTTCTCGGCCCGGCCAGTGCCACCCTCGGAGATGGGCATCCCACCAAGTGGCGGGCCGGCTGCAGTTTTCTCTGCAGCCGGCCGGCGTCAGTCAGAGATTGGTCACTCGGGTTGCTGCCCAGGCCTGCCGGAGAAGGCAACTCGGACAGGTCAGTGTGCCCAAGAGGCCTTTTCCAAGAGGCCTTTTCCAAGAGGCCTTTTCCAAGGGGCCTTTTCCAAGAGGCCTTTTCCAAGAGGCCTCTTCAGAGCTGGCCGGTGGTGAGTCCTCCATTGCGGTCAAGAACCCGCCAGCAACTCGTTGGCGATGACCTGACCAAAGGAGAAGGCCGAGTCGTAGTTTTCGGCGGTGATGATATTGCCATCAACGATCACATCGTCCGCAACGGTCGTAGGATCACCGATTGATCCGGAGGGGACCATGACAGCTCCGTTTGCCTCGATATCAACCCGGGTGAGCTGCTGTCCTTCGGAGGAAAGGGGGGCAGTCCCGGCCCAGGCGGCCACAGTTCTCCCTGCCAGCAGGCTCTCCTCCCCGACTCGTGCCCAGGCCAGCGCGGCGACACCATGGCAAATCGCAGCGACCTTTTTGTCCTGTTCCACGAAGTCGTTGAGCAGCTGGTTGGTGATGTGTCTCAGGTCATCAGTGCCGTTATAATCAGGATCAGTGTAGGTCGTCTCCACCGCAAACTGATACACGCTGGAGCCCCAACCGCCGACGACGATCACGGCTGAGTAATCCGCAGCGTTGGCGGTCGCCACGGTCACCTCCGGCTGGACCAAACCTCCGTCGCCACCCTGACCGGAATTGGCATGCGGAACCGCCGTCTCCAGGGTGGCGGCTGCCACAACCACCTGCAGTCCCGCCTCCTCAATCGCTTGAGCTGTGTCGGAATACTCCTGGTAGTAGAAGTCCTGGTTGGCAATAATCATTAGCAGAGGCAGTACCTGCACTTCTCCTTCCTCCACCGGAGAATCGGGGACAAGCTCAACATTCGGTGGTTCGTCTTGCTCCTCAGGCTGCTGAAGAACAGGCTGCGTCGGATCGCCCGTCTCCGGCACATCTGCTGGGTCCTCTGTCGGTAAGGGATCTTCCGCTGGCTCCCCCGCAGCCTGGGGGTCTTCGGCAGGTTCAGGAATCTCGCCAGTGTCCGGACCCTCAGAGTGCTCTGGGTTCTCGGTATGCTCTGGGTTCTCGGTATGCTCTGGGTTCTCGGTATGCTCTGGGTTCTCACCTGTCCCTGAGGGTTCGGTCGGCTCGGCAGACTGAGGTGATTCAGCAGGCTCCGGTGAATCTGTGGACTCGGCTGGTTCCGGATTGTCGGCTGGTTCCGGATTATCGGCCTCAACCTCATCCTGGTTTGGTTGTTCCTGCAAGATCTGCTGAGCAACCACCTCTCCAAAGTAGAGAGCGGACTCCCAATTCTCTCCCGTGATCAGCTTGCCGTCGATGAACACGTCGTCGCTTGAGGTTGTTGCATCGCCAAGGCTGGCTGAGGCGAGCATTGTTCCCCCAGCCGCCTCAATGATCTCGCTGGTGGATAAACTCCCTGCAGAGGAACCTGGGCCGGAGCCGTGGTACGCGGCGACAGTTTTGCCCTGAAGGAGGCTCTGCCCGTCCACTTCGGCGTAGGCCAACACTGAGACACCATAGCAGACCGCTGCAACGTGCTTGTCCTGCTGGAGGAAGTCGTTGATCAGATCATTGGTCGCTTGCTTGAGTTGCTCGGATCCGTTGTACCCAGGATGAGAATATGTTCCCTCGAAGTTGGCATGGTATTGGGCCATCCCCCAGCCACCGGAAAACACCACTCCCAGATAATCCGCCGCCTGGACATGCAACAGAGAAACGTCAGGCGTCACCAATCCGCCATCAGCTCCTTCTCCGGAGTTGGCATGCGGGACGGCAACTTCGGTACTTGCTGCTGCCACCACAACCTTGAGCCCGGAAGCCTCCAACGACGCACGGGTGTCAGCATAATCCTGATACCAAAAATCTTGATTGGAAATGACCAGGAGTACCTGGCCTGGTTCGTGGGAAGCCTCCTCGGCCACCGCGTTGGATGGTATCGAGGTTGCCAGCTCAACGATCGCCGCGTCGTCCTGGAAGTGGTCTTCAGCGAAACTGTCGGAACCAGGGTCAGGGTGAACCGGCGGATGGTCACCAGCGGTGACGGACATCGCCAAACGGCATTCCAACTGTTCCACAGTCAGGGAGTGGGGGCGTTGTCGTGGGCTCGGTCGGCCCGCTCGGATGCTGCGGGGCCTCAGCCACAAAGCCAACGCGGCCCAAGGACGCAAACGATTCTGAGTAGTGCGTGACATGAACAATCCTGCTGATTTCCAGCGAAGGTTGGAGATTGACATTCCAAGCGAAGAGACAGCCGGCAACTGGCCACAGCCCAGGCAACGTTATCGGTCGAACTCGGTTCGGTGACCGCTGGACCTGGGATGGGTTGGCCTGTCCCCTGCGAGGGACACCCCAGTCAGGCTGTCTATTTCAGAAATGGCGTCCGATTCCCAAAGCCTTTCAGAGCTTTCGCAGCAATTTGGTTCCCCAGGCCTGGCTTTTCGGGAACCATCGACCGCTTCAACCGTCTAATCGCCAACCCGGCGCTCGGCGAGGCGATCGATCGCCATGTCACAATCAGCTGGCCATCAACTTTCTTGTTCTTTCATCTCCCGGAACCCCTTGGAGTCGTTGCCCTATGCGCTTCTCGACCACCTTCCAGATCCTGGCGGCCTCGATCCTGGCGGCCTCGATCCTGGCGGCCTCGATCCTTGCAGGCCTCCTTGGCCTACTCGGGCCGGGCAGCTTGCTTGCCGCTGAGCCAGCTCAAGATCCAGCCGCCAGCAAACTCAAAGTCGCCAAAACCGCCGACCTCGGCGGACCTTCCCGCTACACCACCCACCTGAGTACTGATAAACCCATCTATCGGCCCAACGAAACTGTCTACATCCGCGGTGTGCTGCTTCATGCCATCACTCATCAGCCGCTGGGGGCGAAAGCCCCCCAGCGTCCGGCCCGTTTGGAAATCCTTGGCCCCAAAGGTGAGGTCGTCAGCAGCAGTTGGGCACAACTTCAGGACAGCACCGCGGGCAGTGCCTGGAAGATCCCCGAGGGCCAGGCCGGGGGCGAGTACCGAGTCAAGATTTCCCATCCTGTTGGGGGGTTTCCTCCGGCAGAGAGGACCTTTGAAGTCCGCAACTACCGTGCTCCTCGGCTGAAAAGCCAGATTGTCTTTGTGCGCGATGGTTATGGTCCTGGTGATCGCGTCAGCGCCACCTTGCACGTAGAACGGGCCGAGGGTGGCATCCCCGCTGGTGCGAGCGTTGAGGCCATCGCTCGTCTGGACGGCCGTGAGGTCTACCGAGGACCTGCCCAGGTGGACCGGCAGGGCAACTGCGGTGTGACTTTCCAACTTCCTCAGCAAATCGCCCGGGGAGAGGGCACGCTGGCTTTGATCGTCCAAGACGGGGGTGTCGTGGAGACCGCCAGCAAGACCATCCCCATCTTATTGCAAACAGTGGATCTGCAGATGTTCCCCGAAGGTGGGGAGCTGGTTGCGGGTTTGCCGACACGGCTCTATTTGGAAGCAAGAACTCCCTATGGAAAGCCAGCGGATCTTGCCGGAGTGATCGTGGATGAGCTCGATCGAGAAGTGGGTTCCTTCCGAACGGTCCATGAGGGTCGCGGCCGAGTGGCCTTGACCCCGATCCAGGGCAGGAACTATCGGCTGAAGATCACAGAGCCCACAGGGATCAAAACACTTTTTGATGTGCCCCAGGTCAAGGTCGCTGGGACGGTCATCGGCAGTCGCCAGGATGCCTATGTTGCTGGCGAACCAGTGATGCTGACACTCGGCAGTACCCAAGAGCAAGAGTTGGTAGTGACCCTCCGCAAACGAGAGCAAGAGGTCGCCCGTTGCCAAGTGCATCTGCAAGGAGGCAGTCGCAAGCAAGTGAAGTTGGAAATCCCAGCAAGTCAGCAGGAGTCTGCCACAGGAGTGCTGGTGGCCACGGTCTACAATCGAGCCAGCGGGCAGCCTCTGGCCGAGCGGCTGGTCTTTGTTCGGCCCAAGCAAGAATTGAATATTGAAATCCTTTGTCCCCAGCGAGACTCGATTCCAGGTGACGAAGTTGAGTTGCAGATCAAGACGACCTTGGGCGGCAAGCCAGTCTCGGCGGTGGTTGGTCTGACGGTGACCGATGACAGCGTGTTGGAGATGATCGAGAAGCGTGAGCAGGCACCACGCTTGCCGGTGATGGTGTTGTTGGAACATGAGGTCCGGGAGCTTGCTGACGCCGAGGTGTATTTGGATCGGCAGAACACTGATGCCCCCCGCGCTTTGGATCTGCTTTTGGGGACACAAGGCTGGCGACGTTTTGCCTTGGTCGATGCAGCCAAGTTCATCGCAAAGCATGGCGACGACGGCCGAAGGGTGTTGGCTTTGAAGATGGCGACCCTCCGCGAGAGGGAAAACCGCCTCCAGCTTTTCAATGGGAATGGAGAGGCTTTTCATCTTGGTGCACCTCTGCCGGAGGCTCCCGTGGAGGAGGCTGCCCCGGTCCCTAATGCCCCAATTCCCGAGGCTGCCGTTGGCGACGACGCAGCCGCCAGAGGAAAACCCGCCCTCCAAGATCCTCGTGCTGGCCAACAGGGCGACAGAGCGGATGAGAGAGTGGCGGAGCAACCGAATGCCGGTCCTCCTCTGCCCGCGGCCAAGCCGAGGCCCGCCTTGGAACCACCAGTCGTTGCTGATGTCCCTGAAAGCTCACAGCGAGCTCAGCTTCGCCGAGCGTTGGAAAAAGACGCCAAGAAAGAAGCAGTACTCTTAGCTGGGGAGGTTTCAGGGGATCGCCTGAGTCATCAGCAGATTGTGGTGCGGGAATACGCTCACCAAGTGCGACCGGGCCGCAAGCTCGGCGATCGAGTCGACTTCACCGAGACCCTTTACTGGTCAGCAGGCACCCGAACGGATCGGCAGACCGGCACAGCGACGGTCAAGTTTGCCCTCTCTGATGCGGTGACCTCCTTTCGGATCTTTGCTGATGGTTTCCACGGCTCTGGAGTCCTCGGGGCCTCTGAAGGAGTCATTGAGTCGGTCGAACCCTTCTACATCGAGCCGAAGTTGCCTTTAGAGGTCACCGCAGGCGACCAAGTGCTCCTGCCTTTGGGATTGGTCAATGCGACCTCGGAGAACTTCAACTCAGGACAGATCACCTTTGCCGGAGAGGATCTTCCCCCAGGAGTGTTTCAGCTGGCTGACGTTCCTGCCGGCGAACGCATCCGCCAAATCGTCGACCTCCTCATTCCTGCTGGTGTCAGTGGGTCCCGAGATATCGTCGTTGCAGCCACCGCTGGGAAATTCTCGGATCGAGTGACCCGGCCCCTGGCGATCCAGCCTCGTGGTTTTCCTGCAGAACAGGGCAAGGGCGGGATGCTGCTGCCTGACAGTACTCAGACTTGGACCCTGAAGATCCCCAAGTCGGTAGTCCGAGGCAGTGTCACCGCTCAAGCCAAAGTCTTTCCCACGCCTCTGGGCAGTCTCACCGCAGGCCTGCAGCGGTTGATCCGTGAGCCTTACGGCTGTTTCGAGCAAACCACCAGCACCACTTATCCGTTGGTCATGGCTCAACAGTATTTCACCACGCACACGGGCGTTGACCCAGCTCTGATTGAACGCAGCAACAAGCTGCTGGAGAAAGGTTATCAGCGACTGACCGGCTTTGAGTGTGACGGCGGCGGCTACGAATGGTTTGGCGAAGACCCAGGCCACCTGACATTGACGGCCTTCGGTCTGATGGAATTCACCGATATGGCCGAGGTTTACCAGGTGGATTCCAAGATGCTGGCACGGACACGCCAGTGGCTGCTGAAGCAACGCGACGGCCAAGGGTCGTGGAAGAACGCTCGTCGTGCGTTGCATCAATGGGTGACCAACGAAGATGTGGTCAATAGCTACGTCACTTGGTGCTTGCTGGAGTGTGGAGAAAAGGGTCTGGAGAAGGAGATCGCCTGGGTCAAGAAGGCCAGTCTGCGTAACGAGAACAGCTACGTGCTGGCTCTGGCAGCCAATGTGCTTTGGCTTGCAGGAGACAAGCAGGGTGCTCGAGCGGCGATGGATGATCTGGGAGCTCGCCAAACCCAGCAAGGCTTTCTGGATGGTGCGGAGCAGTCCATCGTCGGCAGCCGTGGGGTCAGTCTGAACATCGAGACGACAGCCCTGGCGACGCTGGCTTGGCTGCGGGATCCCGATTACGCCGACTTCGCCCAAAAGGGGATCACCTATCTGACCGAACAGTGCAAAGGAGGACGTTTTGGCAGCACCCAGAGCACGGTGTTGGCCCTCAAGGCGATTGTGGCCTACGACAAAGCGATGGCCAAGCCGAAGCATCCTGGCCAACTCCGCTTGATTGTCGATGGGCAGGACGTTGGCCAACCCCTGGCTTTTCTGGCAACCAGCGAGGGCGAGCTGGTCCTGCCGGATTTCGCAGAGCGACTCTCACCAGGTGAGCACACAGTCCAAATCGCTATGAACGATGGCTCCTCCATGCCCTTTGCAATCACCGTCAATTTCTATGATGAGACTCCAGAAAGTTCCAAGCAGGCCAGCATCGAGCTGGAAGTGAAACTCACCAAAACGGAGCTTATCGAAGGAGGCATCACCGAGGCGGCCGTCCAGGTGACCAACACCGAGGACCAAGTCGCCACCAACCCTATGGCGATCATCGGAGTCCCAGGCGGATTAGAAGTTCGGCAGGATCAACTCAAGGAACTGGTCAAGGCCGGACGGATCGCTTCCTACGAAGTGCTCGGCCGCGAGGTGGTCCTCTACTGGCGAGAGCTCGAGGGCGGCAAGACGATCGAGTTGCCAATCTCGCTGGTCGCTGAGATCCCTGGTCGATATACTGGTCCTGCTAGCCGGAGCTATCTCTACTACGGTGATGAGCATAAGCATTGGGTCCCCGGTCTGAGCTGCACCGTCGCTCCTCGGTAGTGAGATTCAAGTCAGCTCGAAGTTCGGGAAGTCCCCCAGTGGGAACATCGCTCAACGCGGTTTCCTGCTGGGCGGACCGCCTGATCGGAGGCCGGTCACCAAGATTTTGGCATTGTCTCCACCCTGCTCGGCCCACTGGTCCTTGAGACGGGTGCATTCCGAAACGGGTTGGAAACTCTGGTGCCAGGCGGACACCGGGAGGACCCACGACCGACTTGGTGCTTGTGGCTCGAGTGGGTCGACAGTCTCCTCGAAGATGACGAGTTGCTAGCTGCGTGGTGCCCGGCGTCGCAGTTCGGTGGAGGAGATATCTTCCCGGAATTCTGAGATCTCGATGCAGAGAGCTTGCAAATTCTCTGGCAAGTCCATGCTTTCGAGGGTCTGAAATTGACCCCGATCCAGCCGACCGAAGACCAGAAACTGACCTCCGCAAGCGGCAATCTCCGCGACGGCCCGGTCGCGTGCGGACTGGTCGCCCGCGTAATAGCAGGGGTCAGCAATTCGACGGAGAGTATCCGCTCCCACGATAAACGTGGCGTTTTCGAATAGGCGGACTTTGTCAGTGAATCGCGGTGCTCGGGTCAACCAAATCCGCTGGTCAGGCGGAAACTGGCTGATGCGATCGTCAATGTCCCAAAAATCCAGTGGGGCCTTATCGACGTTAGTGATCGAGATCTCCAGTTCGACCGCTTGTCCTGTCTCGGCAGCAGCCCGCTGCATCATCTGCCGATGGCCCTGATGGACCGGATGAAACGATCCCGGAAAGATCACCCTTCGGGAGGGTGACTTCTGCTGGGGCGATAGTGACTGGGGCGGTGGAGACTTGGCTGTGGGTTGCTGGGCTGTGGGTTGCTGGGCTGTGGGTTGCTGGGCTGTGGGT
>CAZYKP010000018.1:103695-107317 GCA_964648025.1 uncultured Pirellulales bacterium | reverse complement strand
TGGCAGCTGGTTCTCGTGGAATCGGGGGATTCACGTCCAACCGACTGCCAAAATCCACCGACTGCCAAAATCAACCGACTGCCAAAATCAACCGACTGCCAAAATCAACCGACTGCCAAAATCATAGGCAACAAGGCACCAGAGACGTGTCGATCCCGGCAGATCCTCGGCAGGGAATGCCGGGTAGGTTCGTTGGGTTGGCCACCGACCTTGCTGACGCTCGCCCCTTTGGTCCAGAGGGCCACCAAGGCACCAGAACGAGAAGGCACCAGAACGAGAAGGCACCAGAACGACAAGGCACCAGAACGAGAAGGTTTCTCGTAGAAAGAGAAGTTCCGCCTTTGAGGAATTTGTTTCAAATCGGGAACGGTTTAGGGGCCCCGAAGCCTCTCAGCGAACCCTTTTGAGAAAATTCTGGGGCCCGATGATTGCAGGCAGCCGGAATGTTGGAGATCATTTTTGCCAGTTCGCCAACAAACCCATTGCAAAAGCTGGCAAAAATGGAGTAAGATTGCTAAACTTCGAACAATGGGGCGAGTGGCAAACGGTCAACCCCATGTTCCGACGGACAGTCTCCAATTGTGCTGCACCGGTGACGCCTTTTTGAAAGAGTGGGCAAAAGACGAGGATTGGTGTTTGCCCTGCGTTGAGCTTCCGGACATAATTGGCTGATTTCTCAATTTGGCTGAGTTTCTGCGAACTCAGCGTGGGGGACCAACGATCATCCGATGCCGCAATCACAAACGCTGATTCTCAGCGTGAGTGGATCGTTGAGGCACGAAAATTGTACATCACCCCTCAACACTCGGCCCCTCAAGAAAAGGGGCATTCTGCATGGCATGCCATGTCAATACCCAAAAGAATGAGCCGATCGTTGGCGGTTGACGTACAAGCACATAACTAGCGGCACACTCTCTGAGACTGATTCCTCCAGAAAACATTTCTCGGGAAAACACTCTCAGGGCAAGTACTCTGAGGGAAGACAATCTCAGCGAGGCCTCACCAACGGAACCGCAAAGTGGGGCATTGACGGGCCTGCCCAAAGATCAGCGGAAAATGGGGGGCGGAGAAGAGGAACCGGCAACCCAGCGGGGCTATCCCCAACAGGCAACATCGCAGAGATGAGAAGCGTCCTGGCAACTCAGCAAGTGAGATCTCAGCTTGCCAACGCCAGAACCGAGAGGATGCGAGCAGCTGAAGGATCAGAACAAACGCTCAACAGTACGAGCCAAGTGATCCGCAGAGGATTCGTCTAAGAGATTTATCCCTACTTATCTGCACTTTTGGTCACCGTTGCCGAAATGGCTAAGTCGGTCCACACTTTCGACGACTATGTCAGCGTCCTCCGCCGCAGTCGGTTGGTGGAGGAGACGTTACTTGACCGCATCGTCGCGGAGTTCTCCCGTCGGGCAGAAGGCGCCCCACAGGCATGGACACCGCTGGCTGAGCGGCTTCTTGCTGACAGGCTCATCACACGCTGGCAACATGCCCACCTGAAAGAGGGCCGCAGTAAAGGCTTTTATTTGGGCCGATACAAACTGCAGAGCTTTCTCGGCACCGGTGGCATGAGCACTGTTTATCTGGCTCTGCACACCTTGATGGGGCGTGAGGTTGCCTTGAAGGTGCTCATGGAGGGACAGGTCGAATCAACCACCCTCGAACGCTTCCGACGTGAGTGTCGAGCAATCGCCGCTCTCGATCACCCCAATATTGTGCGGGCGCACGATTTCGATTCCGATGGCAAATTCCATTACCTGGTCATGGAATTCGTTCCCGGCCAGGATCTTCAGGCCATCGTGGAAAAACACGGTCCTTTAAGTGATCGCCAAGCAGCTGACTTTGCTCGTCAAGCTGCCCTTGGGCTCTCACACGCTCACCATATGGGCTTTATCCATCGGGATATCAAGCCCGCCAACTTGCTGATCAGCACCAAGCGTGTGGTGAAGATTCTGGATATGGGCGTGGCCAAAATCACCGAACTGGACCACACCAAACTCACCATCGACAACCAACAGAATCTTTTGGGCACGGTGGACTTTCTTGCTCCCGAGCAAGCCCTGGACAGCCATGCTGTCGACGCCCGAGCTGACATCTACTCCCTTGGCTGCACGCTGTACTTCTGCCTGACCGGTGAGCCGCCTTTCAACGTGGGGACGCAGGCACAGCGGTTATTGGCGCATCAAATCCAGCCGGTTCCAGACATCCGCAGGAAGCGGCAGCATGTCAGCCCAGGTCTGATCGACATCTGTCTGAAGATGTTGGCCAAAAAGCCCGAGAGACGTTATGCCAATGCGAGTGCCGTTGCTGAAGCTTTGCAAGCTTGGTTGGACAGCGGAGATGATGCCGGCCCAGACCCCTCAGTCATCGAGGCTTCGCAAAATCGCAACGCCTCCACCAACGACACCCGCGACTCCAAAGGTCAAGGCACTGTAGCTGTCTCGCAGCCGATGGTGAGGATCACCTGCACAGCTTGCCAGTCTCGTTTTGGAGCCCCGCCTCAGAAAACAGCACGCAAAATCAAGTGTCCCCATTGTGGTGCTGTGCTCGTTCTTCCCGCCACTGACGACGAGTCTGGCACTGCTGAGTCTGGCACTGCTGAGTCTGGCACTGCCGAGTCTGATCCACCCACTCCTCCCAAGGCAGCGGACCACCCTGAGTCCGTCAACACTGTTGAATAGCGGTTCAGACGATCGGTCTTGGCTCGCCGATTGAGCGTCGGAGTCTCTTGGCCTGTGTTGCTCACCTGGGGGCAATCTAAGGAAAGAGGTTTGTCTTCTCCCTCTGGGCAGGCTTCACCTGATCGAAGAACGCCCGCTCCCACAACAGTGAGACAGTTTCCGACAGAGGTCCAGATCACACTGACCTGGTAGGCAGCCAGACCCCAGGCACTCCCTCAATCGCTTGACCGATCTCATCCCCGCTGAATTTTCTGAGCAACGCCCGCCTGAGCAACGCCCGCCTGAGCAACGCTCCCTGAGGCCTCCGACGACACGGACCTCTGGGTGCATGGACTTGGGATGAGAAAAACCTCTTGTCGTCTTGGCCAGAAAGACTCTTCTGGGTATTTATGACGGGCAAAAAGTTGACTCAGGAAGTTTTTAAGGGGCTCGGTTCGGTTCTTCTTGGGCCGCAGACCTTTCGGGATTGAACTGGGATTGGTTGACAGCTGAGTGCTAGGGGGGTGAAATAATAAGGCGTGATGGGTTGGTCAACCTCTGCCAGCGGCGATCCGAAATCGACGGCAAACGACCGCAGGGATCGAAGTCCTCGGTTGTCCCGTGTCGCCTTCTCGGAACACCCCCGTCTTGGATCGGTTTTGAGCACCGGCGTGTATCTACTCGAACTCAGGAGTGCCCGAACCAACAAACCCCCGGAAGCTGCCAAGCAACTGTTCGTGCCAGCTGCCTTGCAGACCTTCCAGAAACCTTACACCAGGGCGGTTTCTTCGATGCCAAGCCATCGATGATCACCTAAGACCGGCACACCAAAGAGACCAGCGTATCAACGGATCAGTGCCTGAAGTCACGGGCCCATCAAGTCACGGGCCCATCAAGTCACGGGCCCATCAAGTCACGGGCCCATCAAGTCACGGGCCCATCAAGTCACGGGCCCATCAAGTCAC
>CAZYKP010000018.1:57505-103595 GCA_964648025.1 uncultured Pirellulales bacterium | reverse complement strand
AAGTCACGGGCCCATCAAGTCACGGGCCCATCAAGTCACGGGCCCATCAAGTCACTGGTCCTGTGAGATTCCGGCGAATAACGAAAGCGGCGGTTCAGTGCGGCAGCCACCAAGAGGGTGGCTCAGTTTGAGCCAGGCCGACCGAATCAGACGCAACAAGTGGGGAATGGGAGCCGGAAAACGAGATGGTTTGCCGAAGCGGCCAGATTGCCCCAAGAGTGAAAGGTGCGATCAGAGCACATCTGGGAGAGTGAGGGGACTCGCAACAGCGTGGTGATCTAGCAGCGTGGTGATCTAGCAGCGTGGTGATCTAGCAGCGTGGCGATCGGCCGATATGTTCATCAAAACGCGTGGGGGGTGTGTTCCGGAGAGGAACTTGTGCTGAATCTGGGCGGGTTGGCTCCTTCTCAGCAGCAGAGGAATTGGCTGTTGTTTCCGGAATCAGCTGCAAAAGCAACGATCTAGGCACGTTTTGTTTTCGTCTGGTGATCAGTTCCCGTCGATACCGTAACAACAGGAGTGTACTTCGACACTTCTCTACCACCAAATCTTCCCAACAATTCCAAACCACAACAAGCTTGCAAAAACCAGCACCAGTACTCTCCGAGGGCGAGAGGTTTGGCTCGACGGGTCGCTGTCGGGGATTGAGCTGTTTTTTGCGGGCAAAAATCCTTGCTCGGCAAGCACTATTGCGGGAGGTTGAGCGATTCCGACAGGGTTCGGATAGACTTTCAGCCTCCGGGCCCGAGAACCGCAACCCGCAACAACCTGGAAACTGGTAGAGTTCGCATGGCCAAGCTCACCCTCCAGCAATATATGCACCATGTCCGCCGCAGCGGACTTGTGCCAGAGGGCAAGCTGCAGCAAATTGCCAAGCAACTGGAACAAGCCGCTGCAAATCGGCCCCTGGGACCAGAGCACCTGGCCCAACGCCTGCTGGATGCCGACCTGATCACCACTTGGCAAAACGACAAGTTGATGCAGGGTAAACATCAAGGGTTTATGCTTGGCAAGTACAAGCTGCTCAGGCACCTTTCCAGTGGAGGGATGAGCAGTGTTTATCTGGGCGAACATACTTTGATGCAGCGGAAGGTCGCCATCAAGGTCCTCCCGCCGGCCAGAATCGATGACTCCAGCTATTTGCCGCGTTTTAAACGCGAATGCAAGGCCATGGCTTCGCTGGATCATCCCAATATTGTGCGGGCGCATGATTTCGATGTTGACGGCAAGCTGCATTATCTGGTGCTGGAGTTCGTCGACGGCCAAGACCTTCAGGCCGTTGTCGAGAAGGAGGGCCCGCTGGCCTTTGCCAGAACCGCGGAATACATCGCGCAGGCGGCCGATGGACTTGCCCATGCCCACAGTCTGAACATGGTCCATCGGGACATGAAGCCCGCCAACTTGATGGTGGACCGCAGAGGCGTTGTCAAAGTCCTGGACCTCGGCGTGGCCCGGATCACCGGGGCCGATGAGGCCGAGTCCCTCACTCTGGCACACAACGAAGATGTCCTGGGCACCGCCGACTTTCTCGCCCCCGAACAAGCCCTCAACAGCCATGAGGTCGATACACGCGCCGATGTGTATTCCTTGGGATGCACCATGTACTACCTACTTACTGGTGGTGTTCCCTTTAAAGAATCCAACCTCGCGAAAAAGTTGATGGCTCATCAGACCCAACAGCCCCCGCCGGTGACCGAAGGGCGGCCGGATTGTCCATCCGGGCTGGTGGCGATCCTTGAGCGGATGATGACCAAAGACCGGGACCGACGCTACCAAACCATGGAAGAGGTCGCTCGTGTCCTGCGTGCTTGGGTACGGGAGTACTCCGGCGTTGCCCCAGAGACTCCATCGGCAGCCCACTTACCAGGCGGCTATCTTCCAGGTGTTGCCCCAGCCGGAGTCGTCTCAACAGGAGTTGCTTCACCAACTGCCCCCTTGCCGGGAGGCCCTGCCAGTTCGGCTCATCTGGACCCATATACTGGGCAACGGGCTGGTCCTGGCTCGGCCCCCTCAGGCGCGAGTCCTCTGCCGAGCGAGTCTCAGTCAGCCCATAAGCCAACCGAAACCGCCATCCTGCTGGCCAGTCTGCGTGCCGCTCATCAGGCTGTCGGACAAGCCCAGCAGACGACCTCGCAGACGCCACCTGCTCCCGCGGAACCAACCAACCACCAATCCGGCGACAACCGATGGCCGCCGGAAGACCAACAGCTGGCCCTGGCACAGCAGCCTCCTTATGGCTACTCCCAAACTCCGTGGGCAGCTCCGCCCCCTTCAGCAGGGTATCCCCCTGAATCCTCATCAGCCGGTGCGTCTCATCGAAACTGGCAGGGCTTAGCACCACCAGATTCCGGTTCCCTCGGCGGCACCTTCAGCTCGGCCGGTGAGTTGGGGTCTGCCGATGCCGCAGAGCAGGCCGATTTCGCTGAGCAGGCTGATGGGATGGGCATTGGCACAGAGTTCGTTCCCTCGCCGGTGCCCGAGGATGATTCCCTGGATGACTCCTTCGACGATTCCTTCGACGAGAGCTCCTATGACGAGGACCCCTATCCGGACGAGGCTGAGTCCGACTCCGACGAAGAGTCCGGCGGGCTGAACCTGGTGACGTTGTTCCTGATGCTGTTGATCCTGCCCACCGCATTGGTCGTGGTGCTCTACTTAACCGGCGAGCTGGCGATGGTCGTGGATTTCCTCTCAGGAAATCGCTAAGCCCCTTCCTCCTCTTTGCTCAACCCCTCCAGCACCCGTTCTCGGCCGCGTTCCAGGTTTGGCCAGTGTTCCGGTTTTGGCAAGCGTTGGGGTCTTTGCTGGCGTTGTGTTGGTCGTTTGCTCCACAGATGGCTTGGCCAAACGACACTCAACGACTTCAGCAGCACCCTGCAACTCAGCACTCTGCAACTCAGCTGAGTAAGTTGCTGAGTTGCAAGGTGGCCCAGCTGGTTGAGCAGTTCAGAGGCCAGAGAGCGAGTGCCTCAGTTGGTCACACTTCTTCTCAGATCACGCGGCAAACAAAGCACTTCAGATATTCGGTCTCGGGGCAGGAGACATGGACTGGATGATCGACGCCAGCTCCTCGCTGTTCAAGCACCTGAATCTGTCTCCCGCTTTTCTGGGAAACTCCGGAGAGCATGGCCAAAAAGTCTTCCCGCAGCACATGGCCCGAGCAGCTACAGGTCACCAAAATGCCTTCGGCTTCCAACAGTTCGACAGCCAGACGATTGATCCGGTGGTAGGCACGCAGGGCATCGTCAACGGCATGTCGACTGCGGCAGAACTTCGGCGGATCCAGGATCACCCCACCAAATTTCTCTCCGGCGGTAGCTCGTTGCTCCAGAGCCTCAAAGGCGTCGCCGGATTGGAACCGGACCTGGGTGATGTTGTTCAGTTGTGCGTTGGCCTGGGCCAGGGCCACCGCCTTGGGGCTGCTGTCCAGCCCCAGCACCTCGACGCAGGGGCCGTGCCGAGCGGCAACCAGCGAAAAGGCCCCTGTATAGCAGAAGACATCCAGCACCCGTCGCCCTGCCAAGTAGCCAGCGGCCTGCAGGCGGTTCTCACGTTGGTCGAGATAGAACCCGGTCTTCTGTCCGGCGGCAACATCCACTCCGTAGCGGATCCCGTGCTCGCTGATAAAAACGGGCCCATCTGGGGCGGTTCCCCAAACCAGACCGTCCTCAAAGCGAACCCCTTCTGAACGAGCAGTCCCACGTTCGGTCCGCAGAAAGATCCCTTGCGGACGGAACAAGCTCACCAAAGCGGGCAGAAAGACCGTCCCCAGTCGTTTCGCGATCCCCAAGCTGGTCACCTGCACAGCGAGATAATCGGCGTAGCGATCCACGATCAAGCCGCTCAGCCCATCGCCCTCACTGAAGACAAGCCGGGCGGCAGCCTCGGGACCCGCCAGCAAGCCGTTTTGCTCACGCAGGCGAAGTGCTGCTTCCAGATGCCGATTCCAAAAGGAGGCATCTAAGGCCTCCTGTTGCCAAGAATACAGCCGGACCCTCAGCTTACTCTGTGTGTTGAGAATCCCCCGTGCGATGAACTTGCGATTTTCGGCGACTAAGTCCACCACGTCGCCGTCAACAGGAGCAAAGCACAGCCCCTCCGCCGGAGAGACCCTCGGCGAACCCTCCGTTGAACGGTCTGGCTGCTCGGGGGGCTGCTGGCTGGGCGTTTGCTGCTTGGCAGGTTGCGAATTGGCTGAGGTCCCCGAGAAGGGAGGTTCCAGGGTGGCGATGGCTTTATCCAGCACCCAGGGATGACGTCCGTAAAACGGACGAGCTTTGCCAGCGCGGACAACCGCTTGGGCTGTTGGTTGTGAGTTGGCCGGGCGATCGCCTGCGGAGCCTAGCTCGAGAGAACTCAGGTTGAAGGAACTCGCACTCTGAGAACTCGCACTCTGAGAACTCGCACTCTGAGAACTCGCACTCTGGGCGCCTGCCTCCCCAGAGGTTCGATGAAGTGGATCGTTTTGTGGGGGAGTGGCCATCGACGTGGGGGATGGAGGAACGACATGTCGGGGGCGGAAAACCCATGGAGTTGGACAGTCCCAGAGGTGAGCTTTAATCCCTGAGATCTTGTGTTCCCTGAGATCTTGTGTCTACCGAGATCTTGTGCCTACCGAGATCTTGTGTCTACCGATCTTGTGCCTACCGAGATCTTGCTGCCTGGGCTCGTTTTGGTCCGGGCCGAGGGAGCCTCGGCCACAAACTGCAACGGTCGAGTTAGGATCGTTGACCACGGTCGGTGGCCTCGACACCGGCGATGTACTGACGGAGTCGCTCGTTTTCGTCGGTGACATGTCGCAAGCGGAGCATGTTATCGACCCGCTTGAGCAGCTCGACTTTGTTAACAGGTTTGCTCAGGAAATCGTCCGTGCCGGCGCTGACGGCGCGTTCGATGTCGCCCAGCTCGTTGAGGGCAGTGACCATCAAAATCATGATCTGCCGAGTTGCGGGGTCTGCCTTGATCTGCTCACAAACCTCGAAGCCGCTGAGCTTAGGCATCATGATATCCAGGAGAATCAGATGCGGCTGAAACTCGGCCACCTTGGCCAACGTTTCGGCTCCATCGACGGCAATTGCCACCTCGCAATCGACTTCCCCCAGGTAAGCCTCCAATAACTCCACGTTGGCTTCGTTATCGTCGGCAATCAAAATGCGGCTTTTGGGACCCGCCATCAGCTCTATGTCCGTCGCGCGAGAAAAAGACCCTCGGTTTGATCCACTATTATAGTCAGATAACTCTCCAGCAGGAATCCCAAGCCTGGTCGCTGCACACATGTGAGCACAACTCCGGAGGGAGGCCAGCAACTGGGTGCAGGAGTGCTGTTGTCGGCTCGGGTGGCTTCTGTTACGTTCCGACGCCTCATCGCGGGACGCAAAGTCCCGGATCTCGGAGGAAGAATTCTTGGGCTGACGAAGGATTCTTCTGCATCTTCCCCAGGGTGAGACCAACAACACATCGGCAACGTTTCGCCCAACAGCGGTGAATGTGGCCTTGAAGAACTGGTGTCGCTCCAAGGGGAGTCAGTTGCAACAAGCGACCACCGGCGCGGCCCCTTGATAGGCCCAGTGCCGTCGGGAGGAGAACAAAGCATGGGATCGGCCCAGTCACATTCCTGCCAGGTCCACATTCGCTGGATGATCCGCCGGGACATGCCAGAGGTCCTGGAGATCGAGCGGGAGGGTTTTGAGTTTCCCTGGAGTGAAGACGATTTTCTCAGGTGCCTCCAGCAACGCAACTGCATCGGCATGGTGGCCGAGCACGCCGACCAGGTGGTTGGCTTTATGATTTACGAACTGCATAAGACACGGCTGCACTTGCTCAACTTCTGTGTCAGCTCCCACAGTCGGCGTCGACGCGTGGGAACACAGATGGTCGAGAAGCTTGCCGGCAAATTGTCACCGCAACGCCGCAACCACATCCTGCTCGAAGTACGTGAGACCAACTTGGGGGCCCAACTGTTCTTTCGCGATGTGGGTTTTCGCGGGGTCGCGGTGCTGCGTGACTTTTATGAAGACTCTCCCGAAGATGCCTTCCTGATGCGCTACGAATGCCCGCAGCTGCAAGCCGTCACCCTCCCGATCAACCGGATCTCACGACTGGCCGGCTAACCTCTCTGAGCTGAGCCAGCGATCCCCTCTGAGCCGAGCCAGCGATCCCCTCTGAGCCGAGATGGACCAGCGACGAATTTGAGCCGCCGATTGCGGCGGCCGATCGTTCCCGAAGTCACCCACAACGCGGAGCCCGCACAAGGGTCCTGGCTCTCACAGTCCTGGCTCTCACAGTCCTGGCTCTCTGGGGACTTCGAGCGTGAATCCGAGAGATGCAGCGGGCAGTTGAATCGCTGCAGCTGAGAAACCGTCACGCAAAGTTTGAAGATTTTCCTGGAAGGAACTTCCTCTGTGGCGTTTCGGTTCTCTGGTGTTCCGGTTCTCGGGAACGTTTCGTTGGTGCTTTGGCCCACAGCAGGGTCTTGGGCCAGTGGGGTTTTCGGTTGGAAGGAGGAGTTTTTGCACCCCTTGCAGCGAAGGGGCGAAACGCCAGCAAGGGCCACTGAGGGTGTTTCTGCGAAATGTCTTCGACTGCAGGAAAACCTAACCGCTGTTTCCCATCGGCCAAAACGTGCGAGCAATCCCCCAAACGCTCGATCCACCTGCAGCTTGCGCTGGTTGAGTCTCAGGGGATTTGATAAACGCGAAGTTCTCCTTCGGTGGTCAAGATTGCGAAGCGATGACTCTGCGGGGCGCGAAGGACCTTCTTGGGGGTGAATCCCTGGCAGGGAAGAGTCGCTTGCAGGCTCAGACGCTGATGGGTTGTTCGGTAGACCTCACATTCCTGGGGACAGGCAACGACCAAATGCCCGCCGAGTGTCAAACACAGCTGAGGGTCCTCCATCCCCAAACCAAACGGCTGACTCAAGCAATGCCGGCCCAGCTGACCCCAATACATCAGGCCACCTTCGGCAAAAGCCACTGCTAACCGGCCTGGGCCATGCGGTGGCGTGGCCACGACCTCACGAATCTCCTGCTCATAAATCTCCTCCTCACAACCTTCCGGGAGATGGCTGGGAAAAATCGAGAGCTTGCGGCCCCAGCCAACGTACACCTGACTGTTGGAAGCACAGAGGGAAATCATTCCCCCGTCGAGGGCTCTCTCCTCAGGCTTCACCGGGATGTCGTGAGTCCGCAGTGGTGTGCCCGCCGAGCCCAGGCCCACCAAAAACGGACAATCCGCTTCTGAGGCATCGTCATTGGAATCGACCAGCCAGGTGATCCCATAATGCATCTGCGCCGCCGCGACCACCGAGGCAGTCAACCCAGACATGCCACCGCCAACAACTTGGCTGCGACGGTCGGTCTCAGGAAAACGATATCTCTCCAAAGGGCGGCCGCGAGCAAGGTGGACCAACAATTGCGATCCGCCGAGTGGCGAGATGGCCAACAGGATCGGTGGGGTGGGCTGACCGGGAGTGACCTGCCAGACCGGATAGCTGGTGTCAAAACCATGTTCCCAGGTTCCGCAGATCACCGCCAGCCTGCCAACGCGAGGTCCCCGGCTGCACACGCCCGCAGCAAACAACAACGGGCCTCCGCTGATGGCCGTCTCCCAAATCACCTGCCGCGGAAGTGCCATGGTCTTGATTAGCACCGGCTTCAGAGGACCAGAACTTCTTGCCGCACGAGATCTCCCCGCCTTCTGCCGGGCTGCTTCGGTGCGTCGCTGAAGGTAGCGATGACAATCTCGCCTGAGCAATCGATCTTCCGGCGTCAGTTTGGTCAGTGCGGAGATCACCCGTTGGGGATCGGTGGTGCTTGGCAATCTTCGGGCGACGACCACTCGGGTGGTATCAGCCGCCAGCGTTCTGAGGGAAGCATCTGGATAGGTGGTGGCCACCTGGGCCAAGATGTCGGCAACGTCTTCACTGATGCCCTGGACGATCGTTCGGTCCCGAAATCCCTGGACCCAGTCGGTGGCCGTTTGATGCCAGCCCTGTTGGCCACAGAGCCGAAAGATCGCCTGCAGACACTGGCCGGCCTGTTGTGAAAGCGGCCAGCCAGCCTGCAGGATCTCCAAAGCTGCCGTTGGATTGGCTTGCTTCTTCTGCAGCACCTCGGCGGCGGCGAGTCGATCCCCCTGACTTAAGTGTCGTTCCACCGCCAGCGTGAAGAACCGTCGGGCGTCGTCCTGCTGGTCGATCAACACGCACAGATCACCGGCCTTTTCGTATTCGTGCAGCTGCTGATACAGCTCGATGGCCTCACTCCAAAGGCCTCCCTGTTCTAAGCAGCGAGCGGCTTCCTGGGGCCTGTGGAGTCGCTGGCGATAGATCACCGCCGCCTCGCGGTAATATCCGCCAGCGCACAACGCGCTGGCTGCCAAAGCAAGGTCTCCCAACAGCTCGGCATAGATGTAGGCGGCACGCCGGTAGCGTCCCAACCGCAATTCCCGATTGGCCAGCTCTCGATAGCGTGCGGCCAGTTGATAATGAGTCTCCGCAGGAAGATCCCAGTAATCGGCTCGCCCACTCCGGCCGACCCGCCCCAGTTTGAACTGCGGATCCCGCTTACCAAGTCTTCCTGAGGGCGGGGCCTGACCACGATGGGCCGATCCCCCGCCAACCGGCAGAGCATAGCGAAGTCCCTGGTCGGGGTCGGTCTCCAAAAGGTTCATCAAACGAGCGATCTCCCGTTCCCGGGAAGCTTGGACTTGCGAGGGCACCTGCGAGAGCGTTTTCTCGGCCCATTGACCCAGCCAGCCCATCAGCCCGCCAGCACCACTCGGAGCAAATCCTGATGGTGTGGCACCCGAGCGGCCCCGTCCAGGATTTGGTCCTGGGGACGCAGCCCCTGAGCGTTGAGAGTCCGAGGCCTTTTTGGCCTGGGGACCCTGCCGGCTGGCTCCTGCCAACCAACGGGCAAGCTTCGCCAGGGCCCTGCGTCCGGCCCGGCTGACATCGTGCATTGGTCCAGAAGGTGGCTCATCCGGACTTGGTGGCAGTTGCTCAGGGGAGTCAGCATCAGCGCCGATGTCGTCCCCTGCCGCTTTGAAGACCATCTCCCAGGAAAGCGTCTGCTGCGGTTGCAGCGACCGCAGACGCACGCTCAAGGCCACTCCTGGGACCGCGAAATCCCAGCGTTTTTCAACACCCCGGGGCGGAGCAAGCAACTGAGCAACTGACAGCTGATCGCCCGGCTCCAGAGCAACCAGACCTGCAGCTGGGTGCCAGACGTAGGTCAGCTGTCCGCCGAAAACGCTCTTCAGTTCCTCCTCTGAGGCCGACGGATGCAAACGAGCGTCGGTGGGAATGAACAGCCTCGGCAACACCGCCCCAAAGGAGATGCAACCGGGTGAGACCTGACCGGCCACTTCTTGGGCCGAAGCAGCTGGCAAAGAGGCCGCCGAAGACCCCCCTTCAGATGCTGGTGACGAAAGTGTCAGGATTTCCGTTGGTGATGCTGCTGTCCTTGCCTGGGCGGGATTGGCTATCTGGTCTTGGCCTGGGCCTTGCTGCGGAGATGTCGATTGGGAGGCTCGCTCGGGCAGGACCACCAAGACGCCGAGAGCTTGCCGGTCGGATGGGCAACGGGGCAACGGGAGCAGACGCAGCTGGGATTGAGGAAGGCCCCAGCGAGTGATTTCAGCAATCCAGCCAGACGGGTCTGACCCCGGGATCAACCAAGCCGCGATGGGCAGGGACTGACCGGGGCAGTATCTCAGACCTAGAACCGAAGAAATCATCTCGAAGGTTCCCCACCAGAAATCAGCAAAGCGAGCAATCTTGGGGTCTGTCAGCAAAAAGCCTGCGGGTACGTTTCAGTCAGTCAGCGGCAAGCGGTCGACAAAGGCTTGGATGGTCGATCGGAACACCTCGCCGATCGGAGCAGCCTGAGCCTCGCCGATGAAGTAAGCCGCTCCCCAAAGACGCCCATCGGAACACCATCCCGAGAGGTCTCCGTTGGTGAGCACCAGGGTGACCTCAGGCACGCTTGTGTCGGCACTTTTCAGATGCAACAGCCCACGAGAATCCAAAAACGCCTGACTGCCGTCGCTCCACTTGGCAACACTCAGCTTGTAACTTGCCGCAGGCAACTCCAGGGATGTAAATTTTTGTTCATTTCCTTGAGATGTCCAAGCATTTTCGCTGCGCATGGCGATTCGGCGGCTGCCGGGATGAATGCCGATGACAAGCGTCTGATTTTTTGTCGAGCGGAGATACAGTTCACCTGAGGAGCCAGCGATGCCGGTAAAGCGATGCCGCAGATTTTTCTGCACGGCATACTGGCGGACCGCCTGGTCGATGAACCAGTGGGGATGATACAGCGAATTCTGCACGTAGGCGGCATCGACATCCAACACGACGATCTGCGGACTTCGGGCGGCCAGAGCGATGTACCGCCGGTCTGGCGAGATGCTCAGCACAGAAAGCGTTCCGGTGAGGTTGTGGGCAACATGGCGGATCAGGCCGGTGCTCGTCTCCACGAGATGACCTTCCGAGGTCACGCCGATGGGGCCCTCGGGCGTTTGCCGCCAAGGAGAACCCGAGTCCGAGCTGGTCGGATCACCATCTTTTGTCACAGGCCCGTCACGCTCGAGCACCAGCAGGAGTTCCTCGTGCCCAAGGACACTATGCACCGGTTCGATGCGGGCGGTCATTCCGTCAAAAGCCAGGGCGTACCATTGGTTGGGGGCAGTCGCCAAGAAGCGGTCGGCAAAGCGGATGGCCTGGCCTGGCAACTTGAGGGATTGAATCTGTTCTCCGCTTGCCAGATCCATGACTTGGACCTTGGTACGCTGCAAGGCGAATAATGCACCCTGGTGTGTACAAAAATGCTCCGCTGTGCTGTCGACTTCCAGAGGAACACTTTGCACACAGCTCTCGTGCAGGTCGATCTGCAGCAGCCTCGGTTGGTCGCCCGGTTGGCTGATCACAGCCCAACTGCAGCCCTGGCAGACATGGTAAGAGGACCAGCGGAGCAAACCGGCTGGAAGATCATCGGCCAGCTGCAAGGCTCCTTGTCCGCGTTTGGTCCAGTGCATGAGGCGACCGTCTTTGGTCAAGCTCAGCAAGCCGTGGCTGTGAATCTGCCAAGTGCGGGCTGGCAGGGGGACATGCGAAAGCCGTAGCGGAAAGGGCTGCATCGACAAAATGGCAGGGTAATCGCGAGCCCAGTCCGGATCAACCAAGGACCTTGCCTTAGGCCGATGGGCAAACAAGAGATCCAGATCCAGGTGAACCTCACGCAGAGAACGCAGCCCACGGTTGGTCTTTTGCAGCAGTTGCAAATGGCCATCACGCCCCACCAGGGCGATGTACAGACCGGCCAATCGCTGAGCGGCCAGTCCTTGGTCAGCCAGCGTTTGGTCGTTGATCATCAGCTGGAACTCAGGATCCTCCCAGGTCTGAGGGGTTGTCACCAAGACCGGATCGGTGGTCAAGCCGCTCAGTTGGATTTCTTGACAGAAGGCTGGCAGCGATGCACCGGGGTGGATCGTCGGTTCAAGATGTTGCAAATGATGGATCAGGCCTTCTCGGCTGTTGAGATCCACCGCATGGATTCCCTGAGGGTCAGCACGATAGGCGAACACGGAGGTGTCGCTTTGAGCGGTTGCTGCCAGCGCCAGGCCCACAGCGGTGCCGAAGACCCGCGGCAGTCCCCAGGTTCGGATTCCGGCGTCCAACAGGATCGCCCTTCGCCGTGGCCGGGAGCGTGGGGGGCTTTCTCTTCGCAGATAGAGAGCTTCTCCGGTGGCAACCCGCACGGCCAGGGTGAGATCATCGTGAGCCAGTTCACTGAGCAGGAGTCGGTCCAGCGGGCCTCGATTGGTGAGATCCGAGAGGCCACCGATGGGGATGTCTTCGACATCGGAGACAGGACGGGGCAAGGTCACTGCCGCCATCAGGCGTCTGGCCAAGTTGGCCAGCGGTCGGAGTTCGTCATCTTGCTCGGACAATTCAGCCAGCATCGCCCGGACGTGTTCAGCGGAGATGTCTTCGAGGTCAGCCGGTTCGGGGAGTTCGTCCAGCCCTGTTTGGCCTCGCTGCTGCAAGGCCTGCGGGTCGAGTTGACCGAGCCCCGCGACCAGACAATGCAGCTGAACGAACAGCTCACCAGGGTTGATCTTGACAGCATGTGGGAGAATCTCACGGCCGAGACCGTTTTCGAGATATTGGATGACCTCCTTGGCCTCAGCCGGTTCACCTCGATGATCCAGTCCTTCAAAGACATACTCACAGAGGATCTGTTTGGCTTTCAGTGAGACGCGAAGATCACGCTCCAGCCGGTTGACCCGATCGAGCAACTCCAGGGCCCGATTGAGAATACGTTTGGCCCGATCCGCCTGGAGATAACCCTGCAACAGTTCGCCAAGGATCCTGGTCTTGGGAAAGGCATCGGCCCAGTTGTCCCGCGTGGCACCCAGTAGCAACAAAATCGACCCCAGAGGTGGAAGACCGTCTGGGCTGAGAACCCGCAGTACACTCAAAAGTTCCTCACCAAAGGCAATCGTTGGCCCATTCTGACCCCGCCACACAAGCGTTCGCCCTTCATCTTCCCAACTCCAGAAGCTCAAACTATCCGGACGCAGATATCTCCTGGCTGCCTTGCTCATGAATCATCAGAACCTTCTGAAGGACCAGCGTACTGGTCTGGTGAGTCCGGATGTGGTGAGTCCGGATGTGGTGAGTCCGGGTTCGATGAATCGAGCTCTTGTGAATCGAGCTGGCGTGAGCTTGTGCCGGGCCAGCTTGTGCCGGGCCAGCTTGTGCCGGGCCAGAAAGACGCAGCCGAGAGACGCACTGCCGACCGTGTGGCATAGACAAAGGCTTCGGCAGGGAGCCGTTCCCAGCTGCCATCGGGCTTCAGCAGGGCCAAGTGCTCGGAGGTCAGTCCTAGGAGAGCCTGGATCACCTGGACATCGACGGGGGGGTCCCAAGTCCAGCCTGCTGGAATAGCGACGCCCTCTGTCTCGACAAAGCGAGTTCCGGGAATCGCGGGCAGGGGAGAGCCGCGGACAAGGACTTCTTGATCCTCGGAGAGGGCAAAGGAGAGCTGGCTCAGGCGCACTTGGGGAGCTTTGGTGGCGTAGTGGTGCCAGTTCTCGAGGGTTGTCAGCAAGACATTGGCCTGGCTGATGGGACCTCCTCGCCTGAGAATCAGCGGGATCCGGCGGTCGCTCCGACCAGGGAGTCCAGCAGATGGGGCTCGGACGCCAAGCCAGTCGGCCAGAGGCTTCCAGGGACCTTCCGGGAGCCAGCCCTGGGGCACAGAAGACCCGCTGCGGATCAGTTGGCCATCCTCAAGAACAGTGAATCGGACCCCCGGCAGCGAACGTAACAGCTGGTCGAGCTCCTGGTCAAGCTCTGGTCCCTGCACCCATAGACAGCCTCGATGCTCGCAAACAGTCACTTCGGGTCGCAGCCGCAAGCTGCCGATGGCCTGGTCAGCCTCCACCTCGGCTTGCTGGAAGCGCACAGCCCATCGAGGGCCCACCGCAGAACCGGCTGCCTGGTTCCTCAGCCCATCGTCCTGCAGGCCCGGGTTCTTGGGGCCCAGATTTTTCGCGCCCGGGCTCTTGGATGAGTGGGGCTGTTGATGGGGGTGTCCGCTCACGCCTCGGCCCCGAGCTGCTTGAGCAAGTGGTTGACCTTCGCTTCTAGAAAGGTCCTTTGTTGGTCATCGCGGACCCATTGGCACCGGGAGGCCAACAGACCGATTTGATCGCTGAGATAAGAGTGCTCGGTGGAGTCCACCGTCGTTTGGCTCAATTTGGCGGAGATCCGGTCCAGGTCTTGGCACAATTGGTCGGGGTCGGGGGCGTCTTGGCCACGAGAACGTGGGTGGCTTGTTTCACGTTCCTGCGGGTCGGCTTTCTTGAGCACATCCCCGACGATCGCCGCCAGCACGTCTTGTTGTTCTTGGGTGTCCCAGATGTGCTGCAGGACCCAGAGGTCCGTGCGATTGACTGCCAGCCGGCCACACAACAGGGCGCTGGCGGCCAGCAACCGCTGGAGTTTGACCGCCCTGCGATCCGAGAGGGCCACCCCAGCATGACGCAAGCGATGGACCAATTCCACATACTCGCTGCCAACGCCGGAGAAATCGGCCTGTTGCAAGCAATGATGCAACCCGGCGACCCCTTCAAGGGTGATGGTCCCGGAACCAGACAAGGGTTTCACGTCTCGCCGCCAGCCGGCCTCCAGGACCTGCGAGAGTTGCTCCGGGGCAACGTTATCGCAGCGAACCCGCAGCAGAAAGCGATCAAACAGCGCCGCCAGGGTATCGTCCTCGGGCAAATGGTTGCTGGCGGCAACCACCATCAAGGTGGGCAACTGGTAAGTCTCTCGACCTCGACGAAACACGCGTTCGTTGAGCACCAACAAGAGGCTATTGAGAATCGCGCTGTTGGCGTTGAGCAACTCATCAAGAAAGACAAAGGCAGCCTGAGGAAGCATCCCCTCGGTATTGGTCACCAGCTCACCGTCACGCAGCTTGCGGATGTCAAAGGGACCAAAGATCTCAGAGGGTTCGGTAAACCTTGTCAGCAGATAGTCGAAGTACCCGCCGTCTAATCGCCGTGCCAGGTCCTGAACCAGGGCACTTTTGGCGGTCCCCGGTGGGCCGAGAATAAACAGATTCTCCCGGGCGACCAAGCAAACTCCCAAAAGATCAATGATCTGGTCCTTGCCAACGAAGGCGTCCTTCATCGGGGCCAAGACATCCTGATTGAGTGTCCGTAACAGATCCTGAGTTTGTGGGGGCAGATCGCGAGTTTGTTGGGGCGGATCGCGAGTTTGTTGGGGCGGATCGCGAGTTTGTTGGGGCGGATCGCGCGTTTGTTGGGGCGGATCGCCCGGGCTGTTCTCGGTTGCCCGAGAGGACACGGCCGGCTCGGTGAGTTTTTCAGGGGAATCATTCATAAGCTTGGAAGAATCAGATCACAGCTGTAAGACCTGCGGTTCAGCTCTGGTAGAGCCTCAGTGACCCATCAGCATCGCTTCTCCAGAAGCTCCCAGTGCGAAAGGCCTCAGACAAAAGTCCCCTCCCGAAAGCCCCACCCCAAAAGACCCAAAAAGCTTCAGCAAAAAGACCCAAGAAAAGAACCAGGGCTAAAAACCGTCAGAACATCGCGGCCTGATGATTCGAGGCGGTCGGGTCTTCGTGTGTCGGGTCTTCGTGTGATCGAAAACGATCGCCTGAGAGTCCCCAGGTCCTCGTCTCCGGGTCGTCGTTGGCAAGTTCGGGTGCTCCTTGGGTCTCAGCTCTTCGGTCTGCGGGGGGGGCGGGTCTTGCGGTGGCTGATCCGCTTATGGGGCCGCCGGCGATTGGTCAGTTGCAGTCCCAAACGGAAGACTCACCGCCGGTGGAGGATCTTGGTAGTTCTGCAGGGCCGCTGCGATCTTTGGGGACAGGTCGAGGAACGACCCCAGGGCGCGACGGACACCCTGCCGAGCATCCTGGTCATCCAGCCGCGAGACGTCTTCGGTGGCAAGGATTCGGTCAACGTACAAAGCTAACAAACAGGGAACGTTTGCGAACGGCTCCGATGACGGCTGAGCTTGGGTCTGCCTGTCGATTTCTGCCAAGCCGACTGACGAAAGCGGCCAGTTGATGGCAAACCGCTGCAGGTAAGCAATTAAGGGATCATCCTGGGAAGCACTTTGGGCAAATCGAAACAGGTCCGGCAAAAACCGGAACGTCACATCGACCGAGTAGTGAACAGCCGGGCTGAGAGGTCTTGGCAGTGGCACGCTCAGCTCGGCGGCCACAATTTCCTCTCCAGGATCGCGATAGACCGTCAGTTGGCAGGCACGAAACAAACGGAGGGCCGCCCAGCGTGCGGCGACGAGGTCGAACTCGGGCGGAGAGGGCGGCAGCTCCAGCCGCCACTGCCGCTCAAAGTCAGCCAGAACGACATCCCCGGCCTGCAGGTCTTGCTCACTGACAGCAGAGAGGGGAGGTAAATTCAAGCCAGCCCCATCGAAAAGGTCACCCAAGAAACGGGCAAACTCGCTGCCAGGGGAGGGTTCGGACTCCAGGTTGATCTTCCACATCGCAGATCGATTCCGACGTTCCCGGGCCTGCAGTCAGCCCACCGAAAAGGATCACCGGGGCGGCTCGCCCGCTCCCGTGCACACGCATGCTCGGCGACGCTGTCTCAGGTTTCTTGCCATGCTAGTGCCTTGTTTCCTGTGATTTTGGCAGTTGGTTGATTTTGGCAGTCGGTTGATTTTGGCAGTCGGTTGATTTTGGCAGTTGGTTGATTTTGGCAGTCGGTGAGACGTGAATCCCCCGATTCCACGAGAACCAACTCTTCAATCAGAAGGAAACCGACCACTAGGCCACAAAGCAACAAAGACTGGCGGCTTGACAACCTCTGCTGCGAAACAAAGACGCCTCGGAGACCAAGTCAGGTTCGGGGTCTTGCGGGCCGACCTTCGACCCCCCAAGAGCATCAAAGGCTTCCTCAGGGGCCAACGATCAAGGTTGAAGGGATTGAACACCGAAGGCGATTGACCACCTCAAGTGACCTTAGCGGATCAACTGCATGCGTGAGAAGTCGGGGTAAAAGGGAACCCGCAGGCCCCAATAGGGGAGGGTCAGGTGCCAGGGTGTCTCCCAGGAGTGCGGCCAGTAGATAAAAACGGCTTTGCCGATGAGCAGACGCCGCGGCACCACATAAGGGGCCGGGGCGTTTTCGCCAAAGGACCACGGGCTGCTGCGGAAGCTGGCCTTCCACATCCGGCTGTCGTAGCTACTGGGACTGTTATCTCCAAAGACCAAGAACTCATCCGGCCCCAGCATGAAGTCCTGCCAGCGGAGACCCTCACGGGCGTAGATGGTCCAATGCTCCGGCTTGGAGAAAAACTCCGACCATTGCCGGATCCGCGCCTCTCGCTCTGACCTGAGGCCACGCTGTTTGTAAAATTCCAATCCCTCAATCGAGAGCGGACGCTGGTACGACACAGCTCCTGTCTCCGGATCAGACCCACTGCGGACGACATTCGGATAATTGGGAAAGTCGCAGCGGCCTGGATTGTGCCCCCCAGCATAGTAGTAAATATCCCGAGAGACCCGCAGCTGCCGGACTTCGGCGGTCAGATTGCGGACCGCCAGGCCGACCGGACGAAGATCTGCTGGCTGGGGAACGACCGCTTGCGGGGGTGTTTGGTTCATGGAGTCAGTTGAGTAAACCGCCCGCTGGTTGAGCTCCACAAGCGTTTCGTTGACCCACAATCGCAGCTCTTGGTCCACATTGGAAAACCTCAAGCTGTAACTGCCAGGACCCTGCAACGGCGTGGGGTTTTTGGATTGCGCCAGACGGACTTGGCCCTTCCAGAGACTGGCCTCGCCGTTGGCCGCATTGATTTGCACCCAAAACCGCTCCCCACCTTTGATGAGCTCCAGTTTGACCACCGCGGGGTCTTCGCCCTCGGCCTGGCGAACTTCCTCAACAGTCAACTCCGCCTCAACCATCAGATCACTTACCCAATTCAGGCCTAAATCCTCGGCATTGGGCGGAAAATCTTCCTGGCTCTCGGCGGTGTTGTACGGGTAAAAATCCGTGATCAGCTGCTCACGCGAGTTCCCCACGCGACCACGATCGATCTCTTGCCAATCATTCCAGGTGGGAAGGGCATGCCGATAGCGAAGCCAAACTTCCTCATCACCAGCTTCTGCCCTGTAAGACTTCCCTTCATTGGTGTCTTTCCATTTGGTTGGTCCTGGTGAGACCCAGCGATGCCAACCGTTGGAGTTCATCTGCGGATTGGTGTAATCGGTGTCAAAGACCATCTGCATCATCGCACGCATTTTTCTGGGGGGTTTGCGGGCGATTTGGAACTGGTCTTGTTGCTGATTGAACACGTAGAGGTCGCCTTGAAAGACCCGGATTTGTTCGCCGGGGGTGGCAACCAATCGTTTGATGAAGTTGGTGCCTGGCTCATGGGGCATTTTGAAGACCACAACGTCCCAACGCGCAGGGTCGGTGAGGAGGTAGGCCCCTTTGCTGACAAGAATCCGGTCGCCTGAGTAGTGATAAGGCGAGACGCCTCCGGCAGGATTGTTGAGCTGTTTTGCCTCAGCCTCCCCCAGCGGCAGCGTTCGGCGGTACATCAGCGAGGTAATGCTTTTGGTTTGCAAGGGCTGATCGTCAATCTTTCGGTTGATGCCCACCGCCTGCCGGTATCCTTCCGCATCTTGGGTCTCCACGTGAACTCCGCGGAGCGTGGGGGCCATCGACCCAGTCGGAATAACAAAGGCCTCGGCAGTGAATGTCTTGAACATAAAAGCCAGAATCAAGGCAATCACTAAGGCCTCAATCCAGTCACGCGAGGTGTCACGCCGAGGGTCCGTCGGCTTCGCCAAGTTCGCCGACGACTTGACCTCGCTTTTGGCCTCCGTCTCAACCGCCCGTCCGCCGCGTTTGCTCTTACGACTCGCCATGAAAATTACTCGTTGGAAGGAATGATCAAAAAGATTGAGGAGATTTCTGCAAACGCTACCGACTCACCCTCCGTCCCCAGGAGGTGCCTCTTGATTGTTCCCAAGTGGTGTTCACCTGGTGGTTCGCTCGCTGGGACACGAGCTGACACTGGTTGAAACTGGCTGACACTGGTTGACACTCTGGCCGAAGGCCTCGTTCCCACGCTGGTTCTCGGGCAGCTCAGGGTTCCCGACGGGCCTGTGGCTGCCCTCCACCAGGCCGGACCCAAAGATGTCGGCAGGCGGAGAACCTTTTGTTGGAAACGCTTGGAAGACTTCGCTGGATGATCTGGCCCGACAGCCGAGACCTCCAGCGTCATGCGATGGCAACAGCTCTTTTGTTCGGCACGTCGCTGGTTCAGCACGTCGCTGTCTTGAGCATTTCGCTGTCTTGAGCATTTCGCTGGGAGCGAGTGTTGCAAGCTCAGCGAATGTAACGGATTCTTTCCCAATCCGGAACTTGCAGCCAGCGGCCTCCGAATTGCGTCCAATGGCTGGGGAGATGAACCGCCAGGGGTTTGCCGATGAGCAGCCGACGGGGAACGCCTGGCCCTTCTTGCCAATATCGGCTGTCCTCCGAATAGGTTGTATTGTCGCCGAGCATAAAGTATTCGTCTGGCCCAAGGCGATATTCGACCACTGACGGGGCCAGCAGGCTCGTGCTTGCCGGACCACCGGCGGCAACCCCCGCAGCCTGGGGAAGATGGGTTGAGGAAGGCGACCCTGCAGGAGTCGATGGGCCTACCGTGTGGGGGGGCGAAGTGTAATAGATGTCCCGAGACAGCTTCAAATCGGAGAGCTCAACGCAGAGGCCTTCCGCAGCGAAGGAAAACGGTTCGGTCGTGCCGGCCGGAGGCGGCTGGGAGAATTGAAACGGCACTGGGGGGAACAACAATTGACCGTTGATGGCGACCAAAAACTGCCGATCGACGGTGGAGAGCTCCCAATGAAGGGTTTCGCTTGTCTCAGCCTTTTCGCTTGGGGCCATCGGTTGGCCAGAATCATGGACCTGTCTCCGCCGGGCCGCTGGTGCGTTTGGCAAGGCCTGCTGCAGGTGTTGCGGAAGTTCGGCCACAGTGTGCACAAGGGCCCCTTGATGGTACACACTCGCGGAGCCCTGGCGGATATCGATCTGCAAAAGAAACTGCTCGCGTCCATCCTCAGCTCGGAACCAGAGCACCTCCGGTTGAGCAACTCCATCGTCTGGTTTTTGCAGGGCTGTGGCTGGTTCCGGGGGAGCTTGTCGAGGCCTCTCGGCAGTGTCGAGATCTCCAAGAGTTCGATCTTGCCTGGCTGGCTCCTTTGAAGTGGAATCGCCAGGGGGCAAGGCCTGAGTGCGTAATTTCACAGACCAGAGAAGATCGCTGACGACATGAAGCTCATCGACAGTGCGGACTTCCTTGAGTTGGTTGAACAGTTGCCGGTCGGTAATGGGCTCAGGGGCTGCTTGACCGCCTTGATGGGCATGCCGAATTTCATGATGGTAGATCAGCCAGTCTAATCTGCTAACACCAGAAAGCTCTTCGGTTGGCTCACCGGAGACAGATTGGATTGGGTGATGCTGTTTTGCAGGCGGCGACCAACGAAAGGTTCCCTGGGAGCTGACCCAGGAGGTTGTCTGGCCATCGGCACGCCAGCGTCTGGGCAAATCGGGAGCGGGATGGTCCCCGTGATAGACCAGCACAGACAATGCCCGCTGCTTGGAGAGAGGTTTTCGTTCCAAGCGGCCATCGACATAGACATCACCATGTTGCAGTGAGATCGTCTCGCCCGGCAATCCGACAATCCGCTTGACATAGGCCAGATGGGCCTGAGCGGGCCTGCGAAAGACGGCCACATCCCACCTATGCGGTTCGCTCACGCGGAAGGCTTGTTGAAAGACCAGCAACCGATCGCCGTGGGCGACCGGCAGCGAATTCTCCTGCGGAACCACAGCCCAGCAATTGGGGCAATAAGCTGTGAGGTTTCCTTCCGCCAGAGAGGCATCGCAGCGGAATTCAAAGCCGCAGTGACCGCAGGTGTAGTCCCGATGAGGCCCACACAAGGCTGGAACCATTGAAGCGCTGGGAACCACTCGTGGCTCCAGCAGCCAGGTGCGTGCGACCACTAAGGTGATGATCACACAGACCAAAAACTCAATGACTGTGCGGAGCAGGCCGTCTGTGAATCGCCAACTGCCGCCACCAGGGGCGTCCGGCGGAGAAGTTGAGCTGGCCAACAAATGGCCTCCGTGCTTGTCAGGTCCAAAACGAACGTCATGAAAGCCAGCGTCATCAAAACCAGCTATGATCAAAACCAACTGCTATCGAACCAGCGGAGTTGGCCGAGCAAGACCAACGAAGCAACGGTTGCCTCTGGGGTGTTGGCTTGACTGGGCGGCAGCTTGAGATCGGCCCAACCGGCTTTAGGAGTTTTGTTCATCGCCGGTGGTTAAGACCGACAGGAAGGCTTTCTGGGGGATATCGACACTGCCGATACTCTTCATACGCTTCTTGCCCTCCTTTTGCTTGGCCCAGAGCTTCTTCTTCCGTGAGATATCCCCTCCATAGCATTTGGCCGTCACGTTTTTCCGGAGGGCCTTGATCGTCTCACGGGCGATGACTCTGGTTCCGATGGCGGCCTGCAGGGGGATTTCAAACATATGCCGACTGATTTCGGTGCGGAGCTTTTGCACGACGGCTCGGCCGCGTCGCTCGGCATCTCCGCGGTGGCAGATCACGCTCAAAGCGTCCACACGCTTGGCGTTGACAAGGATATCCAGCTTCACCAGGTCGGCTGGGAAGTAACCCTGAACCTCGTAGTCCATGGTCCCAAAACCCTTAGTGATGCTTTTGAGCCGGTCGTGCATGTCGTAGATGACCTCGGCCAGGGGCAGGTCATAGACCAACTGGGCCCGAGTGGTGCCGAGGTAATCTGTCTTGAGGTATTCCCCTCGTCGCTCGGCACACAGCGTCATCATCGGCCCGATACAGTCGGTCGGCACGATGAAGTTGACCCTCACGATGGGCTGACGAAATTCTTGGATCTTGTCAGGGGTTGGAACGTCCTGCGGGTTGTGGATGTGGAGCACCTCTCCGGTGACCGTTTCGATTTCGTAGGTCACATTCGGTGCTGTCTGCACAAGGTCCAGGTCGGCCTCCCGCTCAAGCCTTTGTTGGACGATCTCCATATGAAGCATGCCCAAAAACCCGCAGCGAAAGCCGAAGCCTAACGCGTCACTGGTCTCCGGCTCAAAGACGAAACTGGCATCATTGAGCCGGAGCTTCTCGAGGGCATCCCGCAGGGATTCAAAGTCTTGGCTGTCCGAGGGGTACAATCCACAAAAGACCATCAGCTTGGGTTGCTGATAGCCAGCAAGCGCCGGGGCAATCTCCCCGGTCGCGGTGCTGACGGTGTCCCCAATGTGGACGTCGCTGATGCTCTTGATGCCGCAGATCAAATAACCCACCTGCCCTGCCTGCAGTGCCTTGCAGGGTCGACGCCCCGGAGCAAACTGGCCCAACTCCAAGACCTCATACACGCGATTGGCCTTGAGAAACTTGATCCGTTGGCCTTTCTCGACACGCCCGTTCATCAGCCGGACGTAGACAATCGCACCGCGGAACTCATCGTAAAGGCTGTCAAAGACCATCGCCTGCAGCGGCTGCTGCGGGCTGCCCGCTGGGGCCGGCAAACGCTGGACCAGCTGCTCAAGAAGCTCGTCAACACCCTGGCCCGTCTTGGCACTGCACAAGAGGACATCGTCGGCAGGAATACCCAGGGTTTGCTCCAACTCCTCCATGACCTCCAGAGGACGAGCGTTGAGCATGTCGATTTTGTTGAGTGCCGGCACGATCTCCAGGTCGGATTCGACCGCAGCATAAGCGTTGGCCATTGTTTGAGCTTGGACTCCCTGGCAGGCATCGACCAAGAGGATCGCGCCTTCACAGCAAGCCATGCTTCTGGAGACCTCGTAGTGAAAGTCAACGTGTCCGGGGGTATCGATGAGGTTCAGTTCGTAGACTTTCCCCTCATTCTCGTATTTGATGCAAACAGCACGAGCTTTGATGGTGATCCCGCGTTCGCGTTCCAGCTCGAGATCGTCCAGCAATTGAGCTTGCAGCTCACGCTGGGTGACCGTTTTGGTCCGCTCCATCAGTCGGTCGGCCAACGTGCTCTTGCCGTGGTCGATGTGCGCGATGATGCAGAAATTGCGGATGTGGTCGCAATCGATCGCCGCTGGGGCCGGTTCGGTCGCTGGTGTCGACAACACTCACGCCTTTGCTGGTAGAGACTATCTTGCCTGGTAGAGACGATCTTGGCTGTTAGAGACGATCTTGGCTGGTCAAGACTTCAAGAAAAATCCTCGCAATTCCCGCACCCTTCTCATCAGTGGAGGCTTCCCAATCAGCGGGAGCTTCCCAATCAGCGGGAGCTTCCCACTGAGCGTGAGCTTCCCAATGAGCTGGGGCCTCCCACTGAGCTGGGGCCTCCCAATGAGCGGGAGCCTCAGGGGATCAGCCAGAGAACTTGGAGTGGCCCAGTTCTCGGCTGGAAGGAAGTTCTTTGTTGGGACATTCCCCTTTTGGAAAATCCCTCTGTGAGTTCCGGAGGTACTTGCCAGGTTGGTTTGGGGGGCTGGTTGCCTCTGAGACAGCCCAGCTGCCAATTAGGAAGCCCAGGTATCTGACCCTAAGTCGGTTTCATTATCCCGGCAAGCCTGGAATCGGGGAAGTGGGATTGAAGGCCAGCTCGATCAACGCAGGGCAACCACACCGAGCTTGGCCAGGTTGATCCATTCGAAAAATCGTCCAGCCTTTTTTGACAATGACCTCTGATCGCCGAGCTCGTCTTGCGAGCCTTGCCTTCCCTGATCGCAGCGGCCAGCTTCCAAGGCCCGGATCACGGTTGCTGCGGTTGTTGATGTGCTTGCTGTTGGTGCGTTTGCTGTTGGTGCGTTTGCTGTTGGTGCGTTTGCTGTTGGTGCGCTTGCTGTTGATGTGCCAGTTGTTGATAAGCCAACTGGCGGAAGGCCAACCGAGCGACGCCGGCGGCACCGATGTAGCCAGCGTCGCCGCCCAAGGTGGCGAACCGGAGCTGAAGATCCTTGGCAAGCTGAGGAAAAGTTTGTTTTTGGATTTGGTGACGAAGACGCTGCAGGAACCGGCGTCCCACGGGGGATCGGTCGCGGCCGAAGGTCATGGCACCACCGATGGTGATCGCAGCTGGGTCGATGGTGTGCAGGACAATCACACAGGCCCTGGCCAGATAGTCGGCGGTTTCCAAGATCAGCTGGTCGGCCAAGGGATCACCAGCAGTAGCTTCTTCAGCCACGAGAATCGGCGTCAACTCGGCACCTTCGTCCAAGCGTTGGCAGAGCGAGCTTTGGGGGTTCTCAACAAACGCCTCGCGTGTTCGGGCGATCAGTCCCGTTGCGCTGGAATAAGCCTCGACATGCCCAGGTTGGCCACAGGAACAGATCCGTGCGTTTGGACCGGTCTCCACGGGAATGTGGCCCAACTCGCCGCCAAACCCATGTTTCCCCTCTAAGAGGGTATCGCCACAGACGATGCCGCCCCCAACGCCGGTGCCCAAGGTGAACATCACCAAGCTGGCGTCATGCTGGCCACTGCCGATCCAGAACTCGCCATAAGCTGCTGCACTGGCGTCGTTGACGAAAGAGACAGGCAGTTGGCAGAGCTCGCTGAGGCGGTCCCGGATCGGGAAGTGGTTCCAGCCCTGAAGGTTGACTGGTTCAAGCAGCAGTCCGGCGGGAATGTCCATCGGCCCTGGGGAGCCCAAGCCAACCCGCACGACGCTGGAGCGAGCTAGGCCCTGGCTGCTCAACGCCTGGTCGATCAGCGTTTCGATCGTCTCGGCCATCCTCCGGACGGCCGCCTCAGGTCCTTGCGGGACCTCGGTGGGCAAACGCTGCCAGCCCAGAGTTCGCCCCAGATTGTCGACCAGACCGATCTTGATGCTGGTTCCACCAAGGTCCACCCCTACGAACAAGGGCAGCTGGGCGTCGTCAGCCGCCAGAAACGGTTGTTGATGTGGGAGCAGGTCGTTCGTTTGCTTGGGGGGGAAACCAGCGGTTGAATGTGACGCTGCCCCTAAGGGTGAGGTAGGCTGTGGGCCCTCGGCAGAGGCAGGCGATCTTTCGGAGGATGGATCAGGCATCACGAGGCGTCCTTCGAATCCAAAGTCAGTGGAATCATTGATCTTCAGGGACGCTGCCGAACCAGGACAAGGTTCTCAAGGTCAACGTTTTTCGATTCGCAGCCAAGCCCAACAACTGGGTGGGAATCGAGGCACCACCGGAACAGTTGGATCAACGGTTTCATCCCGGAAACGCCCGGCAGATGCTGAGATCGCCGTTGATCCACCAACACCTCTCACAATGAGACCCAGCATGAGCCCAGAAAACGACTCTCGAGAATCACGCCTTTCCTGCAATGACACGTCGTGGAAAACTTTTGCTTGCCTGAAAAATGTGAGTTGTTGCTGTCCTCTTCAGGGGGGTGCATTCAACGCAAAACTCCATGGAGCCTGAGTTGGGGTTGCGACGAGTTTTCGTGGCCGAGGGTTCGATTGATTCTCGGGAAGCGTTTTGGCGGATTCGAAGGTTGGAACCCTCGCTGTTGAGACGTCCTTGCTCGATCGAGAACGTTTCTGAGGCAGAAGTGCTGCCAGGTGTGACGTGTTGCCAAGTGTGAAGTTGAAAAAGTGAAGAAAGGGCACTTCCGACAGTTGAGCACTGAGTGGAAGGCCCTTTCTGGGAACTCAACATCGGATTGGTACGAGCAAACGCACGACCGGGCCTTCGTGAACGCCGGGTGCTTCGTGAGCGCCGGGTGCTTCGTGAGCGCCGGGTGCTTCGTGGACGCCGGGTGCTTCGTGGACGCCGGGTGCTTCGTGGACGCCGGGTGCTTCGTTGGCGAGTGTTGCTGACGGGCAACCGGGTGCTTGCGGGAAGGCCCGGGTCCGGGACTAGCGAAGCTTTTCGAGGGCCTTGAGGGCCTCCCGTGCTTGGTCCAATCCACCGAGCTGGTCCACGAAGTCCTTGACTTGTTGGAGGTCGCCAACAGTCAGCCTCCCTGATTGGGGAGAAAGTGGCGTGCTCGTTGAGGGGACGACTTGTCCTTCCTGAGCCAATTTTCGCTTATAGAGGCTCTTGGTGTTGCTGATGACGCTTTCGTCAATATCCTGTTCGTATTTTTCTTTGATGTAAGGGCGAAGCGTTCTCGGTTTGGCATCCATCCCCAAATCCTGCAACGCACGGCGAACGATTTCTGATTGGTTGACTCGTGTCATGAAGACTGTTTCCTCCTAATCAAACTGTATCGGGATTCTCAAGACCAGAATGTCCCGCTGTATTGACTGGTGACTTGTGGCAACTTGCAGAAATACGATTGGTGTGACTTCTCACGCTCTAAAATGCGTCGACCTGCCGCTGGTTTGTGGACCACAGCCGCTTAGCAATCCCATCTCCGTCCCTGAGCCATCTCACCCGAACGCCCGGCGGTGACATCGCCGAGCCGTTTCGCAAGGTGCAGACACTCTTGGAGGGCCCGGTCTGCTGGAAAATCCGTGAGTTCTTGAAGAATCCTTGAATTCTTGAAAACCCTCAGAACTTTCTGTTGCCTGAGCTGTTGGAGATCGTTAAGAGATTGCCAACGGGGACCTCGCTTGCGGAAGACCTTCCTTGGGGAGGTTGGCAGAGAGAACCCCGGAGGTCCGCTGATGGTTTCCTTGGGTGGATCGTCACTGGAAATGCCGAGCAAATAAGAATTTCAGCAGGACAGATACCGCAATCGAGCTGGCTCACCTGGGAACTGGCTCGCTTTGTGTTCAGATCCCTGGAACTCCAGATCACCTGAGCGATCGTAGCCGTTTTGGGGACCAGAAAGTTGCCAGCCTGATCCGAGGTGAGTCCCAGGAACGGAGGCTCCCTCAGACTCCCACCAGCACCAGCTCAGACGACCTGGAGAAGTGTTTGGCCGGAGCCCAACCTCGTGGTGATCAGCGATCGCTGACTTTCGGTGATCACTGACTGTCAACCTCAGCAGCTCCATCAATGCTGACCATCACAGACTTTTCCAGATCACAGACTTTTCCAGATCACGCTGACCCCGGCAGAGTGTCTTGTGATTCTTGCCTGTCAACGATTACTGACAGTCAACAAGAATTTCAGCACAACAAATGCCCGTGGGGGTCAACGATCAGTGTTCATCGACGGCTTGCGACGATTAGGACACCAGAACTGCAGCGACTGAGGTTGAGGAACATCTTGGCTCGTCCGGCCCAGCGGAAAGGCTGGTCGATCAACAGCTGCCAAATCAACAACTGCCAGATCACTGGTCGTTCCGGCGGCTTGTGTGTTTTGGCCGAGCGCGAAATTTCCGAAGGCAGCAGTAAGGCGGCGTCGTCGGCCCCACATTTGGAAAAAGCTGAACTCAGCAGGTCATGATTTAAAGTGGCGATAGTATATTACCATCTTGAACCCCGCAAGAGATCGTTTCCATGAATTTTCTTGAGGCTTCATAAGAAAGTTCGGCTGGCGGTGTTTGAGTTCTATGGATTTCCGGGAGGTTTGTTCCAGTGTCGCATGGTCCTTCTGCGTGGGGTTTCTCCAAGCAGGCCTTCTTGTGTCACAGGTGATGTGACCGAGTTGCTTGCTGAACAAGAATGCCCCGGGATCGAGGCACACCCTGGCTCAGCAGACCCCCTCTTGGGAGACGACTCTTGCGGACTCAGAAAGACCCTCGGGCTCCTTCCGATCTCGACTGTTGCAGATTGATCCGGAGGCTCACCCGTCGGGATCAAAAGAGCTCATGCAACCGCCTCTGGGTGGACACAAGGTCTCATGGGACACAAGGTCTCAGGGGACAGGCCCACAGCTGGGCCAGTCTCACTCGATGGGGATTTCGAGATGTCCTCGGCTCAGTCTGACGGTCTCCGCCAACCGATCCGGTGCTGATCTCAGACTCCACTGGACAGCCAGAGGCTCCATGGCAAGCCCTGATCGGTGAGGATTCCTGACTGACCAGATTGGGGACTTCCGGGCCATTCCGACTCGCATCACGCAGGCGTCCTGCTTCCTGTGAGATTCAGCCACACCCCCCAAGAAAGTTCTCGGCTGAAGCTCTCAAACCCCAGGCTATGTGCTACCGCTTCCTCCACAAAAGCTTTGGGCCTTGCAAGTCGAAGTGCTTGAGTCTGGTCCCGGTGAGTCTGGTCCCGGTGAGTCTGGCCCCGGTGAGTCTGGCCAGTGGAAGACCGCTGGGCAACCCGCCCACAGCCAGGTAGAATTACGCTCCAGGTGAGTGTGAGTTTTTCCGCACCGATTTTCCCGGTGTGCCAGGTCCGGTTGATGATCAACCTGAGAACTTCCCAGACACCATCACCAACTTCAGGATCTTGACTGCGAGAGTGGCGGAACTGCGAGAGTGGCGGAATTGGCAGACGCGCTGGATTTAGGTTCCAGTGCCGAAAGGCGTGTGGGTTCGAGTCCCACCTCTCGCACTCTGCCTGAGACCACAATGACCCCCAACACTCGACTACCTCGGGCTCTTCCAATCAGCTACTCAAAAACTCCATACCCCAGTCCAACCTCCGTCCGTTGCCCGGACGGATCATCCCCACCGCAGACAGAACTCCCCCTGAAGAGCCAATCACCCCCGCAAGATGCAGGCTTTTGCAGGATTTGCTTCGAGCCAGCCGAGTGAGACCTTTGTCAGCTGGGGACACTCAAGACTTGCAGTCTCGTCAAGCTGCGAAGCGGAAAGGCGAGTCGCTTAGGTGGGGGTGGGGTTCGTCATGTGGAAGGCGGAGTCGAGCGATTCAGCTTGGATGGAACAGCCCTCAAAAAGCGTTAAGCCAGATCTCCCGGCTTAAGCTGGTGGCGCTTGTCACCACTGCAGAGAAGCCCGCCTGGTTTGAGGCCCAGACTCACCAGGGTCCAAGCTCACAAGCACGCCCCGAGTGAACGGACAGGTTCCTTTCCCGGTGTGTGCCACGGTGAGGCACTCCGGGACAACGTCCAACACGAGATCAAGACAAACTCCTCTCACAGAAAAAGAGTTGCTTGCCTGTTGGCCGGATCGATCACCAGCAACTCACGGTCAACGTCATTGCCCCAGAAGGGCCATCATCGCCAAAGCCGGTGTCAGCGGCGAAATCGAAGCGGAGTTGTCCTCCGGTTCGGCTGTGTTGTCGTGGGTTCCCGGGCGATTCACGCCGGGTCGTTGCTGTCAAAACTCAAGGGGGTCCCGTTTGGCAAATGCCAGCCTGCAGATTCGTTGACCAACTCCCGAGCCTCAGCAGAGCTTTCGAGCCGGGGCGACAACGGAAGTTCGGATTGCCGATTGTTGGTTGCTGAGCTGAATCAGAGACTTGCCAGGGACTGAAAAAGTTGTGGCTGCCCTCGCTGGTCGGCCGAGCTCATCCAAGCTGCACTTGTGGCCACAAGGAGCGTTGCGGGCCCGCTTGCAGCCCTCCGCCAGAGTCGTCATACTCCAGACAGTACGACCGGTGGGAAAGAGCTACCCACCTTCCCCACTGCGAGACAACCCTTGCGCAGGTAGCTCAGTTGGTAGAGCACTGGACTGAAAATCCAGGTGTCGCCGGTTCAAATCCGGCCCTGCGCACCGCCAGAAACCTCGGAGACCCTTGTTCAGGGCTTCCGGGGTTTCTTCTTTTTGGGCAAGAAACCGATCCCTTCACTCGGATCGACCTGGGCGGGCCCTTCACCTGAACGGAGCAAACCACACCATTCTTCTTGTCTGGAGGATGTCGCCGATGGCAATTTCTGACAAGTCGTTGCGGATTGCTGGCCCAGCCCTCTGAGCAAACCGAGATCCGGAAGACGCCTAATGGAAAAGACCCGCAGGGGCCGTTCCCCCACGGGTCGCTTGTTGCATGAGATTGTGAGCCTGAATTGTCAAGTCAGGGCGAGTCTCACTTCCGTCGGCGTGTTGCGCCCAGCACAGCGGCACCAAAGCCCAGCAGAGCAACACTGGCCGGTTCAGGGATGACCCTTGGGGGAGTATCCGTTGAGGTGATCGAGGCGCGGACGTTGGAGAATTCAATATCCATCGGCGAACCGGTCGCGTTGGTCTGCCCGGTCAGTCGAATCACCAGATCTCCTCCGACCACCGAATCTCCAACATTGAAGTCCGAGGAGAAACCGGGATCGTCGGAGCTGACTCCGGCGAAGTTGCCCAACTCATCCACTTCAAAGGAAATGGTGTAGTCTCGGAAGCTGCCCTCATCGGGTGCCACACCGCCGGAGTTGGGAGTCAGAAACTGCTGAGCGTAGACATTGCCGTTGCTATCACGGAAAGAGATATTACTAAATTGATTGGGAAACGGAGTATCAATGCGGTTTCCCACAGCCACGGTCAACTCATACACCGAGTTCGGGCGAATGGTTGTGGAGCCACTCAAAGGATCAGCGTCAAACACATCGCTGGTGATATCGACTGTGCGGAAGTTGGTGAAGTTACTGAAGTGTCGGATGAACGCCCGTTGGCCGTTGGAGTTGCCCAGACCATTGGGATATTGGGCCGGGTTGATCTGGCTGGAACCATTGAAGGAAAAATCGAACTGTCCAAACTCGGTTGCGAAACCGGTGGCGGTCCAGCCCAGGGCCACCGGGTTGGCCTCCCCGTTGGCGAGGCTGTCTGAAGACGGATCAATCGTGAAGTCCGGATTGAGCACAGGCAGAGCCGCTGCGGGGGCTTTTTGAACCCAGAACAAGCCCAGGCTGAGAACCAGGGCGGAGAAACACAAGCGGAACATGAGTGTAGCCATCAATGAAGCTCCTCAAGATATACGTGGGTCAAGGTTGCAACGGAAAACGTGTGGAAATTTTTGGGGGGTGTCTGTCAGAGCAACCGATTGGGTGGGGATGCTCAGAGGTCGTTCAGGAAGGTTGTAAAGGCACCTTCTACAAAGGCCGAGGTATGCTAATCCATCCCCAGGAGAGTTCAACTCTGTTCCAAGCCAGGCTCCCCAACGAACCGTCTCCCACCATCAACGGAGAATCCGCGTCGTTCGAGCCGAAAACTGCCCTGCTGCTAGAAAATGCACATCGAGTCACCAAATCCCCTCATGCTTTGCTGGAATGTGGAAACTCCATCAAGTTTTCATGAATCTCTTATGAAGCCGTTGCTGTTGTGTGCCCCCGGTGATCAGCCTCTGTGAGTATGTCGCGAGGTTTTCTCTGCGGTGAGTGACTTCTTGTTGGTTGGTTCCAGCTCACACCTCAGCTACTTGTGTGAGCTTCTGCGAGAAATCGTGAGAACTTCGAACCTTGTTCTCTTCGATCATCACACTCCGCTTGTCGAAGGTCTTCTCGGGCTCAGCGGCCCCGAATCTCTCTGATGTGCGTGTGCAAAGGTCTTGCTCGTGGGCAACGGGCTTGGCCCTTGGGCCTGTCGCCAGAGAGCAACTGGCTTGAAGAGCAACTGGCTTGAAGAGCAACTGGCTTGAAGAGCAACTGGCTTGCTGATTCTCACGAGCCAGATCCTTCCAAGCCCTTGGTAAGCTAAAGTCGGTTCTCGGTAGGCAAGCCGCATCAGGCCAACCGGCGGATTGGCCTTATGGACTCGATTGCCCCAGTGAGTCTCGGATGAGAACACAGCAGCGTGCTCTGCCCCGCGCGGCCTGCTGGTCTGGCCGAGGGGGGGTGAATCAGGTGGCGATAGGCGAGCTGGGGGGAGCTCGGAGGCTTGGACGGTTGTAAGAGTTATGACAGAGACGATGTGGCCCCGGTTTCAGCTGGGGTAATCTGGTTGGCTTGACAAAGGTGGGAAGGTTTTCAAGGCTGGAAAGCAAGGGTCGGTTGTTGGGATTGTTTCTCTCAAACTGCACCGCGATTGTGGGTGCGTTCGTTCTGGAAAAACCGTCATGAAAGGCCTCATCCTTGCTTTTGCCTTATCTGTGCTCTGCGTCAAAAGCCTATGGGCTCAGAATGGTGTTCAGAGCCCGGTGCTTGGCACAATCCCGACACCGGTGATGACGCCGACTGTTGACGAGCTTCAGGACGAAGTCGACCGTTACAAACAGCGTTTGGCAGACATGGAGGAGAAGCTCAACCGGGCGATGGATCAGATCGAGGCTCTCAAAGTTCAAGTGCGGGAAAACGACAGAAGGCTCATCTCGCTGGCTGAGGAGACCCCCAATGGCACCGTGGTCCCCCGGATCCTGGCCAATATGAATAAGGACCCTGATTTCCGGGAAAACGTCGTCAATGCCGTCCAGGGAGAGGTGATCCTCAAGAACACCACCGACTCTTGGCAAAGGGTGTACCTGAATGCTTCCCGCTGGCGGGTGCCTCCCAGCCGCAGCAGCACCATTCGTGTGCCTTTTGGGCACTTGATCGCCCACACGCCCGGCCAGCGGCCTGTCGAATTCAACAGCGGCGACTGGAAGGCCGAGAAGATCAATGGCAGTAACGAAATGGTTTGGCGTATTAGGTTGCGAGTTGGCTCCCCGACAAAACCTTACGGAGAGTGATTGCTCGTTTTGTTCTGCCAGATCATTGAGCCGGAATCCACCTGCCGGCCGATGGTGACCCATTGTTGCCAATCCCGCTGCAGGTTCTCGACTGAGGCAATGCCGTAGTGCTGGCGTAAGGCAGCATCCCAGTTGCCGTGACGCCCGCCGCTTTGGGCGAACTCCAGAAATCGCCGATAAGGGGCGTTCGGGGCCAGCTGCAGCAGATACTCCGTGACCGAGACCGCGACGGTGTATCCTGTTTGATCATCCGGGGCAATGGACTCCGCTCGCAGCGTTCTGATCACCCGGGGCCAACGGTTGCTGCGGACAAAACCAGCCAACAGATCCTGCCGGATCTCCTGACGCTTGCGGTCGTCTTGCAAGCTTGCGGCTCCTTCATGAGCAAAGCTAGGCAAATTTCGGTAGCGATTTTCCAAGACGACATGGGTCAGCTCGTGGGCCAGGGCCTGTTGCAAAAGCTTTCTGGGTGTGTGAATCAGCACCAGATGGAGGCCCTGTGAGTTGTCTTCGCTGAGCCAAATTCGGGAGCGGTCTCTTGGAGAGAGATACACATTCAGCGATGCAGGGCCTTCACCATCGGGCAACGCTTCCTCAAACCAACGCAAGGCGATGCTTTCTCGCAGGTTCTCAGCGTGTTGGAGGATTTCCTCGGCCAACTGCGGCGAGTCAGCCCAGACCAGAAAGTTTTCGCTGCGTGCCAGGCCGACGTGGTTGGCCCCTGCCAGGCCGGGCGTTGCTCCGTGGGGCAGACTGAGCAGGCAACTCAAGCAGGCGATGACTCGAATCATCGGCAGACGGCCGCGTGTTGGCATCGAAGATCCCTCTTTCGGAGTTGAGTTTTGGCGCTTCCGATCCCCTGGGCAGCCCACCACACCGTGATTGTGACCACGGACCGGCCGAGTTTTCAGCTTGGCACGACCTACTGAGGCTGAGGAGAATCTTGGCTCGTCCGGCACAGCGGAAAGGCTGGTCGATCAACAGCGGCCCAATCACTGGTCCTTCCGGCGTCTCACGTGGTTGGGCCGAGCAAGAATTTTCCGCAGGCAGCAGTCGATGTTCTTCCGCGGCGGCCCTGATCGCTGATCGGTGGCAACTGCGGTGAAGGCCCATAGCAAAACCAACATGCCCTGATCGCACAACGCCAACTTCGCCACCTCCGTGGATTGCCTGAAGTGCTGGCCCCAACGGCTCTGGGGAGGTCGGTCATCAACGTTCGCTTGCGGCTTTGAGGGGTTTGGCCAGAGGACCGGGTTCCTCGCAGCGAACCCACTCGCCGTCGCTGAGTGCGTGGCATTCGAATTCGTCTGGCCGACTGAAGAACCACCGCCAGCGTCCTTTTCGAAATTCATGCCGGACTTTCACCAGCACCCACCCGGGTTGGCCCTGTAAGGCACCGCGACACCACCACCAACCAGGCTCGATTCGTTGCATGGGTTTGTTCCCCTTCAGTCTGGGTTCTCAGAAAATTCCCCAAAGGCTTCTGACTCATCGGCGATCCGTTCCCGTTCCTCATCCCACTCCAGTCCTGCTCGCTGGGCCATTGTTTGTCGGGACATGACTCCAGCGTTGAGCAACACTTGGTCCGCCAGCACCTCATCCTTGCGGTCCCGGCTGACAATCTGCGGGGGCTCGGCTTTGACTTCGACCAACTCCAACACATCCTGCGGCAGCCCGTCGATCCCAGCGGCGGCGGCAAAGCCGAGAGCCTCGTGGATCAGCTCGAGATCCCAGTCGATGTTGTCTTGCTGCAGACGTTCGATGAGCTTGACGAAAGGCCCTTCGCTGACCAGCGTGCTGGCGTAGTTGGCATTGGCAGCATTCGCGGCGAGCATAAATTCTGGCATCACAAGACGACTGGCAATCGCCCTCAGCTCGGCCTCCAGACCGGCGACATACTTCTGGACATCTAAGCCCTGAGCGGGAAACTCGTATTCTGTGCCCGCGGAGGCATCGAGGATGCTGCCCGGGGGATAGCGTCGAAAGTTGCGGGTCTGGAAGCCGCCGACGCTCGTCTGGTGGGCCACCTGGTCGCTTTGAGAGGTCACAAAGGACTGGACTGCCGTCTTGGTGCCGCCATGCTTGCGGATCAGGGCAATCGCTGTTTGGATCTCGGAGGTGAGGGTAATATTGCGGAGCAGCCTAGCTGCCCGGGCCAAGTTCTTGCGAACCGGATACAGCGTCGGCAAACCGCGAGGGGCGGAGCAGTCAACGTTCTGCTTGCGGTGTTGAACCTCTTCGGCGGAGATGTGCTGAATGTCCGTCCCACGCTGGTCGGACCAAACGTGAAAGGTCTCTGGGGTCTCGGCATCATCGGAATCGAAGGTGATTCCATAATGCGTATGCGGGTGTGAGATCCCCGGGTTTTTCAGATGTTCCGGCTCAATGAAGCGGACCTCCAGCAGACCGCCGGGCCGACGGAATTGCCGCAAGAGCACCTCGCCATCACGGTCACGACGCAGGATGATCTCTTGCTGGCGGCGGTACCATTTGTTGGCCTGCACCCACCCGTCCAGCCAACTCTGCACCACCTCGAGCAAGGCCCCAGGGACGACCTGGCCGGAAACCCCCGGCCGACGCGCGACTGAGTAAGTGTGTCCCCAACCAACGATATAGGAGATGCGGTTCTCAAGCGCGTTGGCAGCGAATTCGTTGTTCAGAGACAGCCAGCGACTTTCGCTGATAAGATGCCATAGCTCTGATTCGCTACGATAAGCCTGCCAAATCGAGGAGGGACGGGGCGACTGGAACGAGCCCACCGGCAGCCAGGGTTCTCCATCGGGTCCCAGGACGGCATCGCGAGGATCGACCAGCCGCGTCAACAGGTCCAAGCTCTCCGAAAGCCGCCCAGCGGCATCAATCAACATCAGACACGTCCTTTGGTAAGAAAGTGAGTTGTCAGCCAGGCCATGAATCCAGCCACCGCCAACCAGCCAACTGGATTCTCTGCCAACCACCACACGTGTTCTGAGAGCGTGTCTCCACTGGCCGGATCGAACAGCGCTAATCCCTCAATCAGCGCAAAGAGCAGTCCCCAGATCAGCCAACCCCAGGTATAGCGGTGATTGAGTTTCAAAGTCTCGCCTTCGGTCTGAGAGCTACCTGAGCGACGATTCTCACCGTCGAACAAGAAGTGCATGGACTACCAAGAACACACCAAGAGGGCTTCAATAGAAACCTTGGCAGTAACGACTCAGCAGAGATTTCCGCCAAAAGTGCTTCGGGAAAGCTCAAAAAACCCCGGAGGTGTCGTGCCCTCTGCTTTCCGAGTCATTCCAGGCCCGCTTCCATGGCACCGAGGAGGCCGTCTTCAGGGGAGGGGCCGCCCCTCTCGAGGATCAGTCGTAGACACATCTCCAGGGCATCCGGGCCGTCGTCATGATCGCCTAGCGGAAAATCTTTGAGCTGATCCACCAGCAGACGGCCTCCTGGGGTGTCCTTGACTTGCACAAGTCCCTGCGCCAAATAGGGTCCCAACCGCCGAATACGCACTTCCTTAGCAACCGTGTTCTCCACCGCGTAGATCGGCAGCGGAGCTCCACCGCCGGCAACAGCCAGCCGCTGCACTTCCGGCAAGAGCAGCTCCTGAAAGGAAACCGACTCGATGCCTACCGCCAGAGCCGACGTTCTGCGGGCCATGGCGATCAACCGCTGGCACAGCTCGGTGATCGGCTCCCGTTGAAGCTCGGCTTCGACCCAGAGTTTTCCATTGTGGACAGAAGTATACACAATAGCCTGGTAGTCGGAATGCCCAGTTGTTCCCTTGGAAGGGTCGAGCGCGACCACCCGTTCTGAGCAATCCTGCGGGTTCGGCCAGCCTTGGGCCCAGATTCGCTCCCAGTAGGAGTCGGGCCACTCGGATTGCTCGTGATGCGAGGGGCGTTGCTGATAGAGGGAATTCCACCAATAGACATCTTGGCTGCGGCGAATCCGCTCCAGGGCCTCAAGTGGCCAACGCTGCGGCCAGAGTGCCTCGCCGGGCGAACGTCCCAACTGATCGTGCTCTTCGGCGACGGCAGGCAGATTGAGATGCTGCCAGCCACCCTCGGGGTCGGCCAACAGACGCCCGGCTAAATCGTCACGATGCCAACGGGTCTGGATGACCACGGCTCTGCCGCCGGGCTCCAGACGGGTGAAGGCGGTACTGAGCCACCAGTCGAAGATTTTTTGGCGAAGTGTGGCGCTGAAAGCCTCTTCGGCGTTTTTGATGGGATCGTCGACGATCAGCAGGTCGGCCCCTCGTCCGGTCAACGGTCCTCCGACGCCAGCGGTCACCAGACCGCCAGGGTGTCCCTCCAGATCCCAACGAATTCCGGAGGAGAGCTTTTGATCGGGGCGGACTCCAAAAAGGGTCGGACCAAATTCCTCCAGCACGCTGCGAGCCTTACGTCCCCAAGAAGCCGCAAAATCGGCCTCGTAGCTCGTCAGGGCCACTCGCAACTGAGGACAGATCCCCAGAAACCATGCCGGAAAGAAGTGGCTTGTCAGATAGCTTTTGCCGTGCCGTGGTGGCATGGTGATGATCAGCCGCAGGCAGCGACCTTCTGCCACATCAACCAGTTTGGTCGCCAGCAGCTGAAGGTGCCTGGGTGCCTGCCACTTGCCCCCGCTGGCCAGAAACGCCAGCATCGCTGGACTGGTGCGGGCCAGGCAACTGGCCGAGAGAGCCCTCCTGGGCAACACGTTGCTGGCAGCCAAGTTGCCTGGTTGGAGATTGACTGGCTGCGATTTGTCCGAGGGCGGCATGGAGTGTGACGACGACTTCAGGGTGTTCACGGATTCTCTGTGCTAAGTCCTCAGCTGATTGATCGGCCACTCGGGCGGTGAGATCGATCTGGGCTTTGGTGGACCAGTGTTGTGGGTACCTCCGCTCCAAAAGCCAGGCCGCTGCGTTCCAGCTCTTTTCCCCAGCCTGCCGTAGTTGATTGACGGCCACCCGTTCCCCTTCAGCCAAAGCCCGCTTGTGCATTTGGTGGAACTCCACAAAGAGCTGCTCCGAAGCTGGGATGGGAGACGAGGTTTTGGCGGCCTGCTGGAGAGCACGCGCTGCACGGCGTAGCCAATTGCGGACAGTCTGACGGCGAACCCCGACCAGGTCCGCTGCCGTTTCGAGATAGAGGCATTGCGGGAGAATCTCCGCGTATTCGGCCAACAATTCTTTGGTGAGTTTTGTAGGTCTTCCAGCCATACAGAGAATCTATCTGGCCAAAAATCAGTCAGCTACTCCAGATCGGTGCTCCCGACTTGTTCAAGATGAGAACCAGCGACTGAGGTTGAGCAAAACCTTGGCTCCTCCGCCACAGCAGAAAGGCTGGCAGATCACTGGCTGGCAGATCACTGGCTGGCTGATCAGAGGTTGGCTGATCAGAGGCTGGCTGATCAGAGGTTGGGTGACCGAGGGAGGTCTCAGGTCATTGGTGAGGGGCCCATTGGACAAGCTGGGATTGGCTCGGCTGACCAGCATGTGACGTTGAGTGGAGAATTGTCCTCAGGCGGCGGGTTGAACTGCGTGAGGGGGAACCGATCAAGAGCAGCTCCCATCCTCTGTCACCGGCTAGGCTCATCTCCGTTGGTGGGCAAGTCGAGGCCAACCCAATTTCGTGCTTCCGACTGAGGTTGGAGACGCGCTTGCCTCGTCTGGTTTGTGGAAAGGCGGCGAAACCCGCGGTTGTTGCGCTCTTTTCGCGTTGAGGTCGAGCAAGAATTGTCCCCAAGAGCAGTCGAAACACCAGGTCCAGAGGCAATGGTGCTTTGCCTGTTTGCGACGAAGGGCCTGGCACTTAGCCAATCAGCCTCGGATCGCCAGCGGATCTCCACCAACGGTGCCCGTTGATCTGAGATCGTTCTCTTGAAAAATGCCGCGGGAAATCGCTTGGCTTATGTGTGGCAGGGTTGACGAGCTGTGAGGGTTGCCCAAACGCTTCCGCTCGGTCGGAGGGTCACACAAGGCCAGGGCTTCACCATGTGGCCGTTGACAAGTTGGCAGTCAAACCGCCTGAGCCATTCGCTTAAGATCAGGGTGGCCTCCATCATGGCAAAGGCGTTGCCGATACAGACACGCGGACCGCCGCCGAATGGGAAATAGGCGTATTTGTGCTTGGGCACGTGATCTTCGGTCCAACGGTCGGGACGAAATTCCTCGGGCTCATCCCAGAACCGGGGGTCTCGATGAATGACCCATTGGCTCATCAACACGTTGGTGCCGGCTGGCACTCGGAAATCGCCGAGCTGACAATCTCGCAAGGCCTGTCGTCCAACGACATAAGCCGGTGAATACAACCTCATGGATTCCTGCACAATCCGCTTCACACCCTCCAGTTGTGGCAGAAGCTCCGGCGTCAGGCGTGCTTGTCCGCAGATGGCATCGACCTGGGAAGCTGCTTGCTGCTGGAGTTCCGGGTGCCGCCCCAACAGCCAAAGAGACCAGACCAGCGTATGAGCAGTCGTTTCATGGCCGGCCAGCAATAAGGTCACGACCTCATCGCGGAGTTGCTCTGAGGACATCCCCTGGCCATCCTCCACGTCGGTGGCCTGAAGCAGCCGAGAAAGCAGATCGTTGCCGCCAGGTGCCTTCCGCTTCTTCTGCAGGATTTTTGCCAACACCTCATCAAGGCTCTTGATCACGGCCTTCACACGGCGATTCCCTGCCGTGGGTACCCAGTAAGGCAGGCGTTGCCCAATCCAACGCAAGGCAAAATCCTCCTGAATGACCTGGACCACCTCAGCGATCACCTGGCTGCTTCCCGGAACTTGCTCATCAAGATCTGCCCCCAGAATAGCTTGAGTAATGATTGAAAGTGTGAGCTGGGTCAATTCCTCCTGCAAATCGTAGGTCTCCCCAGACTGCAGTCGGTCGCAGGCCTTGTTGGTCAATTGCAGGATCAGATCGGCATGCCTCAGGATTTGCTGGTGACCAAAATCCGGTTGGATCAGCCGACGCTGCCGCCGCCAGGCTGCGCCCTCGTTGGTGAGCAACCCGCGGCCCAGCACCGGGATCAAAAACCGAGCGCCTTGGTGTTTGACGAAATTGTCGTTTTGCGTCACCAGCACTTGCCCAACCAGCTCCGGGTGACTGATCAGAGCAAACCGATGCCAAAGCAGCCGGAAGCCAACCACATCACCGTGCTCTGCGGCTGTCTGCCTGAAAAATTGCAGGGCCTCGGTTCGTAACGTCTTCAGCGGGCCGCTGAGACCTTGCCCCGGGAGCTGCGGCAGAGCTTTGGGGAATGACTCGACTGTCTTCATGGGCATTGACTCGGAAAAAACAAAGCCTGGAAATCCTCTGAGGCAATCGTTCAGGCAGACACTCAGGCTAGGGAGCACCCAGGCTAGGGAGGCAGGCTAGGGAGCACCCAGGCTAGGGAGCACCCAGGTTATGAAATCTTCAGCTTCTGAGACATTGAGCTTCTGAGAGATCCGGCAACCGATTCGATTGTTGACAGTCTTTGATGGTCTTTTGCTTCTGATCGTCCCAGGGGCTGCTGGACTGGGAGGCCCTCCGAGTTGCCGGATCAGTGCTGGGACCTCGGTCAGATCATCTTGTGGGATCATTTTGTGGGATCATCGTTGGAGGAGCGAGGGTTGTTTCAACAGCCTCAGCAGGTCTTCAGCTTGCAACTCCTGTCCAAGGCGACTGTGAAAGGGCAAGAATTCGCCAGCCCTGCCTAACATCCGAACCCGTTGCCCAATCCGGGGAGGATGGCTAGTTTGAACCCGCCAGCAAATGACCATCCTGCCCCGTTGTGTGATCCGTTATGACAACCCTGTTACTCAGTGAGATCTTTCCGCCGAAAGTGGGCGGCAGCGGCCGTTGGTTTTGGGAACTCTACCGTCGCTTGCCACCACAGGACTACGTGATCGCCGCTGGCTCCGACCCTCATCAAGAGGAAATTGACGCCACCTCTGGCTTGACCATCCACCGCCTGCCGTTGGACCTCCCCCGAGATGGCTCCCTGGGAAAGGCGGCGTTGCGTCAGTACTTCAGCACCTATCGGGCTTTGAGAAAGATCTGCCGGCAGGAAAAGGTCAAGTTCATCCACGCAGGGCGATGTTTGCATGAGGGGCTGATGGCCCTGACTCTACGCTACACCACCGGCATCCCCTACGCTGTCTACACACACGGCGAGGAAATCAACCTCACCAACGCCGAGGAAAAACCGACTTGGCGAAATCGACAAATTTACACTAGCAAAAAGCTAGGCCTGATGACCGCCCGTGTGCTCTTCAACGCCCGGTTCATTGTGGCCAATAGCCAGAACAGCCAACGAATCCTCACCCAGCGCTGGGGACTGCCCAGCCAACGCGTGCATGTCCTTCATCCCGGGATGGATGTCAGCCGATTTCAGCCAGCCGATCCCGATAGCCAAGCCTACGCTGATGTGCGTCAACAACTCGGCTGGGCTGATCGCACCGTTGTGTTGACCGTGGGCCGTCTGCAAAAGCGCAAGGGCCACGATATGCTCATCTCAGCCTTGCCGGCGATCCGGCAACGTGTGCCCAATGTGCTCTATGCCATCGTTGGTGGGGGCGAAGGACGTGAACGTCTCCAAAATCTCGCCCAGGAGATGGGCGTTGCCGACCTCGTGCAGTTTCGCGGTCAGGTCCCCGACGAGGAGCTGATTTGCTGTCTGCAGCATTGCGACCTGTTCGCCTTGCCCAACCGGCGGCTGGAGACCGGCGACATCGAAGGGTTTGGAATCGTGCTGCTGGAAGCACAGGCTTGTGGAAAACCGGTGGTCGCTGGCGACTCGGGAGGGACAGCCGAGACGATGCGACAGCCGGAGACTGGTCAGGTTGTTCCCTGTGAGACGCCCGAACCGCTTGCCAAACTGTTGGGAGAGTTGCTCAGCGACCCCGAGCGGCTGCGTCGAATGGGGGACGCGGGTCTGGAATGGGTGCAGCAATTTGATTGGGCCCAACTGGCCCGCAAGAGCCAGGAACTGTTCCGTCGCTATCACCTGGAGAGGCGATAAAGCCTCTCAGCATGGCTCCTGCATGGCTCAAAGGAATGCAGCCTTGGAGGGGTCTCAGCATGGTTTGGCCGCAAAAAGAGATCAGCGAGGTCTTGGCGGTCGTCTGCCGGCAACCATCCTCGGGAGGCTGCACCTTCCCTCGGCCTGCTGTGAACACCTTGGGGGTCAGCTCTCCGCCACCACGCAGAGCAAGCTGGTGTCCCGCCCAGTCGGTCCAAGACCCTCTTCGATCGCCCGGAACACTTGATCGCCCGGAATACTTGATCGCCCGGGAGCTCCCAGGAACCTAGCGCGAAGTCGGAGCAAGCTCCTGGAGGAAATGTCTTGTCTGGCGTTCCGGTTCACGACAGCGTTCCGGTTCACGACAGCGTTGCTGTACTCGATGGCGTTGCGGTACTCGATGGCGTTGCGGTTTTTGATGGCGTTGTGTTGGTCGTTGGGCCCAGGTGTCTTTTTAGGCCGTTGAGAAGGGAAGGCTCATTAGCCGGGCGGGCGTTGGCCCTGAAGAGAAGCCTTGCTTTCGTTGGCAGCGGGACTCAACGCCACACGGGGCCTTTGCTGACAGGGGATTCTGCTCAAGCCGTGTGTTGGCAGGGCGGCTCCTGAGACTGGGACTCGGCTGTGGCGAATAACTGGTCGGGGTTCCGAAACGCCTTGAATTCCAAGGCGTGCCCACTTGGGTCGCGGACAAACAGAGTGGCTTGCTCGCCGACTTGGCCGGCGAAGCGGATGCACGGTTCCAGGAGAAACTCGACTTGGGCGGTTTTCAGCCGCTCAGCGAGTTGATGCCAGTGGTCCCAGGCCAGTACCGCTCCAAAATGGCTGGTTGGAATGGCATGACCGTCGACAGGGTTGGTGCTGACGACCGGGAGCTCTTCGGCCAGATGGGCGGTGATCTGATGGCCGAAGAAATTGAAATCAATCCAACGCTCGGCTTGCCGGCCCAGAGGACACCCCAGCACACCCCCGTAAAACGCCTGGGTCGCCGCCAGATTAGTCACCGGAAACGCTAAATGAAACGGGGGCATCTGGGGGATGGTGTTCATGATGCAGCAGCTTGCGGTGTTGTCTGTCGGTTGCTTGGCAGGTCGTTCAAGTTAATCCGACTTCAACTGACAGACCACCCGGAGGCCCACATCGGGCAGTCGCTCTTGAGCCGAGGCCTCGTGGCGTGCGGCCGCTCGACATCCCACCGCTGGGGTGCAATAGCTTCCGCCGCGGATCACCCGTTTGCCAAAAACGCTTGAGCAAGGCCCAGGTGGGTCGATCAGGGGACTGTCGCGGTAGTAGTCTGCCGAGAACCAATCGGCACACCACTGGCGGACGTTGCCGTGCACGTCGAAGAGGCCCCAAGCATTGGGTCGCCCGGAGCCAACAGCAAAGGGGTGTTCAGACGGTTGCTCAGCTGGCTGATCGCCCCACCAATAAGCTGTTTCCGATCCTGCACGGCAGAGGTACTCCCACTCGGCCTCGGTGGGCAATCGGTAGACTCGTCCTGTTGGCCGTTCTTGGGTCCACTGGGTCAAACGCTGACAGAATTGTGCAGCTTCTTCCCAACTGACCTGCTCAACAGGCCAACAGGCGGTGCTCTGCGTCGGCAGAATCGTTCCCAGGCCCGTCTGAAAGTGACTAGGGTTAAACCCCATCACTCGCTCGAATTGTTCCTGAGTCACTGGGGTGACGGCCACCAACAGCGTCCTCGAGAAGCGCACGCGATGGCGTGGTTGTTCCCGCCGATAACGTCGAGCGGAACTCCGCGTCATTCTGGCAAGTGTCTGGGGAGTCTGATCACCACCCATCCAAAATTCGCCCGACAAAATCGGTACCATGGTCATTCCCAGACTATTCACCAAGGTTTTCTGCGGTGAAATCTGTTGTTGAGCGGGCTGGTTCTTTTTGCGGGTTTCAGGACTTCTCTGAGCAGCAGCCCCTTGGGTCGGCTTGGGGATTCTCGCAGGCGGCAATGAGGCCCACGAGAAATGCCCCGAGTTTCTTAGTACCAGGTTTTTCGGACCCGGATTTCTCGGCACTGGGTTTCTTGACCCTATAGTTCTGGAACCGGCCATTGACTGGCCTGACCGATTTGAGGCAGCCCGAGTGGCTGGGGATCGCGCGTCACGTTCTAGAGAGGGTTTGTCCTGGTGGAGCGGACCACAGCGGAGACGATCCAACAAGACGGCCACACTGGCGGGTCGGTCATCGGCCTCCGGCTCCAGGCAACCGGCCAGCAACTCGATTTGGTCGGCGGGAACCCCTCGCTCTCCGAGCCGATCCATCCACCGTCGGCCTGTGGGGGCTGCGGCGGCTAGGTCCCCAAGCAGGAGCTGATACCAAATCACCCCTAAGGCATAGAGATCATCCCGGGGATCGGCTGGGCAGCCGCGTTGTTGTTGAGGGCTGGCATAAAGCGGGGTGTAGGCCAAGCGGCCTTCCTCCAGCATGAGGTTCTCTGTGCTGGCACCTGAAAGCGTGTGGGGACTGCTCCCAGCAGCGGGCCAGCCATCGAAACTGCTTTCTGGCAAAGTGCTTTCTGGCAAAGTGCTTTCTGGCAAAGATTCGTCTGTCAACGAGTGAGCAGGAAGAGGGTCTGTCGCACCAGTTGTCGCCAAGGCACCGATTCCGAAATCAGTGACTTTCAGTTGGATTGGGATTCGACCTGGGCTCTTTGCTGTTGTCGGATTGCTGACGACCAGGATGTTGGAGGGTTTCAGGTCGCGGTGAATCACCGGGGGCTGCAGTTGATGAGCGAAGCGTACCGCCTCAGCGATTTGGGTGATCAAGGCAGCAGCCAGCTTGGGGGAAACCACCTCCGCAGGGCCACCTGCCTCGCCCGGCGGAGGGCGACCTTGAGCGTGCAGCCAGTGGGCCAGATCACCTCCGGCGATGAACTCCGAGACCAACGCTGGGGGATCGGCAGACAGATAGGTTGTCAAGAGCCGGACGATCCCCGGGTGGCTGCCGAATTGCCGGAGCCGATCAAGCAAAGCGGCTTCTCGGCGGAGGCTCTCGCCTGAGCGCCAACAGACTTTGAGCGCAACGGGTGCGGCGGTGGTCAGGAAGGGATTGCGAGCTTTCCAGACTTCCCCGCATCCTCCGCGGCCGATGAGCCGGACCAGTTCGAGGTCCACCCCTGGCAGCGGCCGATCCCCCGGCTGCCATCCCTGAGTGGGAGAGGGCCTCTTGGACAAATCGGGGGTCAGAGTGGGGAGCGGATTGGGTCTCTGCCGGCTGTTGTTGGGGGTGAGAGCCGAGTGCAGATCCGGCTGATTGGGCATCGCGACCACCTTTGCAGTTGTTCCCAAGGAGAACTCCTGCAATGGGACTGATTCGGTCGCCCCGGGGTTCACCGACAACTGCCAAGATCATCAGCTCTGCCAACCACGACCAACACCACGGCCAGCCCGGGAGACTGTGTTGAGGGACCTGATGGCCACAAGTGGGTCAGGCTGTCGGCAGCGATGCTGGGAAGGGATTGTTGTCGGTTGCGGCTCCGTGAGCGGTGGCAGTGCTCCGGGTGCCGGGGGTCATCAGCTGGTCGGCTGTCGGCGATGGGGTGCGTGCGAGGATCCACTGGACGACTCGCCAGTCCATCCACATCCGGTCGGGGACTAAGTGGCCGGCGGTGATAAACCCGAGATGTCCACCTCCGTCGGTGATCTGGAGCTGGAGCAGCGGGGACTTCTGGGCTGATTGGAGGGTCTCCACAGGGACCAGCGGGTCGTCTGAGGTGGCCAAGACCAACGCCGGAACGGCGATGTGGCTCAGCAGATGATGAGAGCTACAACGTTCGTAATAGTCGGCTGCTGATTTGAAGCCCCACACCGGCACGGTGAATGCCTCGTCGAACTCAAAGAGCGTGCGAGGCCGATTCTCAGAAAACGGCTCAGGCGCTTGGTGGGCTCGTTGTCGCTGGACCACCTGATTGACCAACAACCGAGCAAAATACCGATCGTATCGCCGCGCCCCCGGACGTCTCAGTTTGGCAGTACAAGCCAGCAAATCCGTTGGGGGATTGACCGCCACCGCTGAGTCCACCGTCTGACTGACCGAGCACGTTTGAGCGGCCGCTTGACGCTGACCGGCCTCGCCCATCAACTTAAGGGTCAAGTTGCCACCTAAGGACAAGCCGACCAAAGTCAGCGGAGAGCCAGGACATTTCTGGGCAATCCAGGCGATTGTGGCAGCAACGTCTTCGGTGAGTCCGATATGGTAGGGTTTTTGGGCCAGTTTGACCCCGGCGCCGACCCCCCTGAGGTCGAGACGAAAGGTTCGCACACCAAATTGGTTGAGCTTTTCGGAAATCCGCACCAACGGAGGGCTTCGGTGAGACCCAGCCAAGCCATGCAAGATGAGGACGCAGCGGCCGCCTGGGGTCCAGTTGGCAGGTCGGTCGTCATGGAGGACCAGATGGTCTCCGTCCGGCAAGGGGACCAGGTGAACGCGAGCTTTTTCCTTCCGGAGGCGGGTCGGCCAAAAAGCACCTGCCAGCGTCTGCAGATGAGCGCTTGTCAACCAAGGGTGCGGCCGGAACTCCGGTAAGTCCCAGCCCAACAGGCTCTCCAAGAGAACATCCTTCGGGAGATCTTGGGAGAGGTCTGACATCTCCAAATCGGAGAGCTGTCTCTCCGCCACAAGGGGAATCAACCCGATGCCTGGCTTTTGCAAGGCAAGCTCCGAGTTGAGATCTCCGCGAGAGAACGGGTCCCGGCTGTCTGCTGAACGGCTCTCCCGGGAAACGGAGTTTGACAAGACCTTCACCATGGGGGGAAATCCTTAGCGGTCGTAGGGGGCTGACGGCCGACTGGTTGACAACCACCAGCTCAACTCCAGGGCAGCACTTCGTTCACGTCAGCCAGGACCTCACCGCCGGAACTTCGGCGGCTTGAGGTTTGCGTTGCCAAACCTGCGGGTTGCCAGACCTGCGGGTTACCAGAGTAGCGTGACCGCTGAGAAGCCTCATCAAGGAGACTGCCACTTCAAGACTGCAGGAAGAAAGCGCTCCTCCAAGAGGACTGAGCGGCCAACGCCCTCAGGCCGTTGGTGTTCAAAAAACTCAGAAAAGGTCCCTTCGTTTTGGGCCAGATTGTGCTCTGGCCGGATTGTGCTCTGGCCGGATTGTGCTCTGGCCGGATTGTG
>CAZYKP010000018.1:0-57405 GCA_964648025.1 uncultured Pirellulales bacterium | reverse complement strand
GATTGTGCTCTGGCCGGATTGTGCTCTGGCCGGATTGTGCTCTGGCCGGATTGTGTTCTGCTCGGCTGGCGGCCGACTTGACTTGAGCTCTTGTTGACTCGATTCCTGACAAACTCAACAAGTTTAGTGTTGTTTTTTCGTTTTCAACCTTGATGCAGTTCAGCCGCAGCCGCAGGTGGAGGAAAGTTCGGGTTCTTCGAAGAAACAAGAGCTTCTACAAGATACTGATCCGATCGACGACAAGTGGCCAAGGGGTTGGGTTGTCTTCGGCATGTGTCTTAACAATCTACTGGCAATTTGCAAGTCGCCTTGTCTTGTGAAGCTCAAGAAGTTGCAAAAGGTCAACCCAACTTCTCTTGTTACCTCCGTTTATGGACGCGGACTCACCCGACGGCGGGCTTGATACACTTTCTATATCGGGACATCTATCGCGAATTCCCAACTTGATGGCGGGATCTCTGGAAAAGCCGCCCGGATTTCCAGGTCAGGCCGGTCTCGAGAATCGACGCATCTTCGGCAGTTACGCTGGTTTGGCCGGCTTTTTTGGTTTGACCGGCTTTTTGGTTTGGCCGGCTTTTTGGTTTGACCGGCTTTTTGGTTGAGCCGGGTTTTTGTGCTTCTGGAGCGCGGATCGCCGGAGATGTCGCCTTGGACGGAGTCTGGGCCTCAGTTGCGACCTTTGCCTTCTTCTCTGGAGGGAACAATCGCACCGACTTCGTGCCGGCTTCTCTGAGCCTCCCTGGCAATCGAGGGGGGCTTTGCCATCGAGGGTGCCGCTGACCGGCTGGGCGAGAGACCAGCTTGCTCTCGACGCTGACGGATCTCGAGAACCGGAAGGTGTTCGCAGCACTGCCACCGAGGGTGTTGTTGACAGCGAATTCCTGTCGCTTCGCGATCTCGCCTCATCGCATCCGTTCAGATCGATCGAGCCGTTGACAGACCGCCCGTCAGACCAGCGTCACTTTCCTGTTGGCTTTTCAGTGAGGTACGCTCTTCAGCAAGGCACGCTTCTCAGGAGGTCGCTGCTGCATGGGACATGGGACTAGCTGGTCTGTCCCGAGCCAGAATGCTGTTGACCGCTGCAGCGAAATCACGGTACACCTCCCCCCGATTTGCTCAGCAGAGACTTGGCTGCTTGAGGCCCGCTCTGGTCCTCGTCGGTCCACCGCTTGAGACGCCCGAGAAGCGTCAGCCACTGGAGGAGCGTCTGCCCAGTCGCTGAGGAAGGATGAGACCCCACCGGTCATCCTGGATCAGTTGTTCCAGCCGGAAAGCACTCAACTCCCAAAAGATCCCCACAACAGCAGCATGGTTGGTTCACTCTCGCGGTTGCGGTCTTCGAGCAACTCACGCAAACAATCCCACCGTGCCGGTTCGTTCCTGCTCCGGGTGGTCGTCAGCGGGGGCTTACTCGCCCTGCTGGCCTGGAGTGTCGACCTCTCAGCACTGGCGGGCACCTTCGCGAAGTGCTCAGCCCAGTGGTGGGCTTCAGCACTAGGGGTCTATGTCTTGGCCCAAACAGCCAGCACCATCCGCTGGAAGGTTTTAGCCAACACTGTCGGTCTGCATGTGAGCTTCGGTCGACTTTGGTTATGGTATTTGCAAGGGTCCTTCTTCAGCCTTTGCCTGCCGACTTCGCTGGGCGGCGACGTTTACAAGGTGATGGCTCTTGGTCAGCGGACCAGGCAGACAGCGTTGGCGGCATGCTCCGTTGTGGCGGATCGGCTTTGTGGGTTGGTGGCGATGGTGGCTTTGGTGGCTGCCAGTTTAGCTGGCCAAATGCTGCAGGTTTCGATCTGGTGGATGCTTTTGCTAGTGCCAGTCTGTTTGGCCACCGAGGTTCTGGTGATATGCTCAATTTTTTTAGTAGGGTCACGTGCCAGTTCTCATGCTGGCAATTGGCTGCTCCGTTGGCCTGGCGTGGCCCAGGTGTTTGTCCGGCTGACTCCATTTCGCCGTCGACCTGAAGTGTTGGTGGCCACCTGTGCTTGGGCGTTTGCGGTGCAGGGTCTTAATGTCGTGGCTGTGGCCTTGTTGGGGATTGGTTTGGGGATCGAGGGCTCTGCCTACGTGTATCTCACAGCCGTTCCTTTGGCGACGCTGCTTTCGGTTCTGCCTCTGAGTCTTGGCGGTTTGGGAGTCCGCGAGGGAGGGTTGGCTGCGGTCCTGGCAGCCTACGGAATTGCCACGGCCACCGGACTTATGCTCGGTGTGCTTTGGTTCTCGGTCTTGTTGACCGCAGGGTTGTTAGGCGGATTGCTCTACGCGGTGGCGCCGGTTCGAGCTCAGACCGAGGGTGTCCCTGGCGAAAGATCTGCCACAGTCGGCAAGCCAACCAGCCCTCCAACCCTTGACCAACAGCCCATCCATCGGCAACCAGCCCCCCAGCCCGAGCCTCTCCGACAGGCTGGCTAGAGCGAGGACAGCTGGGTGGAGCGTTCGAGGAATTGCCCGCGTGTCTTGGCTGCAAGGAAGGTCAGCGTGTCCTGAATCTCTGTCGCAAAAGCCTTGCGTGGCTCTCCGTGGGGTTCCGCCAAGGGTGGCAAGAGGAGCAAAAAGGCTTTCCCCAGGCCAAGCCTGCCTGGCCAACACCCTTCTGCGGGCCCAAGAACACCTCAGCCCAACGACACCAAAACCCAAAAACACCAGAGCCCAGCGTCCAGCAAAACGCCCGCGACCAACAAAAAGCTACCGACCAACAAAAAGCCACCGACCAACCAAACGAAAACCGGAACGTTCCCGACAGGATCATTCTGAAACTTGACGCAAATGTCTCTCAGCAGCAGCCATTGGCCTGCCCGCTCCAACTTTCTGGTCCACGCTCTGGCAAGCCGCCCGGCAGTCTCTCAGCGAGCCTTGAGACCTTCAGCATGCAGGAAGCAACAGCCGGTCCTCAGAGAACTGGCCGGTCCTCGGAGAACTGGCCGGTCAAGGGAGCTTCAGAGGGCTGATGGTGGCAAACGGATTGCGGAGTCCAAAAGGCCGGCCCCGGAGGTTGTTAGGTGGGAGGTTGAGCAAGCCCACAGTCGTTTCAAGTCGCTACGGAAGGCCTTTTGCCAGGAGAGCAAGCTATGGGATCCCCCAGGACCTCAGGCCCGGCGGTTTCACAGCAGGACAGCCCGTTGGATCTGTCGCTGGTGGTGCCGATTTACAACGAACTGGAAAATGTCGTCAGACTCCATCAGACGATCCGTGCTGCATTGGATCCTACCGAAGAAAAGTATGAAGTGATTTATGTCGATGACGGATCGACTGACGGATCGGGGCAGCGACTGGATGCCTTAGCCGCTGATGACCCGCTGGTCCGGGTGATTCACCTGCGGCGGAATTTCGGGCAAAGCGCAGCGATGGATGCCGGCATCAGCCATGCCAGTGGTGAATTCGTTGTCACCCTCGATGGCGATCTGCAAAACGACCCCGCCGATATTCCCATGATGGTCGCTCGTGCACGAGAAGGTTACGATCTGGTGCATGGGTGGCGGAAAAACCGTCAGGACACCTACTTCAGCCGCAAAATCCCTTCCCGCATCGCCAACTGGTTGATCAGCCGTGTGACCAGAGTTCCCGTCCATGACCTGGGTTGTACGCTGAAGGTCGTCCGCCGTGAGATCGCTCAAGAGTTGCGGCTGCAGGGAGAAATGCATCGCTTCATGACGATCCTGGCTTATGCACGTGGGGCGCGGACCCTGGAGGTGGTCACCCGTCATCATCCACGACGATTCGGGATCAGCAAGTACGGCATCTCCAGGACCTTTCGGGTGCTGTTGGATCTGCTGACGGTCAAATATCTGCTCGACTATGCCGCCAACCCAATTCGCCTCTTTGGGTCTTTGGGAGTCGGCTGTGGTGTCATCGGCGGGATGGCCGGACTGGCGACTGTGGCGATGCGTGTGTTTCAAGGTGTCGATATGACCGGCAACCCACTCCTGCTGCTGACGGTCTTCTCAGGAATGGCCGCACTGCAGTTGGTCTCTCTCGGGCTGCTCGGCGAAGTCGCCAACCGTGCCTATCACGAGTCCCGAGGCCTGCGGACTTATGCGATTCGCAGCCGGGTGAATTTTCCTCCTTCCTGGAATGAGACAAGCTCATCTTCGGCCACCACGACCTTGGAAGCGTCAGCCCGATCCAAGGCAGCCTAAGCCCTGTGGTCTGGAGTCGTTCCGGGATCATTTCTCGCAGCTCTGCTTCCAAGGACGTGGTGGCCACAGTAGGAGGGATCCGTGGCGCAAGGTGATCTTCCGGTGTCCAACTTCTCCCCCAAGAATTTCTGGCCCAAGAATTTCTGGCCCAAGAATTTCTGGCCCAAGAATTTCTGGCCTGTCAGCCGCTTGGGTGATTCGTTGTGGCAGGGGTTGGCCATCTGCGGGCTTGCCGGGGTGATGTTGCTGACCAACCTGGGCGCGGCGGCGCTGTTGGACGATGACGAGCCCAACAACGCCGAATGCGCTCGAGAGATGTTCGTGCATGGCAACTGGATGGTGCCGGTGCTCAACGCGGGCTTGCGGACAGACAAGCCGGTCTTGATCTATTGGTTGATGATCGTCGGCTATGCCCTTTTTGGGGTCAGCGAGTTCGCCGCCCGTCTTCCCTCGGCGGTCATGGCCACCGGCACCCTGCTGTGCACTTATCTTCTCGGCAGATCGCTGTTTTCCGCCCGCGTTGGCTTGGCAGCTGCCTTCATCTTGGTCACCTGCCCCCTGTTTGTCGCCGTGGGCCGCTGGGCCACACCCGAGGCAACCCTTCTCTTCTGCTGCACCCTCGCCACCACCCTGTTTGTGCTCGGAAGCCGTCTGCCTGCTGCCAGCCATAACCAGAAGACAAGCTCGTGGCGACTCCAGCACAACCCGCACACACCGAGCCAAGCGACCTCTGGCCAAGAGACGCCTGGCCAAGAGACCTCTGGCCAAGAGACCTCTGGCCAAGAGACCTCTGGCCAAGCGACCTCTGGCCAAGACAACGAGTTAGCGGGCCTGAGGCAAGCAGACACCTTGGGTGTTGCGGCAGAGGGGGCCGGCTGGTTTCCCAGGCACTGGGCCTGGATGGTGGGGTTTTATGCGGCCCTGGGCCTGGCAGTGTTGGCCAAGGGTCCTGTTGGCGTGGTCTTACCTGTGGGGGTTCTTGGTGGCTTTTTACTGGCCGACCTATGGGGAGCACGTCTGCGGACGGCATGGCAGCAGACGAAAACGCCTCGGCCAACACAGAGCCCAACTACCGAGCCCCGCAGTCGAATGGCGCAGTTCCGAGAGATGCTTGGGACGATGTGGCCTCAGCTCCATCTGCGTGACCTGGTGAGCGTGGCGGCACGGATGAGATTGGGTCTGGGAGTTTTGGTGGTTTCTGCTGTGGCTTTGCCGTGGTATATCTGGGTTGGTGTGGAAACTCAAGGAGTTTGGCTGGCAGATTTTTTGGGTAAGCATCACTTCGAGCGGGCCACTGAACCGATGGAACGGCACAGCGGTCCATTTTTCTACTATCTTCCTGCCCTGCTTGCTGGCACCTTTCCGTGGGCCATGGTGCTGCCTTTGAGTTTCTTTTGGGGGTGCACTCGTCTTGTTCAGGGAGGGCCTGTGGGGAGGGCGACCCTGTTGCTCTGTTGTTGGGCCGGGGTATACGTCCTGGTGTACTCTGCAGTCCAGACGAAATTGCCCCATTACATCGCTCCGGCTTACCCGGCGGTGGCCCTGCTGATTGCGGCGTTTCTCCAGCGATGGGTCATGGCCGAGAAAAGCCCGACTGCCTCAACCGATCCGTTGGCGGATGCACGCAGCCCCAGACTTCGCTGGGCTTTGAGGATTGGGTTTCTCAGCGTGCCAGTTGTCGGGGCCATCATCGTGATTGCCGTGTTCATCGCTGCCAGGCTGCTCTTGCCCGGCCAAGAGATCATCGCGGTTGTGGGGCTCATTCCCGTTGTCGGCGGGTGGTTGGCTTGGAGGTATTACGAAGCCGACCAACGCGTTTACGCAGTGACGGCTCTCTCGGCCGTGGCGCTGAGTTTGGTTCTGACGACCTTTGCGTGGGCATTGCCGAGGGTCACCCGATTTCAACACACCGTCATGTTGGCCAAAACCATCGGTGATCGGCCGGTGGCTGCGTGTTCTTACTTTCGATCAACCCTCGCGTTTTATCTCAGGCGTCCTTGTCGGAGGCTCGGGGTCAATGGCGTTGAGCAGTTCTGGCGGAAACACCCTGATGGCCTGGTCGTTGTTCTGCCAGGGACTTTGGAAAGGTTGCAGAAGGTGGTCAGCCCAGGCCACCGCTTGGTCACCGTGAAAAGCTTTCGGCGTTTCCTTCGCAGCAGCGAGGTGCTCTTGGTTCAGCAAGAACCTCATCCCGATGCCCCTCCGCAATTTGTCCAGCAACAAGCCTGGCCAGGCCTGAATCCAACACCACAGTTCAACACGCAGCCAACAAGAAAGCCCAGCCGCTCTTCTGTCCTGAGCCGAGGTGTTGCAGAAGGCTCAGAGAAGGCTGAACCCGTGTGGAGATAAGAACTCACCGGTCAAATCAACCAGGGAGACCCCCTCCCGATCGACCGCACCATCGGGTTGTCGCTTAAGGTGAACCGCAGCGAAACTCGTCATCATCTTGTCCCTCAGAGCCCATGATCAATCCAATCCGAAAAGATCCCTTCTGCTCTGAGTTACAGCTGCCCATCCCCAATTCTGCGCCCGGGCTGAAAGCTCCTTTTCCGAGGCACGGTTTGCCTTGCCCGGCTCTGGACTGCGAACCAGCCAACCGAGACGAGCCACAGGCCCTGGCTGCTTCTCAGTCCAGTGCCGGTTGGTGAACGACCTCGGGGCATCCATCAATCCTTGTGCCAGGTAAAAACATAAAAATAAGGTGCCCAACAACCTGTCAAGGACAGGGCCTCAGGTAGGGGAAGTGAAATTCTCATTGGGGGGAATAAAATTCACTCCCCCGCTGCAGTCGAGTGCCTCTTGCCTGAGGTCAGTGGTTTGAAGATAGTACCAGTTGCGGGGAGATGTTCGGCGTTGCCTCGGCTGGTGGCACCAAGCGGTGTCATCAACTGGGGAGAGTGCGGAGGGTTGAAACGAGACTTCTGCGAACGCGATTAGGGCTGTCAGCGATGAGCGAGCGTTACGTGGTCACCGGGTGTGCGGGCTTTATCGCTTCGAGCGTCTGTCGGCGATTGTTGGATGCTGGGCACCACGTTATTGGCATTGATAACTGCAATGATGCCTATGACCCACGGTTGAAAACTTGGCGGCTGAGCCTCCTGCAGGGTGACCCCAATTTCGAGTTTCACGAGCTGGACATCGGCCATTGTGAACAAACGGCCAACTTGCTTCGGCAGACTGTCCAGAACGGCCCTGTGGCAGCGGTCATCAATCTGGCAGCACGGGCTGGTGTCCGGCCATCGGTGGTCACGCCAGAGGTCTACTACCAAACCAATACGTTGGGGACGTTGTACTTGCTGGAGTCCTGCCGAGAACTGGGGATCAAGAAGTTTGTCCTCGCCAGCACCTCAAGCGTCTACGGTGCCCAGCAGACTTACCCCTATCGCGAGGATATGGTCACCGATCGGCCACTTTCGCCTTACGCTGCCAGCAAAAAGGCTGCCGAGACGCTTTGCTACAGCTATCACCATCTGCACAAGCTCGATATCTCCGTGTTGCGGTATTTCACCGTTTACGGTCCCGCCGGCCGACCGGATATGAGCGTCTTTCGCTTCATCCGCAACATCGCCTTGGGGCGGCCCTTGACCGTCTTTGGTGACGGCCACCAAGAGAGGGATTTTACCTTCGTCGAAGACATCAGCCGCGGCACCGTGGCTGCCCTCAAACCACTGGGCTACGAAATCATCAACCTGGGAGGCCACCGAAGCCTCTCCCTGATGCACTTGATCAACACCATCTCCGAATTGGTGGGCCGTCGACCAGAATTCCTCTACAAAGAAGCCCATCCAGCCGATCCGCGACGCACCTGGGCGGATGTCTCCAAAGCACAGAATTTGCTCGGCTGGAGTCCAGAAATTCCCCTCGAAAAAGGCGTCGAACATTCCGTGGCTTGGTACAAGCAAAACAAAGAGCTGGCCGACGCCATCAATACCGGAGAGTAACAATTGAGCGAGCTGATGGTCGTCAGCTGATGAGCAGCCGAGTTGATGATCAGCCGAGTTGATGAGCAGCCGAGCTAATGATCAGTCGAGTTGATAGTTCGTGGGACTGATGGTTAGTCGAGGGGTTGGTCAGCGGAAGCCCTGTTGCGTTGGCCCGTGTTGGACTGACTTCAGCACCGCCTGGATCTCCTCGAGGGAGAATTCCTCTTGGGGGGCATGCCAGCGGAACTCGATGGGCTGGCCGTTGCGGCCCGGGACAACGGCCACCAAGAGCCGGTACTCTTTCTGGCTGTCTTTGCCTTCGGCGGTCACCAGCATCGCTGTCTCAGTCCCAAGGACCTCATGGCGCTTGGCCGTTAAGATGTCGAGCTCTTCCCCAGGCCATCCCAACGCTCGGGGGCCGATGGGGAAAGCATCGCTTGGCGGAGTGACCGCTGAGAGTGTCAGTGAGACCTTCCGGCTTGGGGCCACGTATTGCACCTCTTGCACCCCAAACCACCGGGAGGTGGCAGCGCGGTTGGGAGCAAATCCCGGCGGGATTTCTACCGAGAGCATTTCTGCTTGCAACTGTTCGACCACGCTAGGTTCGGCTGTGATCGTCAAACTCGCTGCAACCGCCACCAAAAAGCCGGCCCCTAAAGCCAAGATCACAGCCCCAACCACCAAAGCCAACAGCGACGCCCGCATCAACCAGCCTACCTGGCGGGGCTGAGCCGACACACTCGCCGAAGACCTGGTTTGGCAAGAACCTGTCTCTGGAGAGTTCGTTTCTGCAGGTCCCGTTGCCAAGGAGCCAGATTGTGCGGCGGCTGTCTTGCACGAGCTTTGCTGCGGGGAAGTTTGCTGTAGGGAAGTTTGCTGTAGGGAAGTTTGCTGTAGGGAAGTTTGCTGTAGGGAAGTTTGCTTGGGGGAATCTTGCTCCAAGGAATCTTGTGGAGAGGAGATTGGGTGGCAGGAGTCTGCTTCTGGCGAGTTGGCCTCGGTTGGAGGTGAGTTCACGATTCTGTGGCCCCCTTGGGTTGGCTTGTTCTCTGCTGTTGGGGTTGGTGCCATCCGTTGCCATGTTGCTTGAGCCGGCCGTCATGAGCGGATCCACCTTCGGTAGCAGACTGATGCTTGAGGGCAGCTTGACTGTCTGCGGCTTCGTGTTGCGGCCAGGTCAGTCCGGTAATCAGTCGTGCGGCGCGATTGTAGGTGAAGAACGCCCAAGCCCATTGCATGCCGACCAGGATCCGGTTTTCCAAGGCCACCAAGTTGATCAGGTGGATGAACAGCCAGGCCAACCAGGCTGGAAAGCCCGAGAACTTGGTCCAGCCGAGATCGGCAATCGCCGCGGCTCGGCCGATGACCGCCATGTTGCCCAAGTCGCGATACACAAAAGGCCCAGACCACTGGCCCGCTAATCGTCTCTTGATCAGCTTGGCCACATAGCGACCTTCTTGCATCGCCGTTTGTGCAACGCCCGGCAGGGGTGCTGCAAGTTGTTCTCCTTCACGACCGTGCTGAAAATGGGCTAGATCGCCGACGACAAAGATCTCGGGATGGTCGGCGATGGAGCAGTCCGGCTCGACGACGACGGACTGACGCCGGCTCAATGGGCAGCCAGTTCGCTCAGCCAGCTTGTTGGCCAGCGGTGAGCCCTGCACGCCAGCGGCCCAGATGGCTGTGTGGGTGTTGATACGCTCTTGCTGGTCGCCGCGTTTGACAATCACATGGTCGGGTTGGATCTCGATGACCAGCCGCCCGGTGAGCACGGTGACGCCCAAACGAGCCAGCGACCGTTCAGCTTTGTGGCTGAGGTCCTCGGGATAGCTCGTCAGGACCCGATCAGCACCATCCAACAGGAGGATCTCGGCCTGGGCAGGATTGATGTGCCGAAAATCACCCTTCATCACATCCTTGGCGATCGCTGCCAGGGCACCAGCCAATTCCACCCCGGTCGGGCCCCCGCCGACGATGACAAACCGCAACCAAGCAGCCGGATCGGCGTGCTCCCCAATCCGCTCGGCTGTTTCAAAGGCCTCAAAGATCCGACGGCGAATCTGGGTGGCATCTTCAATCGTCTTCAGCGGTGGGGCGAGTTGCTCCCATTCGTTGTTCCCGAAATAAAAGTCACGACTGCCGGCGGCCAAAATCAGCGAGTCGTACTTGAGCTTGCTCCCATCTTTGAGAACGACCTCATGTTGATCAGGAGCGAAGTCTACCGCCTCGCCCAGCAGCACACGTAAGTTTTTCTGTCGCCGGAAGATCCGTCGCAGGGGGCTGGCGATGTTGGCCGGGCTCAGGCTGCCGGTGGCGACCTGATACAGCAGCGGTTGAAAGAGATGGAAATTGCGGCGGTCCACCAAGGTGACCTCGATGTCCTCTGCTTGGCGAAATTCTCGTGCAGCATACAGCCCGCCGAAGCCGCCCCCGATGATAACCACCTGATGCTTTGCCATATCCTAGTCCCTTGCTTACAAGGTCTTGTGCTTACAAGGTCTCGTGCTTACAAGGTCTTGTGCTTACGAGATCCCGTGCTTACGAGATCCGACGCTTCTGCTCAGGAACCGAGCTTGACTGGCCGGATCACTCTTTTCTTTCTAGGACCGTTGGCAAGTTCCTTCCCCACAAGGATGACCGCGACCAATGGGGGCTTGCAAACGAGAACCCGGGAACATGAGCAAGGATCAGGCGCGTGGAGCGTTTGAGGGAGATCAGCCGGGTTTTGCTGTGGTCTGGAAGGGTCTGTCGTTCATGTCACCTCTGCGGACAACGATACAGCGACACCCGTTTTGCAAAGAAACAACGCCCGTGGCCAACATCGACCACGAGCGTGAGAGAGGAGACCTTGGGAATGATTCCCCGGCAAGCGTTGATTCTCCTGTGGTCAGGCTCAAGGCGACCAACGCAAGGCATCCCAGGAGCGTCCTTGGCCGTCGGTAGGTCGAAGGAGCTGCAGCAAGGTATTGCCATTGATATCACTGGGTGCAAACCGCACATCCCCGTCACCGAGGCCAACGAAGAAACCGTAAGGACGAAGGCCGCCGAGTCCGGCAAGGGGTTTTTCAGGATCAACCATCAGATCCGCAGGTTGAGTCCAGGGCACGGCCACCGAGTCATCGGCTTCCAAGAGGACGGCGGTATGCTGCATGCGATCGCCCGCGTTGACCTGTTTGACGGTCATGGTCTTTTCCGGCCCGTAAAGAAAACCCTTGCCCACGGGGATGAGGAAGTTTGTCTTTCCCTGGGTGAGTTTGTGCCCAGAACGGGCGGCCAAAAAGACCTCTGGCATTTTGGCTAAGAGTTTTTTGTTGTGGGGGGAGTTCCAGGGCTGATCCAACTTGAACTGATTGTACAGGTCTTGGTGGCCAAGACTGGGGAGCAGTTTGACCCGCCAGGAGAGCAGCTTCTCTCCGGTTTTGGGATCGGTGATATCCTCTGGCAGTTCTCCATCATCCTGCTCAGCGGTTCTCCAAACCTCGGCCACCTCCCTCATGTGTTTTCGATCAATCTGATCGAGTCGGGTGTTCTGGGCGGTTTGGCCGATCGAGAGGACAAAATCGGCCACGTGATCGGACGTGATCCCGTTGACCAGCGTGGCGGTGACCTCTCGTCCTTTCGATTCGATGGTGAACGCGGGTAATGCCGCATCAATCAATCTGGCCGTCTGCTTTACCAGCGGCTGCCAGGACCCCTGGACGCCCTCGAGCATCTGAGCCTTGGTGGCGGGCCATAAGATTCGTGCTGCGTTGAGCATTCCCTCGGCAACTTCCTGCACCTTCTCGCGTCCTTCGAGCTTGCCCAGTCGTGCAGTTGCTCGCATGCGTGGCTGGGGTGCGAGGTTGGCAACCAAACTGACCTGGCTAATATCATCTAAGACGGGAGCCAAGCCTGCCATGGGACTTCGGGCGATCATTTCCTTGAAGCTGGCCAGAGGCTCGCGAATGGCGTCCAAGGATCCATAGAGGGCGAAATCGGCGGAGGGGTCGGCATCTTTCAGGACGCCTGCCAGGGTGTTCGTGGTGACCAGAGGCGGTGCCTGGTTGAGTTGCCGCAAGGAATCCCGGATCGGCCGCACCGGTCCAAAGAGCAAGGTTTTGTTATCCAGCAAAGATACCGCCGCCTCAGAATCGTCTGGTTCGGCAGCTCCGGCTTCGACAGGGGCGTAGTAGTCGTGTTGCCCTTGCCGACATCTTCGGAAGTCTCGCTCTGTGAGGCAGAAATTGACAATCTGTCCGGCCAGCTCGGCGTTGGAGAAACGGAAGACCGTGACAAAATCCGGCACCCGGGGGTCCCGGAAATCCCCGAACAACGCAGCAATGGATTCAACGTGTTTGGCTTCAATGAGCATCGGGAACTCCACGCTCTTTTGAAAACCCTCAGCCCACTGCGAAAGCGCCTTTTGCACCTCCGGTTTCTGGGCGACCGGCACCATCGCCATTTGCCGAGGTCTGATGATGTAGGCAAAGCCAAACCTTTTGGACGCCAGAGCTTTGACGGTCTTGAGCGTGCTGTCCGGCGGGGCCGAATTCAACTGAGAATCCGGAGAAGCTTGGGTCTGGTCGAATGCGTACAAGAACCAACCGGCCATGAGCAAGCCTGCCAGCAGGCCAAGCCTCAGTTGGCTGCACTTTCGGGCAGCTTGAGGTGGAGTGTCTCTCACGAGAGTCGATCCTCATTTGAAGGAAAACTGTTTCGTCCGGCCAGCGCGGCCAACTTCTTTGTCCAACACCCAGATGCAGTCCCAGGGGTGGATGTCAGAGCCCGCTTTTCTCCCGATGGGGGTCCCCGAGACTCTGATCAAGTATGACCAGGCCAATTGGCCTCCACCAGGAACATTTCGATGGGATGGGGATTTCTTTGAATTGGTGAGGGGCCTCTGGTCCGAAAAGTCCCCACGCACACCAGCTCTGACAGTCACATCCTTTTGGCAAGCCCCATCGTGGGACTGTCCCAAATGTGGCCTGGCATAATGAGGTTTTGTGACATTGGCTTCATTGGAAATCCAGCGGTTGCCTTTGCCACAATCTGGGACGGTTGAAATAGAGTCTTGGGTGGTGTTTGGGGTCCCTCGGACTGAGCGACCTCAGAGGGGAAAACGACACCGCTGAGGGTTGGATCACTTCAGCTCAGGATTTTCTGCACAAGTCCCGATCGATTCGCATTGGTTTGCCTGAATCAGCACAGGAAACTCCAGCCTCTCTTGTGTGGTCAGAGCGATTCGTTTGAGCGCTTCCCAAACTTCTGGCTTGAGAGCTTGTGGCACCGCAGCCATCTGGCTGGGCCAATGATCGCAGCGGCGGCCTAGTGGTCGGTTTCCTTCTGATTTGGCAGTTGGTTCTCGTGGAATCGGGGAATTCACGTCCAACCGACTGCCAAAATCCACCGACTGCCAAAATCCACCGACTGCCAAAATCAACCGACTGCCAAAATCATAGGAAACAAGGCACTCGTCCTTGTTGGCCAACGCCCGGAGCCTCGGCAGAGCAGTATCGGGCATAGCCACACCCAGGCCGGGCACCTCGGGAGCGTTCCAAGACCGCAACTCCCCAACAGTCAGTAGCAAAGCCAATCACCAGCCCAGCCTGGTCAGCTGCAAGAACCGTGGAGCTGACGGTCAACCGTCCAAGGCCGATCCCGCGGTGGGAAGAAGTGCCATGACAGCTGTTCTTGAAGGTTGCCTCGTGTTCTCAAGTCCCGATTCTTGGTTTTGTCCTCAGCGATCGCTCGTTTAGGAATTCCCGAGGAAATGCTTACTGCAGTTGAGGAAAATTCTTGCCCGTCCAAAACGCCGGATCGGCACCACAACCGCTGATTCCGCAGCTGTTCCACCAACCGGACGAGCCAAGATTTTCCTCAACTGCAGTAGGAGGCGTTCCCTTCCTTGTGAAGGCTCGCCAGAGGAAACTTTCAACAGCGGTGGGTGCCCGCCGACTCACCACGGTCGAGGCGTTCCCTTCCTTCTGAAGGCTCGCCAGAGGAAACTCCCCGCAGTTCCGTCACTCAACAACGCTCCAATCAATCGGTTCACCGCCATTGACCGTGAAGAGCTGATAAAGAAGTTTGGGATCGATGGTGTTTTTGAGGAATTGGACACTCCCATCCATCATTCCCACTTGAAAGCCACGGATACGGATCTGACCCAAGCCTTTTTTGGGTTTTTTCGGGTCGATGGTCAGATCCGCTGGTTTCGTCCATGGCACCGCGGCTTGATCGTCCACCACAACCGCAAAAATGGTGTTGGAGCTTCCATCGCGAATCTTCGGAAACTGCAACCTGGCCACCTGGGGATCCTTGGACAGGCCTTTTCCAGTGGGGCGGAGGAAGTGAGTCTTGTTGGCATCAGCTGGCAGTTTGGAAACCGACGCTCGGTAGATCTTCGGCATCTCGCTGAGGAGCTTTTTGTTATGCTCGGAGTCCCAAGGCTCGTCGAGTTTGAAACGCTTGTAGAGATTTCCCTGCTCAAGGTAAGGCAGAATGGCGACCCGCCAGGACAGCAGAGGCTTGCCCGTTGTTTCATCGAGAATGTCGTGGGGGAAGCTTCTTCGCGCTGCCTCATGGTTCAGAGCTGCCAAGAGAATCATCTTCATGGAGTTCGCATCACGGACTCGCGTGTTAGCTTGGCGCATTTCAGCGATCGCTGGCACCACCAAACCCCCTAGTGCACTGAACTGGCTCAGACCCTCGGGGATCGTCACTTGGGAGACCAACTGGGCCCCGTCTCGGGTCGGTTTTACCGCCGTCAGTGCTGTCTTGAGTAGCCGCCGGGCGTAGCGCTCGTTGGCCTGCTCGATCAGCGTCGGGTCCTCCGCTCGATTGCTGGCCAGGGCGGCTTCCAGAGCGTCGTTGGCCAGACGGGCCGCCAGCTCAAAGAAGTCCTCCAGCTCTCGGGCAGCCTGCTGATCCTCGGCCGAGAGAACCAACCGAAAGCTCTGACTCTCCTGCGAGATCGTCGCGGTCAACTGCAACACTTGGGTCAGGTCAACGATCTTCTTGAAACTCTCCACCTCCGCAGGCACCTCGATCTCTTGGCGGATTTCTTGGAGAGCTTCCTCAACACCTTTTTTGATCAGCGGCCGCAGAGGCTCCATCAACACAACTGTCTGAAAGTCCGGGGAACCCGGGATAGCTGCCAGCCGCTTGTGCATGGGGCTCTCCGCACGCTTTGCTAGCTTGTGGGCCTGCAGCATTTCCTTAAGAATTGTGCCTGTGCCAAAGAGCAGGGTTTGCTGATCGGGCAGAGCCATGCTCATGGTGTCCAAAGATGGCTTTTTGGGTTGAAAAACCTTGACCCCATGGATCATCACCATGTTGTCCGAGCCAGGTCGTTTGCTGAGGATCTCCTCGACGTTCACCGGTTGGGCAAACCGCAACACAATGCCAATCTCAGCTGCCTCCATCGCCTGCTCGAACTCAACGTCCAGGTCGATTTCGGTGGGCAACCGCATCAGGATCACCGATTGCTCGACGGCCAAGGGATCGTAACCGAGGGTTTGTTTGGCCCCTGCGGAGATGATCTCGCGGGGGAAGAGCTCCATATCGGGCCGCTTGAGCGTCCGCCCTGGGTGACTGGCGATGACCGCGTGAACATTGGATGGGAGATATTTCAGCGAGAGCCTCTCGCGACTTGGGTCGGCCGATTGGCCCAAGGCTGGAGAGACTAAGTCCACCCAACCGACTGCAACGACCAGGAGCAGCGAGAAAACCAGGCTTCTCCGTTGGCTAGGGTTCCAACGGGCAGATGGGAATGCAGGCATCACGGGGACGTCCTCATTTGACGGGATTCGGGGCAATGATTGCTAAAAGAGTTGGGCAGTGACGGCAGCCCGTCCGCACGAGCTGCCAAGGTTCTTTTGAAGGCAGAGTCGCCGATCAATCGTTCAGGTCGAGGGGGTTGATCACCTCCCCACCACTTCGAGTGAAAAGGCCGTAGAGCACTTCGCCATCGACCTGGCTGGAGAGACGCATCACGCTTCCGTCGACGAAGACTGCGTGGAATTTTCCGGGGATCATCTGGCCCAGACCTTTGCCAGGATTCTTGGACTCGACCGGCAGGTCGGCTGGCTTGCTCCAAGGGACCGCCACCTCGTCATTCGCCTCCACAACCCAGATGGTGTTGCTTGATCCGTCTCGGAAAGCAGCAATGCGAATCTCGTTGACCTGAGGGTCCTTGGCCAGTCCCTTCCCACTAGGGCGGAGGTAACTGGTCTTGCCCTCTTGTGGACGCAGGCTGCTCAGCGGCGAGAGGTAAATCGGCGGGATCCTCTCGGCCACCCGCTTGTTATGCTCGCTATCCCAGGGTTCATCGAGTTCGAATTGGTCGTACAGGGCCTGCTGCCCGATGTACGGAAGGATCGCCACACGCCAGGACAACAGCGGTTTGCCGGTCTTCTTATCCAGGATGTCTCCAGGCATCTGGCGATGTGTGCTCTCGTAGTTGAGAGCTGCCAGGATAATCTGCTTCATGTTGTTTCGAGATTGCAGTTGCCGGGCCTGAAACCGGACGGTCTGGACCGCAGGAAGCATCAAGCCCGAGAGCGCAGAAAGCTGAGCGATGCTCGGCCTGACCTCCAGCTCGGTGGAGAGCGTCCTCCCTTGACGCTTGGGCATCAGTGCCTCGATGACCGGCTTGCGGATCCGTTGCAGATAATCGGCTGTGCCCGCCTGTTCGGGTCTGGGGCTCTCGCTTAGCCGGGCAACCGCAGAATCCAAAAACGCCTCGCCCAGCCGTTGGGCGTCTTGCAGCAGCCCCTCCAGTTCGCGAGCATCGTCTTGATCGTCACAGACATGACGCAGCTTGAGCGTGACCTTCTGCTTGAGCGTGACCTCCAACTCGATCGCCTCAATCAGCGAGGGAATCCGCTGAAACGGTTCCAGTTGCGGCGGGATCTGATCACGCATCGTCCCCAACACCCCATCGATCAGAAACCGCAACGGGGTCATGGCGACGACCACCAGCATATCCGCAGAATCGGTTTGCTCGGCTAACCTCTTCTGCAGAGGGCTGTCTGCCTCGGTACCCTCGGCGGCAAGCATCATCTTGAGAGTCCACTCCGTCCCCAACAAAAGAGTTTTCTCTTCCACCACGCAGAAAGCCGGCAGCGCTGGAAGTGCTCCAGGACGCCCCCGATCCTCCAACTGGGAGACCTGGAGGGTCAACCCTTGAAAGGTGCTCTTCTTCAGTTTCAGCGGCCACCTCTTGAGCATCTCTTGTTGGTCAATCGGCTCGGCAAATCGAACAATCAGGCCATAGTCGATTGGGGGGGTGATCAAGGGGTTGAACACGCCAAAGGCAATCATTTGCTTAGCCTGCAAGGGATCCAGACCAAGCTCTTGCAGCCCGGCTGCCTGAAGAACCTCCAAAGGCATCAAGGCGAACTCCGGCCGTTTGAGCATCCGCTGAGGATGAATCACCACAGCCGCCACCGGTGTCTGCGGAATGTACTTCAGCGAGAGTTTCTCGCCAGCTTCTTGAGCTCGGGTGATCTCCCCCGGGCCGAACAAACCAACGCACAAGACTCCTGCCAGCCAGATCCAACGGAGATCTCGGGCACTTTGCCTTTCACGGATATTCATCAATGCTCTCCCCAATAAGAACTCAACGTCGGCAACCCAAAAAAGAAGAACCGCCTTACAAACCTGCCAACACCATCCAGCCTGCCCAATCCCGACGACAGGTCCCCTGCAGCTGCAGAGGACTGGTCTGGTCAGGGCTGGGGTGGTTCGCGCTGGTTGAATGCGCGCTTGTTGAATTCGCGCTGGCTGAATTCGCGCTGGTTGAATGCGCGCTAGTTGAATTCGCGCTGGTTGAATGCGCGCTGGTTGAATGCGCGCTGGTTGATTTCGCGTTGGTCTGGCCAAAGATGTGAAGCTCAGTCGGCAGGCCGCAGCGGTGGCGATCTCAACTCACCAGTCTCTCACGGTCGGCAGTATAACGACCTTGCTGGGTCGCCAACAGCTTCCCGGATTCCCGGTTTGTCATAGGGACTTGTCTAGCAGGTTGCCTCCAAATCAAATACGACATCGCTGGGTTTCTGCTCGCTGGGTTTCTGCTCGCTGGGTTCTCGATTGCTTCGTTCTTGCTTCCGCCGGTGTTGGCTGCTCGGTCGCTGGTTGCCATGTTGTTGAGTGATCCGGCAAGAAACGGTGAGGTCGTGATGATTCCGTCAAAGGCAGGCTGCTCCATCCAAGAACCAGGCATCCAAGAATCAGGCATGCTGGCCGAGACGATCTTGACGGACTGGCAACCCAAAGGGCCGTTGGTGCATCAAGCAGCAAAGACACGTCGGTCGTCGGCGGGGTTGGGAAGCAGAGCCGGGCGGGACAGTCACTTGCCCGGGCAGAGCAGGTCACATCCACTGCCCAGCAGCTCCACAGCCAAGAGACGTTGTTTGCCGCTGAGCTGGGGGCTAGCATACAGCCCAGGCCAGATAGGCGGTGGCCTCATGCGTTCACAGGCTCCTGACTTCGACAACTTCTTTTGGATTGCTATTGGTTGTCTCGACTTGGTTGGTTGAGGTGATTTGATTTTGGGTTGTTCGACCTCCGGAATGTTGCACTTCGGCTTTCTGCAGGATTCTCCTGGTCGGCCCTTGGCGTTGCTGATGGCTGAGGGCGATGCGGTTGAGGGCGATGCGGTTGAGGGCGGTGCGGTTGAGTGCGGGAGGTGCCACGGAGAGAGGTGCAGCTGTGGTGATCGTCGCGGAGTTGGTCTCTCCCAAACCCTCATAGTCCCGGCCAAGTGCTTGAGGCCAGGAAAAGGTAGAAAGACGGTGACGGTTTGACTTGTCCTGCTGAGCATTGGTGCAGAGCTCGATTGGCACGAGGCTCGATTGGCACGCGGCTCGATTGGCACGCAGCTCGATTCGTTGGCCGAGTTGTTTGTGACCCAGCGGGCATCCGGCCAATCGACACCCTCCCAACACCGTTGCAGGTCTCCAGGGCTGGCCCCTTCGGCCTCCGCTCCATACCCCACATCTCATGATTGCTGACGACTGGCTCCCGTTGCAGTCACCGGAGGCGGCCTATGCCCAGGCACCAGCTGCAACGCTCCGGGCCGTTGCGGAGTTACTGTGGTTGGCAACGCGCCACAATCAGGCTGAGCAGTTCCTCCCGGAAGCCTTGGGAGCCATCGCTCAGGCGTTGGCTGGCGAGTTTGTCGCCCTGGCTGCTGCCGAACAAGGAGAGTGGCTCATCCGGGCGCAACTCGGCCGATCGCGTCCCCTGCCCAAAGAGTTCTTGGGGGAAGTGCTTGACCGAGCCGCTGTGGGAAAAGCGAACTTCTCCGAACTCACTTGGTTGGGCAGCCCCCTCGACCCTCGTGGGACCACCGGCGAGGTGTTGTTAGTCGCAGGATTCCCCCCCCACCGCGTTCATCAACGTGTGGCCGTGATCTCCGACCGCAGCCGTGAGCACCTGGGCCCTTGTACGCACTTGGCGATTCTTGCCCCAATTTTCTCGCAGTGTCTTGAAGCTGTTCGTGAAAAGTCCAGGGATCAGCGTCGGGCGGCTCGTCTGGGGGCGGTGCTGGAGATCGCCGGGCAATGGAATCAGACTCGGGAGATGGAACCGTTGCTGGTTCAGATGGCAACGGCCGCCTGTCGTCTGTTGGGGGCTGATCGAGCCAGCATCTTTCTTTGGGATCGCCCGGCTGAAGAATTGGTGGGGCGGCCTGCCTTGGGAGTTGAGGGCGGAGAGCTTCGGGTGCCACAGGATGCCGGGGTCGTCGGGCGTGTTCTGCAGACTGGAGAACCTCAACGGGTCAATGAGCAAGCAGCCGAAGGCTTGGTCGACCGCCACGTTGATCAGCAGCTCGGCTACCAGACCCGAACTCTGGTGTGTGTGCCGATGATTTCCTCGGAGGGGGAACGGTTGGGCGTCTTTGAGGTGCTCAACAAGCACTCAGGTGCTTTCTCGGCTGACGATGAGGCCGTTTTGGCGGAACTGGCTCATCAGGCTGCGATTGCCTTGGAGAACACGCAAGAACGAGAGTCCCTTCTGGCCAGCCGTCGGCAGATCGCCGAGCAAGCCGCCCAACAGGTCCGCCTGATTGGCCAGAGCCCTGCGATTGGGGCCTTACGAGGCACCATCAGCCGAGTGGCTAACACAGATTTGGCGGTGCTGATTCTGGGAGAAAACGGCACAGGCAAAGAAGTCGTCAGCCAATTGATCCATTACTTGAGTCCAAGACGCGATCAGCCGTTGATTGCCATCAACTGTGCTGCCCTGACCGAGACGCTGTTGGAGAGCGAGCTGTTCGGCCACGAGAAAGGTGCCTTTACCGACGCCCATGAGTCCCGGCCCGGCAAGTTCGAACTCGCAAGTGGCGGAACGCTTTTTCTCGATGAAATCGGGGACCTCAGTCCTGGCGGTCAAGCAAAGTTGTTGCGGGTTTTGGAGGAGAAGACGGTGATCCGAGTTGGTGGCTCCAAGGCCATCCACACCGACGCAAGGGTGCTGGCGGCCACCAACCAGGATCTGGCGGAGATGGTTCGCCAAAAACGCTTTCGCCAAGACTTGTACTACCGATTAGCCGTGGTGACCCTCGAACTGCCCGCCCTTCGCGATCGACCCGAGGATATCATGCTCTTGGCTGAGCACTTTTTGGAGGATTTTTGCCGTCGGGCTCGCCGGAAACAAGTTCCCACCTTCTCAGCCGACGCTCGGCGGCGGCTCCAACGTCATCACTGGCCGGGCAACGTTCGCGAGGTCCGCAATCTGATGGAACGCTTGGCCTACCTGGCCTCCGGGGATCGTGTTGAGGCCGAGGATCTGGAGTTTATCCTGCCCCCACCCTCTGGGAGCGAAAGCCCACTGACGGTCGATCTTCCCTTGACCGATGCGACGCGGCGTTTTCAGGCCGAATACATCAAGCGAGCCATCGCCCGAGCACGTGGCAACATGACCGGCGCCGCAGAACTGCTCGGGCTGCATCGCTCGAATCTGTACCGCAAGATGAAACAGCTGCACATGGATCTGGCCGAAGGCGAGCCCCGCTAACCTGCCAGCAGGCCCCCCATGGTTCTGACGGTGACAGGCTTCTTTTTGGTGGCGGTCTCTTGGTGGTGGAGTCTTCTTGGGGGTGGAGTCTTCTTGGTGGTGGAGTCTTCTTGGTGGTGGAGTTCTCTTGGTGGTGGAGTTCTCTTGGAGAAAGCTGTGCTTGTCAGCCTGAGGCTCTTCCTAGGTATTTTCCGGTTTCGGTATCCACACGGATGATGTCACCTTCGGAGAGGTATTCTGGCACCTGCACGCTGGCTCCGGTGTGCAAAGTGGCGGGCTTGGTGCGGGAGGTGGCTGAGTTTCCTTTGACCCCGGGATCGCATTGGGCGATGGTACACTCCAAGGTTTTGGGGATCTCGATGCCGATGCACTCGCCGTTGTAGATCATCACCAGCACACCCTCGCTGTTTTCGTCAATGTAGAGCAACTGGTCTTGGATATCCTCAATTGGCAGGGAGTATTGGTTGTAATCCTGCTGATCCATAAAGTGCGCGTCGGTGGTGTCTTTGTACATCATCTGGGCAGGGTGTTTTTCAAAATCGGCCACGTCCAGATTGTCGGTTCCCTTACAAGCCAGATCGACTTTTTGGTCGGTCTTGAGGTTATGGGCGCGAAACTTGTAAAGGGTAGCTGCCCCCCGCGCAGAGGGGCTTTGAACCGAGACGCTGCGGATGATGCAGGGTGCTTCGTTGTGAACGATCAGCGTGCCCGGTTTGATCTCCTTGGCCAGCATGGCAATTCTTCGAGTGAGGGTGTGCAAAAGGGTTGTCGAGCTGCATTGGTGAGAATGTCTTCACGCAGTGTAGCCAGAATGGGGGCGGATCAACTAGTGTCCTGCTCAGGCACATCGCCAAAGCCCACAAACCGCAGCGGCAGAAGAACCGGGGGTCACATGGGAGAGGAAGGCCTCAGTGAGCCTGCAAGAAATGTGCTGCCAAGGAAAAGAAACAAGCCCTAACTTACTGGTAGGTAAGCTAGGGCTGTTGGTCGGTGATCTTGGCCGATTCCAGGTTGGGCTGTGTGGCCCCAGAACCAAGGGGTCTCGGAATGTCCAAGAACACAGGGAATCAAAGACCACTGAAAATCAAAGATCGCCAACGATGGCCATCAGTTTGCCGGGTTTTTGGTCATCGCTTTCGGAGGTGCCGATGACGGTGACGTAGAGGGTGCCATCGGGAGCGAAGGCCATGGCTGTGGGTTTATCCAGGCTCATGATCTTTTCGCTGCTGACAGTTCCGGTGCTTTCGTCGTAGTCCAGCCGGAACAGTCCGCCTTGGTCGCTGGCCATCCAGGCGAAATCGACTGCATAGAGTTTGCCGGTTTTGGGGCTCACTGCCAAAGCGGTGATGTCAAAGAGACCAGCATTGCCTTTGAATTTCAGATTGCCTTCTTCGTCGTAAATCGTCAGCAGGCTGTCCTTGGGGACGTTGATTTCCCCGGCTTGTCCGATGATGATCTCGCCTTGTTGACCGACGCAGATGCCAACAGGCGCTTGAGTGGTCACTTTGGGGACGGTGGCCAACCAAGGATCGATCTTTGATTGGAGTGTCCCGTTTTTCAGCGGGCCACGCAGAACCCAACCTTTCGTGTCGTCGCCATTGGCCGTTGTATAAGCCCCCTTCTTGGTGATGGCCAAGCCGTAGAAGTTGCCTTCACCTCGAGCGCTGGCACCCCCGGCAGGCAGCGGCCCGCTGGTGGCAACGGTATCGGTATAGTCCAGAGTCTTACCGGCTGGGGGGATTTTGAATTGCCGCAACAGCTCCTCGCCGTCCTTGAGACCCCCATCGGCGGAGATGATTTGGTCCTGGCCGAGAAAGCCAATCCCGAGGGGACCAATCTTATAGCGGGGTCCCTTCCCGTAGATATCAATCGGCCACCCGGTCACCACCGGTGTGGTCATCGGCTGCTTGCCGAGGTTGACGCGGAGGATTCTCCCTGCAGCGCTTTCGCTGAGAAAGACGTCGCCTGTGCCAGGTTGGATGGCAACACCGCAGGGGTTGTCCAGCCCCGAGACAATGGTGGTTGTCTTGGGCTCGGCGTTGACCCGTGCTGCCGCGGCCATCAAGGCCAGGCTGAAAAGGGCCGACAAAAGAACATGCCGCATATTGATACTCCGGGGTCAAAGGGATCGAGCTAGGAAAAAATCGTCAGCAGAAGCTGATCCATCAGCTGGAGAGGATCCGTTGGAACACGGCCCTCCAATATCAGTCTTCAAGAAGGTGAGTTCACCAGCGGACCTCGACTGTTGCAGCTTAGTGTCGGCGGCTGGCTCCCTGAAGTGGCCCCTGCCCTCGGGACCGGAGCGAGCCAACCACCCAGGTTTTCCGAGAACCGGCCTTCCGAGAACCAACATTCCCAGAACCGACCTAGCAAGGCACGAAGTCCCCGCGGGCCATGCCCACATCGGGGACTGCGAAAGTGCCGACTTTGCAAAAGGTGTCTCTTGCCAAAGTTGTCAGTCGGTTCGATGACCTGCGGTCGGTTGTCATTGGCCGGCGACTCATGTCAGCTCAGAACCACCGGGGCTGCTCAGCCCCTGCTCAGCGTCGGTGCCATCAGAGTTCCAGTTCCCACGGACAGCCTGTTGAGCGGCCCGACAAAGAAGCCAGTCTCGGCAAGACTCTTCTCGGCAAGACTCTTCTTGACGGGACTCAGTTGATAGGTTGAAGAGGTCTCGACGAGGTCATTGCGACAGGACCGAGGATTCGGGCCTCTGGTGGTGCCTCTGGCTGCCCTTGGTGGTGATCACAAACAAGGGCAGCCGGTCGCCTTGGGTTGAAAGCTGATCTGAGGCTCAGGGGTGAGGGTCCCGCAGTCCCTGTGACGAAGATCACTCCGGCAACTTCGGAGGCTTAATGTCTGGGTAATTTTCGCTGGCAAGACCTTCTTTCATAAAGATGATCAAGTCAGCTTTCTCTTGTTCGGTCAGATTGAGAGGAAAGATCTCCTCGTCCTGAAAATCGTTCGGCACGCCACCCTTGTTGTAGTGTTCGACGACTTCTTCAAGGGTTTTTATGCTGCCATCGTGCATATAAGGAGCGGTTCGATGGATTTCTCGAAGGGTTGGGGTCTTAAACGAGCCGGTATCACCACCGAGTTTGCTGACGTTGAGGCGTCCGGGGTCGGCCGCTTTGTTGTTTTTCATGCCCACACCGATATTATGGAAGGCCCCGTCGGAGAAGTTGGGTCCCCCGTGACAAGCAGCACAGTGGGCTTTGCCCTCAAAGAGCTTCAGGCCTCGCTGGGCCGCTACGCTGAGGGCATTTTTGTCGCCGGCCTTGAACTGGTCGTAAGGGGCATCCCCTGAGAGCACTGTCCGTTCAAAGGCGGCAATCGCCTTGGCGATGCCATCGGCGGTGACATCGGTGCCAAAGACTTCCTGAAATTGTCGTCGGTAGCCCTCGATGTTGTTGAGCTTCTGAACGACTTTCTCCAGGGTCATATTCATTTCGATGGGGTTTTGGATCGGACCCAGAGCTTGCTCCTCCAGGCTGCCGGCCCGACCATCCCAGAACTGGAAGTGACCATAAGCGGTGTTCAAAACTGTTGGCGAGTTTCGGCCGCCTTTTGCCCCACCAACTCCAGTGGAAACCGCTGAGGCTTGGGCCCAACCGTGAGCAGGATCGTGACAAGTCGCACAGCTGATGGTGTTGTCGCTGGAAAGACGCGTATCAAAGTACAGCTGCTTGCCCAGCTCGACTTTGGCCGGGGTGAGCGGATTGTCCTTGGGGACCGGAATCGCCGGCAGCCCCCGTGGGCTCTTGTATTGGGTGACTCGTTGGTCGTCTGCGGGCGTTGTTGTCAGGATGGAGTGGGCCAACATCAAAGTTGTGGCCACCACAAGCATCATTCTCATGAGTGGTCCTCGCGTTTTATGAACGTATCTTCTTCCCCAAGGGAACGAGACATCACAGAAAATGTCACCCGGTGGTCGAGTGTTCAAGAGAAGATGAACTGGACCGAAGTCCAAATCAATTCAATATTTGTTGATGAGTGTGCTCATTGTGTCCCGACGGACTCAAATTCGCAACCCAACGACAAGACCAGCTCAGCAGGAGCCCACCAAACCGTCCTCGGCCTAGCTGGCAAGGTTGTTTTGACGAATCCACCCACACACAGACCCCCTAAACCGATTGGCTGCGATCCAGCCGACCGCTTCGGTCCAGCCAGGAGGCCTTCGGGATTGGGAGGGCTGTCAGCAGTCTCGTTCTATGGAGGGGCCGATCCGGTGTTCCTTCCCAGAACTGAGACCGTAACTGCCCGAGAAAACGCTTCTGCCGGCCCGAGAATACGCCACCGCCGGCCCGAGAGAACGCCACGGCCGGAGAGTCAGCAGGATCTCTGCCAGAGGAAATCCTCAAAGCCCGCCGCGCCGAACGCTCCTCAAGTGACCTCGAGTTGCTCCAAACTGTCCGCCCGGCAATCGGTGTCCAGCGGAGATCCGCTATCCTTCGAAACTCGTGTGTCAGAATCCGAAACTCCAGCGGTGGACTTGTATTGCTCGGCGGTCGCGCATATGGTGCGCTGTTCTGTCGCAGCGGAGCCTCGCTGGCCGATGGTCGCCAGCAGACGAGTTCCTGGCAGCCAGAATGGGGCGGTGCTCCCGAAACGCTGGCCGTCTCGACGGAGTCAGCGAAACAACCACCACCGCAGCCCGAGCGGTCACCGTTGCGGCGACCGGCTCTGACACGCGACCAGAGACTTGTGACCAGAGACTTGCGACCAGAGACTTGTGACCAGAGACTTGTGACCAGAGACTTGTGACCAGAGACTTACGGGGGGGATTTGGACGGCCAGCCCCAAACCAACCGGCCGCAGCATCCCAACCCTGCAGTGCCTCTGACTGAGACCAACCTTCCAACAATCGCCGACAGCCTACAAGCAGCTTTGGCTCTCCGCCTGAGCTTGCCTGTCAACCTGGAGGATCCCATGGCCGGCCGGCAGACACGCGACCCCGATACAGACCCTGTGCCATCCAACCAGACGCCATCCAACCAGACGCCATCCCAAGCCCCGGAATCAAAAACACCGCTGACCTCTGCAACGAAGGCAACCGCCTCAGTTCCCGCCTCTGGGGATTCACGTGTCCGTTGTGCCCCAGAGGCTGCCCTCCATTCTGGACGTCGACCCAGCGGTGGTGGGGTTGAGACCCGGCGGCCACGGGTGGGAGTTGTGGGGGCCCGCCGCTGCCGTCACGGCATCGGCGAGCATGTGGCTCGTCACTTGGTGGCTCAAGGGGCCGAGGTGCCAGCAATTGTCGGCACCTCGCCGCAGACGGTCCGTCAGGCCCAAGATCACCTGGGCTCTCGTTATCGCCTCCAGCCTCGCGGCTACACCTCTCTTGCTGGAATGCTCAGCGGCGAGCAGTTGGATGCCGTGGCGATTTGCTCCCCTGATCGCTTCCATCGCCAGCAGTTGCGGGAGTGTCTGGCCGCCGGTGTCCACGTACTCTGCGAGAAGCCGCTGGTCTTTGACCCGCAGCGTTGCTCCGAAGAAGATGCCATCCCGCTGATCGAAGGCTTCGCCCAGGCAGGGCTTGTCCTGATGGTCAACCAACAGTGGCCCTACACTCTGCCTGCCTTTGAACAACTCTTTCCCAACTGCAACTTCCCAGCCCCGCAACAGCAGGATCGCCCAACTGACATCCACTCCAACGCCATCCACTCCAACGCCATCCAATCCAACGCCATCCACTCCAACGCCATCCAATCCAACGCTACGCACTCAGCCGGGAATCACTCAGCCGGGAATCACTCAGCCGGGAATCACTTCAATCTCGATCAGCCGCGATCAGGCCAAGCAAGCTCAGGCCAAGCAAGCTCAGGCCAAGCAAGCTCAGGCCGGTTCAGCGTCGCATCAGTGGACCATTTGGAGATGCTACTGGGTCCGAGTTTGCCGGGTTTTTCGATGTTGCCTGATGCCCTGCCGCATGTCTTCAGTTTGCTGTTGCATCTCTGCCCGCCTGGTGGGCAAGCCTGTGATCCGGAGATCACGGTGGTCTCCACCCAAGGAACCGACATCACCGGCCAGAGGCTTCGCTTTATCTACGACCATGCCGAAGGTTCCACCGAGGTCATCGTGCATCTTCGCCAGGTCTCCGAGCAACCTCGGCCCAGCGGCTACGCCATCAATCGACAGAGCGTCCGTCGTCTGATTCAGCCCGGCGTCTACCGCATGTACCTCGAGGCGCTTCCAGCAGGTCACACGGAATTCTCGCACCCGCGGTCGGCCGACTGGAACCAACCCGCCTTGGGTCCCAGGGTCTTTTTGCCCGACCCCTTGGTGGCTCTGCTGGAGGACTTCGTGCAACAGCTTCAGTTGCCACCACAGCCTTATCCCGCCAGCCCCCAACTGCTGACTTCGTTACGTTTGTTGGACCAGTTGACCGCGTTCGCTCGAGGGGCAACGACGCAGGCAGCCTAAAGATTCTCGAGGGAAGATTCTCGAGGGAAGATTCTCGAGGAGAGATGGTCAAGGAAAGATAGTCAAGGAGAGATAGTCAAGGAGAGATTGTCGGATGGCATGACGCATTTCCCGGACGGGAAGCCTGCTCGCCGATCCGAGAAATCTTCCTTGATGGACCACTCCTTCGGCTGTGCCAGATTGTGGCAGAGGCCCAACCTGGAGGGCCCTCAACAGGTCCATGCAGCAAGATAGGGCTGGGCAATGGCCACATCCTCGACAGTCCAACTGCTGAGGTGGAGGAAAATCTTGGCTCGTCCGGCTTTTGGAAAGGCTGTCAGATCACTGAGCGTTTCGGCGGCTTGGGTGTTTTGGACGAGCAAAGGATTTCCCTCAAGAGCAGTAGGGCACACCAGCCTGCGGGGTTTTGGACTCAGCTCAGCTCTCTGGGGAAGATCCTGGAAATCTGAGGGTTGCCTCTGTCGGCTGGGGTGATGAGAGGAAATGGGGCTGGAGTAACTGTCCATCCGGCAGGGCTGCGACACCCTCGCGGAGACAGACTTTTCCTCCGTAGGAACTGACGATGTCGTAGCCTTCGATCTCCTCTGGCCGCTCAGCGTCATCGGCGAGCAACACATCGGGTTGCAGGCGTGCGAGTAACTCCCGACCTGTTTCCTCATCAAAGAACACGACGTATTCCACCTCAACCAGGGCTGCCAGCAAAGCAGCCCGATCGGACTGGCGAATCACCGGGCGGATCGGCCCCCTCAGCTGCCGGATGTGAGCATCGGTGTGTAAGCCAACCACCAGGACCTCACCCAGATCAGCGGCCTCCTTGAGATGGGCTCGGTGGCTGTCGCCAAACAAATCAAAGCATCCGTGAGTGAAGACCACTGGCGCTGTTCGCTGATGAGGCGGGCCAAGTTTCTCCACAAGCTCTTGGAGGGTGACAATTTTGGGGCTGTTTTTCTGGCCGGGCGATTGTGTGGAGCCTGGGCCAAATGGCCGGGTTGGGACTTCACCCAGAATCGAGTCCCGCGGATTCCCGGCCGATCCGAGCCCTTGCTGCGGATCATCCGCATGAGGCCGTTGGCTGGACGGATCATAGCTGGAGAGATTCCTGCTGAGCTCGTCTCGCGAGATGGGTTGACAACCAACACGCCCTCTTTGCCAACCGGTGGTCAAGGCGCTGAGCCGTGCTGCATCGACAACCGTGCTCCCACCAGCCAGGCCCAAGACGAAGGTGGCCACCAACGTCTCGTGAGTTGCTGTGTCATCGCGGAGGGCTCCCAGGGGGGCCGGGTAAACGACCCCTCCTCCGTCGCGTGGGACCAGGGCGATGCCGCCTTCACCCAGACTCACCAGCGTTGCCTTGGCATTGAGCTGGCGGCACAGTTGCGCACCCACGAAGTTGGCCTCCCGAGCGCCTCGCAGAGGCCGCCGGTTCATCCTCTGGGCAAACCGCTCATCAAGCGCCAGATAGTCCAGTCCAAAATAGTGGCCCAGCTCGCCGGTTCCTAGCCCTCCGGCAATCACCGGGATATCACTTCCTTTGGCTTGTTGGATAACCGACGCCAGAACTCGCGGTGTGCAGAGGCCGAACCCGGCATCACAAATCACCACGGCGTGGTGTCCTTCCAAGAGACGAGCGACCGCTGGGCTGCCTAAGTGCGTGCTTCTCTGGGGGTCGATGACGATCGGTGCATGGTTGACCCCGAGATCTCCGAGCACCAAGCGAAGTTGTTCGGCCGGCTCGTCGCCGCCCAAGACGCCCAGCAGCGTGACGTCAGCTTGCAACGCTTGCAGACACTGGCAAACCCCAGCGGCACCTGCCAGTTGTGGTTGCGTGAGCGGGCCACACCTGGAGTCTCCCTTGACGCTTTCTGGGGTCTGAGTCCCTTTCCCCGAGCCAGAACCGGTGGGGTGAGCGGGATGGCTAGAAGCCTGATGAGCAGCTGGCTTCTTACCTGCGGTAGGCCGAGTGAGCAGGAGATCGCCGAGCACCAAGACACGCGGTCGGGCCAGATTGTGGAGGGTCTCCCGCAAAGCGCGAAGTCGCATTGGGGAGGGAGTTGGAGATTGAGGGGACATCCAAAGCGTCCGTGGCTGGTGACATCAGGAACCATCCGGTGGAACTAGGAAAAGAGAATAGGTGGCAAGCTCGTCATGGGTCAATGTCAGTCGCTGCCCTCACAGGTCGGACTTGGGCAACCCCAAAGCTGCCGTAGCCAAAAGGTCTTGGACCAAGACCGCTCCGTCTGGCTTCGGTGTTCCGCACCCAGTGATCCCGTAACCTGTGATCCCGCACTGACAGTCTGTCCGAAAAGCACCGGAATCCACCTGGATCGTGTTGCACCATGACTTGGGCTCCACAACTCAGTGGATTGCCGGATGCTTTTCGCAGAGTCTTTTAGTGATCCCGTAACCAGTGATCCCGTAACCAGTGATCCCGTAACCCGTGATCCCGTAACCCGTGAAAGGCAGCCAGAACGCGACCGGTGAGCAACGCACAAGTGGTTGGTCAGCCCAACCACTCTTGCCAACCATTTGCCTGACCCTCACACCAGATCACCAGAACACCAATTCGACTGTTGACCCCATTGGTTGCGAAGGGCCAGCGTCGCGGCTAGCATGAGGGGCTTGCAACACCGTCGGACACCTTTCTGGTCGGTTCTCCACAACCCATTTTCTTGGGCACTTCCTGGAGGGGGCTCCCTGCAGACAGCGAACTGGTCCCAAACGGGGATTACGTGTTCTCACTCGGGGCTTGCTCGTTTTCATTGGGAACCCCCCATGGTTTGCATCAGATCATCCAACAAGATCACGTAGCCGAGAGTTTTTCAGATGACCGATCTCCCCAGACCGCCAGTGAACTGGCCGCCGGAGCGAGCCTTTCGAACCACTGCGATCTTTTGCCTTGCCCTGGCCGGGCTGATGAGCCTCGGCGGGCCCGCTGAGGCTGAGCAGGACAATACCCCACCGGAGGGCTTTGTCGCTCTCTTTAATGGCAAAGATCTCACCGGTTGGAAGGGTTTGGTGGCCAACCCAAAGAAGCGGGCCACGATGTCGGCCCAGGAGTTGGCCGAAGCTCAGAAGAAAGCAAACCAACGAATGCAGAAGCACTGGAGCGTCACAGACGGGGTGTTGGTCTTTGACGGGCGTGGCCAGAACCTCTGCACAGCCAAGGACTACCGTGATTTCGAGCTTTATGTGAGCTATAAGATCCTCAAAAATGGGGATAGTGGAATCTACCTCCGAGGTTCTCCCCAAGTCCAGATCTGGGATCCGCAGAAGTACCCCGAAGGCTCAGGGGGGCTCTACAATAACCAAAAGAACCCCAAAAAACCTTTGGTGTGTGCTGATAAGCCTGTCGGCCAGTGGAATAAGCTCTTCATTCGTATGGTCGGTGAGAAAGTCACCGTTTATCTCAACGATCAGCTGGTCGTTGATCAGGTGACCATGGAAAACTACTGGGACCGCAGCCAGCCGATCTATGAGACCGGATCCATTGAACTCCAGAATCACGGAAATCGCCTGGAGTTTAAAAACATCTACATTCGCGTACTGGACAACACCGCGGCTCCCTAGCACCGAAGATCACCGGCACCCGAAGATCACCGGCACCCGAAGATCACCGGCACCCGAAGATCACCGGCCAAGCCGCAACGATGAGATGCTCGAGCACAGACCACCCTCAGGCCGCGGGCAGTTGACTCCCTGCTGTTCTGAGGCGATAGCCTGTGCGAAGACGGCCTGTGTGAAGGGGTCCTGTGAGACGATGGTACGAAGTTGGGGAAGTTTGTTGGAGGGAATGTCGTCTGTGGCGTTGCGGTTGTCGGTTGGGTTGTGTTGGTCCGTCGGAATGGGTTGAGCCCATGGGGGATCTTGGTCTGAGAGGGGCCTTTTCCTCAAGGAGAGGTTCTCGCTTCCTTGGCAGCTGGACGGAACGCTATCGAGGTCCACAGAGACAGGCCTCTCCAGGAGACAGCTCCTCTGCGAGGACGACCCCCGAGAGACAACAACGCCGGATTTGGCTTGCAGCGACAACCTGCGGGCACCCTATCAAAGACTCCATGGTCTGATTGAGGCCCTCATTGGCAAGATGCGATGACAAGTGGCAGGTTCTGGCTGCTGAGAGCGAGGGATCCCTTCACGAGGGACCTGCCAGCCTGGTTTGTTGACACCGCAAAAGGGCTAGCTTTCGCAGTTTTCTGGCTCAATGATTGTGCAAGCTCAAGCGAACCCCCTTTTTGATGGAATCGATTTAGGGGAGCCGATTGCTCTGGGGTGTACCCCAGAAGACTCTGAGTAGGTCGGTTGCGAGCTGGTCGGTTGCGAGCTGGTCCCAGGTAAGCCCCGAGTTCCATTGGCACCCGAGACACGAAACAATTTCATGAGCACAGATGCTAACAGTTCGGACGCTGGCGAAATCGCCAATGTGATGCAGGAGACACGACTCTTTCCTCCCAGCGCTGAGTTTTCCGCTTCGGCGCGGATCGCAAGCATGCAGGAGTATGAGGAGCTCTACCAACGCTCGATCGCCGACCCACCTGCGTTTTGGGCCGACCAAGCTCTGCAAAACCTCCACTGGTTTGAGCCCTTTACCGAAGCGTTGATTTGGGAGGAGCCGGTTGCACAGTGGTTTGTCGGCGGCAAGACGAACTTATCGTTCAACTGCCTCGACCGGCATCTCAACGGCCCTCGCAAGAACCAGGCAGCGATCCTCTGGGAAGGTGAGCCAGGCGACCAGCGGGTGTTCACCTATCAGCTGTTGCATCGCGAGGTGTGCAAGTTCGCCAACGTCTTGAAGAACTTGGGAATCCGCCGGGGTGATGTCGTCTCCATTTACATGCCGATGGTCCCCGAGCTAGCCATCGCTATGCTGGCCTGCGTTCGAATTGGGGCGATTCACTCCGTCATCTTCGCGGGCTTTTCCAGTGAGGCGATCGCTGAGCGAAATAACGATGCCCAGGCCAAGCTGCAAATCACCTCCGACGGGGGATGGCGTCGAGGGACCCAGCTGCAGCTGAAGCGGAACGTCGATGAAGCCTTGGAAAAAAGTCCCTCCGTGGAGAAATGTGTTGTCCTCCGCCGAGTCGGGCTGGAGATCCACATGAAACCCGGTCGTGACTTCTGGTGGCACGATCTCATCAACGAAGCCAGCGATGAATGCCCAGCAGAACCGCTGGACAGTGAAACTCCTTCGTTCATCCTGTATACCAGTGGCTCCACGGGCAAGCCCAAGGGCATCATGCACACAACCGCTGGGTACAATCTCTATACCCTGAAGAGCTTCCAGTGGGTCTTCGATCATCGGGATGATGATATCTACTGGTGCACCGCCGACTGTGGCTGGATCACCGGACATAGTTATATCGTTTACGGTCCCTTGGCTGCCGGAGCAGCAGTGGTGATGTATGAGGGCGCGCCGAACCACCCCGATGTTGGGCGGTTTTGGGATATCGTGCAAAAGTACCGTGTGACGGTCTTCTACACTGCCCCCACGGCTGTCCGGGCGTTTATGAAATGGGGCCGTCAGTGGCCGGACAAGCACGATCTCTCCAGCTTGCGGTTGATGGGGTCTGTCGGCGAGGGGATCAACCCTGAGGCCTGGATGTGGTATTACGAGGTCATCGGCGGCAATCGCTGTCCGATCGTTGATACCTGGTGGCAGACCGAGACCGGCGGAATCATGATGAGCCCGCTTCCTGGAGCCACCTCACTGAAGCCCGGCAGCTGCACCAAACCCCTGCCCGGGGTGATTCCCAAGATTATGGGCAACGACGGAACCGAGCTGCCCCAGGGGAGCGGGGGAATGCTCTGCGTTGCCCATCCCTGGCCGGGAATGCTCCGTGGCCTCTGGGGCGACCCAGAACGCTTCCAAAGCGTCTACTGGTCCCGAGTCCCCCACATGTACCTAACCGGGGACAACGCCCGGCAGGATAGCGACGGTGACTACTGGATCATGGGGCGGATTGACGATGTGATCAACGTCAGCGGCCACCGGCTGAGCACCATCGAAGTCGAAAGCGCCCTGGTCAGTCACCCCTTTGTTGCCGAAGCCGCAGTCGTCGGCCGGCCCGATGAACTCCGCGGACAAGCCATCGCCGCCTTTATCACCCTCCGTGGCGGTGAACCCGGCGAAAGCCTCAAAGACGATCTCAAGCAGCATGTCCGCCACGCCATCGGAGCCCATGCGACCCCCACTGATATTCACTTTGCCAAAGGGCTGCCTAAAACTCGCAGTGGAAAGATTATGCGAAGGCTATTGCGAGATATTGCTTGCGGCAAAGAAGTGGTTCAAGATACCACCACTTTGGAAGACTATAGCGTTTTGGCTCAACTACGTAGCGAAGACTGACTTGACGGGTCCCTTGATTGCCCGCCTCTTGCCAGCTCACCAGGTGGGATGAGAAGACGGTTTTTAGGATGAACTGGCGGGGCTGTCGGTGATTGTTGGTTGCCCTTGAGAGTCAAGGTCCACCAGCAACCGACGGCCCTGGACGTCGGGATGCTCGACCAACCAGTGAGAGACCGGCACGACCACCTGACGTTCAATGGTTCGCTGCAGCGGCCGAGCTCCGTAGCGGTGGTCAAAGCCCACCTGGGCAAGTTTTTCGGCAAGCCGGTCCGTCCAGGTCAATTGCAGGGATTTTTTGGCCAATCCCTCACGGGCGGCGACTTCGGCGAGTTCCTTCTCGGTGATCTGACGGATGTCAGCTGACCCAAGAGGCCGAAATGTCACCAAAGCATCCATGCGATTGAAGAACTCAGGGCGGAAAAACGAGAGCGCCTCGCGTTGGTAACTGGGTTGCTGGCCGTCGAAGCCCACCGGTTCATTCGCCCGTGCCCCCAAGTTGCTGGTCATCACGATGATGGCACTGCGAAAGACAGTCGTCCGACCAAAGCGGTCCGTCAGGCGGCCCTCATCAAAAAGCCCCAGCAGGGCATCAAAAACCTCCAAGGCCGCTTTCTCCACCTCGTCAAAGAGGACCACACAAAACGGCTGTTGGCGTACACGCCTAATCCAATCGGTCGGTTCGCCACGCGGCGTGGCCAGCATCCGCTCAGCAGCCCCAAATCCCGCGTATTCGCTCATGTCCAGCCGAACCAGCCTGTCCTTGCTTTCTCCATGGCCGAATAGGTAATTCACCAGCGTTTTGGCCAGTTGTGTCTTTCCCACCCCAGTTGGCCCGCAGAAGAGCAACACCCCCAATGGTCGGCTGGGGTCATTCAGTCCGGCTTTGAAGGTCGTCACCAAATCGGCAGCAATCCGACAGGGCTCAACCTGGCCGATCACCTGTTTTTGAAATGCCTCTGCGACCTGCTGATGGGGCAACGTCCGTTCGTCCCGCAAAAACAACTCCGGCAGACCCGTCTGGGCAATAAAAAGCCTCAGCACGTGTTCTGTGGTGATCTTCGGCTCTTGGCTCGTGGCCGCTTGCTGAAAAAGCTCTCGAAGAAAAGTCGCTGTTTTGCCCGGAAAAACAGAGTAAGGCATAAACCGCCGGAATAAGCGTAGCACGAGCTCTTGCACGCCGTCTTGGACCTGGATGTGGTAGTTCTGCACGGCGGCCTCGGTGAGCCGGGCGAGCACCAATCGGCTGGCCGGCACGTCGAAGGGTTCGACTTTCACCACCTGAAACTGTTCGACCAGTCCTGGTAGCAGTCGCCGACAGGCGTCCAATTCTTGGGGGCTGCATTCGGCGACCATCCGCAGCTCACCTCGTTCCAGATAGGGGGCGAAAAAGGCACCCAGGCTGCTGCTCGGCTCAGCATCGGCGCTACGGATCAGATCCAGCAAGTTCTCGATGCAGAGGATCCCGTGGATCCGCTGCAGATCCTCGATGACGACTTCACACCGTTCTTCCCACTGGCCCAGGTACTGCATTCCGGCAATCAGGCGTTGACCGGTGGTCATCCAGAACCGTCGGCGGTAAACCGGGGTCGGGTCTTGGGAGGTCCAGCGGCGAGAGCCCTCGCTCTCCTCAGCCGATCCCGCCAAGGGGTCGTGGGTGGGCGAAAGGGAACGTTCCACCTGTCGGACCACGTCGACCAGTAAGGTGGTCTTGCCGACCCCGCTTTCGCCGATCAAGAGGATGTTGGCTCCTTCATGCAGCCGTCGAATGACATCAGCGATTTCGTCATCGCGATGCCAGGCTCGGGCGAATCGTTTGCGGGATCCGCTCTCTCCTAGGGCCTCAGCCACCTCGCTGAGGGCATGCAGCTCCGGGTCAGGGGGTTGCTGGGAATGGCGACCGGTGGAGACAAAAATCTGCACAACCGACGCAGTGCGTGGCGGCAGAAAGCGTGAGAGCTGCTGCGGATTCTTCCCTCCCAACTCTTGTCCAGCATAGTCCTGCACATGCCGAGGAAGCGCCTGCTCGGTGTGATACTGAAATCGTATCCCCAAAGTCGGCAGCGAGCAGACCAGCGACCGATCCCGACGCTGTCCCAGGACAGTCGGGATCTTGATCGACAGAGGGTGATCAGTCGGATAACGCCGGTCCCCGGACGAATACTCCGGTTGGATGATGACTTCAAAGTACTCCAGGCGAGCCTCTCGAAAATCCGCCGCCACCAGTCCCTCACCTTTTTGATCCAGCCAAGACAGGTACTTCTTCAACTGATTCAGACACCCTTCGGCCGTCGGATCACACGCCGCTGCAGCCGTGCCATCCGCAGTCTGGGCCGTAAAGTGACCGTCAGCGTCCTCCCAAAGTAACACCGGAAATCGAAGCGAGCTCACTGCCAGTGGTCCTCACACATCCTAAGCGTTTGTCGTGAAAAGGTTCTGTCGCAACAACCTTCTTGACCCACCCGAGAGCCCAAAGTCCTAACTGTCCGGGCTCCCGTTGGTCGCCCTCGGTCGAGAACCTTTCTGCTGCAATTGATTCTCGACAACCTTCTTGACCCACCCGAGAGCCCAAAGTCCTAACTGTCCGGGCTCCCGTTGGTCGCCCTCGGTCGAGAACCTTTCTGCTGCTCAATAGCCAACGGTTTTCCAGAAAGTCGCCATGATCCCGTTCAGAACCGGTTGCAGGAGAAAGTCAATCCTCGGATGAGAGGAAACACCGCCTTGCCATCCGCGACGTTTCGACAGCTCCGCAGCGCTCTAGACACCCTCGGAGCACCAGTTTACAGATTTCCTGCGTCAACTTGCACCTGTGCTCTCTGGCACGGATGTTCTGGCCAGCATCGATCGCCCAGCCGCAGATCAGCTAGCCGCAGATCAGCTAGCCGCAGATCAGCTAGCCTCAGATCAGCTAGCCGTGGATGAGCTGGCTGTGGATCAGCTGGCCGGCACCGGGATTGCAGTGATCGACGGGCGTCAGCGGGTCAGGTGCCAGGCCGACTTCTTGGTTTGCTGAAAGGTTGGCCAACCGAAAATGAAGGGGATTTGTGATGAAATTGGTGATTATCGGTGGTGTTGCCGGGGGAGCCTCAGCAGCAGCTCGGGCTCGACGGTTGGATGAAGAGGCAGAAATCGTTGTCTTCGAGCGCGGTGCGGATGTCTCATTTGCCAACTGTGGGCTTCCCTACCATATCGGCTTCCAGATTCCCGAGCGTGATCAACTGCTGGTGGCTTCAGCGGAACTCTTTCGACGGCGCCATCGGCTTGATATCCGCGTGCGGTGCCAGGTGGAACATGTGGACCCGGCGCGAAAGGTGATCTCCGTCCGCGATCTGCAGGCCGGACGAACTTATGAGGAGTCTTATGACAAATTGATCCTCTCGCCGGGTGCCCGGCCGGTGCGGCCGGAGGTTGCCGGAATCGACTCGCCGAGGGTCATGACCTTGCGGGACCTCTCAGATATGGATCGGATCCAGGAAACACTCGCAGGAGGCGTCCGCCGAACGCTTGTCATCGGGGCGGGGTTGATCGGCGTAGAGATCGCCGAGAACTTAGTGCACCGCGGCATTGAGACCATCCTGGTGGAACGCGATGAGCAGATCTTGCCTCCTTTTGATGCCGAGATGGTCGGGCCGATCGCAGAGGAACTCCGCAGCCATGGCGTTCAACTGATTCTGGGGGATGTTGTCCAGGCCTTGCACGACCGCCAATCCGCCGTCTCGGCGACGCTGCGTTCGGGCCAATCCATCCAGGCCGAGGCGGTCATCCTCTGTGTTGGTGTCCGCCCGGAAAACACCTTGGCCGTGCAGGCAGGCTTGGAGGTGGGTCCGCGTGGGGGGATACGAGTCAATGAGTTTCTGCAGACCAGCAACCCCGATATCTTCGCGGTCGGCGATGCCATCGAGGTCTGGCAACCTTTCACCGGTGAGCCAACTCAGATTCCCCTGGCTGGGCCTGCAAACCGACAAGGCCGCATCGCCGCAGACAATGCTTTGGGCCGACGGAGTCGCTATCGGGGCACCCAGGGCACAACGATTGTCGGGGTCTGGAGCAAGACAGCTGCGTCGACCGGCCTGAACGAGAAAAGCTTACAAGCCGCCTCTCGGGCCTACCGCAAGATCTATGTGCATCCCTTACATCATGCTGGTTACTTTCCGGGGGCCGAACCCATGACCCTCAAAGTCCTTTTCGACCCAGAAAGTGGAAAGCTGCTGGGCGCTCAAGCGGTTGGTGGTGGCGGGGTCGACAAACGCATCGATGTGATCTCGGCGGCTCTTCAGGGAGGGATGTCCGTTTTCGACCTGGAAGAGATGGAACTGTGCTATGCCCCGCAATATGGCTCTGCCAAAGACCCGCTGAATATGGCCGGATTCGTCGCTGCCGGGTTGTTGCGGGGAGATCACCCGCAGATGACCGTTGAGGAGCTGGCGTTGGCAGCCAGCAACGCAAACTGCCCTTTGGTGCTCGACGTTCGCACTTCCGAGGAATTTGAGAACGGGCACCTACCAGAGGCTGTCAATATCCCCATCGAGGAGTTGCGAGAACGATTGGCCGAGCTGCCTCAGGCTCGTCCGGTGGTTGCTTATTGCAAGGTGGGAATCCGGGGATATCTCGCCACCTGCGTGCTCCGCCATCACGGCTACCAGGCCTGGAATCTGTCCGGAGGCTACACAACTTATCGTCTGATGAATCCCCAGGACAAAAATCCCTCGCAGAACTCTGCGACCGATACCGAGAAAAGATCGATGTCACAGGTTCATGGCTGATGTCCTTGCCGATGCCTTCTGCGAGCTGTTTGGCACGCGTTGGCGTTTGTGGCACGCGTTGGTGTTTACGGCACGCGCTGGTGTTTACGGCACGCGCTGGTGTTTACGGCACGCGTTGGTGTTTACGGCTCTTCTTCATTCGGAGAGGTCATCGGCCTGGCCTTCGATCAAAGCCAGCAGTTGGCCCACCGAGAGGCGATCTCCCTCGCTGACTAACTGTTCCACTAAGCGTCCGCTGGCTGGGGCGGGGAGATCAACGGTGGCGTGACTGGTGGCGACCTCCAACAGGCGGTCGCCGACTGTGACTGGAGAGCCGACGTCGACCAACCAGATGCTCGCCCAGACCGGCTGGTCTCCCAACCCGAGGTCGACCATGCGGAGTTGATGCTGGGCAGACATCGGTCACCAAAGGCAGTTGAGGGCATCCAACAGGTCAACCTTCCGAGACCCAAAACGCCGCATCTCCGGTCGTTGGCAAGATCACCTCTTTCGGCGATGACTCCAACAGTCCCCTCAGACCGTCAGACAGGCGTTCGGGTCAGCCACCCTCAAGCATCAGAGCCTTCGACCATATCTCGCGCGTGGTAGCTGCTGCGTACGAAGGGCCCACTGGCGACTTGCTTAAAGCCCATCTGACGAGCGATGGTGCCCAGTTCGTCAAATTCTTCCGGAGGCAAATAACGTACCACCGGAAGATGTTTCGGCGTTGGCTGAAGGTACTGCCCCAGAGTGAGGAAGTCACAGCCGACCTCAAGCAGATCAGCCAGGCAGTCCAAGAGTTCCTCACGATCTTCGCCCAGGCCGAGCATCAAGCCACTTTTGGTCTTGACCTTGGGGTTGAGTTCCTTGACACGCCGGAGCAGCCCCAGCGTCCAGCGGTAATCGCTCTTGGGTCCGCGGACACGACGGTACAACCGAGGGACGGTCTCCATGTTGTGGTTGAAGACCTCCGGGGCTGCCTCAACAACCCGATCGACAGCGTGTTTTTGCCCAACGAAATCTGGGGTCAGCACCTCCACAGCGGCGCCGGTTCGCTCACGAACTGCCAAGACACAACGATAGAAGTGCTCCGCACCGCCGTCGGGGAGATCGTCTCGGGTCACGCTGGTGATCACAACGTGTTTCAGCCCAAGGCGTGCTGCCGCTTCGGCCACCCGTTCTGGCTCGTCGGCTTCCACTTGCTGGGTCTTCCCACGAGCGACGGCACAGAAGCCACAAGGCCTGGTGCACACCTCGCCGAGGATCATGAAGGTAGCCGTCCTTTGGGAGTAGCACTCCATCCTGTTGGGACATTTGGCGTTGTCGCAGACGGTCTCCAGACGGAGCTCCTCCAGAACACCCGCGGTGAAGTGGTTCACATTCCCTTTGGGGATATTACGCTTCAGCCACACCGGTAATCGCTGGTGCTCTGGCCGTTCTGCAGACCACTCAGGGGAGCGTTCGACGACCGACCGTTCGAGCAGAGGTAATGGTTTCATGAGTCCAAGAGGTTCGTGGGAGCAACGGATGTCCGCTGGTGACATTGTAGCGCGAGACACCCAGGGAGCCTGCCAAGTGCCGGATGAGCGACTCACGCAGACGTTGAATCCGCACAGGTTGCTGGCGTTCCACGCTCAGAGAGCTGATGGCCTGCTCTCCCCGAGCTGAGCCAAACAGTCCAACAGGGTGTCGTGCTGGGCTAACGTTCAGATACAGCCCATGGTAGCTGGTCCAGCTTTTGACCGCGATGCCAATCCAGCCCAGTTGACCTGTTCTCCCCCGCAGATCGTAGCTATTATCTGGGGAGTGAACAGGGATCTTGAGTTCGCCCAGGGCAGCCTTCACACCGGTGTGCAGACGACGGAGGTAGTCCCCCACACTAAGGCCGTACCAGTGGAGGGGAACGATGCAGGAGACGGCCAGTTGCGCGGGGCCGTGCAGGATGGCACCGCCTCCGCGGTTGACAAAACGCAGAGGGAGTTTTCTGGCGAGCAACTCTCGATCATCGCAACGAATGTGTCCGCGGGATCCTGAACGTCCAATGGTGATCAAGGGGGGATGTTCGCACAGCAACAGGACAATGCTGCCGTCGTCAAGCCCACTGACCTCAAAGACCAGCCGGTTTTGCAGCGACAGCAAGGCTTCGTAATCCACCCGTCCAAGCAGGTGAGCCTGCAGAACAGGGCCGTGGGTCTCAAGACTTCCAGAAAGCACAGACATCAAAGGCTCGTGAGGCTCCTTCAGAAGTTTAGCCCGCGACAGATCCCACGCAGCAGTCGGCCGGAGGTTCGCGTTGGCAGATCGTCCCCCTCATCCTCGGCAAAAGTCCCCTCTTGACCAGATCCCACCCAGCCTTCCACCAGACTCGACGCTGTTTCAACCGTTGGACTACCCCAGATCTGGGCCCTGACCCTAAGACTTTTTGTCCCCTGAATTCTTGATGCCCCCTGAAACCTTGATGCCCCCTGAAACCTTGATGCCGTCCAGATGGTGTTGCAGTGGCTTTTTTGGCGCCCAATAGAGCGAGCCTCTGCCATCATCTCCGTCAGTCGAGCTAGGTTTTGCTGGTTGTTCACGACAAGAAAGAAATTCTGGGACGAGGCGTGCTTTGACAAACGGGCCTGTCGCAGTTCAACTCAGCAGATGAGTTTGCCAGAGAACCCTGTGGAAAGTTCGGGTGTCGAGTGATCCTGAGGATCGGTGGGTTCTGAGCGACTTTTTGAGAAAAGCGGTGATTTGAGTTGGTCCGGTCCGGATAATTCCACCGTCGGCCGACCTTCCAGGCTCAAGGCGAAGAAAAAGCGACCGAGCTGGGAGGTCTCCCGGCCCGGTCGGTCGTCGATCGATCTGGCTCCAGAGCAATATACTCCTTGGCTGGTCGGCTGGGAACTGGCAATCAGCCGCGAACTGGCCCACCTGAGCTATGGGTGGTGCCTCCGCTGAACCCCTGAGCTGGGCTCTGCTTCTGGGCATATGTCTTGCCTGAAAGTAAGCCCTGCCGGAAAGTCATGCCCTGTCTGGAGTCATGCCCTGTCTGGAGTCATACCCTGTCTGGAGTCATGCCCGGTCTGGAGTCATGCCCTGTCTGGAGTGATGCTCTGTCTGAGGACGCATGCTCAGGGTGCCCCACCGACAGGCGGAAGGCTCGCCGTCGGCCGGCCCTTGAGGGAACACTCCTTGAACACTCACACAACCGACAGAATCGGGAGCTGGCCTCGGCGACAGCGCGAAGCTTGGTGCTGCAAGCGATCCAGCTTTGAGCTAACAACACCCGCCGATATCGAAGCTGAGGGGATCGGCCGGGTGAGATCTCCGGGACAAGCCGCAACTGACAAACGAGGAAATCGGCAGTGACGAAGTCCAAGGGCAACAAGCAATCTGGCTCGGACCCCGCCCGCGATAACGAACGAGTGGTCACCACCAACCGACGTGCCAAATTCGAGTACGACATTCTCGACACACTCGAATGTGGGGTGGTCCTCGTGGGCAGTGAGGTCAAAAGCCTTCGCAATGGAAAATGTCTCATCGACGATGCTTACGGACGCATGAAACAGGGGGAAGTCTGGCTGATGGGCGCCGACATCCCTGAATACCTGGAGGCCAATCGCTTCAATCACGACCCCAAACGTCCACGCAAGCTGCTGCTGCATCGACGCGAGATCAACAAAGTCGCCCTGAAGGCCTATGAGACCGGCCACACCTTGGTCCCCTTAAAAGTCTACTTTAAAAACGGGCGTGCCAAGTTACTCTTAGGCATTGGAAAGGGTCGCAAAATGCATGACAAACGCGAGGTCATGAAAAAACGGACCGCCCAGCGGGAAATGGACCGAGTGATGAAACAGCACCGCTGACAGTCTGTCCGAAAAGCACCGGAATCCACCTGGATCGTGTTGCACCATGACTTGGGCTCCACAACACAGTGGATTGCCGGATGCTTTTCGGAGAGTCTCTGAGACGACGCGGGCGTTGTTGACCCCAGCAGGGCCCCAGGACCAGAACAGTCATTCAGCGGAATCAACGAGACCTTCACCAGCCCGATGTCAATAGGGGAACGGTTGTGAGCAAAAGCGTATTGATGTTTTCTCTCATGCTGGGGTTGTGCACAGTTTGCGACGCCGGCGCGTTGAAGACCCATCGGATCTTCTCAAGCAACATGGTGTTGCAGCGTGACAAGCCGATTAGGATCTGGGGTTGGGCGGAGCCGGGCGAGACGATCTCCGTTGGGTTCGGGGGGAAGAACGCGGAGACGGTCGCCGACCAGACAACCGGCCGTTGGGAGGTCACCTTCGCACCTCACTCAGCCGATGCCATTGGGAAGACGCTGACAGTGGCCTCCGACGACGAAAAGATCGAACTGGAGAACATCCTCGTCGGCGACATCTGGGTGATGAATGGCCAGAGCAACATGGCCTGGGGTCTCGCCAGAACATTGAACGCCGAACTGGAGCGGGCTCAGGCCCATCTGCCGCTGTTGCGTCAAATCCGCATCTCCCCCAACGAATCGTATTCGCTCCAAAAAGATCTGCCTGAAAACAAGGTCGAAGGCTGGACCGTTTGCACACCTGAGACCGCTGGCGGCTTCTCGGCGATCGGCTATTGCTTCGCCTCAAGACTCCAAAGGGCGCTGCAGATCCCTATCGGGATCATCGACAACGCGCGTGGTGGCGCATCGATTGAAAGTTTGGTGCCTCGTCGTCAGTTCGACGACCATCCGTTGGCGGCCCGCTATGCCGAGTCCGTGGAGAAACGCCGGGCCGAGTTCGATTGGGATGCCGCTGTCGGGAAACTCATCGACAAATGGGAGAAGAGCGTCGCAAACCTCCGCAAGAAAGGTGTGGCCGAGGATGAACTGCCGCCCAAGCCCACCCGTCAAAATCTCCGCTCCTGGAGTGTGCCCGGACGCAGCCCCAGTGATGCCGGGGCCTGCTACAACGGCATGTTCGGAGTCTTCAAGGGACTGAACATCAAAGGCGTGCTGTTCCATCAAGGTTACAATAACGCCATCCAGTCGAATTGTCGGCCTCGCCGCTATCGAGTTCTCACCAAGTTGATGGTCGAGGGTTGGCGTGAAGATTTTGATGACCCCGATCTTCCGGTGGGGATCATTGGTTTCTGTGCCGGTGGCATTCCGCAGACGCGCGAGAATTTTGAGGTTTGGTCCGTTTCGCCCGCCGCGTACATCCGTGAGGCCCAGAGGCGTGGGCTGGCCGATCTTGGCGATCCCGACAAGACGGCCTTCCTGCCTGCCTACGATATTCAGATTCCGGGCTTGCATCCCTTCAAAAAGCAGGCACACGGCGTTCGTGCGGTGCGTTGGGCTCTCAACCGAGTTTACGGCCTGAAAATCGGCTGGGACACAGCATCACTTGTCTCGGCCCAGCGGGTTGGCGATCGCATGTTGCTCTCCTTCGATAAGCCGGTCATGCCCGACGACATGTCGACGGTTCCGGAAGGGTTCTCGATTTCCGACGAGTCCGGGAAGTTCTATGTGGCCCACGCCGCCTACCCGCTGAAGAAGGATGCGGGGATTTGGAATGTGGCCAACAAGAATTTTGATACGACCAAAGTCTATGTGTGGAGTCCGCTGGTCAGAGAGCCGGCAGCTGTGCGTTATGCCTGGTCGAGGAGCCCGTTGGGAAACCTGAAGGTCAACGGCAAGCCCTGGTCGCCACTGCCAAGTTTCCGCACCGACGATTGGGACTGGCCCGAGAGTGACGACCCGCAGGAGAGTGCCGTCGACCGTGGCCAAGGCAGGGCGATGAACCGAGAGGCCGCCGAGCGTCTGAGCTTTCGCAAAACCGAAGAAGCCAAACGGGCGGTCGAAATCCTGGAGCGACTCAACACACTCGGGGCAACCGCTCCCAAACCGGACTGACCGACCAGCTGAACGCAGAGGCCAGCAGCACCCCGCGAACCCCACGCTCTGTCGGGTGCCGACTCATTCAGATATCCCCGAGGCGAGCGTCCCGAGGCCACTTAGCCCGATACGCTCGCCTCGATGTCTTTTTCCTGAACGAGACTTTTTGGATCGGCCTGTCTCGCTCGGGTCTGTCTCGGTCGGGTCTGTCTCGGTCGGGTCTGTCTCGCTCGGGCCTGTCTGGGTTTTGTTGCAGTTGTGTTTTTGGGGTTGCGCTTGTCGGCTGAGTCCTGTCGGCTTGGTCCTATCGTTCCTTTGACGGCGAGTTTGTCTGGCTTTGTTGGGCAGTGGGGTTGTGAGAGGATCGTTCTCCTATGTGTTTGTTGTTCATTGGGTTTCTGAGTTTGACAGGGCAAGGGAGTGATTAGTCTCGAAAGAAAGGGTGATGGTGAAAGACGTAAGCAGCCAGTGGTTGACACGAAAGGAGCTGCCTTGGCTGCAGAAAACGCAACAAACCGAGGAAATTGACGATGGTATTGCTACGAGAGTGTCTACCCCTGGCGATGATCGGCCTCATCGCTGGCGGGATGTTCCTTGATGCCGATGAGGCCGCAGCCGGCCGGATGCGGAAGGCTCGGCGGGCCCAGCTCGATGCCAGGTCCTTGTTGGTCAACCCAGCCGCCCTGCAGGAGAGCCCCCCAACAGCGCCGCCTGCTAACGGTGCTTTGCCTAACGGTGCTTTGCCTAACGGCGCTTTGCCTAACGGTGCTTTGCCTAACGGTGCCGTGCCGGCGCCTGTTGGGCCTGCGATGGTCCTCCCGGGCCCAGTCCTGCCAGGGACACCTGGTCTTCACCCGGCCGGTCCCGGGGTGGCTCCTCAGTTTCACTTCGATCCCTCGGCGTTTCCCGGAGGGATCGGTCAGTTGGATCCGTGTCAGCGGATTCCCACGACGTTGACGATCTGCGATCCGTGCACCGGCTGCCAACGCACTGTTGAGGTGTGCCTGCCGGCCCAGTGTTTGTCGGAGCAGCCGTGTGTGACGTTCCGGGATCCGTTGATTGGGGTGGGCTTGTGGAACTTCACCTGGCAGTGCTGCGATTTTGAAGTCAGAGTTCGTGCCTTCAGGAACGGTCGCCTGGCTGTCCGCGACTGAGCTTGCGAGCACAACCAACCGACTCTGACCAACCGGTCAAGAGCTGCTGTTCAAGCCTTGGAACAATGGCGGGCCTGCTGATCCGGGCCAGCTGTTGTGTTCCAAAGTAGCCTGGCTGAGGGTTGGTCGCTTTCCTCCTCTGCCTCCCTAACCACCACCGGCGACCATCGGGACTGCCTTCCTGCCCGGTGCGAACGCCGGTGGTGGTTGTTGATTTCACCCTGGCTGAGATTTCACTGGGGCTGAGATTTCACCCTGGCTGAGATTTCACTGGGGCTAGGGTTTCACTGTGGCTAGAGTTTCTCAATTGCTGAGAATCCTCGATGGCCTTTCCCAAGCCAGAGGGCCTGAACTCCCCCCACGAACTGCCTGCAGCGTCGGTTTTGGCCGGACCAGGCCCATCGGGGCCCTTGGTTTCCAAGCAGCGCCTTTGCTCGGAAACGGTTCCACCGCACCCAGGAGCCGATTGCTTGTTGGCGACCCCTACTCCCCAGCCGTTGGGCGGCTATGATAACGGTGCGCAGGCCCTGACCATCCCAACGGGACCTGGACGAAACCACCAGACCCCTCCACCGCTTGAGGTGCCTTCGATGACCGAGACCAATGACCTCAACAAACTTTACGACGAAGCAGACAAACTCAAGGAAGAAGGCAAGCTGGAAGAAGCTGTCGAACTCTTGAGGACCATTATCCAGCAAGACCCCAACTTTACGCTGGCACATCTCGCCATCGCTAAGCATCTGACCGGCCTCGGAAAGGCAGAAGAGGCCGTTGCCCATGCTCAGAAAGCCGTCGAACTGGAACCTGAGGATCCGTTCAGCTACACCCAGTTGAGTGTGATTTGCCAACGAGCAGGGCTGATCAACGAGGCCGAGGAGGCCAAAGCCCAAGCTGCGATGCTGCAGGCCCGGCGATAATGCCTCAAGCACGCAGGGAGCCGGTCACAGGACATTCAGGCCAACGGGCCTTCTCCTTCAGGAAGGTTCGGCCCAGCTCCTCTGGAAAGGCCACAAACTGCTAAGCAGTGGGTTGACTTGGGTGTCCTGCGGTGGCTTGCCTTGGTTTGCAGTGGCCTGGAGGGTCGGTCCGTTGCGTGGGTTTTGGTCTTGTCAAGAGAACCTTCGCGCTTGCGGGGTGTCTTCCTAGAATGACGGCTCTTTTCCTCGCCGCCCTTCCTGAAATTGTTGGAGGATGCCCACCGTGATGCGGACTCATACCTGTGGCGAACTGACCGCCGAGCACGTCGGAGACACCGTCACCTTATGTGGTTGGGTTGATACCTACCGAGATCACGGAGGGAGCCTGTTCATCGATCTGCGGGACCGATATGGCAAGACCCAGGTGGTCTTCAGTCCCGAGAGCGGAGAGGCCGTGGTGCAGCTTTCTCGGACGCTTCGGTCCGAATATGTCATTCGCGTCAGTGGCCAAATCGCTCATCGGCCCGAGGGGACCGTCAATCCCAAATTGGCCACCGGCGAAATTGAGCTCCGCGCCCGACAGCTTGAGCTGCTCAACCGCAGCGAGGTTTGTCCTGTTCAGCCCTCCGCCAAAGACCTGCCTGGTGAAAAGATTCGTCTGGAGTATCGTTACCTCGATCTCCGGCGAGGCGAACTCCAGACGGCCATGCGGCTTCGGCACCGCATCACCAAAACCATGCGGGACTACTGCGACGAACTCGGCTTCATCGAGATCGAGACGCCGATCCTCGGACGCAGCACGCCCGAAGGCGCCCGCGACTACCTGGTGCCCAGCCGAGTTCACCCGGCACACTTCTATGCGCTTCCACAATCGCCCCAACTCTATAAGCAGATCCTCATGATTGCGGGCTACGACCGCTATATGCAGATCGCTCGCTGTTTTCGTGATGAAGATTTGAGGGCTGATCGCCAGCCGGAGTTCACCCAACTGGATTTGGAGATGTCCTTTGTCGAGGCAGACGATGTGATGGCTGTGATCGACGGCCTGGTTGCCCGAGTGGCCCGGGAGGTGCTTGGTCTGGAGGTGGAGACTCCACTGCCGCGGATGACCTACGATGAGGCGATGCGACGTTTTGGGCATGACGCGCCGGACCTGCGTTATGGCATGGAAATCTTCGATGTGACCGATTTTGCTGCCCAAACGGATTTTCAGGTCTTTCGCCAGGTTGCCGAGGCGGGCAACTACGTCCGCGGGCTTTGTGCTCCAGGAGGTTGCGCCAAGTATACCACGAAAGTTTTTAAGGAACTGGAGGAGTTCGTCCGAGCTGACTTCGGTTGTCAAGGATTGGCCTTTATCAAAGTCCAGCCCAACGGCGAGCTGACCGGTCCGGGTACCAAAATCGGCCAAGATTTTCTGCCGGAGATCGTCCGCAGGGCGGATGCCAAGCCCGGGGACATGCTGTTCTTCATCGCCGGCAGCTGGGATCTGACCTGCAAAGCTCTCAACGGTCTGCGTCGGCGGATCGCCAAGGATCTGCAACTGTACCAACCTGGGCAGATGCATTTCTCGTGGGTTGTTGAGTTTCCCATGTTCGAGTGGAACGAAGACGAGAACCGCTGGGATGCCATGCACCACCCGTTTACCGCCCCGCGTCCTCAAGACGTTCCGACGCTGGCGGAGAACCCCCAAACAGCAAGAGCGGTGGCTTACGACTTAGTCATCAACGGCTCTGAAGCAGGCGGCGGGACCATCCGAATCCATGATGCTGCCACGCAAAGCCAAGTCTTTCAGTTGCTCGGGATTGATCAAGACTCCGCCAAAGAACGCTTCGGCTTTTTGCTAGACGCTCTGCAATTCGGCGCCCCACCCCACGGTGGCATCGCCCTGGGTGTCGACCGCTGGGTGATGCTCTTTGCTGGGGTCGAGAACATCCGTGACGTGATCGCCTTCCCCAAGACCCAGCAGGCGACCGACCTGATGACCGAAGCCCCAGGCTCAGTCGAGGAACGTCAGCTGCAGGAACTCCACGTGCGCGTCGTCAAGCCGAAGTAGAGCTGTGCTGTCCCACCCCGGCCGAGTCTGACGCGCTGACGGTCCAGTTTTCCAACGCTGACCCCCCGCACCTGCTGCCCGGCGTTAGGTTGACCTCCCATCGGATCGGGGATCAGATCCGCCTGCGTTCCGGATCCGCCTTGGGCGCTTGGCATTGGGGAAAAACCGCTCTTGATCAGCTCCTCCACAAGGGTTTAGCCTCCGGCGTTCGTTCAAACTCGAATGACCTCTCCCCACGCCCGCCAATGATTGGTAGGCGGTTGTTTTCTCCGCCAGCGAAGGGAGTCGCTGCTATGGCGTCGACAAGTCCATCGGAATACGTTCGTCTGCGGTCTCGGTCCCCAATTCCTGAGCGGACGCCGGTCCCGTTGTTGGACTTGCGTCGGCAGCACGATCCGCTGTTGCCTGAGATTCAGGCGGCGATGGATTCGGTCTGCCAGTCGGGGAAGTTCGTCCTGGGACCCGAGGTGGAACAGCTGGAGCAATCCATCGCCAACTACTGTGATGCCCGTGCGGCTGTCGGCTGCGCCTCAGGCAGCGATGCCTTGTTGCTGGCGTTGTTGGCTCTGGGGATTGGACCGGGCGACGAAGTGATCGTTCCCAGCTTTACCTTTTTCGCCTCGGCGGGCAGCATCTGGCAGACCGGGGCGATGCCGGTCTTTGTGGACATTGACCCGGAGACGTGCAACATCGACGCTGAAAGCGTTGCCGGGGCGATCACCGCTCGGACTCGTGCCATCATGCCTGTGCACTTGTACGGCCAGTGCGCTGAGATGGAGCCCCTGTGGCGGCTGGCCGCCCGTTTCCGACTCGCGATTGTTGAGGATGCCGCTCAGTCGCTCGGCGCAGAATACCGAGGGCGTCGGTGTGGTGTTCTGGGGGACTTGGCTTGCTTCAGTTTTTACCCAACCAAAAACTTGGGTTGTTTTGGCGATGGGGGCATGGTCGTCGCCAATGATCCGGAGTTGGCCGAGCGGGTTCGGCTGTTGCGGGTCCATGGGATGAAGCCCCGATATCACCATCGTTTAGTTGGCATCAACAGCCGTCTGGATTCCCTTCAAGCGGCCGTGCTCAACGTCAAGCTGCCTCACTTGGATCGCTGGACTCATCAACGCAGCGAGAATGCCAAACGCTATCATGAGTTGTTTCGTCAGGCTGGATTGGTTGGCGAGATTCAACTTCCTCATTTCGCTCCAGACCGGCGGCACGTCTGGAACCAATACGTCATCCGCGTTTCTGGCCCTGGCCGCCGCGATGCCCTCCGAGCGCATCTGGCCGCGTCGGAGATCGGCACCGAGATCTACTATCCGATTCCCGTGCACCGTCAGGAATGCTTCGCCAACCTCCAACAAGCCGAAAAGCCTCTTGCTCAGACCAGTCTTGCTTGCCAAGAAGTCTTAGCCTTACCCATTTTCCCAGAACTCACCGGTCAAGAACAACAGCGAGTTGTTGATGCCATCAGTGCGTTCTTCGCCATAGAAGGCCGCAGCAGAACGACTGCCCAGCCCAACGAGAAAGCCGCCTGAGCACCCCGCCATCGGCAGCGGAGTTCTTGTGCATCGATGGCAAGACTGCCACCGGCAACCATCTTGGGTGGTAACACCGCTGCATTTCATCTGCAGAGAACCTTCAGGTTTTCGGCTCCGGTGAAACACCAAAAAGGGATGGGGTCACCAGAAGCTTCGCCTTCCAGCAAGTTGCCTAAGATGCCGCGAATCTGGGCTGTTCCTGCGGCAGCGATGTTGCAGTTCCGGCTCGGTGGCATCGTTGCCGCAGTTCTCGGTCAACCAAAACTCCCAAGGGTTCAACAGCCCGCCTCAAATCTTTGGGAGTCAGTTGGCCAGAAGTTCGAACGATTGAGGAAAATCGCACGTTCTGGCGGAGTATGCGAGGATTTCTCAGCCCCGACCGATTCGGCGGGTTCCACGACTTCAAGTCGCTTGTCGACCTGATCCGCTTGATCGGTGGGATGAGATCGGGCTTGCCGTGTGGTTCTTGGCTTCCGAGGCTGTGTCGTTTCTCAAGAGTCTCAAACCGATCTATTTGCCTCTTCAGGCAAACCCCTCCTGGTTGCTGCAGCCAGAAGCGTCGGAGTTTTCTGCAAAATTGGTCTCCTGACTGTTCGATACGAACTCCTAGCAGCCCCTCTGAGATCATTCCCTGGGGCGGACTGTTCCCGTGGGCAGCATCGCTTTTTTAAGAGGGATCACTTTTCCAAGCAGGATCGTGTTGCTGAGCAGGATCGTGTTGCTGAGCAGGATCGTGTTGCTGAGCGGGATCGTGTTGCTTGGGGAAGGTCAGTTCGCTTTTGGGTTCTCTGAGTTGGCAAGGGTTCTTGCCGGGTCGGCAGGAAGGTCTGAATCAGGGGAATAGGGACCTGAACGATCCGGCCTGGGAAGGAGAGCAGCCCGGATCAACGGTGATCCGCTGGCCTGGTGTTACCTGGGACCTGGAAAATTCTGTGTGGGAAAGTTGCCTCCGCCCAGACGCAAGCCATGGTTTTGATGGAGGACTCTGTGGGCATCGACGGCCAGTTGCCACCGAAACCGCTCTGGCTGCCGACGACCGCTGCCCCGCAGATATCCCCGAAAGCTGGAATCGACTTCAGGAATCTATCGTCGGACCTTCGCATCCGGGCTTCAGGTCGCACACCTTGGAGGTCGGCCACCGGAGTCGGTCCCACCCAAAAGGAGTTTCCCTCGCATGAACATATTCACGCCTCAGGCCGTTATCCTCGGCGGGGCACTGATCTTGGCAATGGGCCTTCCGGCTCAGGCGCAGTTTTCCCAACCGGCTGAGCCTGGCCAACTTCTCCCATTGCAAGAAGAAGAGCCCGATATCATCGACCCCACAACCTACGAAACTCCCACGCTCACTGAGGCAGAGCGTTTGCAAAGGGCCAGCGAGGCCGTCTACCGTAACGCCGTCTGGCCCTACAGCACTTACCACATGGATTTCCCGACCTACTGCCGCACTTGCTATGGCGGTGGCGGCTGTGGACGCCGAGGAGAAGGCCGTTGCGTCAACGGCGATTGCGGCAGCCTGCATGGCGTCGGTCAGTGTGCCACCTACAAAGACGGCATCCAGACTTGCCGTGAGTGTGGCTTCATCGGCCGGATCTTCTTCTATGAGTGCCAACGACTTGCTTGCACCCAACAAGGCGGTCCCGGCTGCCCACCCTTCAGCGAGCGATCCCGGGGTGGCCGCGGCTTGGGTGATCACTGTGGTCAGACAGACTGCTGTGATCACTCAGGAATCTGTGGTCACTCAGGAATCTGTGGTCACTCAGGAATCTGTGGTCACCAGAGTCGGCATCAGGGCTGTTCTTGGTGGAAGTTCCTCAATGTCTTCCATCGCAAGAGTCATTGTAATGATCATTACTGCCACGCCGGGGGCAAAAAGCAGTACCGTGGGCCACGTGAGTGGCTTCGCGATCGGCCTTTGGGAGGTTATACCCCCGAGACCGGTCCCTATCGGTATCTCTATCCTTGCTTTGGCTACCGAGAAGGCCCCCGTGACTGGTATGGCCAGTGCTGTGGTTGCTATGAGACCTGGGTCGACACCCTCCTGGATGACCGGGGTCCGCTGAACTCGGGCGTTCCGGGCAATGCCCAACTGGAGCCGACCACCCCGGGCAACGCCTATGTCATCCCAGAGATCCCGCCACCTGAGGTGGCAGAACCCGAGGAGGAGTCCAAGGACGACCCTGAGGCTCCGAAATTGCCCGACCTGCCCGGCTCAGAGGGCACCTCGCCGGAGGGGACGACCCCTGATGAGCCTGAGCAGAGGCCGGAGTTCCCCGGGCTGACTCCGCCTGAAGAGGCTCCGGGCCTGCCCACTCCGACTCCCGGTGGCGACCTCGGCCGCTTTGACGACTCTGGACCGGGCCTCTCGGCTCCGTCGTCGGAGCCACCCTACATCGCACCCAGCCTCGCTCCCCTGACTGAACCACCCTTCTAGTGGTCCGTTTCCTGGGATTTTGGCAGTCGGTGGCCCAAAGCCAGCACAGGTCCACAACCCAAGAAAGATCGGCAAGACCTGCTGAAACGATTCATGCCGACCTCACAGATTGACCGATGACACTACTGCCCCAAGGATCGGGGAGACCGTACAACGGTTCAAAGCTGCATAAGCCACGGCCGATCGATGGAACGATCGGCCGTGGCTATTTCTCAAGGAAATCTGGAACCTGGAGCAGTTCATCTGCCTAGGCGTTCGATGGTCTCTGCTGGTAGTCACTGACACTCCCAAGGCTCAACCGAGCACCCCCTCCTCGACCTGCTCAAAGATCACACTGAGGCGATGGGCAGGGCCTTGCACCGTGGCTTGCTCCTCTCTGAGCGACAAATCCCTCACTTCTTTCCGGGAATCCGACAAGCGATTCTTGCTTATTCCGTTAGCTCAACTGTGCCAGATTGTGCCAGATTGTGGCGGATGTTCCAGATCTTGTGGCAACGGACAACCGGACAGCAAGATCTTGGTGCGCGGGGCCACATCTGGGAGAGTTCACTTAGTAGTAGTTCGGCAAGATTCGGTGTCGCGTGACCGGCACCTCGATCCAGTATCCACTGTAAATCGGGACGATCACTGGAATTCCATGCCGGAAGACAACCGTGTTTCGAGTGGTGGAAATCCACCGCCGCTGGATGGTTGTGATGACTTCTGAGCGAAACGACGGACGCGGTGGGATGGCGTAACCTGATGACCTCACGTCATAGCGGCTCGGCCCCACTCTTCTCCAGCCCGGTCCGGCATAAACTCCGTGCCGACCTGCCTCGGGCACGGTGATCTCCTCGACAGGGAACTCCTCCCACTGGTTCTTCGGTTGGCCTCCCTGCAGTTGGCTCTTGGGGCGTTTCTCCGACGTCTGAGACTCGCCCCATGCTGTTGGGGAGGGCTGGCCGAAACGAGGCTGACTGCCGACTCGAACTGTCTTGGGGTCGGTCCCGGGAGTGCGGACCGCCGCGGCTGCCGTGGACGCAGGATTCTCAGCGAACACCAGAGGACGGTCCACGCGTGGCTTGGTCACCCGTCTCGGGGAGAGATCCTCAGCCGGAGGTAAGTTTCCCGGCGTGGCCGTTAACCGTTTTCCCCGCACAATGCCCGGGGTCATGGGTGAGACAATCCGATGGCCATCTTGCGTGCCCGGCAATACCGGATCGGCCTTGGGGAGATACGCCGATTCCGGAATCGCCGCAATGGTCCCGGCCCGGGCTGCTGGATTGATCACCCAAAACCAGGGTTGGTTTCGGCCTGGGGCAGTCGCCCCTCTTGCCCAGAACTGCTGCCTGTGCGGGTTGTAGAAGTACACAAAGTCAGCATGTTTTGGGTAATAAATCACATAGTGATAACGGTAGGTTTTTGGGCCAGGGTTAGGCAAGAAATACCACACCGAGTAATTGAACCGGCCGTGAGCAGGCGCCTGCCACGGGGAGAAGAACTGACGTGGGTTGGAGCCCTGGTCCGCGGCCGCTGCAGCCTCAGAGCCGCCGGCCAACAACACCGCGACACCGAGACAGACCCCCATCACCGCCGCCAAGAGACTCTTGCTCCCAGATCCCTCAACACCAGAGCGTTGAGCGAGGGGTTGCTGAGCCCCAACCTGTTGAGCTGGCAATGCCACGGTTTGTGGGACACCAGTTTGTGCCTGTTCCCGGGAGAGTGTGCCGAGATCTGGGAGACTCGGGACAAAAGCATTGGATTGCATAGGAAAAATCTCCTGGGAAACATGGAATCGACGCAAAACACTCCGGAGGGGACTCATGGAGTCATCCGAAACTCGGGTCCCCAAGGGACACCGGTTGGCAATTCACCAGCTTTGTTCTGTCTTATTGTATTTTCCCAAACCCGGATCACATTGCCAGTCGCTCGGTTTGCTAGCTGTTTGGTTTGCTGGCTTGTCCGGTTGCCCGTTGGCAGAGCGGGTTGTCGAAACGCCTGGCGTCAAGGGCTTGAAGGTGAGGGCTTGTTCAGTCGGTGGGTCCTTGCTCGTCGGCAGCTCGGCTGCTGTGACTGGGAACTTCGCCTTGACCTGACTGGGTGATTCTCGGAGACTGCCCGCCGATCATCGACGGTCATTGGTCGACTCGCTGGGATTTGCCGTTGGGATTCTCGTCCTCTGTCCACGAAGATTGGGCGGCTGAAGACGGCGGGGTCTGTCTTGCAGGGGCACCAAAGAGTCTTGCGGTCCTATTCTGTCGATCTGAGCTTTGGTCGAGGGACTGGTTTCCCGCGACTGGTTGACACGCCAGGAGGGCTACGTGGCATGCCACCGATTCTTGTCTTGAAGAAGTTGCCAAGAACAACATGTTCTGTCTGGGTACAAACAGCTACCAAACTCTCGACTTCAACGGTCTCGAGAGCGACTCTCACAGCTTGCCGGGTTGGGCTGCCGGCGTTGGTGCTTCTGGTCTCAGCTCTAGCAGGACTTCCTGGCTGTGGATCGGGAACCGCTGCCATCGACTCCCCGGATCAACCCGACCAAGCTGAGGCTGCGGGCGAGGCGAGTGAGACCGCGAGTGTGGAGGGTCCTGAGGAAGTCTGTCGGCGGTTTCTGGCGGCTGTCCGCGACGGCAACAAGGAAATCGCGCGTGAGGCCATGACTCGCCAAGTCATTGAGGGAGCCCAGGAACAAGGAGTTGTTGTTGACCCGCCAGGCAAGGAGGGAGCGGAGTTTCGCATCCGGGATGTCAAGGTGTTGGAGGATTATGCCAAGGTGGAGGTCAGTTGGAAGGATCCCCCAACTTTGGGCACTCAGCCTGAGGAAGACACCATGACCTGGCTGCTGCGTCGGGAACCGATGGGATGGCGGATTTATGGAATGTCCTTCCAGCAGTCGCCTGATCTGGCCCCCGAGGTGATCAACTTCGAGCGTACCGATGAGATGCTCGACCGGCAGGAACGCATCTATCGGGAAAGTCTCCAAGCCAGCCGGACCCAAGTGCCACAGCCGCAGCCGTCTCGCAAGGGTCAACCCCCCAGCCAGGATCCCAGTCGGTCCCCAGCCTCCCTCGCTCAGCAGCCGGATCCCGAAGCCGGGCCACGCCGCTAGCCGACCCATCCAAGAGATCTGGCCAAGATGTTCTTGGCCAGAGGCTTGCTCGGCAAGAAACTTGCCAGTCTGGAGACTTGCCGGTCTGGAGACTTGCTGGGCCAGAGCGGAGGGCAAGTTGGTGTTGCCGGCAGCTTGTCAGTCTGGGATGGGCACTTTGAGGGGCACATTGGCTGGGCTCAGGGGAGGTCGATAGACTAAAAGAGGCCTCGGCCAAGATCTTCTTGGCCCGAAGCCAGGCTGGGGTGCCCGTTAACCCCTGTCTGGGGGGGCACTAAGCCGATCAAGACCTTCCTTTTGCAATCTTTGCGGGCCGAGGTCGGGTCCACAGTGTGGAAGCGACCATGCGGCCGGCCGATGTTCTCTCTAGTCCCCGAGGTGGTATGTCTTTGCACGGGCAGACCTCAACTGAGTCGAATCCTCTCGCGCAACCAACGCTCAATCCGGCGAGAACTCATCTCAGCCAAAGGGCGATGCAGTCTGCTGACCAGCCCATCAGCGCTTTGATGGAACGTGCGTTGGCGCAGCCTCAACTGATTTCCTTGGCGGCCGGGTTTGTTGATCAGCACACCTTGCCAGCAGAGGCCACCAGCCACGCCCTCCAGACGTTGATGGCCGAGGAACCCTCCGCTCATGCCGCCCTGCAGTACGGGACCACTCCGGGCTATCCTCAGCTGAGGAAACTGCTGCTGGAGCAAGTTCTAGCTGCTGATGGCTTGACGGCCGAACAAACAGGGCTTTCGGTCGATCAGGTGGTGGTGACCGCAGGAAGCAACCAGTTGCTGCATCTGGTGAGCGACTGCTTGCTCGACCCAGGGGATATTGTCCTTTGTACAGCCCCCACCTATTTTGTCTATTTGGGTGTCCTGCGTGGGTTAGGGGCCCAGGCGGTTGGGGTAGCGATGGATCAAGAGGGATTGATCCCTGAGGCGCTGGAGCAGCAGTTGGTGCGGCTGGAGGCCGAGGGGCGGTTGGGGAAGGTCAAAGCCATCTATGTCGTGAGCTACTTCGACAATCCCTCCAGCATCACGCTCTCGCATGACCGCCGCGCGGCGATTGTGGAGATCGCCCAACGCTGGTCCCGCCAAGGGCGAATCCACATCATCGAAGACGCTGCCTATCGGGAGCTTCGCTATGTCGGCGAGGATCTGCCCAGCTTGCGTTCCTTTGATTCCACTGGGCAGACGGTCATTTTCACCCAAACCTTCTCAAAATCCTTCTCACCGGGATTGCGTGTCGGTTTTGGGCTGTTGCCCAAAGACCTCGTCCAGCCTGTCTGCGCCCTGAAGGGCAATCTTGATTTCGGCAGCCCTAACTTTGCTCAACACCTGATGGCGAGGGTCTTGAGCGAGGGCCTTCTCCAACCACAAGTGCAGACACTGCGTCAGGTTTACCTGCAGAAACTTCAGGCGATGCTGCAGGCACTGCAAGAACACCTTGGGGGAGTTCCAGGCGTTGACTGGATTCAGCCGACCGGCGGACTTTATGTGTGGCTGACCCTGCCGAAGGAAATCGATACCGGGCCACGCGGTCAGCTTTTTGAACGAGCCATCAGCGAGGGTGTCTTATACGTGCCAGGCGAATATGCCTTTCCAGCTGAGCCGGTTGATCCGCCGGGCAATACCATTCGCCTCAGCTTCGGCGTTCAGCCTCCCAATCGCATTCAGGAGGGTATTCGTTTGTTGGCCCAAGCTATCAAAAAACTCCACTGCCAATCAAACGCCGACTGACCCTCGGAGAAGTTTTCGCCCCAGGACGGAAGCCTGGATTGTCGGACGAAACGCCCCGCTTCGTCGAAGACTTTTCAGGG